>JBCCRM010000084.1:0-2951 GCA_039513195.1 Pseudomonadota bacterium | reverse complement strand
CGCGCGTTAGTCGTCAAAGGCAGCAGCCCTTCGTTGCGGAGCGCGGCGTCGGGATGCGTTGACGGTCGTTCGTTTTCGCCCCAACCTCGATCCATCGCAGGGGAGCCCCGCTTTGGGGGCTGAGAGGCTGACCGTTCCCGGCTTATCACCAGGGGCAGTGACGCGACCCTTTGAACCTGACCCAGGTGATGCTGGCGTAGGGAGCATGGGGCAACGCGCGCCGCGCGGCCGGCCCTTCGGGTGTACAACCCGTTCCTGCCTGACTGACGCTTTGGGTCTTTTTGAGTGAGCGCTCAAGGAGACGCCTGATGAACATCCAATCCCCCAAGATCACGACCGGTGGCCTGCCGGCCTCACGCAAGATCCACGTGGCGGGCACCCTGCACCCCGGGATACGCGTGCCGATGCGCGAAATCGCGGTGCACCCTTCGGCGGGCGAGCCGCCGCTGACGGTCTATGACACCTCCGGCCCCTACACCGATCCTGGCGTGCAGACCGATATCGAGCGCGGCCTGGCGCCCATGCGCCGCGACTGGATCCTGGCGCGCGGCGATGTCGAGGAATACCTGGGGCGGCCAGTGCAGGAGGCGGACAACGGCTTCGTTTCTGCCGACCGGCTGACACAGGAGTTCCCGGCGCTGCGCCCGCCGCTGCGCGCCACCGGCGGCCGAGCGGTCACGCAGCTTGCCTATGCCCGCGCCGGGATCGTCACGCCGGAGATGGAGTTCGTCGCGATCCGGGAGAACCAGCACCGCGACCTTGTGGTGGCCGCACGCGACGGGGAGGATTTCGGCGCCTCGATCCCCGAGATCGTGACACCGGAGTTCGTCCGCACCGAGATCGCCGCCGGCCGCGCCATCATCCCCGCGAACATTAACCACCCCGAGAGCGAGCCGATGATCATCGGCCGCAATTTCCTGGTGAAGGTGAACGCCAATATGGGCACCTCGGCCGTTACCTCCTCGATGGAGGAGGAGGTCGACAAACTGGTCTGGGCGATCCGCTGGGGCGCTGACACGGTCATGGACCTGTCCACGGGGCGCAACATCCACAATACCCGCGAGTGGATTATCCGCAACAGCCCCGTCCCCATCGGCACCGTTCCCATCTACCAAGCGCTGGAGAAGGTGGGCGGCGTGGCCGAGGATCTCACCTGGGAGATCTTTCGCGATACGCTGATCGAGCAGGCGGAGCAGGGGGTCGATTACTTCACTATCCACGCCGGCGTGCGGCTGCATATGGTGCCCATGACCGCCGACCGGGTCACCGGCATCGTCTCGCGCGGCGGCTCGATCATGGCGAAGTGGTGCCTGCACCATCATCGCGAGAGCTTCCTCTACGAGCATTTCGACGAGATCTGCGACATCTGCCGCGCCTATGACGTGAGCTTCTCGCTCGGCGATGGCCTGCGCCCGGGCTCGATCGCGGACGCCAACGATCAGGCGCAGTTCGCGGAGCTCGAGACACTGGGTGAGCTTACGAAAGTCGCTTGGGCCAAGGACTGCCAAGTGATGATCGAGGGGCCGGGCCATGTCGCCATGCACAAGATTAAGGAGAACATGGAGAAGCAGCTCACGTGCTGCCACGAAGCGCCATTCTATACACTCGGGCCGCTCACCACGGATATAGCGCCGGGCTATGACCACATCACCTCCGGCATCGGAGCGGCGATGATCGGCTGGTATGGCTGTGCGATGCTCTGCTACGTGACGCCGAAGGAGCATCTGGGCCTGCCGGACCGCGACGACGTGAAGACCGGCGTAATCACCTACAAGATCGCCGCCCATGCCGCGGATCTCGCCAAGGGCCTGCCGGGGGCGCAGGCGCGCGACGACGCGCTCAGCCGCGCGCGCTTCGAGTTTCGCTGGGAGGACCAGTTCAACCTGTCGCTCGACCCGGACACGGCGCGCGATTTCCACGACCAGACCCTGCCGAAGGAGGCGCACAAGGTGGCGCATTTCTGCTCGATGTGCGGGCCGAAATTCTGCTCGATGAAGATCAGCCACGACATTCGCGACGCCGCCGCCAAGAACGGCATGGAGACCATGGCGCAAAAGTACCGAGAGGGCGGTGATCTCTATATGTCAATCCCGACGGAGCCCATGAAACCCTAAGCACTGGCAGTGGGGCGCCGCCGGCCTCAAGCGGTTGCCGATCAACGACACGCATCTCGCCGCTTGCCAGGCGCTTCCACGCCGCGACGATCACCGCGACCCATTCGAACGAATGCTGGTCGTGCGGGCGATCAGCGAAGCCATATCCTTCCTGATCGCCCCCGATCGCCGATACGAAATTGGGCGGCGACGGCCTCGGTCTCACAGGCGAATATCGGGCTGAAGCCGTTCCACCAGAGCCGCACCGCCTCGTGGCCGACATCGATGCCGCGCTCTTGGAGCAGGTCCTCGACCTTCCTCTGCGAGAGCCGGAACCGAACGGAGAGCATCACGGCCAGAAGGATGATCGCAGGGCCCTTCGTGAAGTAGCGGAACGGGTTTGAATGGGGCCTGCGGTCGGGGTAGGGGGCGCCATCTTCAGCGCAAACCCCGGTTCCTCAGACAGAGCCGTTCTGCGCGTGTGGCCAGTGCCTTGCCCAATAGCGCGCTGCAAGGTCGGTGCCTGGGTTCTCGTCCTCCGCCAGGACTCTCGCGTTGCGGTGGCGGAGGCGCTGAGGACGTCTCTCTAGTGGCGCCACGCCGTTTCGGTGAGGCGGCGAGGCCGAGGGGCAGAGTTGGCTGGTCAGGGCAGGGGGCGGGCGTCGCCGCTCCCTGCCAGGTTGGTTACGCGGCCGCCGTCGCGCGCGCCCGGGCCAACGCGAGCAGCGCATCGTCGGCGCAGGGCTGGATGGGCGCGAAATCCCGATGCGCGATCCACTCCTCGCGGGTCGGCGTGCGGATGTAGTTCGAGACGGCGTTCAGCGTCAGGTAGACGATCGTCCGCGGGAAAGGCGTGAT
>JBCCRM010000083.1:0-3197 GCA_039513195.1 Pseudomonadota bacterium | reverse complement strand
TGCAGGGTGTGTTCGCCACTGGCGCCTATGCAGAGCCATTGCCGACGAGCGAACGCCTGCTCGGTCGGGCGCCGAAGAGCTTCTACCAGTTCGCCGAGGATTACGCCGATCTATGGCGATCGGACGCCGGTGCGTCGCAGCGATGATCCGACCAGAGGTCCGACACGCGCCAGGTGGTACGCGGCGGCGCGTTGGCGCCTCGGATGACGTGCCTACTGGCGCAGAGGGATGCCTGCGATTGGGTCGGGTTCTCGACCAAGGTGCGGCCCCCGGTCGGCGTGTACCACTGGGGTCTGTCGTGCATCGGGGGTGAGTGGAAGGTCACGCGCATGGCCGTCGAGATGACCAAGGAGATCGGCGACGGCACGCTGGTCGAGGAAGCACGGGCCCGCGCTTCGCAGTGAGAACCCGTTTGCTCCCGGCGCCCCAAGGCCACGCGGACCACTGGCCTTGGGGTACCGAGGGCATGCGGAGCGACGATGCCGGAGAGGTGTGACCTCATGCCGGACGTGTTCGCGTTTAAAGCCGAGACCTGCTGCCAACCGGGGCGCCAGGCGGGCCTCCGATCAGGGATATCGCCGCCCTCATGACTGTCCGCATCCTCACCCACCCGCATGCGCCCCTCATCGAACAGCCGCCAGAGCCCGGCTAAGCATCGATCGTTTACGAGCCCTTAGGTCCGGTCTAGACGGCACTGCGGCCAGGCAGTCGGGGTAGGACGATGATCAGCATCAGCCGAGAAGACTTTGACGCCGTGAGCTTCGATGTCTACCGCAAGATCCTGAATTGGGAACCGGAGATATCGGACTTTCTCGGCGCATGGGCGGAGCGGAGCGGCCGCGCGATCGCAAGGACAGAGCTGCTGGAAGCTTACGATAGGCTTCGACAGCCCTTGCAGGACGAACGTCCCGCCATGCGCTATCCCGAGGTTCTGCGGCGCACCCTGCAGCAAATGGGGGCCGAGTTCGACGTGGATGTCCCGGAGAGCGCCTTAGAGACGTTAGCGGGCCTTGCCGCGAAGCACAGAGCGTTCGACGATAGCGTTGACGTCCTGAACAGCCTTAGAGCCATGGGCTTGAAGCTTGCTGCGCTCAGCAACATCGACGACAGGTCGTTCAACGAGGCTGTTTCGGCCCGAGCTGCCGGTCGGAGGAGGCTCGGATGCTGCGATTACGTCCCTCGCACCGGACGTTCGCGGCGCGTTCGGAAGTGCTTGGCCGATCAACTCACATTGTGCGGACCAAAGCCGATATTCACTTTCGGAGACTGGAGGTCGGTAACTGCATGGTAACCGGGCTCTCTGGCTGCGGCGCGAGAGTTGGAAGGCCAAGAGAAAGCGGGCTCGGTCGATACAAGGACGTGAGCCCGCTTTCCGTGAATTCACGTCAGTTGCCGATTTCTTGAACCTTCATGACGAGCTCGTTCCAGTTTCGCTGGTTTTCAATATCGTGCTCAAGGCCCTGCTCGTCAGCGATGGTGAAGCGCTTGATGGCAGGTGTCTTGCTCGTCGCCTGGTAGAGCCAATAGGCCTCCGCCTTCAGGGCATCATCGATCGGCTTGTCGATGGACTCGTAGACCATCTGCTTACAGGCATTGATTGATTCCGCGGGGAATTGCGCGATCCGTTGCGCCAGCGCGTCGACATAGTCGCCGATCTCGTCGGGATCGAGCGCCTTGTTGATCGTCCCCATCGCCTCGGCCTCGTCTGCATCGAAGTCGCGCGCACTCAGGATAATCTCCAATGCTCGGCCGAGACCGGTCTGGCGCGCCATGCGCGATGCACCGCCACCGCAGGGCAGAATGCCCATACCGACTTCCATCTGCATGAACTTGAACTTGCCGCGCGCGGCGAACCGCATGTCGAGCGCCAATGCCAGCTCGTGCCCCCCACCGCGTGCGAAGCCCTCAAGTTTGGCGATGGTCGCCTGCGGCACCTTGCTGATCCGCTCGCAGACCGCCTGCAAATCCAGGAGCTGCGCTTCTTCCCGGGAGACAGCGTCCGTGGACATGTCCTTGAGTAGCTCGGTATCGTAGTGGCATACCCAGATCTCGGGGTTGGCCGACTGAAAGACCACGACCTTGGTCTCGCGATCGCGCTCCAGCCGCATGGCGAGACTGTTCAGGTCGGCCAACATCTCCTGACCCTGCACGTTCACCGTTCCGAAGTTGAACGTGACCGTAGCGATGGCATTCTCGACCTTCACGTCGAAGGTTTGGAAGTTCTCGTATTTCATTGGGCAGTCCCCATCTGGGCCGCGCCCTGGGCAAGGCGAGGCTGGTGTTGGCTCTCGGTCGGTTTGTTATCGACCGGTGGGAGATGCCCCACCGCCCGACGCAAAAGGTATTATCTTCTGATTGTCGGTAAATGCGCCTTTTGCTGTTTTAGAATTCGAGTTTCGTAGATAATTGGGGCCCGTAACGCTTAGCCTGTTATGTGCTCAGCGGCGAATTCGTCGATCATCCTCATGACGCTGGCCGCGTGGCGGGGGTCTAACGCGCCGAGATGTGGGTCGGCGAACCGTCCGGAGTCGTTGTCGAAGTAAGCCCCGGATGCCTCTGCGAAGCGATCACCCAGGGCGGCCTCGCAGAGAATGTCTGCGCCGATGTTCATGTCTTTTCCAGCAACGCCAAAGCCCTCCTTCACCATCTTGGACGCCAACAGAGAGCCGGGATTGACGGCCAGGATTGACGGACCGCCCGCGAGCTCCTTGGCCAGTTCCCGGGTCCAGATGGTGATGGCGAGCTTGCTTTGCGCATAGGCGCTCATCTCATCAAGCGCGGCCTCGCCCTGCATCGCCTTCGGATCGATTGGTGCCTGTGCGGCGGAGGACAGGTTCACGACGCGCCCGTCCTCCGTCATCGCCGGCAAAAGACGGCGCGTCAGGACATAGGGCGCGAACGTGTTCACCACGAAGCGGATGTCCAGGCCGTTGGCGAGGACCGGAATGGGCGCCTTGAGAACGCCCGCGTTGTTGATCAGCACATCTAGCTTGTCGTGCTTGGCCAGAACGGCATCCGCCAGCGCGTTCACCTCTCCCATATCGGAAAGATCCGCGTGGTAGCTCTCGGTCCTGCCGCCTATCTCGGCCTCCGCGGCAGCCAGTTTCTGCGCGTTTCGGCCATGGAGCAGAACCGTGTGGCCTTCAGCGGCCAGCTTCTTCGCGGTCAGCAGGCCGATGCCGTCGGTTGACCCGGTA
>JBCCRM010000082.1:0-3723 GCA_039513195.1 Pseudomonadota bacterium | reverse complement strand
GCCGGCACGTTCGGGAAGAGGTGATGAACCAAGTGGAACGAGTCGTTGCGCGGGAACAGAAGCCACCTCAGCGCGCGCGGCACGGCTACATTCCGGGAACTCTCCAAGTCATCCTCGCTCTCGATCAGGCCGCCGTGGTCGATGCAGTCTGTCCAGTAGTTGATGGCGGAGTAGACCCACACAAACGGCACCCAGACAAAGAGCGTCGCGGCGAGAGGATCGGCCGCCATGGCCGCGACAGCGGCGACGATGAGACCGTATTTCAGCAGAAGAAACGGCGTACCATCGCGGTTCGACAGATTGGCGCCGAGATAGTAGGGCAGATGGAGGCCTACCAACGGCGAGACCAGATGGCGAAGGATGGTTCGGGGCGTTAGCGGATCTTCGATTCGCAGGTCCTGAATACCGTGCAGGTCCATATCACGCTCGTAATCGCCCAGATGGGCATGGTGCGTCATATGCTCCTCGCGGTAGTCCTTGTAGCAGGACAGGACGAGGGAAGCGCATAGGCGACCGAAAAATATGTTGCTGGCACGATCGCGGGTGAACGCAAAATGCGAGCACTCGTGAACAATGTTGTTGAAGCCGCGCAACCGTGTCCCGATGAAGAAGATGATCAAGACGATCGCAACAACGCTCCATACATCGACCGGATACTGGACGATCCAGTATCCCAACGCCGCCGCCATTATAACCTGACTCAGGTAGCCAAACACGATCAGCGTCGCGCGCGAACGGCTGTGACCGTCAAGCCCTTTGAACTCGCGCATGTAGTGCTGACGAACTGCTTTTCCCGACATCCTTGCACTCCTGTCTGTCGCCCCAGCGGGTTTCCACTTAGCAATCAACCCGCGGTTGACGAAATGAGAAAGTATGGAGCCGAAAAAGCGCTTCTTCTGCTATCATAAGGGGATTTTCTTCTGCGAAGTATTGATGGGATCAGTTGCCACAAGAAATTGTTTGCGTCCCGCAGCGTGGCGCCATAAATATAAGTGGGGCTAATGATAGGGCTGGGGTGAAAATGCAGTTCGATTACCCTCTTCTCCTCGCCTTATCGGCGGTCATTCGCGAAGGGACCTTCGAGGCGGCGGCGCGCTCGCTGCGGGTGACACAGTCGGCGGTCTCCCAGCGGATAAAGCTGCTCGAGGAGAAGACCGGGGCGGTGCTGATCGTCCGGGGCCGGCCATGTGTCGCGACCGAGTACGGGCAGTTTCTCTACCGCCATGTCGAGCAGGTGCAGCTCCTCGAGCACGACCTGCAAAAGAACCTCTCGTCGATCCGCAGCAATGGCGCAGGGGCGCCTGCCGTCATCCGCATCGCGGTGAACTCGGACAGCCTCGCCTCCTGGTTTCCGGAGGTGGTGCAGCAGGCGGGCAGCCGGCTGAACCTTCATCTCGACATCATTCCCGACGATCAGGAATACACGGCCGACAGGCTGAAGAACGGTGACGCACTGGCCGCGATCACGGCCGAAGCGACCCCGCTGCATGGCTGCAGGCTCCTGCCGCTCGGCAACATGGAGTACGTCGCCGTCGCCACGCCCCGCTTCATGGCGAAGTTCTTTCGCGAAGGCGTCACGCTGGACGCGCTGAAGCGGGCGCCGAACATCGTCTACGACCGCAAGGATCTGCTGCCGCAGCAGTGGATGAGCAACGCCTTCGGCGACACGCCCGCGGTCTTCGGTCACTACATGCCGTCCTTCACCGGCTATATGGCCTGCCTGATGAATGGTGCGGGCTGGGGCCTGCACCCGGTGATCTCGATCGAGCGCCATCTGAACGACGGGACGCTGGTAGAGCTGCAGCCCGGCACCTCGGTGATCGTGCCCCTGTATTGGCAATCGAGCACCCCGAAGAGCGAGATCATGAACGCCTTCTCCGCCATCGTGGTCGAGGTGGCGCGCAAGGCGCTCATGGGCAGCTTCGACCGCGACACCGTCCGCCGCGTGCAGGTGAACGAACGCTGACCTTGCGGCGCCGGACGGCGTAATCGCGCGGGCCGGAGTCGCATTCGGTCGTCCTCAACGCCGCGCGCTCGGCGCATGCTCCTCGGACGAATGACGGCCGCTCATCGGCAGGCCGTTCCGCGCGACGGGAGGACCGGCCATGCCGCTGATGCCAAGCCGCGAGGTCTTCATCACCTGCGCCGTCACCGGGTCTGGCGGCACGCAGGATCGCAGCCCGCATGTACCGCGCAGCCCCGCCCAGATCGCCGAGAGCGCGATCGAGGCGGCGAAGGCCGGCGCCGCGATCGCCCATTGCCATGTTCGCGATCCTGAGACCGGCGCGCCCGCCCGGGACCTCGCGCTCTATCGCGAGGTGACCGAGCGCATCCGCGATGCCGGCACTGACGTGATCCTGAACCTCACCGCGGGCATGGGCGGCGATCTGGTGTTCGGCCCGCCCGCCGCACCGCTGCCGCTCGCCTCAGGCACCGACATGATCCCGGCCGAGGCGCGGGTTGCCCATATCGCGGCCTGCCGCCCGGAGATTTGCACCCTCGATTGTGGCACCATGAATTTCGCCGAGGCCGATTACGTGATGACCAACACGCCGGGCATGCTGCGCGCCATGGGCGGCGCCATGACCGCACTCGGCGTCCGGCCGGAGATCGAGGTCTTCGATACCGGGCATCTGTGGCTCGCCAAGCGCCTGGTCGAGGAGGGGGTGATCGAGGCGCCCGTGATGGCGCAGCTCTGCATGGGTATTCCCTGGGGCGCGCCGAACGATCTCAACACGCTGATGGCGATGGTGAATGCGATCCCGCCCGGATGGACATGGTCGGCCTTTTCCATCGGTCGGGACCAGATGGCCTATGTCGCCGCCGCGGTGTTGGCGGGCGGGCATGTCCGCGTGGGGCTCGAGGACAATCTGTGGCTCGCCAAGGGGCAACTCGCTACCAATGCGCAACTCGTCGAGCGCGCGGTGGAGATCATCGAGCGCCTCGGCGCCAGCGTGCTCGGCCCGGCAGAAGTGCGCGCCCGGCTCCGGCTCGAAAAGCGCGCGCCCGTTGCCGCATGACGTGCCAGAGCGCTGCCGAATCGGCGGTCTGGACGGCGCGGGGTCTGTGCCCCGAGCATGCCACATTGGCAATGCATGCCGTCGGCCATGGGGTTGTCGAATGCGGACCTTTTCGTCGTTGCCGCGGCAATGACCGTGATCGCCGTGCTGCCCGTGCTGCTGGCCACAACCCGGCAGCGCGCAGTGCTCGCGCTCGGCCTCTCGGCGGTGCCGGCGCTTGGCGGTTGGCTGGTCTATGCTCTGTCCGATACCGATCGCGCGCTTGGCTATGTCGAAACACTCTCGACCGTGTTCACCCTGGCTTGCCTGATCGGCGTGATCGCGACGGCGCTGCGCCTGTGGCAGGGTCGCGCGCAGCTCGCGATGCCGATGATGGTCGCCACGGCCTGCCTCTCGGTCTTCTGGGTCACCATCCTCGTGAACCGTCTCTGACAGCGCTTCGGCAAGCTCGGTCATGAGCCGTCGCGTGGTCGTGACCGGTGGCGCCGCCGGCATCGGACTGGCGATCGCCCGCGCCTTCGCCGCCGAGGGAGACAGGGTCGCAGTCTGCGACACCGATGCCGGGGCGCTGGCTGCGCTGCCGTCCTTCATCGCCGGCACATTGGCGGACGTCACCGACGCGGCCGCGATGACCCGCTGGCTGGATGGGATCGAGGCCGCTTGGGGCGGGGTCGACGTGCTTTGTGCCAATGCCGGCATCGGC
>JBCCRM010000081.1:0-3844 GCA_039513195.1 Pseudomonadota bacterium | reverse complement strand
CCTGAGGCCAGCGGGCCGACCGCCGACGGCTGGGACCGCATTGTGTTCTCCACTGACGCGCCTGTCTCGGGTTCCGGCACCTTCTCCGATATCGAACTCTGGTGGGACTCTATCGCTTTCTTCGACCCCGCCGAGACGAACTCCGGGGTGACTTCCAACGCGAGCTATCTCGACAGTGATTGGCTCAGCTTGGAGACCAAATTGGGCGCAAGCGTTATTAGTAATCCCAATGGACTTAATGGGACGACATACAACTTTGATGGCTCGAACGACTACCTTGAGATTTATGATCCCGGTAACGATCTCGTTTTGGGCGGATCCATGTCGTTCGTCATCGACGTACTCTTCGATCACAAGTCGCAGGATTGGTCGAAAGTCTTCGATTTTGGTGCTGGGCGGGCGGACAGCAACCTGCTCCTGACGCAATACTCTGACACCGACGACATGCGTGTGGAGTGGTGGGACTACCAGGGCAATCGCATCGGCAATCTGAAGGTCAATGACGTCATCGAGCCCGGAACGTGGATGCAGCTGGCGGTCACGATTACAGATGAAGGCCACGTCTCATTTTACAAGAACGGCGCGCTGCTGAAAGACCAAGACTTCGACCCCGTGCCGATCGAGTCACGCCCAAATTTGTATATCGGCAAAAGCCACTGGAGCGGCGATAAGTATTTCGAAGGTCAGATCGGGACTTTTGCGATCTTCGACACAGCGCTGCCAGGCTTCGCCGTCCAGCAGATGTACGACGAGACCAGTCCGATGTACGATTTCCTCTGACACGTCGCGCACGGTGCGGCCACCGTTCTCCACCGGTGGCCGCACTTGGTGATGCGTCAGTTTGAGAGCCGCCGCGACGATCACACTGATCGGGCTCGCGCCTTCCCTAAAGGTGCCTCTTGGCCGCCCTCGGCGTGACCGTTCGTGGCTTGCCCCCAGTGAACGGATCCTCCTCACCGGATCAGCCGACATTACAGGTGGACCCATTCACTGGGGGCAAGCAAGCCAGGGCCGCCTCCTGATCGACGGTCCCAAGCTCCCGCATCTCGATCTCGATCTGGGGATGGGCGTCGCGGTAGCGGCCGATCATCGCCGGCGCCGCGCTCAGCATCGCCACCGTGGTCAAACCGACACGCAGGACCTGTTCCTTACCGCTCTTCAGCACCTCGGCCACCCGGCGTGCCCGGTCGAGCCGGTCAAGGACCGCCCGAGCCTCCACGACAAAGCGCTGGCCCAGATCCGAAAGCCGCACCTCCCGCCTACTCCGAATAAACAAAGGCGCCATCCGGTCCGGACGCGCCTACGACGCCAGCGTCCTTTCTGCGGGTTGGTCGCTGTGACAGTGTGGCAATCGGAGTTCGAAGGGAACCTGATGCATGTCCGAGGCACGCTCACCCCACTGGATCTACAACGAGACTATCCGCCGCTTTGCAGCCGGAGAAAGCCCTCCGTTCGAAGACCCCAGCGAGATGACGGCCACATGGGGGCGGCCCTGGGGCGTGGACAACGATATTGGGCGCATCCGCGCTGTGCTGGTGCACCGTCCCGGCGCGGAGATGGCCGTGATCGACCCTTCAAAAAGGTTGCCTGAGATCGGCTCCTTCGGTGACACGGACATTGGTTGGTACTTTCAATCTGACAGCATCCCCGACATCGCTGAGATGCAAGCGCAACATGACGCGCTGGTGGCCGCGCTCCGAGCCGAGGATATCGAGGTCTTCGAGGTCAGCGGTGTCCAGGCGCCGCGGCTTAAATCCTGCTACACCCGCGACCCATTGGTGATGGTGAAGGGCGGCGCCATCGTCGGCCGCATGGGCGCCCGCGTGCGCCGCGGCGAGGAGCGTGCCATCACGCGCACCCTCGGCGAGATCGGCGTGCCAATTCTGCGCACGCTCAACGGCGAAGCACTGTTTGAGGGCGGTAGCTTCGCCTGGATCGACCCTCAGACCGCTGTGATCGGCTGCGGCATCCGCGTCAACCGAGAGGGTGCGCGACAGGTTGGCGAGGTGCTTGCCAATCAGGGAGTCGAATTGCTCGTGATCGACCTTGTCGGCTACGACCTGCATATCGACGGTGCCTTTCTGATGGTCGATCGAGATCTCGCGCTGATTGATCCCGACCGCTTGCCCTATTCTTTCATCGCCACGCTGAAGGCGAAGGGCATCCGGATGATCGAGATCGGGCCGGGCGATACGAACTGGATTGTGAACTCGCTGGCGGTAGCGCCGGGACGGCTGCTGATGCCGGGGGGTGGTTCGAACCGCACGCTCGACAAACTCGCCGGGGCAGGCGTGACCTGGAAGGTCGTGCCCTACGACAAGATGCAACTGAACGGCGGCGGCATTCACTGCTCTACGATGCCATTGATCCGTGATCCGGTCTGACGGGGCCTATATCTGGCGGGGCTGCTAGCTGAACAGCGGTGCCGCCAAGTAAAACGTGATCGAAGACCAACCAAGGATCTGGGCCCCGTGCCGCCTCCGCTTACTGGTACGAACTCGATCTTCCCTCGGCGCGGTCACGCTGGTCTGGATGGCTCTGCTTCGCGAAGCCGCTCAGAAGGGATGGGAGTGCAAGCCCTATCTCGACGCCGGACACCATGCGGAAGTTCACCAAGGCAGCGTGATCCATAATACGATCACCACTGTCTGGGTCAGGAGTATTTTGTCGCCACGTCTTCAAATTGTACCGACAGTTCCGCCCCGGCGGCGACGACTTCGTCGATAAGGCGTGTGATCGCGTGGATGCTGCGGACGCTTCCCTGATTTCGCTCAGAACAGACCCCGCGACAGGTATCTGAATGACGGGGTATCACTGGTGCCGGCGATTTCGACCTCAACCACCTTTGGCCATTGTTTGAAGATGGTCCCGCAGGGCGTGCTTCATTACTTTTCCCGTCGTCGTCTTCGGCAGCTCGCAGAAGACAACTTTCTTAGGGCGCTGGAACCCGGCGAGGCCGGCGCGGGCGTGCGCCAGCAGTTCGTCTTCGGTGGCCGTCATCCCGGTCACCAATTCCACGAAGGCGCAGGGTACCTCGCCCCACGTCTCGTCGGGCATCGCCACGACGGCGACCAAGTTAACCGCAGGGTGCGAGTACAGTGCCTTCTCGACCTCGATGGAGGAGATGTTCTCTCCGCCTGAGATGATGATGTCCTTCGCGCGGTCGCGGATCTCGACATAGCCATCCGCATGCTGCACGCCGATGTCGCCCGACCAGAACCAGCCGTGGCGGAAGGACCGTGCGGTCTCGGCGGGCTGCTTAAGATAGCCCTTCATGACGATGTTGCCGCGAAAGGCGATTTCGCCGAGCGTCTCGCCGTCCCATGGCACCGGCTTAGCCGTGTCGGGATCGAGGACGAGGACGTCCTCCTCGAACTCGTAGGCGACGCCTTGTCGGGCCTTCAGCCGAGCGCGTTCGTCGAGTGGGAGGTCATCCCATCCTGGCTTCTCCGCGCAGACTACGGCAGGGCCGTAGACCTCGGTCAGACCGTAGACATGGGTGATGGAGATGCCCATCTCCTCCATCGCCGCGATGACGCCGGCGGGCGGCGGGGCGGCTGCTGTCATCATCCGGATCGCTTGCGGAAAGTCGCGACGCTGCTCGGGCGTCGCATTGGCGATCATCGACATGATGATCGGTGCACCGCAGAGATGCGTGACCCCGTGATCGGCGAAGGCGTCATAAATCGCATCGACGCGCGGTGCGCGCAGGAACACATGGGTCCCCGCCAAGAGCGTGATCGTCCAGGGAAAGCACCAGCCATTGCAGTGGAAGAGCGGCAGGGTCCACAGGTAGACCGGATGATGCGGCATCGCCCAGGTGACGACGTTGTTGACCGCGTTG
>JBCCRM010000080.1:0-4430 GCA_039513195.1 Pseudomonadota bacterium | reverse complement strand
GGCGCCACTACAACACCGTCCGTCCGCACAGCGCCCTTGGTTACCGGCCGCCCGCGCCAGAGGCCATCATCCCCGTCGACCAGAGGCAGAGGCCCACCATGCACTAACAATTCAACCGAACCACTCGCTGGGGGCAGGCCAGTGCCAGGTGAGTCAGTGCCAATAGTTTTAAATGTGCTACTCAAATTTGAGAGCCACCCCGAGGCAATATTTCCACGCCAGTGAGATCAAAGTTGACATGCGATTTGCCTATTCATATGGATGTATCAATTACACAATAGCTCAATCTGCGATTGTTTTTCTCATTTCGCATTTGCAAAAAGGCCGCACATTTTCAATTGATCGTGCATGATTCCAAAATTGATATGATAAGGTCTACCAAAGACTTTTGATTTTTGCTTCTATTTAGACTGATTTCTGCGTGTTTACGCTTCGAGTAAGATCTGATTTAGCGTCGTTCAGTAAGCAGCAGTCTGCTCGCAGTTGCGCGGGCATGCTGTGCCGCACCAGGACAACATTAACCGATCGTGGAGTTGAGCCGTGGACCTGAACCCCAACGCGCTGTTTTCGGTCGGTGAGTACGACCAGATTGTCTTCCACTTCGACGGCAACAATAACGACCCCGATGATATCGCCGCGCTGGTGATCGCAGCGCTGATCATCAAAGCGGCCGGCTTGGAAGAGCAAACCACCTTCTTCTACAGCAACAACATCTTCGAGGACTCGGTGCCTTGGCAGGCGGAGGCGATGGAAACGTCGGCCGCCTTCGCACGGTCGCTCGGCATCGCGAGCATCGGCTACGAGGGGCAGGTGGAGACCGCGACTGCGGCGTTAACGGATGTCCTCGACTCCGGTGAGAAGATCCTGGTGCTGGAGGGCGGTCCCATGACGGCGACCTATAACGCCCTCCAAGGCGTGTCTGACGGCAATCTGGAGAACATTACACTCGTCTCCCATTCCGGCTGGAACGAAAACCAGGGCTACAAGTGGAGCGATCTGAAGACGAACTACCCCGAGATCGCGTTCATCGAGCTCGTCGATCAGAATGGCTTCACCACCCCGACATCCAACTCGCCGGGGTCGGGCTTCAAGAGCAAGTGGTGGAACTGGCTTGACGATCTCGACAGCTACGATTTCGATCCCGAAGAGAAGGAAGTGCTGACCGAGGCCAACGCAATCATGGATCTGGCGAACGGTCCGGATGGTTTCGACGCTTCGAGTGTGGCGCCCAACCGAAACTTGACCTTCTACGACATTTCCTATGACGCATCAGACGCGGGCATGCTGCTCTGGGCGCTCACCCAAGAGCCGGACTCCGACGCCCGTGTCAATCCGCGCGATGCCCGGGACTTTGTACTGGCGGGCCAGTCGCTTGCACCAGCGCCGACGCCGTACATCGTGCACGAAGTGGTCGATAAGGTCGTGGTGATGGAGGCCGAGGACGGCTATCGCGTGCTAGACGACTCGAGATCTTCCTGGGCCAAGTTCGGCGACCGTTGGAGCGTTGTCACCGAATTCGGCAACGACGTCCCTGTCAATTACGTCAGCCCCAATATGGCAGCCGGTGTCGTCGAGAGCTTCGAGATCCCAGACTACTCCGGCGAGGGGGTGCTCTGGCGCTCCGACAGTAAGGACACGATCAATCCCGGAGGGAGCGAGTCCTACGTTCAAAGAGAGTGGATCCACCAGACCACACCACTCTCCTACACGTTCACGATCGACGAGGGCGATCCCGCGGGCCGGTACTTTGTCGGCGTTAGGATGATCAAGCCGGAATGGGCGGCCCCGAAAGAGAACCACGGCGATCTCCACAACGACGTCTATTTCGCCTGGGATCTAGGCTCCCCAATCCTGAACGACAAAACCGGGATCGAGAACGAGACCGTTTGGGACGACGGTGCGTTGGCATCGCGCGGGGGCGAGCTTCATTGGGAAAAGCTCTTCGCCAATGGCCGTGGGGAGGAGACCGGCTTTGACAACGGCGGGCTCGACCCGGAGACCTGGTCCTGGGCGGTGCAGACCGAGGCCGACAACGCGCAAGGAAAGTTCAACTCGATCGATATCCCCCAGGGTCATACTGGCGAAGTCACGGTCTACATCGCAGCGCGCTCGAACTATGTCGCCCTAGATCAAATCCAGCTCGTTCACAGCTCCGAGCGCGATTACTTCAGCAAGCAACATGCCTCGAACTTCGATGCCTCGCGCGAAGCGACGAAACCCGATGACGGGCCGACGCTGCCGGGACCGCCGCCTCTGGTAGCCGAGGATGACGTGGCCGGGGTGTTGGTTGGCAACCAGATCATGATCGATGTCTTGGCGAACGACACCTACGACGATGGGCCGGTCACGATCCCGGTGATAACCGCGGTCGAACAGCCTGCCTTCGGCACCGTCGAGATCGTAGATAACAAGCTCGTCTACACCAGCAACGGCGCATCGCCCGAGAGCCTGACCGACACCTTCCAATACACGATGTCCGATGCGACCGGCGCCACGGCCACGGCGACTGTGACGGTCGATCTGACCGTTCCTGCCAAACGTCTGGAGATGGGGACAGAGACCGTGACTCAGACGGGCCGAGATCAGTGGTTCACGGTGGCCTTCGACGAGGCGATTGACGATGCCGTGGTCGTGATGGGGCCTGTCTCCGGCAACCATGGCGATCCCGCGGGCGCGCGCGTGCGCAACGTGACCGAGGAAGGGTTCGAGTTCCAGATCGCCGAGTGGAACTACCAGGACGGCAGTCGTTTGGCGCCGGAGAGTGTCAGCTGGATGGCGGTCAGCGCAGGCACCCATATGCTCCAAGACGGCACCATGATCGAGGCGGGGTCGGTCAGCGCCCAGCACGACAACGACGTCACCGTGGATTTCAGCGACGACGTCCCGTCGCAGGACGGCGAGGCCCCGATCGTCTTCTCGCAGGTGACGACCTTCAACGGACCCGACACAGTCACGACCCGGGTCCACAGTGTCGACGCTGACGGGTTTACGGTCCGCATGCAGGAGGAGGAGGCCAGCAACGGCCGGCACGTCCGCGAGGAGATCGACTGGATCGCCATACAGAGCGATCCTGAGAGCGACGTGTTCACCACCGGCACGAAGGGGGCAAGCTTCAAGTGGCGCGATACCGGTCTCGATGACGCGCAGGACGTCTTGCTGGCCGAGATGCAGACCATGCGCAACGAAGAGACCGCCACGGTGCGCTACAGCACGAGGAACGACGGCGATCAGACCTTCGTGCGCGTGCATGAGGACCAATCCCTCGACTGGGAACAGAACCACGTCTCCTACGAGCGGATCGGCTTTCTTTCCGCGGACGCAGGCGGTTTCGATCTGTGAACCCAACCTAGGCGCTGTCGGCCGACATCGCGCGACGCCGGAGGGCCCTGGCTAGCGCATCTTCTAGCCGATTTCGATCGGATTGGCTGGAAACAACTGTAGCTCGAAGAGGGCGCTCTCGGTCGGGTTCAGATCGGGGCTTTGGGGCGGTAGGAAGCGGAGTTCGGCACCTGCGATGGCCTCGCGCACGGCCGTGCCCTAGCTGCTGGCCTAGATTGTTTATGATGACCGCATCGCTGGGGCGGAGTGTTAGCAAAAAGAACTTGTGGACATAGACGAGAAGGATCTAGCCGTTGACCAGCCCGTCGATGACCATTGGCGCGGCAGTCCCTGAGAGCCGCGAGGCCCGCGGCGAAGCTGGTCGTGCGCCGGTGGCGTTGCGGGCGGGAACACGCTGGCGCTCGGCCCCGCAGGCGCGTCACCTTTGTGTTGAGCATTCGCCATCGGGCTCGAACCGATGGTGCCGCGATGGCTCACTCTCACCGATGAAGATCAGCCTTTCGGGGTCTATATCCGCCTGCGCCGCGAACCAGGCTTCACAGGCTTCGGCGACGTTTGCCCGCTCCCGCTCGGCGGCAGGGGCCGTTTCCGCGCGAAACGATCCACTGGAGCGTTTCTTCATCTCTCTCAGGACACTCATGGCACACGTGAAGGGCGTGACGCCGTCGCGGTTGAGCTAGTGGTCATTCTGGACGTCTGCGGCTCCCAGTCCGATCTTTGCTATCGCAGCATGTTTTCGGCTGCGGATGGTCAACCGCGGGGGTCGGGACCGTGGTTCCGAAGCCAGCCATGCGCACGACACAAGGCACGCTCGGCCTTCCACGTGCGCTGGGATCCATGGGCGGTCTGTCGCAACGCTATGAGGATTAGAGATTGCTCGCCGCCTCCTCGGAAGGCGAGGAGCGGGCGTCACCGGTCCGCGAAATCGGTCAACCAGATGCGCCAAGCTCCTAGGGTCGAAACCCAATCATATCGTTGAATGTGCGTGGGATTTCTGATCCTGTTGACAAAATTCGACAGGAGCGGAGCGATGGCTGGCGAGTTTTGGCTTTCTGACCGGGCATGGGCGGCCATCGAACCGCTGCTGCCGC
>JBCCRM010000079.1:0-4505 GCA_039513195.1 Pseudomonadota bacterium | reverse complement strand
GGCCTTCACCCATGAGCGCGTGCAGGAGGCCCGCGCGTCCCGGGACGATCTGCGCGCCGATGAAGCCGCGGTGGACAGCGCGACAGCTGCTCTGGCGATCCGAGAGCACGCCGCCATCCAGCGCCGTCTCGCGCAGCTCGAGGCAGCGAACACCGAAGCGCTCATGCGCAACACCGAGGCGCTTGATGCTGTCCGAGAGCGCATCCGCGATCTTCTGGAGCAGGCCTTCGTGCTGCCGGACGGACGGCGGGTCTTCAAGACCGGGGATGGCACTCAGGTCTTCGACGAGCATGGGGAAGCGGTCTCGCCCGATGAGATCGACCCGGACGAGATCGACGATGCTTATCCGAGTTGGGAGGACTACAGACAGGAGAGGGAAGCCGAAGCGGCGCTCGGGGCCGAGCGCGAGGACCTCCTGGAACAGCAACAACGCCTCGACGAGGCCCGCGAACACCTCGATCAGGGCAAGCTGACCGCCGAAGACCTTGACGATCTCGAAGCCGAGCTCGGTCCCGCCCCGAACGCCCAACCAGTTGCGGAGACTGAGGCGCGTGACCCCAGCGCAGAGGGCACGGCGGGAGCCGAGAGATCTGGCCCGGAGGCGAGAGCCCCCGCAACGGCCCCAAACACCCTGTGAGCCATCACTTGAGCAACCGCCCCATCAGGCCACCCGGCAGGCGGGGCCATTGGCGGGCGCCAGATCGTCCGGCAGGCCGCGCTCGACATGGGCCAGCGTGAAGCCCATGCGGCGATAGAAGCGCGGCACCCCAGCGTGATTGGTCGAGCGGGAGGCGAGGCAGACGGCGCTGTGATCGGCGAAGAGCCCGCGCAGGAGCGCCCCCAAGAACCACCGTCCTTTGCCCTCACCGGTCTCGGCCGGGTGGAGGGCGATGTTCTCGATCTCCGCGACAGGGCCGCCATGGGCCGCGGCGAAACGGGCCTCGAACCCATCCGCAGGCCGTCCGGTCATGGCAAAGCCGATCTCGCGGCCCGCAGCGCGAAACAGCGTCAACTGCGTTTCCGGCTCTGCCAGTCGCCGTGTGATGTAATCCAGATCGCCGTACTTTGGCCGCCGATCCCACCCCCAAGGCCCGCCGAAGCGCTGCAGGAGCGGCAGATAGGTCTCGGGCGTGCTCACAACAGGCTCAACCGCGAGACCCTCTGCAGGGTGATCGTAACACCCCTCGGCCACTGCCCGCTCGAAAGCCGGGCGCAGCATGGTGAAGTGGTAATTGTCGAAGCGCTCAGTCATCGATTGGCCGCGCCATATGTTGCCAAGCGATGTCGAACACCACCCGCTGCGCCTCGGCGATCTCCCGGTCGTCCTGCACGACGACGCGAACATCGCGCGGCTCGAAGACAATCCAAGCGACCTTGTCGCCATAGATGTAGAGCATGCGCCGGGTGAAGAGCGCCTCGGGCCACCAGCGATACTCCGCAAACTCCGCCCCGATCAGCGCGCGATCCCCCTCGCGCACGATCACCTGGAAGCGGAAGCGGTCCTTGATCGCCGCCATCCGTGCGGCATGGTCGCGGTAGAAGCTCTCCCCAAGGCAGCGGATCAGCTCCTCCGGCTGACCGTTTAGGATCGAGAGCGTGCCGCCCTGGCGCCGAGCCGTCTCATAGACATCGTCATAGAAACGCTGGAAGTCCTCCGGCCCGCGATAGCGGCGCAGTCCGGACCTGTTGAAGCGCACGCCGTCATCTTCGGTGAAGACCACGCCGCGGGCCTCATAAAAGCTCTGCAGATTGCGCAGGCTCGCCGCACTGCCGGGGCTGTTCTCGTTCTCGATGGCCGACAGCGTCGCCCGTGAGATGCCGCCCGCTTCTGCGGCTTCTGCTTGCTCGATCCTGAGAAGGGCTCTAGCAGCCCGCAATTGATTGGTCGTAATCATCTTGATGTTTGTCAAATAAGTTCAAAATATATCGCATCTTTAATCATTCTTTAAGTATTTGTCTATAGAAAACTCCTTTATTGTTTATCAAATCAATTGTGTGGAGAGTATTATGACCAAACCGACTGAGACATTTGAAGACCGCATCCGCAACCGGTACCCGGCGGGGGAAGCGGAACGCCTCCTGGAAAACCTCGAACAGCTGACCGAACGGCCGAGCATCGATGCTGTGGCCGATCCGCTCCTGGCCTTCGAGACCAGCATCGAGCGGATCGGGCGCTACTCTGCCTGCCTGCTCTTGCCGCTCCAGATCGAGGAGGAGCGCCGCGCCGGTGAGGCATTGATCCGGCTCTACGAGGCGCGCGCCCTCGACATCATGCGCCATGCGGTCGAGCAGATGGACATCATCGCCCGCGACGCCGCCGACGATCTGGAAACCCTGCAGCGCCAGCGCGACGACGCCAAAGCAGCCTGAGCGATTTCCCAACCCGCAAAACTGGGGCGCCAGCGCAGCGTCGCGTTGGCGCCCCTCTTTCTCGACGCGAGACTCGCTGGCTGCCATTCTAAGGCCCATCTCGGATGCGCTGTCGTTTGCGGCGCTCTGCGCCTTTGTTGCCGGTATGATCTGCGCGTTCGGCTCGCCTTCGCGCATTCTGCAGCGCGTCGATGTCCGTCGTGAGAGACTCTGCGGCAGACCGACGTTGTCGCAGCTCTGCCTCCGCGCGCTCCTGCAGGGCCGACCGCGCTTGCCCTTGCCGTTCAGCGAGGGCGCATCGCTCGACCGAATTGACCTCGTCAAGCTTAGCCGCTGACAGCTGGTTCTCGGCCGCGACGCGTCGATGGCGCCCAGTTACACGATCCAGAAATCCGAGAAGACCCGTCCGGAACCGGTGCCGCTGCTCAGCCTCCTGCAGCTGCCGGAGGTGTCGCTGATCCTCAGCCAGCGCTTTGCGCTGCGCCGCGTGCTGCCGCTCCAACCGCTCCCGTCGCGCATCGAACTCTGCCTTCGTCGCTGCAGCCTCGCGGACTTGTTCCGCTCTCAACGCCTCAAGCCGCACCGTGACAAAGCCCGCGGCCTTGGCGTGCGCCGCCGGCACGCTGGGCAGATCGTCAGTCGATCCCAACCGCGCCGCCACTTGCTTCGCTTTGAGCCCCACCCAGCGCGACACGGCATAGGCCTCGCCCGTATGGTCGACAGCCACGAATCCGCGACGGTCGCCTTTGGCCAGGATGAAGCCGCGCTCCTTCAGTGCGTGCTCGAAGCTCACCTTCGAGTCCGAGAGCGTCCAGGCCTCCTGAAACTGCGCCTTCAGCCGCCTCGGATCCTTCTGGGCACGTTTGGCCTGCTGCCACTCCGCGAGCGTGAAGTTGCGCGGGTCGCGCAGCTCCTTGTCGATGAACCCATCTGGCATGCGCCAGTCATGCTCGATGTAGAGCTCGCGCGCGACCTCCTGCAGTCTCTGCCGCGTGAAGGGCAGCGGCACTGCCTTCATTTGTCCTGCATCGATCCGGCACCATACCGCATGGGCGTGCCGCCGCCCCTCCTTCTCATGGAACACGATGGCTCGGGGCTGGCCGTCGAGGCCGAGGCGTCGCTCGATGCGGTCGACGGCTTCTTCGAACACCTGGTTGTCGGGGTCTTCCTCCGGTGGTGGGTTGAGACTGAGCGAAAACAGATGCTGTCTGCACTTGGTCGCGCGGCTAAGAGCATAGCTCTCCTGCAAAGCGGAGATCAGGGTCTCGCCGACAAACCCGCGGAGCTGATGGACTTCGACGCGCTCGTTTTCCTCCTTGAGGAGGTGGAGCGCCAAGTTCTTCCCACCGCCACGCTGATTGCCGACCAGGATCATCGCCGGTCACTCCGGCCTCAAGCCAAGAGCCTGGATCAGATCCGCGCGCATCGCGGCGACGTTGGCGCATGCCACCCGAAGAGCGTTCTCAGCCTCGGGACCCATCACGAGCGTGCCATCGTCGCAGGCCGCCAAGATGCCCTTCAGTGTGCCAGTCTGAGGAGAGCGACCAAGCGCGCTCAGAACCCGGCCAAGCGCTTTCGCATCGCTGATCGTGCCGGGGCGCTTTGACGTGCGGTCGCGAGGGTCGTCAAAGAGCCTGCATCGGACATAGCTGCTCAACGGTCTCCCGGACGCCTCCCGCTCCAGGCGTTGCCGCTCGACCGCGGTGAGCCGCACCGAGAGAACGCGTGGCGTCTCTGCCGATTTGCGAGGCTCAGGTCTCGCGTCAGCAACCGCCGAGGCCCCGGCAAACTGATGCGACGGCCTCATTCGAAGCGCTCCAAATCGTCGATGCCATGCCGGCGAAGCTGGTAACTCCAGTCCTCCAAAACCTCAAAAAGCTGGTTCGAACATTCTCCAGCTTCCTCCACCATACTTGAGTTTCTGCTGGAAATTTCGGCTAAGACCTTGAAGGGTAACGCCATATTCGCGGTTCGATAGCCCTCGTTCGGGCAGGAGGGCAAAGGCCCTGTGAAGGCGAGTTTTGCGACCAGTCTCTTGTGCTCGAAACCCCCATAGGCCCAGAGTTTCCAAGGCTTTGCTAGAAACACCGTGGCGGTTCGATAGACTTCATCGAAGCTGCCTTTGGGCGTCACAG
>JBCCRM010000078.1:0-4743 GCA_039513195.1 Pseudomonadota bacterium | reverse complement strand
GGCTTCGGCATCATCTCGCGCGCCTGCGGGGAGAGTGCTGACATGGCCGCCAAGGGGTCCGTGAGGGCAGGGGTGTGGCTCCTCCTCGACACCCTCTCTGCGGCGATCGTCGCCTTCGCCTTCTTTGTGTTCTCCGCTCGGGTCCTCAGCCCGCTGGAGTTCGGTATTGCGACGCTCGTCGTCAGTATCTCGCAGATCCTGATCCCGCTCATCGAGTCGCTGTTCCACGACGCCGTCATCCAGCGTGAGGACCTCACCGCGGAGGATACCGAGACGGCGGTGACGACGTCGTTTCTGTGGGCAGCGACGCTTGCCGCGATCCTCTGGTTCGCGGCGCCGGGACTGGCCGCTTTTACGAACACGCCGGAGGTCGCCGATTTTCTTCCCTGGCTCGTGCCGGCGCTTCTGGCCTCAGGGGCGGCTGCCGTGCCAGCGGCGCTTGCGCGGCGAAAGATGAACTTCCGGAGCCTGGCTCTGAGGACCATCTTCGCGAGGCTTACGGCGACGGGGATCGCGGTGGCGATGCTCGTGGAAGGCCATGGCGCCGAAGCGGTTGTACTGCAGGCGGTGCTGTCGGTCTCGATCGCGGCGGTGCTGCTGTTGTTCATGGAGCCGGTGCCGCTGCGCCCCAGGATCGTCCGCTCGAGCCTCATCAGCATGCTGCGTTTCGCCGGGGCGGCGGTCGGTGCTCAGTTTCTATTGTTTGCTAGCGGGCGGCTCGTCACGCTGATCGTTGCCAACATGCTGGGGACGGTAGCCGCCGGGACGTGGAATGTCGCCCTTCGGCTGGTGGAGCCGTTCCATGTCATGACGGCGACGCTGATCGGGCAGTACATGGTCCCCCTCTTCTCGCGCAATCAGGCTGACCTGCAGAGGATCAAGGAGCTCTATCTGCAGGCCACCCGGCTGAGCTGTGTCGTCACGGTGCCGATGTTCATCGGCCTGGGCCTCTGCGCGAAGCAGATGATCCTCCTCTTTGTGGGCGAAGAATGGCTGGCGGCCGAGCAGCCGATGGTGGTGATCTGCCTGGGCTTTGCCGTGATCGCCAGCCGTCAGTTGATCGAGAATGCGCTCACCTCGCTCGGCCGGCCCGAGCTCAATCTCGGGATCCAAGCCACGGCCATCGTGATATCCGTGATCGGCTTCATCTACGGGGCGCGCTACGGGCTGTTGGAGGGCGTGATCGGCTGGAGCCTCCGCGTCCTACCCTTCGTCCTGCTGGGGTCGTTCTTCCTGCGTTGGAAAGCAGGTGTTAGCATCTTTGCGCAAGTGGGTGCGCTCTTGCCGACGATCACCGCCGTGACTGTCATGTCCGCCGGGGTCCTGTATGTCCAAAGGTATCTCGACGGCATTCCATCGTCGAAACTGTTGGCGATTTCTGTCTCGGTTGGCGTGCTGCTGACAGCGCTTACGGTGCTGACGACGGATCCCGGGCTGCGAAAGATGGCGTTCGGGGCCATGCGGTTGCGACGAAGCTAGCGGACACGCCACGTGCCGACGCCGTCGCGGCCGGGCCCTTAGCGAAAGGCCCGTTGATACATCGACGCGACCTCCGGTAGTCGGCCAGCGCTGAGCTTTCCGCGGAAGTCGTCGTCTGAGTCCCAGTAGCACTGATAGTGCACGGGATGGTCCTCGAACCACCGCGCTGCCGCTTCGATATAGGGCGCGGCCGTCGGCAGCGTGACGCCCCACTCAGCATAGGAGGTGGGCTTGCCGCGCGAGGCCGCGAATTCCTGATGCCACTTCAGGCCGTAGGGACGGTCGACCATGGAGACCCAGGCTTCGTTCGGATCGGCGCTATCCCACCGCGGATCGTAGTAGAAATCCATGCCGATCACGTCGACATAGTCATCACCCGGATAGGCCAGTTCAGGGTTCATCCCCTGATCGCCGTAGTTGGGGCACCATTCGAAAACGAAGCGGTCGGCGTGTTCGCGAAAGCGGTCGACGAAGCGCCGGAAGGCTGTGTTGTACAGCTCGGCTTTGCCGATCGCCGACCATGTCATCCAATCGCCGTTGAACTCCCATCCGGTCCGCACGTGGATGATATCGTCCAGGCCCCTCCGGGACAGCGCCGTCGCCGCCGTGCTGAAGTCCTCATCGTAGTCGCCCGCCGCCGCTTCTTCCAAGGTTGCGCCCTCTGGAATGAGGGGGATGGACCAGAACTGGCCGCGATCGACATCCTTCCACCGCTCTGCGAGCCAGGGGATCGAGCCACGCCAGTCGAACCGGTCCGCATCGCCCGTGTGCAGGGAGATCCCGTCGACACGGCGTCCCAGCCAGCTCTCGAAGGCGACGAGGTCTTCCGGATCGTTTCCGACATAGACGCCGAGTAAAGGCGCTTGGCTGGCAAGTTGCTCGCGCGACCGCGGCGGTGCGATCGGCTGGTTCGCGCGGCTGAGCGACGGCAAAGCGGCGGTCGCAGCGAGCATACGGGCGAGGGTGCGGCGGTTCATCGTCGAGAACATGCGGGGTCCTTCCGCGCGGCGAAGACAACATCAAGGGCGGGGTGCAGCGATCGGTGCTGTCCCGCGCGAAATCCCATCGGCAAGAGCGTCGCCAGAATGGTAGAGCCGTGGAAACGGCCGCGTTGCCAAGGTCACGACGGGAGCACTACTCGAGGCCCCAACGTCGCGGTGCTTTGTTCACGCTCAGTATCCCCCTCGGATCGCTACGCGCCCATCAGCGTTTCCGTTCCATTCCCAATAGAGAGCATTGTTATCGATGCCCGCCTGCGCCACACGAAGGAGGCGTGAGAGAGCCTTTAATGGATTGATGATACAGGGGCGCGCTTCGATGATGCAACCTGATGGCCATGATGATGAGGAAAGCCAGGTAGGCGATGCTCCCGCGGTCGGTGACGCAAAGGAACCAACCCTGGCGCTGCCCGCGGTGAAGTCCGTTGTCGCCATCCCGACGCTCAATGAGGCGGCGTATATCCGCGAGACCCTCGAACAGCTCCGTCCTCAACTGGGTGACGGCGACAAGATCGTGGTCGCGGATGGCGGGAGTGATGATCGCACCGTCGAGATCGTGCGAGAGATCGCAGCCGAGGATGCTCGCGTGACCGTCGTCCACAACGCCGCCCGTCTGCAGTCCGCCGCCTGCAATCTGGTGGCAGCAGAGGCAGTGGGTTCCTTCGACGTGATGATCCGGGCCGATGCCCATGCGGATTACCCGGACGGCTTTGTCTCGGCCCTTGTGGCGGCATTCAGGGACACCGGCGCGGACTCCGTGGTGGTGCCGATGGTGGCGCTTGGGAAGACACCGTTTCAACGCGCTGCTGCGGCTGCCCAGAACAGTGTCCTCGGCAATGGCGGCGCTGCGCATCGACGTGGCGCATCGTCAGGTTTTGTGGATCATGGGCACCATGCGCTGTTCAAGCTGGCTGCCTATCAGAAGATCGGTGGCTACAACGCTGAGTTCTCTCACAACGAGGACTTTGAATTCGATCATCGGCTTGTCCGGGCCGGCGGCAAGATCTGGATGTGCCGTGAGGCATCTATTGGGTACTGGCCTCGGACATCCGCT
Organism: Pseudomonadota bacterium; assembly: GCA_039513195.1. GTDB lineage: Bacteria > Pseudomonadota > Alphaproteobacteria > Rhodobacterales > Rhodobacteraceae > Thermohalobaculum. The sequence continues at coordinate 1,212 of JBCCRM010000078.1, read as the reverse complement.
ATCGCCTTGGCCAAGCAATACCTGAAACATGGGCGCGGCCGGATGCGCACGATAATGCTGCACAAGATCCGCCCGAAGCTTCGGCAGGTGCTACCTGTTTTCGCGCTTCTGGGGTCCGTCGGGGGCTTGGTACTCTCTGTCGTTGCGCCGGTTATGCTGCTTCTCCCTATCTCCTATGTCCTGCTGTGCTGTGTCTGGGGCGGCGTATTGGCCATCAAGGCCCGCGACACAGCGCTTCTTGCGTCGGGACCAGCCGCCATCATCATGCATCTCAGCTGGGCCACGGGCTTCATCTTGCAGGGGCTCCGATCGGTTGGCCGCTCCCGCGCGGACGACAGCTTGGTGGCCACCAGCGAGGCGAAGCGTGGATGAGACCCCGACTTCCGCCTTGCAGAATCCTGCCGCAAACCAGGTCCGGGCGGGGTAAGTAGCGTACATCCCGCTGGGCTGGGTTTTACTCTGCTTGGCCCGGCCAGGATTGACACGGGTCGAAGTGTTATTGTGATCTTGTTCACTTCGTAAGAAGTTGGAGATCGAAGTTCTGATATTAGAGCGGCAATTTCAGTAATATTCGATGAATATTGCAAATATACTGTGATAAATATTGATTTAATCACGATATTATTAAGTTATTTTTAGAATTCAAGGTTTTTTGTGAATGAGCGGGACGGTATCATTGCTTGATCGCTGATGATATCATTCTGTTACTCGATGCGCTCAGGAGTTGCGCATGTTACTTCTTCCTTGTTGCGCCGCACCAACATACGCTACCGTCATCACGTGAGTGGGCTTGGGCGGTGGCGTTTCTAGTATGTCACGTCGGACGCCGGCCAGAGGATCGATCGATTGCCGCTGCGATGATCTCTGTTATAACGAGCGTCTAGCGGTGCGTGTGTTTGTCGGTGGCGTAGAAACTCATCGGAAGAGTTTGATTCTGCCGACAATCTGAGTGTAATTGTTCGGTGATGTGAAATGATACATCGGAAAGAGATCGATGGGCTGCGCGCTTTAGCAGTATCGGCAGTCTTACTCCATCACTTCTTTCCAGCATTTTTCCCGAACGGATATTTGGGCGTTGATGTATTCTTCGTCATTTCGGGATTTGTGATCACCGGGTCTCTTTGGAACCGAGAGCGAACAAACCTCCGACAGTTTCTCCTTGAGTTTTACGTTCGTCGGATCAAGCGCTTAGTCCCTGCGCTAGCCGCATGC
>JBCCRM010000077.1:0-5353 GCA_039513195.1 Pseudomonadota bacterium | reverse complement strand
CTTGTTGGGCGGGATGGATGCCGAAGCCGAGATCGACGAAGCCCAGGATGATCGACCAGAGCGCCTCGAGGAATTGGCGCTTCTCGGCCTCGGTGAGATCGGTCTCGGCGAGATAGCTCTCGTAGAGCGCCCAATCGACCTCCAGGGTCTTCGGGGCGCTCTGAGGCTGCTCGGTCCGCTCGGCCCTTGGAACAATCCTCCATGGTCTTGTGCATCAGGGTCCGTCGTCTAGCGCGGCTGATAGCGCTGCCCGCCCCGCGGCCGGCTCCCGCGGTCAAAGGCACGGCCGGTCTTTCCGCGCTCGGTCTCGACGAGGGGCTGGTCTTCGTCGCCCTGTGCCAGCTCCTGGCGGAGGTCCAGCCCGCAGGCATAGGCATGGGAATAGTCGGTCAGCTTCTCGGTGAAGCTGCCGGAGTGGCGGATCTCGCGCGCGACGATGCTCACAGGCTTGGCTGGCGCCAAACGATCTTCCCGCAGAGACGGACGAAGAAGTCGACCACAGGGGTGTGCTTGCGCCCGCGTCGGGTCACTACCGAAATGATGCGAGAGATCAGCGGTTCCACGAGAGGGCGACTGCAAAGGCCGGGGTGTTCGGCAAGCCTCTCGGGCATAACCGCACAACCTAGGCCTGCCATGACCATGGCCTGCACCCGGCTCTCGTGCTCGCTCTGGAAACGGACCTCGACTTCTGACGGATCGACATGCCCTTCCGCTTCCAGAAAATCGAGATACTCACAGTTTAGCCGTCGCAGGTAGCGCTCGCCGTCGAGATCCGCGCGCTGCACGTCGTCCATCGCCTCGAAGCGATGGCCTTCGGGAAAGGTGATCACGTAACTCTCGGTGAAGAGCGGCTCGGCCTTCAGGGCATCCGGGTAGGCTGGAAGCACAACCAACGCGACATCGATCTCGCCCGCCGTCAGGAGCTCGACCACCCTACGGCCGGAGTCTTCGCGCAGATTGAGATTGAGCTGCGGCGCCTGGCGGCTGAAGAACTCGATGAGGCTGATAACGCTCGTGGGCGCGATGGTGCACATGCAGCCCAGGGCGAGTGTCGCGTTCACCATCTCGGAGAAATCGAGCGCCTCGGCGCGCGCAGCTTCCGTGAGCGACCAAGCCTATTCGAGGCGCGGTCGGACCATGCGGCCTAGCTCTGTCAGATGCGTCTTGCGCCCCTCGCGACGGAAGAGCGGGCCGCCGAGTTCGTCCCCGAGATTGCGGATGGCCCGGGTGAGCGAGGGTTGGGAGACATGGCAGAGCTCGGCGGCCCGCGTGAAGTTCAGCTCCTTGGCGAGGACGACAAAGTAGCGGATCTTGTGCAGTTCTATCCGGAGGTTCCCCCATACCGCGTCAGGCAGCCGAGCATAGCGCTGAACGAACGTCGTGACCGATGCCCAATGGCTGTCGTTACGATGCTCGCCTTGGGGGGGTTTGGGGCGCGGTTATCAAGACATATTTGACGCCGGGAACGCGCCCGGCGTATCTCGTGGCCGATGAGGATCCGCATGTCTCCGACATGTCCCGCATTTGGGCCGTTGCAGCGCCCTGAGCCTTCTGGGTCGGCGCAGAGACCACAGTCTGGGAGCTGAGCAAGCATGTCGATCCAAAACGGGGCCTCCGTCTTCGCGACCGTCCCGCCGCTGCACCTATCGACCATCGGCGTCATGTTTGTGGCCGGAGCTGTGGCAACCACGGTCTTCGATTCCCGGGGACAGGTCATCAGCCCGGGGATCGGCTGGGCCAATCTGTCGCCGCACGGTCTGGCGCGCTCGCCAACGGCCACCCGAACGCCCGCCTAGACGATCTCCTGCCATGGGCCTTCGAGCCGTCGTCAAGCTTACAGCCCAGTGGGGCGCCCGCACCGCTGACCATCCATCAGCGCGAGCGGCAAGCGCACGTAGAGCATCACCGCTAGGCGGATGATCTCGGAGTTGGTGATGACGTCACGGAAGGGGATCAGATTGAGCATGCGGACAGGGTATGGTAGCCTCTTCTTCGCGCAAACTGGGTTTCTCTGACCGGGTCACCCTCTACTGCTGCGGTGGCATTCCTGGTTCCCGCCATTCGCCGCGACTCCTAGCAAAGGGCCGTTCGTTGGTGCAGCAATGCGCAGCAGAGTGCCTTGGATCTTCTCTCTTTGCTGACGTTGCGCCGACTTGCAGATGCAGTGAACTTTTCGCTACGTTCTTGGCAAGCAACGAGGATTTGAAGAGATCGCATTGACAATCTGGTGATGCTGTCCAGTATATTGTAGAAAGATAGAGCAGGATTACTCAGAAGTTTGATAAATATCAGTAACTTTGATTACCAGTATCGTTCGAATAACTTTAGCGACTAAGCTTTTTTTGTATTCGAGCTGCAGTCGAAAATTTATTGATTTCTTGGGTGATCTGAGGCCATGTTCTCATCGCTGAGAATTTATGTATGGCAAAGCCGATACCTTTTGGTGTCGGCTGCAGGGGCTTTCGTGTTGCCCTGCGTTGCCGGTGCTTTCGCAGAAAGCGATGTCCCTGCGGCAAGGGCAGCCCTTCGATGATGCCTCTTAAACGAGATCGGCGGGCAGGATGGCAGAGGCAATGCCGATGCAGCGGTTCAATGTGGTGTCGGCGCGTTGGAGCAGTGCTTCTCTGCCACAGATTTCGCTGGCTGCCTTACAGGGCTTTCGGGGGAGCTAAAGGTTTTCAATGCTAAGCAGATCGCCGACGGGAAGGGACACGCCTCCCTGTCAGCACTCTTCGCGGAAGTAGCACGCAAACGGTCTATCTGCGCTGAGATTGTGTCAGCTGAGACGCGAGCGAAATGCGAGTTTACAGCAGAACTTGAATATCTCGAAGCACTTCTACTTATTTACGGAGAGAGTTAGCGTCTCATTTCAACTAGATTGAATTTGATGACTGCATCTCCCGCATAAAAGGAGAGCGCATATCGCGGGTCTTAATGACGCGGTTGGTGCCGCTGGTGATGCACTGCAACATCTCCATGAGCGAAAGCTCAACGAGACAATTTCAGACCCTCAGCAAGACGGGACGATAACACCCGGGGAACAGGCGGAGATCGATCGCTGGCGGGACAGGCACGAAGGTCAGCAGAGGGTAAACGACCAATTCAATACGCCAAACAGCGGCAATGACGGCAGTTCGAACGCATCCAACAGCCCCTACCTTCCCCCTGATGACTTAGACAACCACCGGCGTTCGTCGAGTAGGCCCAATGCCTTCGGTGGCCGCACGAGACCAGGCTTCGAATACAACTCGCTCGACAGCATTGCTGAGGACATTAACAATGGTACGCTGCCTCCGCTTGATCCCGCCGCCGCCGGCGCTGCTGAGATCGAAGGGAAGTTCGACGAGCTGGTGGAGCGTTATGCGGGCCGTTTTCTGGCCCAGTCGGTCATGGCCTCTGTGCACTCCTCTCCGAATGATGACCATATCGACCACCCGATGCTGGCGCTCCACCCCCTTGCGCTGAGTACATCGCAGGCCAGCCCCTCTCTGTTCGGCCCTGTAGGCGCGACAGTGTGGGGCCTTCTCGATGCTGTGGAGGATTCGGGCTTAAGCGCGATGGACGCGGCCTTCGTGATCCAAACGCTTCGCCACGACCTCAGCATGGATGATGCCACCTACTTCGCCGAAGTCGATAGGGCGCTTTCCGACTATCGTGATCCGACGATCGCGGCGCTGGTCGGCTTAGTGCTTGAATTCGATCACATAGTCTTAAGTGCCGACGGCGACGACACGGTGATCGCCTCGCACGGCAACGAAGTGATCGAAGCTGGCCTCGGCAACGACACCCTGCACGGGCTCGGCGGCAACGATACCGACGTCTTCAACCGCGGCGATGGTCAGGACACCATCGACGACAACGGCAGCTACGATACTGACAAGTCGGCCCCAAAAGAGGATCGGAGTTTGGGGGGCATCATCGCCCCCGGAATGTCCGTGATCCTGGGATTTCTAACAATCGTCGACCGGATCGGTGATCAGATCGGGAAAGACGTTTCGAAGGCGGAGGGAATCGCAGCAGCGGGTCTGTCCGTTGTCAGATGATTGGGGGCACCGGATGCCATGACGCTCTGGAGGGTCTGGCTCGATCTTAATGAGGTTGCGCGGCGGGCTGCTGGTTGAGTAAGCGACGCTGGCGGATGGTTACGTCCTTGGTCCTCCTTCGCTGCTCCTAATCGCCGGCGCGCGACCGAAGGATGCATCTGCCGGCGTGACATTGCCGAGGCTCTCGGGAAGGTGGCGATGATTGTCGTGATCGACGACGTCGTCGACGGTGGATCATGGTCTCGCCCTTCATCACGACGTAAGCCGGGCGCGCGATCGGATCCTGGGCCTTCCGGATGCGGTAGACGGACGCCCCTGACACGAAGTGCCTTTTGGTATCGGTGGACTCGGCAGCCAGCTCCCGCGGCGAGAGCGCCGGCTCGTCGAGCGCAAGGTCGGCAACAGCCTTCCGAACCTCGTTGAGGATGCCCTTCCACACCGTTCCGGGATGCGGCGGCCGGTCCACAAGGCCGTTCGTCATCGTCGCTCGGACCAAGGGCGCGCCAATGGCTCATCATCCCAGGTAAGGATCTTCACTCTGTCGGCGCGTTTCGGACGGAACACCGGCACGATGCCGGAACGGGGATCAAGCCCGAGTTCGTTCTCGACCACGGCAGCAAGCACTTCATGGCCTTTGCGGAAGTCCACCGGCTTCAGGGCGATGACGACCCGAATGCCCACGCTCGGGACGATCACCGCGTCTTGCCGAGCGCCGCCGCAATCTCGGCGATCCGGTCGGGCGGAGCCAGGCGCAGCACCACACCGGAAGCCTCGGTCTCGATTGCGCCCCTACCGGTGTCCTCTGTCGAGCCCTATCGTGATTGTCGCGTCGTCAATCGAGAGCAGGGCGAAGGCGGGCTCCGTTGCTGGAATCGCCGGCAGCGCCAAGCTCTCCATGACGAGGCGGCCCTTCTCATCGTCGCGGCCAACTCCGCGGGCCGGTCGGTCCCTCGAGAACCGCCATCCGCTCCGTTTCGGGGCTCACCCCCGCCAACGAACCTTGCTCGCTTCGTTCGAGACGTTTCAGCTCCCGATCTCTCATCAACAGCGTCGTTTCAACCTCGCCAAGCCCTCGTCAGCGACGTGGCCGCCAAGCCCGGCGTACGGCAAGATCACGCCGCTGCGCGAAGTCGGGCGCAATACCGTATGTCGCCTGAGCCTTTAAAAAACGTAATCGGCCGTTATACACCGCCTTGACCTTCTGATTTTGTTCTGCTGCCCAGTTCCATGGCAGGAGTTCGTCGAGCCTTGGGTTGATGTGGTCGGCAATGCGGGCGAGGACGTCGGCGAGGTAGGCTTCCGGGTTGAGG
>JBCCRM010000076.1:0-5485 GCA_039513195.1 Pseudomonadota bacterium | reverse complement strand
GGCGCCACTACAACACCGTCCGTCCGCACAGCGCCCTTGGTTACCGGCCGCCCGCGCCAGAGGCCATCATCCCCGTCGACCAGAGGCAGAGGCCCACCATGCACTAACAATTCAACCGAACCACTCGCTGGGGGCAGGCCACTTCAGCGCAAGCGCCCCGCATGGCGCGCTCGTGAAAGAGCCGGGGCCTCCGCCACTGCTCCGCAGTGCGGTGCGGCGGAGGGTCGGCATAGGATCGCCAATTCCATCAGCCCTGTCCGACATCAGGGATCGACGTGAAGGCGTGGCGCAGCGCCTCCGACCACAGGTCGGAGATGCGGCCGAATTCGGCATCCTCTGGCTCGATCCGGCGACGGATGGAGAAGCGAAGCGCATCGGTTTCGATCACGGCAAGATCCAGCGGCATGCCCACCGAGAGGTTTGAGCGCAGGGTCGAGTCCATTGACACGAAGGCCGCCTTCAGCGCCCGGGGAAGGGGGGTCGCAGGTTCGATCACCCGGTCGAGGATCGGTTTGCCGTATTTGTGCTCGCCGATTTGCAGATATGGCGTGTCCTCGGTCGCCTCGATGAAGTTGCCGGGCGAATAGACCATGAAGAGGCGGTGATCACCCCCGGCCCGTTGGCCCGCCAGCAGGATCGAGGCGTCGGCCGCCGCCCCCTGTGCCGCAATGGCATCACGGTAGCGATCCTGCATCTGGCGCATTGCAGCGCCGGTAATCTCTGCGACACGATACATAGTGGCTGCCGATAGAATGGTCTCGATCTCCTCACCCGCTGCGGCGCGTTTGATATCGGCGTTGAGCCGGGTGATGACCCCTTGGGTGATCGAGAGGTTGCCCGCGCTCATCATGCAGAGCGCCCGCTCCCCCCGAACCTCCCAAGTGAACATCTTTTGGAACCGCGAGACATTATCGACCCCGGCATTGGTCCGAGTGTCCGCAAGCATCACCAACCCGGTGTCGAGGCGGATTGCGACGCAATAGGTCATGGGGCCTCCGCGCGCCTGGCGCTCACTGTTGTTGGGTTTGGCTTTGACCGGCCGGCACCGGCGCAACGCTGACCGTTACATCCAGCTTTTCCTTCGAGCCCGCGACCAGGCTGCCGCGCAGCGGGGCGGCATCGGCGGCGTCGAGGCCGCTGCAGAGGCGGATATAGGCATCGGTCGGGCAGATTTTGTGGGTCGGGTCGAAGCCAACCCAGCCGAGGCTCGGCAAATGCGCCTCTGCCCAGGCATGGCTTTCCATTTCCGGCGCGTCCGGGTCGTGAAGATAGCCCACCACATAACGGCTTGGGATACCGATGATGCGGGCGGCGGCAATGAAGATTTGCGTGAAGTCCTGGCAAGTGCCCGCCTCGAGCGCCAGGGCCTGGGCGGCGGTGGTCCCGGCATCGGTCACCTTCGGGCGGTAAGCGATTTCGGCATGGATGCTCTCAGAGAGCGCATGGAGGCGCGCGAGCGGGTCAGTCGCCTGCCCCTCCGCCTTCTTCGCAAGGGTGGCCAACGCCTCGCAGGGCGCGGTCAGGTCGGTGTCGCGCAGGAACACCGCCGGGCGCCCCACGCCGATTTTGCCGAGCACGCCGGCACGGTCAGACGTCTCTACCGTGCCTTCCGCGACGACTTCGACCGTCTCGGTCTGGCGGCGCGAGAACCAGAGCCCCTCTGCATCGCCGAATCCATCGGTGAGGAGGGGCGCCACCGGCTCGCCATTCACCGTGACCCGCCAGGACCGGATCCGCTGCGCAGGCGTCGGCGCGGGGAAGATCTTGAGGCGCAGTGCCAGCGATGCCGCCTCGGGCTCGTAGCGGTAGGTGGTGCGGTGCTCGACGGCGAGATGCATGGCTCCAGCTCAGAAATGATAGGCGCGGTAGATTTCGGAGGAGAGGCGCCGGGTCGTGGCGATGCCGATCTGGATAAAGTCGTGCAACCCCTCCCGGAACAGCTCGCCCATTTCGACATCGTCCAGCCTGGCGATCAGCTCGCCCGCAGTGGCATGGCAGGCATGGCGCTCGCCATAGATGCGCGCCAGCCGGTCCAGATTGACGCCGATCTGGTCGGCGCAAAAGGCCACCGAGCGTGGAAAAGAGCGGCTGAGGATCATGAAATCGGCAATCTTCCAAGGGCTGTAATCGCCGCGGTAGACATGGTGATAGGCCCGCATGGCGGAGGTCGCCCAAAGGACCGAGGTCCATTGGTGGTAATCGCGGCCGCCGCCCACGACCTCCGTCTCTGGCAGCAGGACGTAGTATTTCACGTCGAGGAGCCGCAGGGTCATGTCTGCCCGCTCCACATGGCTGCCGAGAAACAGGAAGTCATAGCCGTCATTGCGCAGCATCGAAGTTGCGGCGGCGCCGCGGAAGAGAGCGGCCTTTGCCTTGACCCAATCGAGGAGTACCGGCAGGTCGCGCTGGGCCGTCGCGATATCGACCGCTTCGAGTTTACGCCAGTCGTCGTTGAGGCTTTCCCACATATCCTGGGTCAGCGCGGTACGGACGGCCTTGCCATTGGCGCGGGCGCGCTCGAGGCAGGACCGGATCGAGGAGGGGTTTTCGGCGTCTAGCATCAGGGCGCGCAGGATCGAGCCTTCGGTAATCTGGGCCTCCTCCTCGAAGAGTGTGCCTGCGCCGGACGCGGCGGCTACCGAGCGCCATTCCTCGTCGGAATAGCTGCCCGGGATCATCGCCATGCGCTGGCCCATCTCGATCAGCCGCGCCATGGATTCAGCGCGTTCCATGTACCGGCCCATCCAATAGAGGCTCTCAGCCGTGCGGCTCAGCATCTCCCCCGCCCTCCCATGCGAGGGCGCCGCCGGTTGACCGATGGCAAGGCGACCCACCCACCCGGGCGGGGGAGATGCACGGTCCTGGGCACGAGGTGGGGCCTCGACTGAAAGGCTGGAGAACCGGCGGCTGCCGTTTTGTGACACCCGCTCATTCGGTCAGGACCCATGTATCTTTGACGCCACCACCCTGCGAGGAGTTCACGACCAGCGAGCCCTCCTTCAGCGCGACGCGTGTCAGCCCCCCGGGAACCAGGCGCATGCCCTTTCCGACCAGGCAAAAGGGCCGGAAATCGACGTGCCGGGCTGCAACGCCCCGTGGAGACAATGTCGGCACCGCCGACAGGGCCAGGGTCGGCTGTGCAATAAAGCCGGCCGGGGCGTTTTTCACCCGCTGGGCATAGGTTGCGCATTCCTCTTCGGTGGCCTTTGGCCCGATCAACATCCCATAGCCGCCGGAGCCATGCACCTCCTTCACCACCAGATCGCCGATATTCGCGAGCACATGCGCCCGATGCTCCGGATCCCCGCATCTATAGGTCGGTACGTTATCGAGGATCGCCGCCTCGCCGAGATAGAATTTGATCATCTCCGGCACGTAGCAGTAGATCGCCTTGTCGTCCGCGACGCCGGCGCCCGGCGCGGAACAAAGGGTAACGCCGCCCGCCCGATAGGCGTTGAAGAGACCGGGGACACCAAGCAGGCTTTCTGGGCGGAACACCAGCGGGTCGATGAAGTCATCGTCGATCCGGCGATAGATCACATCGACCCGTTGCGGTCCCCGGGTGGTCCGCATCCAGCAGAGCCCGTCATCGACGAATAGATCCTGCGGCTCGACAAGCTCGACGCCCATCAGATCCGCCAGGAAGGAGTGCTCGTAGTAGGCAGAGTTGAAGCTGCCCGGCGTAAGCACCACGATACTCGGCACACCCCGGCAGGCGGGAGGCGCGACTTCCTCTAGGGTCGCGCGCAGTTGGTCGGGATAGGCGTCCACCGGCTCGACACCACCGCCGGAGAAAAGATCCGGGAACATGCGCATCATGATCTCCCGGTTCTCCAGCATGTAAGAGACCCCGGAGGGCGTACGGCAGTTGTCCTCCAAGACATGAAAGCCGGTTTCGGTGCGGACGATGTCGATGCCGACAATATGGCTGTAGACCTTGCCCGGCGGCTCTACGCCCACCATCGCCGGCTGGAAAGCGGTGTTTTGATAGACCAGATCTTCCGGGACGATCCCGGCACGCAAGATCTCGCCGCGATGGTATACATCGTAGAGGAAGGCGTTTAGGGCTCGCGTCCGCTGCCTGATTCCGCGGTCGAGCCGGCGCCACTCCATGGCCGAGAACACCCGCGGGATGACGTCAAAAGGGATCAAGCGTTCTGGGTCGCCGCCCTCGCCATAGACGGCGAATGTGATGCCGATGCGCCGGAAGATCGCCTCGGCCTCGGCGGATCGCCGCCGCAAAAGATCGGTGCCGGTTCGGTCGATCCAGGCATCGATCGCCGCATAGGGGGCACGGATTTCTCCACTATCGGCGACCATCTCGTTGAACATTCAGTCCTCTTGCGGCCTTTTGTGCGGCGCAAACAGCCTATCGCATTGGCCAGGGGCTGCAAGGCCGCCAACGCGCGGTTACGTGCGGCGGCGACCCATCGCGAAGCCTGCACTCGCAAGAAGCGCCCCTAGGACAAGAAGCTCGATCGCTGCAGACCATTCGAGCAGCGTCTGGATACCGGGGTCCCAAAGCGCGGGACTGAGATGGCGTTCGACCGCTGGCTGCAGAAGTTGCAGACTGTCCCGATGAAGCCAAAACCACCACTCGCCGAGCGCGGAAAGGCGGAAGCCCGGCTCGGCGCCACCGATATGACGCCAAAGATCGGCGCCGAGAACGACGAGCCCGAGGCCGAACAAGATGACGCCGAGGAGACGAAGCATCGGTTTCTCCGATCAGGTTGCGTGGCCGCGACGCTACAGCGACCGAAGCCTCCCGCCAAGCGAGGCGGCGCATTGAAGCTTGTCAGCCCATCAGGCAGCCGGTAGCGTCGCGCCTCGTCGGAGAGGTGGCCGAGTGGTCGAAGGCGCACGCCTGGAAAGCGTGTATACCGGCAACGGTATCGCGGGTTCGAATCCCGCTCTCTCCGCCATCGCGCTTTTCATCGTAGAGATGTCCTCTAAGGCTTTGAATATTATGTTGGTTTTCGGGGTTCGAAACCCGCCATTCCGGCAGCAGGTCAGGCGGTCCTCGAAGACCAGTCTGAGCACCGTTTGCTTGTCGGTGAAGCGGTCACTTTTCCAGAGATTGCAGGGGTTTGCGAGGAAGGCGAGGGCGAGTTCGAACATTTCGGCGAAGGGCCGCTCCGGCTGGCCGGTTTTGGCCAGTTTTTCGGCCAGGACCAGCTTCTCGCGCTCTAGCGTGTCTATGCGGTCCTCATAGGCGCCGATGACGCGGTCGTTCGAGGCAGTGACGATCCGGTCGAGGAGCCCCGCGATCTGGTCCTCGGCCTCGCGCAGGCGCTTGGTCAGCACCTGCGCAGCCGACTGTGCCTGGGTCTGGCGGTGAGCCCACGCATCCTCGAACATCCGCCTGACCAACTGGCACAGCGTCCGAGCGGGCGTGAGTGAGGCGAGTAAGTCTTCGAAGGCGCCCTCGATCCGATCGCGCCGGATCGATTTGCGATAGGTCCCGCAGCCCTTCCGGAAGCACATG
>JBCCRM010000075.1:0-5557 GCA_039513195.1 Pseudomonadota bacterium | reverse complement strand
GCAGCGCCGCCCGGACATCTCAAAAGCCAAGGACATGCTCGACTGGGAACCCACAATCCCCCTCGACCAAGGCCTCGACAAAACCATCAAATACTTCGACAACCTCCTCTCCGGAAAAGCAAACCCAATCCTCTGAAGAAAGGCGGGCTCGGTTGGAGATGCGGCTTTCGCCCGATGGCATCGTTGGCTAAGCTTCGCTGGCGGCATGTATTTCAGGTCGGGAAACGGGTCTTCGGTCGATGACAAAGCCACCCGAGCTTTCAGCCGCCCGCAGATGGTTCGCCGATGATATCGGGGCGGTTGCGCCGGTCTTGCGGAACACCGCAATCGTCGACGCCTTCGCCACGGTGCCGCGCGAAGACTATCTCGGCCCCGGCCCGTGGGGGATGCATTCGCGATTGTGCATCGGAGAGATCCACCAGAGCCCGACTGCCGACGCCCGCCATCTCTACCACGACGTTTTGGTATCCATCGACGAGATAAGCGGGATCAACAATGGCCTGCCGTCGCTTTGGGCGCGGGTCTACGATCATCTCGACATTGCCCACGGCGCAACGGTTTGCCAGATCGGCGCCGGCGTCGGGTATTACACCGCCATCCTTGCCGAGCTGGTGTCCCCTAGCGGCCGGGTCATTGCCTATGAGATCGAGCCCGATTTAGCAGCGCGCGCTCGGTCGAGCCTGCGGCATTATGCGAATGTGGACGTGATCTGCGGCGACGCCACCCAGGCGGAGGATATGCCCGAATTCGACGTGCTGACCGCCTGTGCAGGAGTAACGCATATTCCTCTGCAATGGTTCGAGAAGTTGCGGCGGGACGGGCGCCTCGTCCTCGCCTTCTCCGGCACCGACGGCTGGGGCTTCCTGCTGCATCTGAGCAAGTTGCCCGACAGATTGCCGGTAAGGTCGCTCGGTCCGGTCGGCATCTATCCGTGCGCCGGCGCGCGGCTGGATGCGGAAGCAGCGGCGATCAGTAAGGCTTTGAAGGCGTCGGGCAGCGCCAAGCCAGCAATCGGTCACTATCGTTTCGGGCAAGCGCCGCCTGGAGCGGACAACATTTGGCTGGCGGGTCGCTCATACTGGATTTCGACGACGTAAGGGCGTGGCGGAGCGCTGGTGCGCTCCTAAACGTCTACGGCTTCGAGGCGGCGGGAGGCGGACGCGGCGCACCGAGGCGCGTCGCGCGAAGAGCAGGCTCAGGCAGCCCGGGGCATCGCCGTCGCTTTGGTGAGGCCCTGGTCGAGATCGCCGATCAGATCGTTTGCATTCTCGATTCCCACGGAGAACCGCACCACATCGTCGCCGGCCCCCGCGGCCTCTCGCTGTTCGGGCGAGAGCTGCCGGTGCGTGGTCGAGGCCGAATGGATGATCAGCGAGCGCGCATCGCCGAGATTGGCGACATGACTGAACAGCTCCAGGCTGTCGACGAGCTTGACGCAGGCGTCATAGCCGCCCTTGAGCCGCACGGTGAAGAGGGCCCCTGCTCCCTTGCGGTAGAGCTTCTTGACCCGCCGCGCATAGGGAGAGCTAGCAAGACCGGCATAGGTCACCGCCTCGATCCGTGGGTCGTCCTCCAGCCACTTCGCGACTTTCATCGCGTTGGCGACATGGCGCTCCATCCGCAGGCTTAAGGTCTCGATGCCGAGCAATGTGATGAAGGCGTTCTGCGGCGACTGGCACATGCCGAGATCGCGCAGACCCACGGCATGCCCGTGTAGTGTGAAGGCGAGGTTGCCGAAGGTCTCGTGGAACTTCAGGCCGTGATAGGCGGTCTCCGGCTCGCTGAGGCTGGGGAACTTGTCCGACGCCGACCAGTCGAATTTGCCGCTGTCGACGACGACGCCGCCCATCACCGTGCCGTTCCCGGAGAGGTATTTGGTGGTCGAGTGGACCACCAGCGTCGCCCCCATCTCGATCGGCCGGCAGAGATAGGGCGTCGCCGAGGTGTTGTCGACGATGAGCGGGATGCCCTTGCGCTCGGCCACCGCAGCGATCTTGGGCAGGTCGGTGACATAGCCGCCCGGATTGCAGATCGACTCGCAGAAAATCGCCTTGGTGCGCTTGTTGCAGGCCTTCGAAACCTGGCCCACCTCGTCGAAATCCACGAATTTCGCCTCCCACCCAAAGCGTTTGATCGACTGGGAGAACTGCGTGACGGTCCCGCCATAGAGCCGGGTCGAGACGACGATGTTGTCGCCCGGGCTCATCAACGGGAAAAGGGCCATGATCTGCGCCGCGTGGCCTGAGGAGCAAGCGACGGCACCGACGCCGCCCTCCAACGCTGCAACGCGCTCTTGCAGCACCGCGACGGTTGGGTTGGTAAGGCGCGAGTAGATGAAGCCCACTTCCTGCAGATTGAACAGCGCAGCCGCATGCTCGGCGTCGCGGAAAACATAGGCGGTCGACTGGTAGATCGGCGTCTGGCGCGCGCCCGTTGCGGGGTCGGGTCGGCTGCCCGCATGGATCTGCAAAGTGTCGAAGCCATAGGTGGTATCGGTCATTTTGATCTCTCCTCGATCCTCGTGAGACGATCCTTTAGCCGCGTTCCATCGCTCGCGCGAGGGGCTATCGGTTCCGTCTGGAAGGTCACCTGGCGTTCATTCTGCATTCGCTTGCAGCTTATCCTGGGTCTTGTTGTCGAAGTCGGACGCGTCGTGGCGTTCGTGGAGTTGGTCCTCTAAAGGTCCGGAAACGCGGTTGACCTTGCGGCCACGGATCACGGCCGGGCGGGCTGCGATCTCCTCGTACCAGCGCACAACGTTCTTGTAGTCGTGGGCTGCGATAAACTCGGCGGCGTTGAACCCGTCGCCGCTGTAGAGGCGGCCCGAGGTCAGCACGCCATACCAGGGCCAGGTGGCTATATCGGCGATCGTGTAGTTGTCGCCGGCGAGGTATCGTGTCTCCGCAAGCCGCCGGTCGAGCACATCCATCTGGCGCTTCACCTCCATGGTGTAGCGGTCTATCGGGTATTCGAATTTCTCCGGGGCATAGGCGTAGAAATGTCCAAAGCCGCCACCCAAATACGGCGCGCTGCCCATCTGCCAGAAAAGCCAGTTAAGGCACTCCGTACGCCCGGCCGGATCATCCGGGATGAAGGCGCCGAACTTGTCTGCGAGGTAAAGCAAGATCGAACCGGATTCAAAGATGCGGATCGGCTCCGGGCCCGACCGGTCGACCATCGCCGGGATCTTCGAATTCGGGTTTGCTCCGACGAAGCCAGAGCCAAATTGCGGCCCGTTGATACGAACCAGCCAGGCATCGTATTCGGCCCCGCTATGGCCAGCGGCGAGCAGTTCCTCCAGCATCACGCCGATTTTCACGCCGTTGGGGGTGGCAAGCGAGTAGAGCTGCAGCGGATGTTCGCCCACCGGCAGCGACTCCTCATGGGTCGCGCCGGCGACAGGGCGGTTGGTGCTCGCGAAGGTGCCGCCGCTCTCCTTCTCCCAGGTCCAAACTTTCGGTGGCTGATAGGTGCTGGGCGCATCGTTCATGGCAGTGGCTCCTTTAAGCAAGATCGTCGTTGGCACCGCCCGAGGACGGCCTCGTCGCGGTTGCGGCCGTCCCCCGGGCAATCGGACCCGGTTGCGCGGCAGTTCCATTCGCTGGCCGCGCAAACGTATCCTCGCGGGCCAGTCTCTCGGTCCTCACGGCAATTTCGATGAGATTACCCCAGTGTTGAAACCGCCCCAGCGAAGTTCGCCGAACAGCCGCTGATACTCGATCTTCGGGCAGCGGTTCATGATCACAGCAAGTCCCTTGGCGCGCGCCCGCTCTGCAGCAGTCTCGTCGACCACGCCGACTTGCATCCAAACTGTCTCAAGACCCCGCGGCAGCAGATGCTCGATTGCCTCGTCGACCACTGCGCCGGCCTGGTCCGACCGCCGAAAGATGTCGACCATTTGGACTGACCCGATTTCCGCCGGGATCGAACCGAGATCCGGCGCTACGGACTGACCGAAGGCAGATTGCCCGGCAGCGCGTGGATTGACAGGGATGACGCGAAACCCTTTCAGCGTCAGATATCGGGCTACGAAGTGGCTCGGACGGATCTCGTTAAGCGAGACGCCGACCATGGCCACGGTGCGGGTGGTTTCTAAAATCTGGCGCAGGGCGCGGTCTGATAGATCGGTCATGGGCAACGGCAAAACGCCGAAAAAGGTCCGCCGGTAGTCTGTTGGGGGGAGAAGACCGGCGGACATCAAGTCGGAACGAGGGACAGTGAGTGTCGAGGCAGGTCGTTCAACTCCAGCCTCGTAACTCAATATGGGGCCAGAGTCCGGAATGCGTAACCCTTTTTGGACCACTCACGGGAAATTTTATTCGAAGAATCGGTGTTTTGGCGATGCAGATCCTGCGCAGGCGGCGTAGAGCGCGACCGCGGCCGCGTTGGAAACGTTGAGCGATGCGAGACCCCGCGCAGCGCTGATTCGTGCTAAAGTTGTGCAGAGTTCCCGCGTGCGGCTGCGCATGCCGGCGCCCTCCGCGCCGAGGACCAGGCCGACGGGACCGACTGCTGCGTCCACGGCCTCCTGGATCGGCAAGGCGCCGTTTTGATCCAGGCCGATCAGCGCATAACCGAACCCTGCCAGGGACTGCATGGCGTCGCCGAGATTGCGCACCCGCAGATAAGGCTGACGCTCCAGCGCGCCGGATGCTGCCTTGGCGAGCGCGCCTGTTTCGGGCGCCGAATGATGGCGCGGGGCAATCACCGCCGCGGCCCCAAACACCTCGGCCGATCGCAGGATGGCCCCGACATTATGCGGATCGGTGACCCGGTCGAGCAGCACAACCGGGGGATTGGGATCCCGCCGAGGGGCGCATAGATCCTCGAGGCGTCCCCAATCGAGCGGCTCTGCCTGCAAGGCTGCGCCCTGGTGCACCGAGTTCGGGTCGAGCGGCGCGGCGAACTTCCGGGCATCGACGATCTCGGGCTCTATGCCAGAACCGGCAATCGCATCGGAAAGGCGGTCATGGGCATTGCGAGTGACCAGCAGGCGATGGCGTACTCGATTGGGATTGCCGAGGGCGTCGCGTACGGCATGAAGACCAAAGAGCCAAAGGCGCCCGGATCCATCCAGTACCCTATGCTTTGGTGCCCTCCCCCCTTTGGACGTCACACCGGCCCTGCGTGCCGCCGCTGCTGTTGGTTTTTGTGCCACATCCCCGCCTTTCCGCCGTTCCGGCAACGCGATAGGCAAAGCGCGGCGCCAGCGCAATGGCTGCGCGTGTTCCGCGATTGGCAGTTGACAGCGCCAGATGGCGGCGCCTAACTCCGCGGGTCCTTCAGGGACACTGCATCAGGCTCGGGAGGGGTTGCAGAGCGGTCAAATGCAACGGACTGTAAATCCGTCGGGGTAACCCTACGCTGGTTCGAATCCAGCCCCCTCCACCATACTTGAGTTTCTGCTGGAGATTTCGGCTAAGACCTTGAAGGGTAACGCCATATTTGCGGTTCGATAGCCCTCGTTCGGGCAGTAGGGCAAAGGCCCTGTGAAGGCGAGTTTTGCGACCAGTCTCTTGTGCTCGAAACCCCCATAGGCCCAGAGTTTCCAAGGCTT
>JBCCRM010000074.1:0-6474 GCA_039513195.1 Pseudomonadota bacterium | reverse complement strand
GGACTCTGGTACCGGGAGCTGGATCTCGGCCATCTCCGCCGCGCGATGCTGGATGGCGGCATGCAGACCGCGGTGGTCATGCTGCTGGTCGCAGCCTCGGTGCTGATGGGCGGGTTCCTGACCCGCGCACAGGTGCCGCAGCAATTGGCTCAGAGCATTCTCGATTTCACCTCAAATCAGTATGTGATCCTTCTGATCCTGAACTTCTTTTTCCTCGTCGTCGGCTTCTTCCTGCACTCGGCTGCTGCAATCATCCTGGTGGTTCCCATCGTGGTCCCGCTGATCCAGGCGGCGGGCATCGACCCGGTGCATTTCGGCCTGGTGGTGACGCTCAACCTTGCCATCGGCCAGCAGACACCGCCCGTCGCCTCGGTCCTGATTACCTCTTGCGCGGTGGCTCGCGCCAACATTTGGGAAGTCTCGAAGGTCAATGTCTACTTCGTCGCCGTCCTTCTCACGGTCCTGTTGATCTGCACCTATGTCCCCGCCATCCCGATGTTCCTGGTCGAATACTTCTACCGCTAGAGCGAAGGCGCCGGGATGCCTGCAAAGAAAGCAGAACGGCGGGCCGAGCGACGCAGACGCCGGGCGCACCGCAAATTCGCCCGCCTTGCCGGCCGCACCACCTATGTCGATCACCCGCGCTATGGCAGCCGCCCGATTCTGTCCGGCGAGCGTTGGACAGAGGGGGAGATCCGCCGCGCCTTTTGGGCCTATGGCAGCGTGCAATTCTTCCCAGAAACCGCGATCACCGCGGACATCACCCGGCAGAACTATGGCTATTGCCCACGGCGCGTCTACGTGGACATCGCGCGCAATTGCAAAACCTGCAGCCGGCCGTTCCTCTGGTTCGCGCTGGAACAGAAGTTTTGGTTTGAGGAACTGGGTTTCTTCGTCGATGCCCAATGCCACCATTGCCATGGCTGCCGACGCAGCCAGCATTTGCTTCGCGCCCGGCGCAAGGACTATGACGCTTTGATCGCCAAGGTAGATAAGACCCGAGCAGAATGGGGGCGGCTGGAACGCCTTGGCACCGCGCTTTGGGAGGCGGGAGAGATCACCAAGCCCGAGACGCTGTTGCGCTCGCGCATGCCGAAACGGTTGAGGGGAAGGCTGTGACGCAAGACTTGCTCTATGGGGTGGATGGGGGCATCGCAACCCTCACTTTCAACCGGCCCGAGGCGCGGAACGCCTTCACCTTCGCCATGTATGACGGGCTCGCGAAGATCTGCCGCGAGATACCGCCCGACGGCTCGGTCAAGGCGCTGATCCTGCGCGGGGCGGGCGAGCGCGCCTTTGCGGCGGGCACCGATATGACGCAGTTCCGCGGCTTTGCGGAGGCGCAAGACGCGCTCGATTACGAGGCGCGGATGGACAGCGTGCTCGGCGATGTCGAGCGCTGCCCGGTGCCGACCATCGCCGCCATTGCGGGCGCCTGCACCGGAGGGGGGGCTGCGATTGCCGCCTGCTGCGATATCCGGATCGCCGATCATCGGCTGAAGTATGGCTTCCCTATCGCGCGGACACTGGGCAACTGCCTTTCTGCGTCGAACCTCGCGCGGCTCTCGGCGCTGCTCGGTGCCGGGCGGACGCGGGAGATCCTGTTCACGGCCCGCCTGATGGAGGCGGAGGAAGCCGCCCGGATCGGTCTGGTGGCAGAGCTGCTGCCGGACACAGACGCCCTCTTTGCCCGCGCCCATGCACTAGCGGAAACGCTGGCGGGTCACGCCCCCCTGACCCTGCGCGCCACGAAGGAGGCGATGCGCCGGGTGGCCCAGGACGGACCGGGGGCCGAGGACCACGATCTGATCACCCTAGCCTATATGTCTGAGGATTTCCGCGAGGGGATGGAGGCCTTCCTCGCCAAGCGCAAACCGGTTTGGAGAGGGCGATGACCGCCTCAGCCGGGCAGCAAAAGCCCCTCCCCAGCTTGAGGAGGGGGTCGGGACCCCTCGCAGGTCTGCGCGTGATCGAACTCGCACATATCATGGCGGGCCCGGTTTGCGGCCTGATGCTGGCCGATATGGGCGCCGATGTGATCAAGGTGGAAAAGCCCCGCGGCGACGACACGCGCCGGATGACACCGCCCAGCATCGAGGGCGAGAGCGCCGCCTTCCTGATGATGAACCGCAACAAACGCGGCATCTGCCTCGATCTCAAACAGGACGAGGGGCGAGAGGCACTGCGGAAGCTGCTGGCAGAGGCCGATGTCGTGATCGAGAATTACCGCAAGGGCACCATGGAGAAGCTGGGCCTCGGCTATGAGACACTGCGGGCCGAGAACCCGGGTCTGATCTATGCGGAGATATCGGGCTTCGGGCGCACCGGACCCTATGCCGACCGCGGCGGCTTCGACCTGATCGCGCAAGGGATGGCCGGCCTGATGGCGATCACCGGGGAGGC
This sequence comes from Pseudomonadota bacterium, assembly GCA_039513195.1. Taxonomy (GTDB): domain Bacteria; phylum Pseudomonadota; class Alphaproteobacteria; order Rhodobacterales; family Rhodobacteraceae; genus Thermohalobaculum. Next base: position 4,071 of record JBCCRM010000074.1, on the reverse strand, counting down.
CCCGGGCCATCCGCCAGTGAAGGTCGGTGCGCCGGTCTCCGACATCACCGCCGGCATCCTCGGGGCCATGGGCGTCTTGGCGGCGCTTGCGCATCGGGGGCAGACGGGCCAAGGCCAGCGGGTCGACACCTCGCTCTTCGAGGCGGCGATTACCCACACGTATTGGCAGTCGGCGATTGCCTTCGCGACCGGCGTCTCGCCGGGGCCGATGGGCTCGGCACATCCGCTCAACGCACCCTATCAGGCCTTCGAAACCGCCGATGGTTGGATCAATATCGGCGCCGCAAACCAAGCGAATTGGGAACGGCTGGTGGCATTGATCGGTGCAGAGGGCTTGGCTGCGGACCCGCGCTTTGCAGACAATGATGGCCGGATGGCGAACCGGCCGGCGCTCGAGGCGGCTCTGAACGCGATTTTCCGGTCCCGCAGCACCGAAGACTGGCTCTCGGCGCTCGAAGCCGGCGGATTGCCGGCGGGGCCGGTCCTGTCGATCGCGGAGATGCATCGCGACCCGCAGACCTTGGCGCGAGAGATGGTGACGGCGACCGAGCATCCGGTGGCGGGCCCGGTCGAGACCATCGGTCTGCCGGTGAAATTCTCAGCGACTCCCGGTGGCATCGGCCGGTCTGCGCCGCTGCTGGGTCAGCACACCCGCGAGGTCCTGACCGAAGCCGGTTACGCGCCGGCAGAAATCGACGCAATGCTACGAACGGGTTCCGCCCTCGCCTGCGGCGACGAGGCAACGACGATAGACGCCCCTTGATCGAAGCGGTGCAAAGCACCGTTCCGCCCGGGCTACGCCCGACCGTCCCGGCCGCCGCGTCTGCCACCCGGCATGTGGCTCCGAAGACGCCCGCGGCGGCGGGTCGGAGACCTTCCTTCCTGGAGACGCCGCCGGGCTCGGTATCAACCTGGGCGCGGCAGGCGACACTCTGGCGTTTGTTGCAAGAGTCCGATGGGCTACGGCGGAAGACCGCAACAGGCGGCCGACCCGAAGCCTCCTTTCAACAACGCCACAAACTAGGGGAGGACTCGCCCTCACTGCGGAAGGGATCCTTTACAGTCCCACTCTGTCGGGAAACCACCTGGACTAGGGCATCAATTCATAGAGGGATACCGCCGAGCTCTGCGGTGTGCTTCAAGCTCCTCGAGGAGGAGCCGCTATGTCGACACGCCGGCGTTACGAGCTGAGCGACTTCGAATGGTCGATCATCGAGCCCCTGCTGCCGAACAAGCCAGGTGGCGTGCCCCGGGCCGACGACCGCAAGGTGCTGAATGGGATCTACTGGCGCCTGCGCGCGGGTTCTCCCTGGGCTGAGATCCCCGAGCGCTACGGGCCCCGCCGACCACGTGCTACAATCGGTTTATGCGGTGGCGGAAGCTCGGCGCCTGGGATCGGATCTTCGATGCGGTCACGGCGGCTTACGACGGTGATCTGCAGATGATCGACAGCTCGTCGGTCAAGGTTCATCAGGACGCGGCCAATGGCCGAAAAAGGGGGGCGCGACGGACACCGCCGAGGGATGTGAGCCTAACACCCGATGCATGGGGCGCTCGCGGGGCGGCCTGACGACTAAGATCCAGGGGGTTGTCCATGCCGAGGGCGGCCAATCACCCTCGCGCTGACACCCGGGCAGGCGCACGACGGGCGATCCGCCGCACTGCTGCTCGAGACGATCGGTGAGGGCGACATTCTTCTCGCCGACCGCGCCTATGACGCCGACTGGCTCCGCGAAGCCGTGGCTGCCCGCGGCGGATGCGCCTGCATCAAGCCGATGCCGACCCGCACGCGGGTCCCGAGCTTCAGCGCCCTCCTCTATCGCTATCGCAATCTGCTTGAAAGGTCCTTCAGCAAGATTAGGCACTTCCGCGCCGTCGCGACGCGTTTCGAGAAACATGTATCGTCCCAGCGGAGTCTGCTTAGGTTTGGCCGCTAGTTCGAAGGCTGCGGCGGGTGTCCTCATGCCGAGCGCCTGGTGCGGCCGGCGGTGGTTGTAGAGTGAGACATCCGCCGTCATTGGTTCGAGGCGATGCCGAACGATCCAGTCGCCAATCGCGCGGCTGGCGTGTGCCAGGCTTTCGAACCGCTGACGATGGATGCACTGTTCCTTCAGCGATCGGATGAGGCGCTCCATCATGCCTTTCTGTTGCGGGCAGTGAGCCCGCGAACGCGATCCGCCCAAGAGAGCGGGCGAACGCGTGATGAACTCCTGTTTCAGCCGATAGCTCCTGACCATCTTCGCGTAGGCCCGACTGGTGAAGACCAACCCGTAACACCTTCGGAACGATGCTCAGACGGAGGCCACGGCCGGCTGCGCAGCCTTTCAAATCAGCGCAGCATGCGGCCATGGCCGAGCCTCGGGTCTCTACGGTGGTTCTGCGCGAACCACACCTAAGAGGAGACCGACCATGACCGCCGACCATTCTACCCGATCCGATGCCGTCCTCGTAGGCATCGACATTTCCAAGCACCGCCACGAGGTCCTGATCGAGGCGCCAGGCCGGACCCGGCGGCGGCGTCTGACGATCCTGAACGCCAAGGACGACTTCGAGCGGCTCGTATCGGTGCTGCGCGATTACGGCAGGCCCGTGCGTGTCGCCTTCGAAGCGACCGGCAACTATCACCGCGCGCTCGCCTACGCCCTGACCGTGGCGGGCTTCGAGGCGAAGCTCGTCTCGTCGGTCGGCTTGGCTCGGACGCAGGAGGCCCTGCACAACAGCTGGGACAGTCGCAGGGACCGTGGCCCCAGTGGGGCCGCGTAAGCCCGAGACGACCCGAAGGACGCGCAGGTCATCCTGCACATGCTGGAAATCGGCGCGGTGCAGTTCTACCACGACCCGCTGGTCCGGGGCACGAACGACATCCGGGAGCTGTCGAAGACCCACGAGATCGTCTCGCGTTCGAAGACCGAGCTTTGGCACCGCATCCTGACGCACTACTCTCCTGAGGCTGAGCGGTTTCACCGAGGCTCGCGGACCGACTGGTTCCTCGCCTTTCTCGAGAAGTACCCGACCCCGCAGATGATCACCACTGTGAGCCGTGACACCTCTGTCGCCGATGCCTGGCAGGTGGTCGGCCGGAAGGTCTCCAAAGAATGCCTGCTTTCAGATATTTGCGCCACGGCTGTCGCCTCTGTCGGATTGCCGGTGCATCCCGATTCCGACGCCGTCCGCATGTTTCGTCTCGTTCTTGCCGAAGGGCGGAGCCTTGTCCGCCAGCGCAACGAGATCGAGGTCCGGGCGGTCGAGCTGCTCACTGATCTGCCGGACTATCAGTTACTGACAACCATTCCCGGCATCGGTCCGATCGACGCCATGACCATCCTGGCCGAAGCTGGCGATCTGCGCCGTTTCCGGCATCACCGCCAATTCCTGAAGTTCTGCGGCATGGACCTTGCCACCGTCCAGTCCGGCATGTTCAGAGGCCAAAGCCGCATCTCGAAACATGGCAATGCCCGGCTTCGGCGGACCCTCTGGATGGCCGGCCAGGTTGCGGTGCTCAAACGCACCAACAGCTTCCGCGACAAGTTCGAACGCTACATCGCGCGGGACCGACACAACGCTCATCTGCGCCGCAAGGCCTACACCGCGATCGCGGCCAAGATGGCCCGCACCGCACACGTCTTGGTCAAACACGGCGAACCCTATCGCCCCTTCTTCGAGGGGGTCAGCCCAGGCGGAAGGACCCTTGTCTGATCAGAGCCGTGGAGGCAGTTCGCTGACCTCGTAGATAATGTTCGGGCCTTCTGCTTGGGATTTGGGATCTCGTAGTGAGCACGGTGAGGGCCGCCAAAGCGCGTACCCTGTGTTTGCTATGGAAGAGATCATTTCTTGACGCCATAGCCCGTCCGGGCGACCGTTTCGAGGTAGCCGCGAAGCCGGATGCCCAACGACCTGCTCACCCAAACAGCAAAATTTCCAGAAATAGGACGTTATCGGATCGCAGCAGGAACGGCGTCTCGACGCGGCCGAGTGTGCCGGAGCGAGCGATGAGCGCCTGCTCGAGGGCGGCGACCGGGGTCGAGGCCTTACCGCTCTTCGAGAGGTGCCAGCCGAGAAGCTCGCGCGTGT
>JBCCRM010000073.1:0-6869 GCA_039513195.1 Pseudomonadota bacterium | reverse complement strand
CGATTGCGCCCATTCCACCGTCCGGCTATGTCCCGGGCCACAGCGGATCTCGGCGGGAGCAGGCAATGGCGTCCTATCAGTATGTCTACCACATGGATGGCGTCTCCAAGACCTATCCGGGCGGCAAGAAATGCTTCGAAAACATCCGGCTCAGCTTCCTCCCCGGGGTCAAGATCGGCGTGGTGGGCGTCAACGGCGCCGGTAAGTCCACCCTGATGCGCATCATGGCGGGCCAGGACAAGGATTTCTCCGGCGAGGCTTGGGCGGCCGAGGGCGCGAAGGTCGGCTACCTGCCCCAGGAACCGGCGCTGGACGAAGACCTCGATGTCCGCGGCAATGTCATGCTGGGCGTGGCCGACAAGAAGGCCAAGCTCGACCGCTTCAACGAGGTCGCCATGCAGGTGGCCGAAGACTATTCCGACGAGCTCATGGAGGAGATGACCACCCTCCAGGACCAGATCGACGCGCAGAACCTCTGGGATCTCGACGCGCAGATCGACATCGCGATGGAGGCCCTGCGCTGCCCGCCCGACACCGCCCCGGTCGCCACCCTCTCCGGCGGCGAACGCCGGCGCGTCGCGCTCTGCCGCCTGCTGCTCGAGGCGCCGGAGATGCTGCTGCTGGACGAGCCCACCAACCATCTCGACGCCGAGACCATCGCTTGGCTGCAGAAACACCTGATCGAGTACAAAGGCACCTGCCTGATCGTCACCCATGACCGCTACTTCCTGGACCAGATCACCGGCTGGATCCTGGAGCTCGACCGCGGCCGCGGCATCCCCTATGAGGGCAACTACTCCGCCTGGCTGGAGCAAAAGGCCAAACGCCTGGCGCAGGAGGCGCGCGAGGACAAATCCCGCCAGAAGACCCTGGAGCGGGAGCTCGACTGGATCCGCGCCGCCCCAAAGGCCCGCCAGGCGAAGTCGAAAGCGCGGATCAACGCCTATAACGAGCTCGCCAACAAGTCGGAGCGCGAGAAGCTCGGCCGCGCGCAGATCATCATCCCGAACGGCCCGCGCCTCGGCCAGCGGGTGATCGAGGTCGAGGGGCTGAAGAAGGGCTATGGCGACCGGCTGCTGATCGACGGGCTCAGCTTCTCGCTGCCCCCCGGCGGCATCGTCGGCGTGATCGGCCCGAACGGCGCCGGCAAGTCGACACTGTTCCGGATGCTCACCGGGCAGGAACAGCCGGATGCGGGCCAGATCGATTTCGGAGAGACAGTGCAGCTCGCCTATGTCGACCAGTCCCGCGATGCGCTGGCGGGCGACGCGACGGTGTGGGAGGAAATTTCCGGCGGCCTCGACGTGCTGCCGCTGGGCGATGCCGAGATGAACTCGCGCGCCTATTGCGGCGCCTTCAACTTCAAGGGCGGCGATCAGCAGAAGAAGGTCAAGCTGCTATCGGGGGGCGAGCGGAACCGGGTCCATATGGCCAAGCTGTTGAAGTCCGGCGGGAATGTGCTGCTGCTGGACGAGCCGACCAACGACCTGGATGTCGAGACATTGCGCGCGCTCGAGGACGCGCTGGAAGACTTCGCCGGCTGCGCGGTGGTGATCTCGCACGACCGGTTCTTCCTGGACCGCCTCTGCACCCATATCCTCGCCTTCGAGGGCGAGGGCCATGTCGAATGGTTCGAGGGCAATTTCGAGGACTACGAGGCCGACAAGATCCGCCGCCTCGGCCCCGACAGCGTCGAACCGAAACGGATCAAGTACAAGAAATTCGCGAGGTAATTCCGATAGGAGCCAGATTTCATGGGAGATGCGCCGTGTTTTCAAAGCTATTTCAGCTGTCTCAGGGAGTTTCCATACCTTCAGACGCCAGAGCAAAGAATATTGTTTCATAGCGTTGCGTTTGTGTCTGATGTTATGTGTCTAAACTACATTGAACTCTATTTCACTCTTAAACGTCTCTCTGAAAGAGATCCGTGCGCAATGAGCGATAGAGAGAGGGTCGAGATATTTCGATCCGCGTGGGAGATTATCGAGCATGTTGATGCATTAAGATGCTTCTTTGGAAACGATACATTTTTTCGGCAGGTATCAGGATACCGTGAGCTCAAGGGCTTCTTTTATTCTTCAAAGAGATTGCGCGACAAGAAGGTTCATCTTTCACAAAGGACTAGAAATCTTGCGGATAAGAACCGCAGCCTGCCACTCCATGGTATCATAAAATTCACTCACTCTGTGAAAACTCGTGAGTTTGAGCGAGGATACAAAATCGAAATTATTTCGATGGAGCCTATCATGCATGGCTTTGCGTTTGCTGCCGACGATGGAATCAAAGATATCTTTTACGAGGTAGACAACATCATCCTTCAAGGACTTGACGAAATAATAAACATTACTCGTTTATTTGATTGTATTTCTGAATTCTCGGCAAAACTCAAAGACATGCTTCGTGATAACGAAAAAGTGGCCCTGCAATCTGGAGCTCTTCTGGTATCCAGCCTCCCAGAAGCACAGCGTGAACCTTGGCACTTCCGTGTCGACGTGACTAAGGATACCGGTGAATTGGAATCGGGAGCCGAAGAACGCAAATAGAAATTGAAGCCTATTAAATCAAAAAGCGGAGATCGATTACCGAGACAAGTGGCGAAGCCATGCTCCCCGTAACAAGGGAGGAGTTGCGCGACATGGCAGCGGAGGTCTTGGTCACGGCTGGCTGCTAAGGCTAATCCAGCCGCGGCCTAAGGTTCCCTCTTCGGGTGCACCACATCACGGATCTCGATGGCATCTGGGGTCACGCGGTAGACTATTCGGTATTTGAAACGGCGGGTGATGTGGAAGCGCAGGCCTGTCCCTGGGAGCGGCGGGCCAAGGCTCGGCATCGTGGCGATCAGCGTGCAGGTCCGGTCGATCTCGGCGATCACGTTCCGGGCACCTTCGGGGCTCTGCTCGCCAAGCCAGCTCTCGATGTGAAGGAGCGACCGGAGTGCGCGTTCCGACCAGCGAAGCTCAGCCACGCGCCCGGTCGAAGACGGCCTGCACTGCCGCTGGATCGGCAGCCACGAACGGCTCAGCATCGACTGCGCGGAGATGCGTCATCTCGTCGGGTGTGAACGGTTCAGGCGTCTGCCGAACGGCGACAAAGTCGCGGATGATCTCAGCCAACTCGCTCTGCGCGCCGGCGTCGAGTGCAGCCTCGGCCCGAACAGCGATCTCCGTCAAAGACATGCTCATGCATAGAATGATAATGCCCGGGGAGGATGAAGCCAATGCTTGTGCTGCTGCGTCGGCTGGCGTATATACATCTGTATGAACAAGCGCACACAGATCAAAAGGACCGGCAATGGTGCTATGATCCCCGTCACTCGAGAGGAGTTGCGCGCCATGGGGGCGGAGATCGGGACGGAAGTCGAGGTCTCCATCACTGAGGGCCGTATGACCGTTGCCAAGGCTGACTCGGTTGCCGAGAGGACCCGCGCCTCGGTCGAGAAGATGGGCGCGCGCTACGCCCGGACGCTCGACCTGTTCGGGCAGTGACCGCCGAATACGTCTGGCCAGATCAGGAGCAGGTCACAGCCTATCTCCGCCGGAGGATGGAGGCAGAGGGCGTCACCCTCCAGATCGCGCGGCCAGACGATCTCACCGCAGGCTTCGACCGCGCCAGGACCGCCGCCGACTCCGAGCCGGACGCGACGCCCTTCCGCCTCGCCGCCCTGATGTTCGAGGGGATCGCGACGCGCCACGCCTTGGTCGATGGCAACAGGCGCCTCGCCTGGCTCGGCGCCATCGTCTTCCTGGATCTCAACGGCTGGTATCTCGACGCGCCGGAGATCGCAGCGTTCGAGATCGGCATGGCCGTCATCAAGCGGGAGAACACCACCGACGACCTTGCGGTGTTTTTCGAGCGCTACGCCATCGACGACCGCGCGGCGTGACGCCTCACCTCGGGCCGGGGTCCCATTGGCCGCGGATCTCCTTCGCCAGGCGCGCGAGCATATAGGTGCGCAGCACGCGGTTCATGCGGGCCTGATAGCCATGGCCCATCTTGCGGAAGAAGCACAGCACATCCGAGTCGATCGCCGCGGTGACGCGCTGTTTGCGCGGGCGCGTTGGGATGTCCTCCTCCAAACTGTGCCATTCCGACGGGATAAGGTCGCGCAATTCGCGCTCGCGGATGTCTTTTTCCAGCGCCGCGATCTCGTCGAGCATCTGCAGATTGGCGCGGATTTGACTGGCCGTGCGCCGGGGTTTGTAGTCGTCCATCGGTTACCCTCCGTTATCCTCTGGCCCCGAGCTTTGCAAAAACTGATTAAAATTGTCTGCATATGCATTGTGCATAAGTTGTGCATACACTGTGTATCCTGAAAATCGAGCGATTTGAGACGTTTGGCGGCGCATCTTGCGGCTCTCACTGTGCAACCGCAGCAGATCCCCTCTTGTCATTTTCAGCCGGGAGAGTCATATGAGGCAGGCGACATCATCACTATCGACCGCTGTCTCCGTTACCGGCTTCAGTCTCTCGATCTTGCTATGACTGCGCCGCGCTGCCGCATCCCGTGGGCAGCATCTGAATAGGAGACCACGTCATGCCCACCGGCACCGTGAAATGGTTCAACACCACCAAAGGCTTCGGCTTTATCCAACCGGATGGCGGCTCGAAGGACGTTTTCGTGCATATCTCGGCGGTTGAGCGCGCGGGCCTCAGCTCTCTCGATGAGGGTCAGAAGGTCAATTTCGAGCTTGAGACCGGCCGCGACGGGCGGCAATCCGCGGGCAATCTATCGCTCGCCTAACGCTGCTCGCGGCGACGGGGCAACCCGTTGCAACGCACGGTGACGAAGAGGTTTTTCGGCCTCGCCCGGTGCGGCAGTCTGATTGGATTGGTTTGCCGCACCCGGAACATCTGCTCAAGCCGCAGCAAGTTGAGCGGCAGTAGCATCGCGTGGAGCAGCCAGATCGGCATCAGCCTCACCGCGAGGCCATACACGAGAAACGCCATATTCGATCCAATGGCAACCAGGCGCAGCCACATCATGGAGCGCATGGCAAATGTCAGCAAAACCAACGCGCCTGCAAGAAAGCCGAGGAAATCGATCATCGGTTGTGCCGCTGTTGCCCCTCAATGCAGGGACGCTACCATTCCGACCCAAGCGTGTGTGTGATGCTTCATACACGCAGAAGACGATGTCACTGACTCGCGTTCGTGTTTAGAGTCAGGGGCTTAGATGAATTCGGGCTGCGCAATCACCGCGCAGCCCGGTCGCGTCTTACTTCAGAGGTCCGGCGCTTAGTTGGTGATCGTACCCTTCTCGATCTCGCCGAAATTCGCTGCATCCGTCTGACCGGGATTGGTGGCCCCGAACTCGCCCGGCAGCACCCGTTCCACGATGTTGGGGTTCCAGCGGTCGCTCTTTTGCGGCGCATCTTCATTGATAAATTGGTTGGTGCTCTCCAGATCCTCCAACGGCGAGGGGGGATCCGTCAGTTCCGAGGTGATGCTCTGGGCTGCGGCTGCTCCGCCGACCGCGATACCCACAACCAAACCCAAGACCGTCCACATGGTGCGCATGTTCTGCATCCTTCCGCAGCCAAACACGACTCGCCGGGAGAGACATCCCGACGCCATTCTCACTCTTGAAGTATAGCAGCGCCCTCGTGAGGAAAGCGCCGGAAGCCCGCAATTTTCAACATCTTCTAAATTTCTCGTTGCTCTTGAGCAGCACTCCCCGATGCAGAGCGGCCACTCGCCGGGGCGTTACGACGGCGCTACCTCACCGGCATGATGGCGACCGATCTTCTCACCATGACCGAAGCTGGGCTCTACTGCCCACCGGGCGGTTTCCACATCGACCCGCATCGGCCGGTTGAATACGCGGTCGTCACCCATGCCCATGGCGATCATTGTCGGCCGGGGCATCGCCACATGCTGGCGACGCCCGAAACAGCAGCCCTGGCGCAGGCGCGCTACGGCGCCGACGCCTTCGGTTCGGTGCAAGCCTTCACGCAAGGTGAGACGGTGACCCATGGCGGCGTCTCGCTGGGGATGGCGCCGGCAGGGCATGTGCTCGGGGCAGCCCAAATCGTGATCGAGCGCGATGGCGCGCGAGCGGTCGTCTCTGGTGACTACAAGCGCCGACCTGACCCCACAGCAGCAGATTTTGAGCCGGTTGCCTGCGATCTCTTCGTGACAGAGGCGACCTTCGGGCTGCCGGTGTTCCGCCACCCACCGACGGTGGGAGAGATTACCAAGCTTCTGAAATCCCTGGAGCTTTTCCCGGAACGTGCCCACGCGGTCGGGGTCTATGCCCTCGGTAAAGCCCAGCGGCTGATCTGCGAACTGCGCGCCGCGGGCTTCGACCGAACCATTTGGCTCCACGGGGCGCTGATCAAGCTCTGCGAGACCTATGAGGCGCTCGGCATTCCACTCGGCCCAGTCGAGAATGCCACCCAGGCCGATCCGAAAAGCCTGGCGGGAGAGGTGGTTCTGGCCCCACCCTCCGCCCTCGCAGACAAATGGTGCCGGCGCCTGCCAGAGCCGATGATCGTCGGCGCGTCCGGCTGGATGCGGGTGCGCCAGAGAGCCAAGCAGCGGGGGGTCGAGATTCCTATGGTGATCTCCGACCATGCGGATTGGGACGAGCTCTGCGCCACGATCCTCGAAACGGGCGCCGAGCATGTCTGGGTGACCCATGGGGCGGAAGACGCCCTCTGCCATTGGTGCCTGTCGCGGGGGATCGATGCGCAGCCACTCTCGCTCGCCGGACGGGGTGAGGAAGAAGACTAGTCCTCTGAGAACAGGGCGGAACACGAAGTATAGGCCCGGGAAAGGGCGGCGTCGGCGCCAAAGGGTAGGTTGAGCAACGACGGGCGGAAGCCGGTCATGCCCCGGGCCGTCGGGTCGGCAACGTAGACCTTGGAGGG
>JBCCRM010000072.1:0-7467 GCA_039513195.1 Pseudomonadota bacterium | reverse complement strand
GCAGGCACACCGTTCTCGGCCTGTTGTAGAACAGCCATGATCTGAGCTTCGCTAAACCGTGACTTCTTCATCTGAATCTCCTCTTCCATCATGGCGAGAAAATTCTACTTCCACATTCTCCTACTTTCAGGGGGGATTACCATTGGACGAAAGAGCTGGATGTTCGCAGGCTCCGACGCCGGTGGCGAGACCCTCGCCAACGCGATGAGTGTCATAAAAACCACCAAGCTCTCAGGCCTCAATCCGCAGGCCTACCTCGCTGACGTTCTGGGCCGCATCGCCGACCACATCAACCCAAGGCTCGACGAACTCCTGCCATGGAACTGGGCAGCAGAACAAAATCAGAAGGTCAAGGCGGCGCAGGCCGGCCGGTTACGGAAGGTCGGGATGCTGCGCCGGATGAAGAGATTGGACAGGCCGTCGATCACGTCGATCAAGCTCAACTTGCCCTTCCCCGGATCGTCCCATTGCCTGGCAGACGACGCATCCTAACCGGCGTTGTTCAGCAGCCCGGAGGTCATCTGGTAGCCGTAGCGCCTATTTTAGCGCGCAAACTCGATGACGTCCTCGGCAAGCAGCGCCCAGTCGGAGCGCCGCTGCGGGATCTCGCGCTCGGTCATGCGCGGCGATTGTCCGCCATGGGCCGCGGACCGATGGCGGCCACATGGCGACGCGCCAAACGTCGCCCGTACGCTCTAGGTGTACCTGCGGTGTCGCGCGGGGTTCACGGGCTTTGCCCGTGCGAGCCTGACACGGCGCATCCGACCTTTCCCAAGAGATTCAACGCGTTTGCCGCTTCCGCCAGGATCGGCTTGACGAAGATCTCTTTGGGCCGGTGCCGCCTATCAGCCGTTCTCTGCCGTCCTGACTGCGGGATAAATCTGTGCCGATCGTGACCCATCTGGGGTGGGCACGCCCATGCGACGATCCGACAACTGCGCGACCGCCCTTCGCCGCTGCGCTATCCGCTCCTCAGGCTGCTCACATTAGATCAGATCGACATCGTCAAGGCGGCGGTCGAGGATCATGGCGCTCGCGACCGTGAGCATGGCGAAGAGCCAGAGCCCCTGGGCGATCAGCAGCGTGGTGAGGCAGGGCTGCAGGTCCAGGCCCAGGAGCCAGCCGATCCCCCCAATTGCCGGCGGCACCAGATGCACCGCCGCAGGAATTGTGATCGCGAAGAAGACGATCCCCAAAAGCAAGAGTTGCGGAGCGCCCATCCCGAAGGTGCGGAAGGGCAGGCGTAGCTTTGCCGCGCGCTTCACCGCCGAGAGCCCCGCAGGCACGAACAGCGCCATCGAGACCGCGAACAGCCAGCCGAGCGACGGCCAGTACTCCGCCACATAGCCGGCCGCGTTCATCCCGCCCTCGGGTATGATGGGCCGATGCGCGGTCAGCTCGGCGAGTGCCGTCTCCGGCTCGGCATTCGGGGTCGCCGCCGGATCGTAGCCGAGCCAGACCGCGAGCGCCAACGCTGCGGCGAGGGGCAGTGCCATCTCCTTGATCCAACCCCAGCTCGGCATCAGCAGCGCACCCGCCGTGGCCCCTTCGGCGAAGCCCAGAACCCGCAGGGTGCTGCGGTTAAGACGATAGACGAAGAGCGCCATTAGCCAGGCGAGCACGCTCCAGACAATCACATCCCAGGCGGTGACGGTGATTGCGCCGATCGGGCAACCCGTGCGGCAGGGCATCGCGATCGCCGCGAATGCTGCATCGACCTGCGCGGGCGTTTGCCCGTTGGCAAGCATCGTCTTGGTTGTCACCAAAAGCACGGCGTAAAGGCCGGCCTGCGCCAGCACCCAAAGCGACAAAAGCGGTGCCAGACTGAGAACCCGAAGATAAAAGGCCATCGTGCCTCTCCGGTCTGTGGGCAGCGCCAGAGACCGCCGCCGTCCATCAATTCGGGATGAGATTGGTTCAGGATCGGGGCGAGATGATGGCGGTTTTGCCCCCGATATGGGTGCGTTGCCCGATTTCTGTGGGCGATTGACAGGTGGGTGTGTGGGCGTGCGTATAGGGGCTCTGCTCTCGCCTCCCGCCCCCACGGAGACCGTTTCGTGCTCGTCCCCGGCCCCATCGCCAGCTCCGGCCAGAGGATCGGCCTCCTGGGCGGGTCGTTCGATCCTCCGCATCCGGGGCATGCGCATATTACCCGTTGGGCGCTGCGGTCTTTGCAGCTGGACTGGGTGTGGTGGCTGGTGTCGCCGGGCAATCCGCTGAAGACCAAAGGCCCTGCAGCAATCGAGCGTCGCCTGACCGCGTGCCGGGCCCTGATGCGCCATCCACGGGTCGCGGTCACGGATCTGGAGCGGCATTTGGGCTCGCGCTACACCGCCGACACCTTGGCGCGGTTGAGCGCGCGCTACCCCGGCGTTCGGTTCGTTTGGCTGATGGGCGCGGACAACCTGCGCAGTTTGCACCGCTGGGAACGTTGGTCCTGGATTATGAGGCATTACCCGGTGGGGGTGCTGGCGCGGCCGGGCGAGCAGTTGAAGGCAGGCCTGTCACCCGCTGCCCGCGCCTTTGCTGCGCATCGTCTGCCGCAGGGCGGGGCTTCGTGCCTGGGCTACGGGCCGGCGCCGCGCTGGGTTCTGGTCACCGGGCCAATGTCGCCGGCGTCCTCGACGGCGATCCGAAATCGGGGAGAATGGCCTTGAATCGGGCGGTTCTGTGGCATCGCGTTGCGCGATAACCATCTCATGATATTTGATAAAATCGGCGGCAGACAATCATTGCGCGACCGGCGCCGCTCTGTCACGGTTAGGGCGTTTGATTGATCGGAGCGTCCTGATGCGCGTTCATCGCCGGGCTGTCCTTGCTGCTTTGCTGGCGGGCTTCGCCATGGTCGGATCGGCGGCGGCGGTGGAGAATGCGCCGGTGCCCGTGGCCCGGCCCGCTGGCCTGGCACCCGTGGCCCAAATCGGCGATGCGGTGTTTGCCCGTGCGGGGGCGAGCGGGGTTGCCGGTTGGGTCGCCGTGGATCTCGACAGCGGTGTGGTTATCGACGCCCGGAACGCCGAGACGCCCCTTGCGCCGGCATCGGTCGCAAAGCTGGTCACGGCGGCCTATGCGCTGGACCGTCTGGGCCCCGAGCATCGGTTCGAGACACGGGTGGCGCGCACAGGCAAGGTCGTCAATGGTGCGCTCGATGGCGATCTGATCCTGGTCGGCGGCGGCGATCCGGAGTTGAACACCGACACCCTTGTGCCGCTGATCCAACAGGTGGCGGAGAGCGGGCTGCGCCGGGTCGACGGGCAATTTTTGGTCGATACCCAGGCGCTGCCGGAATTGCCGGCGATCGAGCCCACGCAGCCGGAGGATGCCGCTTACAATCCCGGGGTGTCGGCGCTCAATCTAAATTTCAACCGCGTGCGGGTTGAATGGTCGGCCAATGCCGGGGACGAGGATCTGCGCGTCACAGCGCGGGCCGACCGGCTGAACCCTGCGGTCGACGGGGTGCGGGTCACCATCGATCGCAGTCGCCGATCGCCGGCCTTCCGCCATCAGGTCGGCGTCGAGGGGGAGGAGTGGACCCTCGCCGGCAGCGCCGTGCGCCGGCCCGGCGGGCGCTGGTTGCCCGTGCGCATGCCTGCGGCTTATGCGGCTGGCGTTTTCCGCGACCTGGCAAAGACCTACGGGTTGAGCTTGGGTCCGGTCGCGAGCCTGCCGCACCGCAACGTCGAAGTCGCGGCGCCGGGTCTGGTGGCGCTGGCGCCGGTGGCGTCAGTCGCGGCGCAGGAGGCCTCGGTTACGGGCAAGGCGGCGGCGGGCCTGCCGTTGCGGGACCTGGCGACGCAGGGGCTCGGCGCGACCGCAGCGCCGGAGGTAATTGCGCGGTATCGGGGGCGGCCATTGCCGCAGATCCTGCGCTCGATGCTGAAGCACTCGACCAATCTGACCGCCGAAATCGTCGGCGTTGCCGCAACTAAGCAGGACTGGGGCCGCGTCGGCAGTTTGGAGGCGTCGGCCAGGGCGCTCAATACCTGGGCCGCGGCCGAGATCGGCACCAGCCGCGGCGACCCCGGCCTGGATCTTCGCAACCACTCCGGGCTCAGCGTCGCGTCGCGTTTGGCACCAGCGCGGGTCGCCGATCTGTTGGTCGAAGCAGCGCAGCAACGGTCGCCGGGCGTGGTGCCGCATGCGCGGCTGCCCGGGTCGTTGGCGGCGCTGCTGCCGCGCCAAAGGGTGCGGGACCGGCGGGTCAAATTCGACGACGCGGGCCTGGATGTGGTCGCCAAGACGGGCACGATGTCCTTCGTGCGCGGCCTTGCAGGCTATATCGCGACACCCCGCGGACGGCGCCTGGCCTTCGCGATCTTCTCGAACGATCTCGGCAGGCGCGCTGTCGCCTCGGGGCGGGCGGCCCGGAATTGGCGTGGACGGGCGCAGTATTTCGAGCGTGCTTTGATCCGCGCTTGGGTCACACATATCGACCGGGTCTGACGCGGGGTTCTCATGGGGGTTGGTCTTCAACATCGGCGCTCGCCGCGTTGCGGTGAGATCGCGGTCGTCTCCATCCTGGACTGATGAGTAAGAGCGACGGATAGGGCGCTGGGGCGTCGGCAGAACGGGGCTCAGTCAGGCCAAGGGGTCGTCCGTTCCGGCATGCGGCCGAGGCCCTTGGTTTGACGGTCTCGGTTAGCGACGGCCGCGCGACGTGATCCGCCCCTCAGACCCGGGATCACACCGCGCACACTTGGCCTTCGGTCTTCGCTGCAAGCAGGCCGGTGCCATCCCGCCCTCGGCTACCCATCACTCGCCGACCCAAATCGCTCAATTCCGGGGCGCTTATACCGGCAAGCCCCTATCCCTCCAACAAACCGGGCGAAGGGCGCACCGGGCAAGGCTTCGAGTTCATCGAACACCGGCCTTACTTCGGTGCGCCTGATCGAAATGCGTCGGCCGGGCGGTGCATTGCAGGGCAGGGAGCTTCGCCAGATAGTCTCGTCGGGATCCGCGAGCCCTTGGCGCTGTGGCTGCCGGCGACCTTGCCCCGGATATGGGCCATACAGGCGACCTCGCCGATGTGAGCCTGCCTGAACTCGATCCGGCGCGTTCCCTTCGTTGCCGCGCAAGCGATGGTTGGAAAAGGGGTCCCGGGCCGCCGTCTCCCTGGCCTGAAACGACCGACCGCGCCGCAAAGACCGCACTATGTGAGAGGCATGCGCAGGCTTCACATCGTCCGCCATGCCCAGGTGGTTGTCGACCCCGCGACGCCATCGGCAGATTGGTGCCTTGCGCCCGGGGCGCGAACCGCGATCCGCGAGCTCGCGAACCGGGTCTTTCACGCGCCGCCGGATCGGATCGTCTCAAGCCCGCAGAAGAAGGCTGTCCAGACCGCCACTGCCCTGGCCGCCCATTTCGGTGTGCCTTTCGAGATCAGAGACGGTTTCGAGGAGCATCACCGCGAAAACGAGCCATTCATAGAAAACGATCAGGCGTTTCGAACACGATTGAAGCGCTTCTTTGAACATCCCGACGACCTCGTCTTCGGAAGCGAGACAGCCCGGGCAGCCTCCACCCGCTTCGCGCGTGCGGTCGATGCCATGATGTCGACGGGCCGCGGTGACGAAGTCGTCGTGACCCATGGAACGGTCGGCGCGCTGTTCCTCGCGTCCTATGGCGGGCAACCATTCGACATCTGGTGCGGTCTCTTGACGCCGGATCACCGGATGGTCCCATGGCCTCGGCCAAAGCGATAGCGCCGTTCCGCCCTAGGAGCCTGCAAACTGCAACATCCTTCACATTTCCGAGAGCGGTCAGGGCTGGCTTGGTCCATGCCGGCCGGCCCGCTAGCTGATGATGCTAAGCATTGTGATCCGGAGCCGCCATGCGCCAGCAGATTGTCTTCGCAGCTCTTTTCGTCCTGATCGCCAGCCAGGCGGCTGCCGTCGTGCTGGATGGCGGTATCGTGCGGCAGAATGCCAACGGCAAGTTTGTGAAGCTGGACCCGGCAACGTCATTTGCGGTCGGCAACGACACTTTCAACACTCCGCATCTCTACGCGTTCGACGAAGACCAGAACATCCTGCTGGAGCAGCCGATCCGCGTCGATATCGGCGGCGATCAGGGGGTCATCGCGGCGGGGACAGTGGTCGCCAGCCACTACGTCTTCTTCGACAGCTTTGCCGGGATCCATCACGGCTATGTCGATTTCGATGCCCCGATCCTCGGCATCGCCGCCTTCCAGGACACCATGTCCGCGACCGATTTCCTGGCCAATACTGCGGTCAATTATATCTGCACCGAGCTCCGCGGGTTGGAACGCGGCGACTATGTGTGGATCGACGCGCAGGATCCCTTCCGTCTGTGGGTGTTCTGGGCGGGCTCCTCGCCGGGGGACTACATCCGCGTGTTCACGGAGCAGTCGCCCGGCGCCCTGGCGATGTGAGGATAGGCGTGCCGGGGCGGGGCCGTAGTCTTTCAGAGCGCCGGGGTTCGGAGGGAGCAACCGAGAACCAACGCGATGATCCGCCTGCTGGTTACCGTCGTCCTCGCCTGCGCATCGCCGCTGACCGCGGCATCGCAGTCCGCCCCGGATGAGGTCCTGGCGGTCAACACCCAATTCTGCCGCGCTTTTCGCGAGAGCGACCTGCCCGCCTCGCCGAGTGGCTCGCCACCCGGCGGTGGATCGGCCGCCACTCGTCCGGAGAGCGGCGGCCAACGGCGTCAGAACGCGATCTGATACCCCACGGTCACCACCAGATCGGTCTCCAATTGCGGGCCGTTGAGATCGCGGTAGACCGGCAAACCGACCTCGACCGCGAGGCGTTGATTGCGCAAAAACCCCTCCTGCCCGACGAGGTTGATCCCGCCCAGCATAAAGATCTGCTGGCCGCCCTGATTGTCCGGGTCCGCGGTCTGGACCGGGGCGACGATGAGCGGATCCTGACCGTCGATCTGACCGAGAGACGAGCCCTTCACCCGGCCGGAGAAGCTGATCCAAGGCCACGGGGAATAGCTGCCCCAGGCCGTCGCCTCGAACCCGTCGCCGAGGGAATAGCTTTCGGAATTGCGCCCCAGACGAACCGTGCCGATGGCCTGCGCGCCCCAGCCGAACTTGCCCGACTTGCCCGTATAGGTCATCCCAGGCATCAGATCGACGGTCCCGGAGCCGAGCTGCATCGGATAGGGCAGTCTCAGCGTCGGCCGGTCCCCAGTCGGCGCTAGCACATCGTCCTCCTCGGTGATCGAGCCGGTCGGGATGCTCAGACCCGCATTGAAATGGACATGATGGATTTCGTCGTCATAGAGGCCGATCAGCCCACCGACCCGCGTGTCGCCGAAGCCCGAGGACTCGGTCGTGAACCCGCCGAGGACGGTGGTGCCCATGCCGCCCTGAAACGTGATGTGGTCCATCGACTTGTCGACATAGCTGGCCATCGCCATCAGGGTCAGCCAATCGGTCGGCGCGTACATCATGCCGAACATATGCATCTGCATGGTCATCTCGGTTGGCACGACCCG
>JBCCRM010000071.1:0-8024 GCA_039513195.1 Pseudomonadota bacterium | reverse complement strand
GACGCAGAACCGGGCGAGGTGCTCGACGAGGTCGCCGAGTGGCAGAACCGCCCGCTCGAGCCGCTCTATCCCCCGGTCTTCTTCGATGCTCGCCATTGGTGCGCCATCGGTTCGAGCACAATGACGACACGGGTCAAGATCTGCGACGAGGATATCCTGATCGCCGTGGTCGACGGCCTGAAGGGGTTTCCCGATGCGATCACCGCCGTGTTTCCCGAAACCCAGGTCCAGACCTGCATCGTTCGCCTGATCCGGAACTCGCTGGATTTGTTCGTCGGGAAAACGATCCACTGGATCGTTTTCTGCCCCTCCTGACCCTACAAGGACCGCCGGGCGGTCGCGGCCGCGCTGGAGGCGGTCTACAAGGCGACCGATGCCGACGCTGGCGCAGCCGCCCTGGAGGTCTTCGCCGAGAGCGACTGGGGTCAGAAATACCCCGCGATCGCAATGTCCTGGCGGCGGCACTGGGCGGCCGTCATGTATCGACGACATGACGTCCCGCAGTTTCGGGCCTGTGTCGCAGAGGTTCCATATCCGCTTCTGCCGGCGGTTCGCAGCCTGGCTCCAGCGTTCGCCCGACACTGCGACGCCCGATGACGTCAAGATCTTCCAACGGGATCTGATCGAGAGCGGTGCCAGCATCTGCAACCGCAACCGGATCATGACCGGGGTGAAGTTCCTGTTCCGGGTAACACTCAGGCGCCACGATCTGGCTGCCGAGGTCTTTCATCTGCAAGAGCCGAAGCGGGTTCCCCTGGTCCTGAGCGAGCGGGAGGTAAAGCGCCTGCTCGTCCTGGCACCGAACCTGCGGACCCGGACAATGCTGTTGCTAGCCTATGGCTGCGGATTGCGCGCGGGCGAGGTCACCCGATGGCGGGTCGGTGACATCGTATCGGAGGCGCGTCTCCGACACGACGACAGCGACCAGGGGATCATCCGGATCGTCCAGTCGAAGGGGCAGACGGACCGCAACGTCATGCTGTCGGCGGAGATCCTGGACCTCCTGTGGGCATGGTGGACGGAACGCCCCGGGGCAGAAGGATGCTTGTGTGCCCATGGCCGAACGCTGGCTGTTCCCGGACCAGAGCGTTCTTAAGTGTCTAGCCCGCGCTGTGACCATGTCCATCCTCGCTTGGGTTGGTGCCCTGTAGCCGATGGTCGACTGTCGGCGCTGCCGGTTGTAGAAGATCTCGATGTACTCGAAGAGCGCGCGCCGTGCTTCGGCTCTTGTTCCGAACCGGGTGCGACGCACGAGTTCGGTCTTGAGCGACCCGAAAAGCTCTCCATGGGCGCATTGTCGAGGCAGTTCCCCTTCCAGCTCATCGAGGCCGTTATGCCATGGAGGGTGAGCAGTTTGCGGTCGTGGCCGCAGGTATATTGCACGCCGCGGTCGCTATGATGGATCAGTCGCCTGGACGGTCGCCGGTTCCGGATCGCCATTTTCAGAGCGCCCTCGCAGAGCATGCTTTTTAGTCGGTCGGACATCGACAACCCGACGATTTCCATCGTCGCCACGTCCTTCACCGCTACCAGGTACAGCCAGCCCTCATCGGTCGGGATGCAGGTTGCTTTAGTTTATCTCCCGCGCCCGGTGAGTTTGTCCGCTGTGTCGGCCGCCTGCAAGCTTCTTTCCGAAGTCGTCCACCAGGGCGCTTCATCCCGGCGTTCAAGGCTCGGGCGACCCGAAGGTGAAATGCGCGGTGCAGTTCTGCCCGCATCTCGATTGCGCGGGTTCGGCCCGATGCCTGCCGCGGCTCGCCGACGCGGCAACTGTTCGGGAGGCCTGTGTTCAGAGCACCTCCCTCGTCATGCTGTCGCCTCCTCGAAGACAGTGCCAACTACCCAGATCGCGTGCATAATGACCGCGGGCTTGCGGGCGAGCGCCACGACGGCCTTCTTGTGGTTGGTCCTCTTCTTCACGGCCATGGCCCACTCCTTCAGCCGCTGACCGCGGCCGGGTTTCACGCGACAGAGCAGGCTGTTCGCCGCTTCATAGAGTATCCCGCGCAGCATTCGGTCCCCGCGCTTGGAGACCCGGCCGCCATAGTCGACCGCGCCAGACTGGTGACGGCGCAATGTCAGACCGGCATAGGCGCGGACGGACCGGGAGCGCCTGCAGCGCCCAGGCGTGTCGATGGTCGCAACGAACGTCGCGGCCGTGACCGTGCCGACGCCCGGGATCATCATGAGACGGCTGCAGGCCTCACAGCCCCGCGTCTGGCGCACAAGTTCCTTCGTCAGCGTAGCGGCCTGACGGAGGGCTTCGGTCCGCCACGCGCGCCGCATCGTCAGCGTTATGGGGCGCACGCTGCGACGCGCGCGGCCCCTCCCGGTACCTTGACCAAGGCCAGGATCGTTGACATCAGAAACTACGCTCAGTTTTGTACGGGTAGACCGGAGTCCCTGTACGGATGTCGCTGGAACCGCTGTTCGGATCCGTCGGAATACGCATTTTGCGCAAAAGGGTGTCCGAGGTGGAGAAGAGCATTGCAGATGTCGTTGATAGAGCCGCCAATGCCGGCAATCCGCGCGTCATCGCCAGCTATGAAAACCGCATCGCCGAGCTGGAGCGCCAGAAGTTCGTTCTGGAGGAAAGGGCCCGGAATTCCGGTAAGCCGCGCATGAGCTTTGGTCAGGTGTTTGAACTCCCGGTGCGGTTCCTATCAAACCCTTGTAAAATCTGGAACTCTGGGCAATTGGAGCTGCAAAAACTGGTGCTGAAACTCGCCTTTGCCGAGCATCTGTCATATTGCCGCGAAACAGGATTTAGAACACCAAAGAAGACCATACCCTTCAATGTGTTAGGTGTGATTTCGGAGGGTGGAGAGATGGATGGTGCTGCCGGAGAGATTTGAACTCTCGACCTCTCCCTTACCAAGGGAGTGCTCTACCCCTGAGCTACGGCAGCGCAGGCCGATCCGGCCCACTCGGCACGACGGCGACCGACGCCGAATGACGGTATGAACTATTGTGCAAAAGACCGTCGCATCCCGGGCGGAGTGATACGCCGCGATCCGCCAATTGCAAGCGCTATCTGGACCTAGCCGGATCGGCCGAATACATGACTGCCATGAGCGACAAAGGCAAAGAAACGGCGACCCCGACCGGCAACGCCTCGGATGACCGCCTTGCGGCTGCCCTCCGCGCGAACCTGCGGAAGCGTAAGGCACAAGCCCGGGCGCGGCAATCGGGGGCGGCCGACGGAACCGAGCAGGCCAGTGCCGATCGCGGCGGCGATGCGTGAGCGCACAGAGAAGTTGAGCGCAAATGGATAAGATACGGGTGCAAGGCGGCCGCCCGCTGGACGGCGAGATCGAGATCTCTGGCGCGAAAAATGCCTGTCTTACGCTGATGCCAGCAGCGCTTTTGACCGATCAGCCGCTGACCCTGACCAATGTGCCGCGGCTTGCGGATATCAGGACCATGAGCAGCCTCTTGGCGTCGCTTGGCTGCGAGATCGTGAGCTTGGCGGAGGGCAAAGTGCTGGCGATCAGCGCATCGGACCTCCAGAGCCATCTCGCCCATTACGACATCGTGCGGAAGATGCGCGCCTCGATCCTGGTGCTTGGGCCGCTCTTGGCGCGCATCGGCCGGGCGCAGGTTTCGCTGCCCGGTGGCTGTGCCATCGGTGCGCGCCCGGTCGACCTGCATCTCGGCGGGCTCGAGAGGTTGGGGGCGGAATTGCATTTGGCGGATGGCTATGTACATGCCACCGCGCCCAATGGGCTGACGGGCGCGGTGGTCGATTTCGCGAATGTCTCCGTCGGCGCGACCGAGAATGTGATGATGGCGGCGACCCTTGCCCGCGGCACTTCGGTCCTGCGCAACGCGGCGCGCGAGCCGGAGATCACGGACCTCGCCGAATGCCTAACCGCCATGGGTGCGCGGATCTCCGGTGCGGGCACTGCGGAAATCGAGATTGAGGGCGTCGAGCGACTGTCCGGCACCACGCATGCGGTGCTGCCCGACCGGGTCGAGATGGGCACCTACATGATCGCCCCGGTCCTTGCAGGAGGCCAGCTCACCCTCCGCGGCGGACGGCGGCATCTGGTGCAGGCGCTTATCGGGAAACTGGAAGACGCGGATATCGCGGTGGATGACACGCCCCAGGGCCTTCGCATCCGACGGCGCAATGGCGTCATCGATCCCCTCCATGTGGTGACGGAACCCTTCCCGGGATTTCCGACCGATTTGCAGGCGCAACTGATGGCGATGGTGACGCTTGCGACCGGCGAGAGCGTGATCGAAGAGCGGATTTTCGAGAACCGTTTCATGCATGTGCCGGAGCTGACGCGCATGGGAGCACAGATCGATGTGCAGGGCGGTATCGCGCGGGTCCATGGGGTCGAACGGTTGCGCGGTGCGCCGGTGATGGCGACCGATCTGCGCGCGTCGGTGGGGCTGATCCTCGCGGCCCTGGCCGCCGAGGGGGAAACCGTTGTCAGCCGGGTCTATCATCTTGATCGCGGCTATGAGCGGCTGGAGGAAAAGCTGAGTGCCTGTGGCGCGTGCATCGAACGAGTGAAGGAGAGCGAGTGATGGTGGGAGACGCCCGGTTCGAAGATGCGCCGCTCGCGAGCGACCGGCCGCTGCGGCTGCGGGCCGAAACGGCGGACGACTTGTCGGTGCTCTCGACGCTTTTGCAAGATGCCGTCGGGCGGGCCGGCGATCTGAAATGGCTGCCGAAAAAGCGGCGCCTCGTCGTTCTGGTCAATCGATTTCGATGGGAAGACCATGAGGACGCGGAGCGCATGCGGCGTCCGTTCGAGCGGGTCCGGTCCGCGCTCTCGGTCGAGAATGTCCTGCGCGTCCGCGCCCGCGGCATCGAGCCTGGCGATCCGGAGGTGATCGTCTCGATCCTCTCTATCAGCTTCGAGACCGGCGAAGACGGGTCCGGCACCTTGGCCCTCAACCTCGCGGGGGACGGTGAGATTACCGCGCAGGTCGAATGCCTGGACGCCTCCCTCGCCGATTTGACCAAGCCCTGGACGGCGCAAGCGGCGCAGGCACCGGCGCACAATCCGCCCGACTGACACGGCATCCCCCCGCGGCTCATTGACGGGCTTCTCCCGCGCCGCAGTTTCCGATAGATCCGCTGCCAACAACCCGCGCCCTTTGCGCCGGGCCAAACCAAAGACCATCGACGGGGGGACAGTTCCATGAGCAAACCGAAAATCATCTGCACGCGTAAATGGCCGGAGAGGGTCGAGCGCGTGTTGCAGGAGCGGTTCGACGTCACCCTCAACACCGCTGACATTGCGATGACGACCGAGGAACTGGTGGCCGCCCTCAATGACTATGACGCGGTTTGCCCAACCGTCACCGACAAAGTCTCGGCCGAGGTTTTGGCCGCTCCGGGTCGGGCGAAGATGCTCGGCCAATTCGGGGTCGGCTTCAACAACATCGACATCCCGGCGGCCAAGTCCGCGAGCCTGGTGGTCACCAACACTCCCGGTGTTCTGACCGATGCAACAGCGGATATTGCGCTGACCCTGCTGCTGAATGTGATGCGCCGGAGCTATGAGGGCGAGCATATGCTTCGGGCGGGGGAATGGACGGGCTGGCGGCCGACGCAGCTGATGGGCAGCTCACCACAGGGCAAGACGCTCGGGATCATTGGGATGGGCCGGATAGGCAAGGCGATGGCGAAACGCTGCCACCACGCACTGGATATGGAGGTGGTGTTCTACGATGCCTTCCCGGTCGAGGATGCGGGCGTGCCAGCTCGCCAGGTGCCGACGGTCGAGGATGTTTTGACCGTCGCGGATGTCGTGTCGCTGCACTGCCCCGGCGGCGGCGACAATGTCCATCTGATCAACGCGGCACGCTTGGAACGGATGAAGCCCACGGCCTTTATCGTGAATTCTGCGCGTGGCGATATCATCGAGGAGGTGGCTTTGGTCGCGGCACTTCAGGCAGGGCAGATCGCGGGTGCGGGTCTCGATGTGTTCGAGCGGGAGCCGGCGATCACCCAAGCGCTGACCGCGATGCCGAATGTTTGCCTGTTGCCGCATCTCGGCAGCGCCACCGTCGAGACGCGTGAGGCGATGGGAATGACGGTGGTTGAGAATCTGACGGCCTTCTTCGATGGGCGCGAGCCGCCGAACCGGGTGGCCTGAGAGCCCAGCGAGCGGCTACTGCCCTGCCGTCGAGACGCCAGGGTACGGCCTTCGTCAGGGCTCAATTGAAATCTATTTCTAGTGGTTTTGCAGCAATGACTTTCGTCACAGTTGTCTTCTGCAAAGCTTCTAGTCTTTTTGCGGGACGGCGGACAGGGCTGCACATCCTGTGAGAACGGTACGATTTTAGAACAAGACAAATGTCATTCGCATCCGAGTCCAGGCGCGTCCTGGACATCGGCATGTGCGGCGGTGGAGATTCCAGTCTTTACTTGCACAAAGGCTTCTGGGTGGTGGCTGTCGAAGCCAATCCCGTCTCCGTCGAGGAGGCCGAAACCCGATTGAAACCTTATATCGAGAGCGGGCAGCTCACGATCCACAGTGTTGCCGTCTCGGACAAGGACGAGGTCATCGCGTTCCATGTCTGTGACGAAGGCGAGTATCTGAGCACCGCCGATCTAAGGCGTCGGCGTATTTGGGAGAGGAAGGGCGCTGCGTTTCGCACTATTCACGTGCCCGGCAAGAAGATCGGGGATCTGCTGCCGGAATGGGAAGCGCCCTACTTCGCGAAGATCGACATCGAGGGCTATGATCGGGTCGCCCTGGCGCAGCGGCGCCAGGCCGGCGTCGCGCCGAGGGTCCTCTCGATCGAACTCGACGTGAAGCATGCGCTTGCGACGCTGTCCGAGCTGGCGGAGATGGGATATCAGCGCTTCCAACTGGTCGCCCAATCGCGGGTGCCGGAGCAAGTCGAGCCCAATCCGGCGCAGGAGGGGTCGCATTCCGGCGTGGATCTGCGCAAAGGCCATAGCGGTTCTTTCGGCCAGGATGTTGGCGGCGATTGGGTCGGGGCCGCCAAGATGCGCCGGACGCTTCTGAAACGCCACGCGGAGTTTGCAGTGCGGGCGATGGCGGTGAACAGCATGCGCAAGCTGACCGGCGGGAAGGATCTGGTGCCGTGGGTGCGGCGCCTGCTGCCGCGCACCGACGATTGGTACGATCTTCACGCCCGGTACGGGGGTTAGTGTCCCCCTTCCTTGCGACCATAGGCCTGGCCTGATCGGCAACGATCTGCGAGAGATTCTCCGCGGGGTGGCGTTGCTGCCGTCGGCCGGCGCCACAAGAGCACCGTATGGGAGGGCATCGAGTGTATCGGATCGTGATCGGCGACCAGGCCTATTCGAGTTGGTCGATGCGTGGCTGGCTTCTGCTCGCGGCGCCGGGTTTGCGATTCCGGAGCGAGATTGTTCCGATGTACGATCCGGCTTTCGCAGCGCTGCAGGCGGCGAAGGCTCCGGCGCGGACCGTGCCGATGCTCGAATGGGAGGAGGCAGGCGACACGGTCCGCGTTTGGGACACGATGGCGATCGCTGAGACCCTCCATGAGCGGCATCCGAAGGCTGGGATATGGCCCCAGGACGCCGGGCATCGCCGCATAGCTCGAGTGCTCGCGGCGGAGATGCATTCAGGCTTTGGCGCCCTCCGCGGGGCGGCGCCGATGAACATCCACCGATTGGGCCGGCCGCTTCAGGACCCGCCCGAAACGCTGGCGAAGGACCTTGCGGATTTGGAAGCACTCTGGGCTTGGGCGATTGCCGCTACGGGTGGGCCATGGCTCGCAGGGCCAGTCTTCTCCGCCGCCGATGCATTTTTTGCCCCGGTGGTGATGCGACTGACCGGGTATGCGTTGCAAACAGATGGCACGGCGGCCTACTGCAGGATCGTCGCGCAGCACCCAGCTGTCGCCCGCTGGCTTGCCGAAGCCAAATCCGATCCTCGCCGCATCGCGCATTACGACAACGTCCGGTGACGCTGTAAGGCATCCGGTCTTTCCAGATGCCCGCCCACCACCCCCGGCCCCCCCCCCAAGGGGGGGGGGGGGGGGGGGGGGGGGGGGAAAAATGT
>JBCCRM010000070.1:0-8117 GCA_039513195.1 Pseudomonadota bacterium | reverse complement strand
TCTTCTTGCCGTAGCCGTTGCGGCTGTTCGACTGGCCATCGCCAGCCTCAGCTGCCATGTGATGGTCCATCTCAGCGTTCAGCGCTCGCTCAGCCAACGCCCGCTTCAGGTCGTCGAACAACCCATCCTTGCTGAAAACTGTCTGGGGATCGCGGCCGGCCAGAAGCTGGTCTAGCAGCTCGTCAGCGATAACAGGCTTCTTGCGTCGTGCCATGCGATGTCTCCTCCACTCGCATCGTCATGGCCCACACACGAAATTCCTGACACTCCTGCACTCATGCAGCGCATGCTGGGCGCCGAGCTGACCGAGCACCTCGGCTACGAGCACGGGCACGAGCCGCCGATGGTACAGGCGAACCGGCGCAACGGGTTGATCGGGTGTACCGACAAGAGCATTGCCTCGGCCCATTCACAAAGCGCGACGGCACGCGTTCCCTCACGTTTCGAGTTGCGGATGAAGACTCGCCCTTCGGACAAATCAACATCATTCCACGTCAACGCTTCTATCTCACCGCGCCGTGCACCGGTCGTTAATGCAAGAACCACCATCGGCAGAAGATGACGGTTCGGCTGTTGCGGCAAGCGGCAAGCAGGGCCGAAGTCTCTTTCTTTGTCAGGACTCTGCACATCACACACCCTCCGACCGTTGGCCATCGATCCACGCATCAAAGGCGTCAAGGTCGATGAGGACTTTTCTACCAATACGGATAATAGCGGGAGCAAGTCCGTTTCCCGGGACGATCGTTCCCCGCGAACCGTAACGGTCCTCGGCGTTGAAGATCAGGTGACGAAGATATCGTTCGGTGGCCCACTGATAGCCGGTAAGCTTTTGAACGTCCTTCACGCTGGCCAATCGGCGATCGAACTTAGTGGGGTTGGTGGGTTCGTAGTTCATGCCATGCCTCCATGCATTGACGTTGCGATGGCATGGTTCTGACAATCGTCCGGAGTGCTGGACACAAACGAACACAACGTATTTTTTTGATTTATTTCAGAAGTTTGCGTGTCCGGCGCCTTGAGATCAAGGCATTGCCTCCGGGTTGCTGTTCGAGGAAATCCACAATCCACGAATCAAAATGCTGATGGCACACTGTCCGGGAGTAAATCTCATCGAGAGGAGATGCTTCGTCCCGGACGCGCTTAATGATCTTGCTGCGGGACAGGGTGACCCAATCGTTGTCTGTGAGCTTCTCAGCAACCTCCAAGAAGGCCCGATGTGTACGGCCTCTCTGGTCTAGCCGGACACGCTGAAATGGCTTCTCCTCGAATGTATCGTATGTCGCGAGACGCCTGGCCATTCTTGCTGACTGTTCGGGAAACTTGTTCCCCGCCCAGGCGATGAAGTCCCGTTTTGTTACACTGAAGTCAGCGCCAGCAATCTGGTTCCCCTTGTTGAAGCTCGTATCAACCAAGTCGCCGTTCTGCATTGCGAATTTAGCGGCTTCCAACCAGCGAACCAGGACTTCGTGTTCCTTGTCGTCGTCGGGATTGATCTCGGTCGGGCTAATCTCGGGGTCAATTCCTGCAAGAAGCATCAACGCCTCGTTCAAGCGCCAGCTACGTTGCTTCGCAATCCATTCGTCCAGCGTCTTATCGCTGAGGGTTCCAAGCTCAACCACTACCACGGGCATGCCGACGCTTACTCCTTGTCAGCCTCGAAAACTCGCCCCACCGTCTCCAACAAGATCGGACGCTTATGTCGGTCTGTGAGGTGCGCATACCTTGCTGTCCACTGATAGCTTTTGTGCCCAAGTATGTCCGCGATCTCGGGCAGAGAGCGTCCATCGGCTACGAGAAAGCTCGCTAGGGAGTGGCGAAGATCATGCATTCGAAGTTCAGGCATTCCGAACCGCTCTCTCGCGCCCTCCCAAGCTTTTGTGACGATCATCGGCTTGGCAGGATCACGGCCGGGGAAGACAAGCCCGGACGGCCAAGATTTGTCGGGAAGCAGCTCTCGCAACGACATACAGGCGAGGTCCAGCAAAGGCATTGATCTCGGCTTGTCGTTTTTACTTTTCTGGATGATCAACATACCGGCATCAAGATCGATATCTGACCAGACAAGAGTCATGATCTCACCGAGCCGCATGCCGGTGCTTACAGCAATCAGGACTACCGTTGGCAGATACCGGTTGCGGCTCTCTTTACACACCTCAACCAACTGAATGGCTTGTTCCTTCGAGAGAAAGACCTCCCGCCCCCGAGACTCGGCGTATTTTGTGACCTTCTTTGCTGGATTGCTTTCAATCCACTGAAACTCCCGCTCGGCCACCGTCAGCGCCTTGGACAAGGTGGCAAGATATCGGTTCAGCGTCGGTCCCGATTTCGGTTTGCCTCGGTACTTCTCAGCGGCAAGCCTCTCTCGCGCTTCGATGATCCGCATTGGGGTGAGTTCCGCCAGCCGAAAGTCTCCGATGAGCTCCCTCCACTTCTCCATATGAAGGCGGGGCATTCGCTGGTCCTTTAGGTGCGGAAGGACGTTCGCGAGATAGGCATCGATTAGGTCGGACACTGTGTGTCGGCGGGCCAGACTGTCATCGCGAAACTTGCCAGAATCAATTCGCGCTTCAACGTCGCGCGCCCAGCTCTGGGCATCAGTCTTTCGCTTGAACGTCTTGCTTTGTGTAGGATGCGGTCGACGGCGTACGGTGGCTTTCCAGCCAACACCGTTCTTGCCCTCAACGCGGGTGATTGTGGCCATCGTGTCGAGCACCTCCATGTGCATCACTCAAGCACATGGATTGTCGCA
This sequence comes from Pseudomonadota bacterium, assembly GCA_039513195.1. Classification (GTDB taxonomy): domain Bacteria; phylum Pseudomonadota; class Alphaproteobacteria; order Rhodobacterales; family Rhodobacteraceae; genus Thermohalobaculum. Next base: position 5,368 of record JBCCRM010000070.1, on the reverse strand, counting down.
CATTTCCAATGAGGATTGCACCAGATTTGCACCAAAGGCGGGTGTTGAGCTTGGCTCAATCACCCTAACCCTTTAAGAAGGCTGGCTCCGGCGGTAGGATTCGAACCTACGACCAGCGGATTAACAGTCCGATGCTCTACCACTGAGCTACGCCGGATCAGCCACGCGCGGTGATAGTGAGCGCGACCGTGCCTGTCAAAAGGAAAGATCTGCTGAAACGGCGGCCTGTGACCCCGCGGTTGCGGCCATGTCTCTGCCACTCAAAGAGGGTCGTCTTCCATGGTCAGGTGCAGCGTCTCTTCCTCATAGGGGTGGGCCGCCACAACGGCATCGTTCAACTCAACCCCGATGCCCGGTGCGTCCGAGGGGATGACGTAGCCGTCCTCCCAGCGGATCGGAGTGGTGAGCATGTCGGCATGGAAACCCTCCCACCGCTCGATGCTCTCGAGGATCAGAAAGTTGGGCGTGGCTGCGGCGAGGTGAATATTCGCCGCCCCCTCCACTGGCCCGGCATAAAGGTGCGGCGCTAGGACCGCATAATGGGTCTCGGCCATAGCCGCGATCTTCTTCGCCTCCCACAGCCCACCGACCCTGCCGAGCGCGGGCTGCAGGATGGAGGCGGCCCCAGTCGAAAGCACCCGGGCGAACTCGTATTTAGTGCACAGCCGCTCGCCGGTCGCGATCGGCACCGCGGTGCGGGCTGCGACCTTCGCCATCTCCTCCGGCATCTCTGGGGGTGTCGGCTCCTCGAACCAAAGTGGGTCGTAGGGCTCGATCCGCCGCGCCAAGCGAATGGCGCCGGAGGCGGTGAACTGCCCATGGCTGCCGAAGAGAAGATCGGCGCGGGCGCCCGCCGCTTCCCGCAACCTTTTGCAGAACAGCTCGCAGCGCTCCATCGTCTCCAGCTCCGGCTGACGCCCGTCGAAGGCGGTGTAGGGTCCGGCCGGGTCGAATTTGATCCCGGTAAAGCCGAGGTCGAGATAATAGGCCGCCCGCTCCGCCGCGAGATCGGGGTCGGAATAGACCGACCGCTCGCCGGGCTTCGGCACAGCATCCGCAGCCTCCGGGTAGAGATAGGTATAGGTGCGTAGCCGCTCATGCACCTTGCCGCCCAGGAGCGCATGCACCGGCTGATCCAATGCCTTGCCGCGGATGTCCCAGCACGCCATCTCCAGCCCGCTAAGCACACCGACCAGCGACGGGTCGGGGCGCTGCGAATAGCCGGAGCTGTAGGTCCGGCGCCAGAGCGTCTCGATGCGGGCGGGATCGGACCCCTCGAACCACCGCGCAAAGACGTCCTCCGCCATCGCGGCAACAACCTTGGGTCCGAAGCTCGCTGCATAGATTTCGCCGATGCCAGTGATGCCGCAGGCGGTTTTGAGGCGGACGACGATGAAATAGCGCCCGCCGGTACGGGGCGGTGGGTTGCCGATTACAAAGGTCTCGAGCCCCTGGAGCTTCATGGGGTTAAGCCATCACGATCATGTTGCGCAGCGCAGCGCCCGTTTTTGCACCCGCAACCGCGTGGTTGATATCCCGCAGGGCAAAGCGTTCGGTGATCAATTCATCCAGCATAAGGCGCCCGGCGCGGTGATGGTCGATCAGGGTCGGGATGTCCCGGTGAACGTCGCCTGCGCCCATCTTCGAGCCTAGGATCCGCTGTGAGAGGCTTGCGAGCCGAACCGGGTCGAAGGTCGAAGTCACGCCATCGGCGGGAATCCCGACAAGAACGGCGGCGCCGCCGGGCGCGAGCATCTCATAACTCTGCGCCATCGCTGCCCCTGCGCCCACCGTGACGAAGGCATAGTCGACGCCGCGTCCCCCGGTTGCGCTCTTGACGGCGGCGACGGCGTCCTCCGCCCTGCCGTCGACAGCATGCGTCGCACCGAAGTTCCGCGCCGCGTCAAGTTTCGACCGGGCAAGGTCGACCGCAACGATTGGATCGGCGCGGAGGATGCGGGCCGCTTGGATCGCGTTGAGCCCGACACCGCCGGCGCCGATCACCGCGACAGAGGCGCCGGCCTCGACCTGCGCTGTGTTGGCGACCGCCCCAAAGCCTGTGATGACCCCGCAAGCCAGCAGCGAGGCCCGCTCATACCCGAAACCCGTGGGTGTGCGCACGACTTGGCGGGCATCGACGGCCACATGCTCCGCGAAGGCACCGGTCTGCAGTCCCTGGATAACCGGTTTGCCGGCGGCATCGAGCAGACGGGCAGGGGCGCTCGCATCGGGAGGGGCTTCACAAGAGCCGGGATTGCCGCGGTTGCAGCAGTGGCACGTTCCGCAGCCGCGCACCATGGTCACGACGACCTCGTCGCCCTCGTCAAGATGGGCGACCGTGTCGCCCGCCCAGGTGACCACGCCGGCAGCCTCGTGGCCATAGACGGCCGGCAGCGAACCGCCCCATCCGCCCTCGGCAAAGATGATGTCGGAATGGCAGATCGCGACCGCCTTGACCGCGACCACGACGTCGCCAGGGCCGGGCTGTGTCAATTCCAGGTGCTCGACGGAGAACGGCTCCCCGAACGCGCGGCAAACGGCGGCTTCCATTGTCCAATCCCCTGTGACTGGCTCCAGCGTGGCCGCACCGAATACAGGAAGGGGATAGAGATTCTGCTGCGTTACCGACCATTGGGCGTCGCCCTTGGGCTATCGGTGCGGTTCGCTGGTGGCGCGTTGCGCAACCGCACCTCCCGCGCCCGGTCTGGCTGGCTAATTCCCAGGCGCAGCCGCCATGGCGGCCTTTGCCGCGTCGATCAGGGCGGCACCGTCGAGACCGGCGGCATCCGCCTCGGCGATCCACCGCGCCTCCACCGTCTCGGCCAGCCGGTCGAACTCCGCCATGGCATCGGGGGACAATGCGCGAACCTCGCCCCCCGATGCGGCTTGCCCGGCCTTGCCCGGCGGTTCGACACCAGTCCAGATCCGGCCGGCTTCCTCGGCCAGGGTTGCCGTTTCCGCATCCAGGATCGCGCGGAGATCGTCCGGCAGCGCCTGATAGCGGTCTTTGTTCATCGCCAAAAGGAAGATTGCCGTGCCGAAGCGCCGTTCGTTCGGCCCCTCGACGGAGAGCTCGGTCAACTCGTCGAGCTTCAGAAGCGGCAGGATCTCGAACGGCACCAGCGCACCGTCCACCGCCCCTTTGGCCAGCGCTTGAGGCAACGCCGGCACCGGCATGCCGACCGGCTCGGCGCCCCAAGCTTCGATCATCCAGGCGCCGGTGCGCGAGGGCGTGCGCAGCTTTAGGCCGCTCAAAGCGGGCGCCGAGACTTCTTGCGCCTTGCGCAGATGCAGGGCGTTGCCGGCATGCACATGGACCAGGAGCGGATGGATCTCCTGGAAGTCCTCGGCGATCATGTCAAAGGCGGATTGGATCGCCATGGTCGTCGCCATGGCCGAACCGCCATGCACGGATGGCAGTTCGAACACCTCCGACCGAGGGAAAACGCCTGGCGTGTATCCTGGCAACGTCCAGACGATGTCGGCAACACCGTCCCGCACTTGGCGGTAGAGCTCGGGCGGCTTTCCGCCAAGCGCCATCGAAGGGAAGATCTCAACGGCGATCCGGCCCTCCGACGCCGCCGCCATGCGATCGGCCCAGGGTTTCACCAATTGCGCGACAGTCGCCGAGTTGGGGCCGAGGAAAGTATGGAAGAGGAGTGTGACCTCCGCCGCCGTTGCCCGGACCGGGGCCACGACGATCAGTAGTGCCGCGAGGATACGGGAGAGTTGCGCCATCGTGTTGATGCTCCTGCCAGTCGATTGTGCACTTTGATATTTGGCTGCTCCCCAGTCGCGCAAGCAGATCTCGACTGCGCGCGAAATGCTGCAGTCGCACACATCCATCGGTTGACATGACGCTGGGGAGCCGCACTCTGGCAGACGTCAGGCGGGAATGGGGGATCGGCATGCGGGGATTGGTGATCGGCGGGCTCGCGGCGCTCGCAGCGACGGCGGCGCTGGCGGATACGACCGACGAGAAATGGCGAGAGGTCGTGGTTGTCGCCAAACAGGGCGATCACTGTGTCGATGATCCGAACTGTTTCAACCGCTTCCACCCGGCCATTCCGACTGTGGTCGAGGCCAAGCCCGGCGACGAGATCGTGTTCGAGACCCGGGACGCGCTTGATAGCGATCTCGACCTTGGGTCTAACGCTGACGACTTGGCCGCCTTGGACTTGACGCTAGTGCATCCGATGACCGGGCCGGTCTTCATCGAGGGGGCGGAGCGCGGCGATGTGCTAGCGGTGACGTTGCTGGATATCGAGCCCGATCAGTACGGCTATACTGTCATTGTCCCGGGCTTTGGCTTTCTCCGCGATGTGTTCACCGAGCCGTTCCTAGTCAATTGGCGCCTGTCGCGCACCCATGCGGTGTCGGAACAGATGCCCGGCATCAAGATCCCCTACGAGGCATTCATGGGCTCGGTCGGTACGTTGCCGGGCGAGGGCGAGGTCGCGACTTGGAAAGACCGCGAGGCGCAGCTTGCCGCTGCCGGTGGTGTCGCGCTGCCGCCGGAGCCGATGGGCGCGCTGCCCACCGCCGTCTGCGGGCCGGACGGGAGCCACGCTGCCGATTGCCTCCGTACGATCCCGCCGCGGGAGAATGGCGGCAATATGGATGTTCAACAAATGCAGGTGGGTACGACCCTCTTGCTCCCCTGCTTCGTCGATGGCTGCGGGCTGTTCGTCGGCGACGTGCATTACGCCCAGGGCGACGGAGAGGTTTCCGGCACCGCAATAGAAATGGGTGCCGTGGTCCGTGTTGTCACCGAGATCCGCAAGGGCGCGGGAGCGGACATCACGCAGCCCGAGGTCGAGGGAGGCACGCAGATCAGGGATATGGAGCCAACGGTGTTCCACCAGACCATCGGTCTGCCGCTAAAGGCCGTGGGTGAGGTCCCGGCGCCCCATGCCTATCTGGAGAGCGAGAAGATCGAGGGGCTGCCGAACCTTTCCGAGGATCTGACTTTGGCTGCCCGTGACGCGCTGCTGAAGATGATCGATCACATCACGCGGACCCGGGGGCTCAGCCGGGAGCAAGCCTATATCCTCGCCAGCGTGGCGGTGGATCTGCGGGTCGGGCAGGTGGTTGATGTGCCGAACTACGTGGTCACCGCCGTGCTGAACGAGGGCGTTTTCGACGAGTAGACCTGTGCTCCGCCGCGGATTTTTGCTCGGCGCCTTGACGGCATGGCCCGCCTGGGCACACACGCCCTATGGCCAGTGGACGGTCTATCGCAAAAAACATCTGCTGATAGGGTGCCACCGCGAGGCGCCGGATGGCTATGCCGCTGCAAAGGCGGTGGTCGCGGATCTGGCCGAGCATCTACCGGAGGCCCGGGCGCGCGTTGCACGGGCGCCCCACG
>JBCCRM010000069.1:0-10879 GCA_039513195.1 Pseudomonadota bacterium | reverse complement strand
GCTTGAAAATCGAGCCCTCCGCGGCTAGACCCGCGTCACGCAGCGCTGTGGGCCGACGTAGCTCAGTTGGTTAGAGCACTAGATTGTGGATCTAGGGGTCCCCCGTTCGAGCCGGGGCGTCGGTACCAACCAATTCGGACAATAAGAGATTGTACGACCAGGCCTGTGCCGCCGAAAGCGACACATCCTTTCATCGCCAGTGCTCGCAACTCTCAGGTTTGACGGGAGCCCGGTCGCAAGGACCGCGTGGAGGCGACCGAGCCGGGGGCGGCGCGAAAGACCCCGGCTCGTGGGAAGGAGATAGGAACCCCACAAGGAAGCACTTTCAAGCGCTCCAAGTGGAGCGGGTCCTGCCCTGCGCCGAAGAAGCCCGCACCCTCGATGAATCTTTGCTGCCCCTGCCGGCACCCAGTCTTCGATCGTGTCGGGGCGATTGGATAATTCGTGGGAAACCAGGGCAAACCATGTCCGATTACTATCTGATCGAGATCCGGTGCGACAACAAACTGTTCGCTGCCTTCAAGAAGTTCCTGGAGCGCAAGAAGCTGTGGCGCACCTATGACTTCTACTTCAACCACGGCGACGAGAAGACCGCCTACGGCACTTACTGGTCGAATCTCACCGCGACCGAGAAGAAACTCGCCGGCAAGGCGGCAAAAGTTGTCGAGATTATCTTGCTGCAGGAGCTGCAAAAAATCGCAGGAATTCGTTGAGGTAGAGCAAGGACCTGGTGCACTTCCCTCAGACATCGCCCAGCAGTCGCGGCGGATGGCGCTGGCATCGCCTCGGTAGAAAGAAACTCTCAATAAGTCGATGGCGCATCTGGGTAAAAGCCTCAACGATCTGGCTGCAACCGAGTTCTTTAAGTCTGACGAGTATCGCGCCTATGTCCGGGCGAATGTCGACGCCAAAGAGATGCGAAAGGATCTGGAGACCGAAGCGGCGCTCGACGAGTTCTTGGGTTTGGTCAAGGCAATCCAGACCGGCGATGCCAGCACCGCTAAGCGCCTGTCGGTCGTGGTTGCCAACGCGCATAAGCCGAGAAAAGGGAAGCTGATGAAGGCGGCCGACATAATGAAAGCCATCAAGGCAAAGCTCGCCAGGAAATTCAAGCTCTCCGGCGCTTGATCCCGGCGCTGTGGCAGGGCGGGCCGGGGATCTTCAGTAGACCCCGGCCTCCTTCGCGATCATCGCGGCATGGGTGCGGTTTCGGGCGCCGAGCTTACGCGACACGGTCCGCACATGCAGCTTGATCGTCACCTCCTGCAAGTCGAGATCTCGGGCGATTTCCTTGTTCGACTGCCCCTCGCAAAGACCGCGCAGCACCTGCATCTCCCGCTCGGAGAGTCGCTCCGCAAGCGGGTTGGTTGGCTCAGCTTCCTCGGCGCTCATGAAATCGATAGGCGCAAATTGCTCCCCCGCCAGCATGAACCGGACGGCGTTCAGCAGCGATTTCGCCGCCATGGTCTTCGGTAGGAACCCTGCCGCGCCGCTGGCGAGGGCTTCCTGGGCAACGGTCTTCCTTGCGGTGCCGGACATCAGGGCCACCGGCCGGTCGGCGTTCAGCGCCCGGGCCGTGGCCAGCCCCTCCAACCCGTCCATCCCCGGCATAGAATAGTCGAGCAGCACCAGATCGAACGGCCCCTCTGCCCGGATCGCCGCCTCGGCACCCGAGAAGTCCTCGACCGCTGTCAGGGCAAAACCGCCCTCCCGCTCCAGAAAGGCGACGATTGTATCGCGCACCAGATCGTGGTCGTCGGCGATCAGGATCTTCATGAGGTTATCGCTCCGCGGTCTCGGTGGCGGGGAGGAGGGCGACAAGGGTGCTCACTAGCAACGCCGGCTGCACGGGCTTGTGGATTACTGCTTCGAAAAGCTGGCCACGGTCGCCATGCTGGTCCAGAGCAGTGCAGAGCAGGATCGGCAAGCCCGGGCAGACCTTGCGCACCGCGCCAGCCAAGCCCTCGCCGGTCATGTGCGGCATGTCGTAATCGGTGATCAGCAAGGACCAGGCACCCGGATCCTCGGTAATGGCGTGGAGGGCATCGCGCGGGTCCTCGCAAACCGCCGCCTCCGCTCCTGCAGCGGTGAGAATGGCGGCGATGCTCTCGCCCACCTCGGGGACGTCGTCGCAAATCAGGATCGTGGCGTGCTGCAGAGCCTCTGGGTGGCGGTCCGTCGATGGCGCGTCCAATAGCTCAATGCGCGAGGGCTCGGCCGGATCGAGGGGCCAAAAGACCGAGAAGACCGCCCCCTCGCCGGGTGCGGTTTGCAGCATTAGGGCGCCGCCGATCTTGCGCACGATGGTCGACACGACGGCGAGGCCCAGCCCCGTCCCATCCGCGCCCTTGGTGGTGAAATAGGGTTTGACAATGGCCCGGCGCAGATCGTCGGGAATGCCTGGGCCGTTATCGGCAACGGTGAGCTGTAGATAGCGCCGCCCGGGCTCCAGCCGGCCGACCATCAGGTGACCCCGGCCGCAGACCGGATCGGCAGGCCCGACCGATAAGCGAATGGTCCCGACACCCTGCCCGAGCGCATCCCGGGCATTGATGCCCAGGTTGAGCACCACTTGCAGGACATCGCCGGGATCGGCTGTGATCGGCGGCAATTCTGTCGCGGCATCGACCGAGATGGTCACCGATGCGGGCATGCCGGTCCGCAATAGCTCGGCGGCATCCGACAAGGCCGCAGCGAGATCGATGGGCCTCGCCGCCTCGGGTTGGCGCCCGCTCTCCAACAACTTGCGCACCAGATCTGCCGCCTGATTGCCGGCGGAGAGAATCCGGCCGAGATGATCGCGCGCACCCGGATGACCCGACAGATCGGCATCCAGGATCGCCGCCGACGTCGTGATAACGGACAGGAGATTGTTGAAATCATGGGCGATACCGGCGGCGAGCTGCGCCACGGCCTCCTGCCGCTGCGCGTGGTTGAGTTGTTCCCGCAGCTTCGCCCGCTCCCGCTCGTTGCGGTTCCGGATGCTGATATCGCGTGTCACGCAGACAAGGCCACTACCTTCAAGAAAGGTCAGCGACACCTCTTGCTCCACCGGCGAGCCATCCTGCATCCGGCCTGTGATCTCGGTCTGCCAGGTGCCGGATTTGGCAAGCTGCGCCATGCCGACCCGCTCAATCACATCGGCGTCCTGCGGTGCGTAGAGCATCTTCCAGCTGCGGCCGAGATACTCGCTCTCGTCTCCGAAACCGAACATGCGAGCATGGGCGGCGTTCATGTAGACGAACAGCCCGTGGATATCGGTGATCGCTATGCCGTCATGGGTGGCATCGATCGCGGCCGCCCGTTGTTCGAGCATGCGCTCCGTCGCCTTCAGGCTGGTGATGTCGGTGGCGATCGAAACAGCCCCACCATTGCCGAGCGGGCGGTCGTTGATCAGGAGGACCCGGCCGTCGGGCAGCCGCTCCTCGCGCCGGTCGCCGCCGTCGGTCAGCATCGCCAGCCTGTCGCGGGCCTTCTCCTTCGCCTTGTCGGCGGGCACTCCGAGGTGCTGGAGCCTTTGGGACCAGCTTTCCTCGAACGCTGCCCCCTGCTGCCAAAGCGTGTCGCTGCGCCCAAAGAACTCGCGGAACCGGGAATTGGCAAAAACGACGAGCCCTGCGGGATCAACCAACAGAAACCCCTCCGACGTCGCCGAAAGCGCGGCGCTGAGGCGGTACTCGGCTTCCCGTCGTGCCTCCTCCGCCGCGCGCTCTGCGGTGATATCGACCTGGGTTGCCACCAGATAGTCAGCAGCGCCGTCATCGCCGGATATCGGATAAAGCGTCAGGCGGTTCCAAAACACGCCACCGTCCCGGCGCCGGTTGCGCAAGACAAAGGTTCCGGAGCCGCGGGCCGCGACCGTTTGCCGGAGGCGGCTGCGTTCGGCGCTGCCGGCGTCTTCATCGGCGAGAAAGCGGCAGTTACGGCCGACCACCTCCCCCGCCGCATAGCCGCTGAGCTGCGTGAAGGCGTCGTTGACATAGACCAACGGCGCGTCGGGCTTGCGGGCATCGGCGATCACCACGCTGGCGGAAGAGCCGTCGATCACCCCGGCAAGCAGCCGGTTCCGGTCGCTCATCGCCAGGGACCCGAGGGCCTGTGTGGCGAAACCGGCAAGGCGGGAGAGAAGCGACTTGCTCTCTGGCCCGAAATAGCCCGGGCTTTCCGCAAGGCAGAGGATCACGGCATTGCCCCGGTCGGGCAAGTCGATGGGAACGCTGAGCAAAGCGCGCAGCCCACGCAGGGGCGCCGCGACCAGAGACCACCAGCCGAGCGCGCTGGTGTCTGCCACCCGCAGGGGCCGCCTCTCCGCCAACAGCAGGTCGGGCAACGCCATCCCCACCAGCGTTGCCGAGGTTGCATGGGTGATCCGGGCGGCACGGTCCTGACCCGAGACGAGGAGCACCAGGTCGCAGATCAGGCTGGCGCGGATCGAATGTAACAACCGCTCGACCGCCTCACCGGGCCTCTCCATCCCGGTGATCGAGGCCAAACCGTCGAGGACCGCATCGGATTCGCGCAGGGCCGCTGCCTCCCGGTCGCGCAACAGCTGCAGCTCGACCAGAGTTTCGCGTAAATGGGCATCGCCCTCTGCCGCGCCGGGCGGGTCTATTTCGAAAAGGTCAGACAGGACAGCATCAAGTTCCCGTGGCGGTTTCGGCCGAGGATATCCGGGCCCTGTTCCCCAAAGGTGAAGATGCCGAGGCTGGGCGCCGCATCCACGGCCCGATGCATATCCTGGGCGACCCGGTGCATCCGGTCACGCACCGTCATCATCCGCCCGCCGCAATAGACCATCAGGGCGCCCGCGATTTCCCCTGGCATCAACCTCCCCCGCGAGGCGGCGAGGCTGACCACGCGTCCCGCCCGCTCGGTCAGCGCGTCGACCGACGAGGACATCAAGTGAAGCCGTTCGCCCAGCCCGACCTCGGCGAAGATGTCGATGCCGCCATCGGCAGAGACCGCGGCGGGATGCACCAACAGATAGAATGGGATGTCAGATACGGCACCGGCGGCGCGCCCCAGGGGGTATAGAGTGCTCTCCGCCAGCACCGTTTTCGCCCCGGCCGAGGGCATGGCAATCGCCCCATCGGTCCATCGCTGATAGACTTCCCCTGCAGGCTGTCCGTCGATTTCCATGATTCGCCGCCCTTCCGCACGGGTGACGATGCCGCTGCGGTCGGTCGGCGCAAAGCCGCATTGATAGGCGAGAGAAACCGGGCGCGAGGGGTAGAGCGCGCTGACAACGACCGCATCGGCGGCAATCGCATCGTCCCCGAACAACCGCCATCCGCCGCTTAGATCGTTGTCCGCTGCGCTACCGCCCAGGATCGGCGTGTTTGCGCCGACCACGCTCTCTATCCCGGCGAGGATCTCCTCCTCACGCCCCGGCGTTGCAGAGACGTAAACGATATCCGGCGCTTGTCCCGTGCGGCCCGCCTCGGTCATCGCCGCGGCAGCAGCGCTACGGCCTGCGGCGAAGGCATCGCTGCCAATCGCTGCAAGGCTGCTGCCGTAATCGCCGTCGGGGTCCCAGATCGCAAAGCAGCCGATGCCGCTGTCGCCAGCATCCTGAACGGTGCCGCACGCCATCACGCCAAAGCATGTCGTGCCGCCATGGAGCGCGCCGGCGCCGAGCTCCGCAGCCGCGGCCCGGACCAGCTCGATGTCATGGGCAACGCTGGTGTGGACGGCGAGGAAGTCCGGCGGCCGGTCCTTGGCACGCAGGGGCGCCAGCAACCGCATCATCGCGGATGCGGTCCCGATCCCTGCAACAGCTTCCACAACGATCTCCATGCCCGCCTCCTCATCCCCCGCTAGAGTACCTGTCGGAGAGGCAGTTTGATGAGTGCAGAAGGTGAGGGCGCCTACTCTTTCGTATAGGGACGCGGTCGACTGGCCCGTTACTCCACCGTCACTTCACCATAGGCGGCGACAATCATATCCGCAGACAGCGCCTGATAGGCTCGCGTCCAAGCATCCGCCTCGGCCGACCCGAAATGCGAGCCCAAAAGCTGCTCGAGCGCCCAGATCAATGCGGCGCCGACGGGCGCGTAGTGCTCCGCTCGGACGCCATACCCGACATGGCGGACCGCGAGGGCTCGCGCCGCCGGGCCGATTTCCTCCGGCCTGTCCAGATGCTCGACTACAAATCCGAGGGTGGCGATCAGCTTTACCTTCTGCCCGTCCATGTCGGACGCGAAGAGGGATCGCACCTCTGGTGCCGCCTCGAATAGGCGCCCGTAAAACAGATCGACTGCCAAGATGCCAGCCTGGGCGGCACGCGCCCAACTCCGCCGGATCACTGTGACATCTTCGGTGGAAAGCGTCATTTGCCTGTCTTTTCCCGCAAACGGAGCAGGAATCGGCGATGCTTGCCGAAGATGGCGTTAACGGAGCAAGGTGACCATCCGTTGCGGCGCTGCGTCCTCAGTCGGCAATGCGGCCAGGGTCCACTTCGTCAAATCGGCCGTCTAGGAACTCTGACGCAGCGCGGGCCCAGACCACGCCGCCGCCGCCGAGCGCCGTGTAGAGAACAGCGTCTTGGTCCGTCGCTTCCAGCCGGCAGGCGCCGGTGACGACATAGACCCCGCCTTTGCGGTGCCTCCAGATCGACCCGATGGCTGGCATATGCTCTACCGATACATGTTCTCACGCGAGGCGCGATGGTACCGGATACGTTGTGCGATCCCAAAACGATTTCGGGCGCCCAGTCTGCGACGGAGCGCCCGAACCGTGCTGGGGTTCGTTCTGAAGAGCACACTACTGACCGCGAAACGCTGCGAACTTGTTTGCTCCATTGCCGGTAGAATCCGGCAAAAATGTGGCGCTCACCCTTAAAGTGTGCGGGCTGTTGCCACGATTCACCATGAGTTGCCCCGACCCGGTCCAAAAATCAGGCCATTCCGAGAGCGGCTGGATTGCCTCCTCGGGCGGTTCGACAAGCCTCCGGCCAGGCAAAACCCGCGACTCCGTTGTCGTTAGGTCCGCTCCAACGCCATTTCCCGCAGTGCCTCGATTGGCACAATGTCGAGTGCGCGACGATGGGTGGAGACCAGCCGGACCCGCGGGGCCTTCCCCGCTTGATAGGCTTCAAGGAAGCGCGCGGCGCAGAGACACCATTGATCGCCCGGCTTCAGCCCCGCAAAGCCAAACTCCGGGCGCGGCGTGGAAAGGTCATTGCCGCGCGCCTTTGAAAACGCGAGGAATTCCGCGGTCATGACGGCACAGACCGTGTGGCTGCCTCGGTCGAGAGGGCTGGTGTCGCAGCAGCCATTGCGAAAAAATCCGGTCATCGGATCGAGGGAACAGGGCGATAACGGCTCGCCCAGGATGTTGACCGACGCGTCGATCTCGGCTTGGCGCATGCTCTCCCCCAACGGTTGCTGCCAAAGACCTAGGCCAATGCGGCAGGCGGACAACGGACTTGTGCCGCGCCGCCGTTGGATCCATATCCGGCCCAGACCAGAAGGGAGGGATTTATGGATCCGAAGCGCCGCATGATGGTGGCAGCCTTTGCCATCGCCCCGTTCGCCGCAACGGCCGCCTTGGCTGCCGAGGGCGAGGTGATCGATGCCCGCGTGAACATCGCCCTGGAGAAGCTATACAAAGAGCATCCCGGCACCCAGGAACTCGCGCGTCAGGCGAAGGCCATCCTGGTAATGCCGGACATCGTGAAGGGCGGTTTCATCGTCGGCGGGTCCTATGGCGAGGGCGCGCTGAGGCTCAACGATGGCGGCGGGGCCTATCGCGCCTCGGCCGAATACTACTCGGTCGGTGCGGCCTCGGTCGGTTTTCAGGCCGGGCTGCAGGAGACGAGCCACGCACTTTTCTTCTTGACTGACGGTGCCTTAGCGCAGTTTCGCAACTCCAACGGATGGGAGGCCGGGGTCGATGCGGAGGTGACGTTCCCGGAGGCCGGGTTCAATATCGGGACCAACTCCTCGATCCTGCAAAAGCCGGTGGTCGGCATCGTGTTCGACGAGGACGGGCTGCTGGCGGGCGCGAGCCTGGAAGGCGCGAAATACTCGAAGATCGCACGCTGAGCGTGCACCCCCACCCAGACCTTCCCCCATTCAAGGGGAGGGCTTTTGCCGGCGCGAGGGGGCCGGGGTTTGCCAAGAAATCTGTGTGCGGATGACGATGCGACTGCGTATGCAGCGCTGTGAGGTGGGTCTGCGAAACCCCTGAAAACGCGGCGTTTTGGATCATGCACAGGGTATGCACAACGTATGCACAAAGCATATGCATAGTGTTTCGCTCAGGTATCGAGCGAGCCGTGGGCGATTGACCGCGGATTCGGTGGTCGGGCAGCGCTGTCCGAGCCCGGCGGGACGCAGTGCGATGGTTGCAGCGTCGAGGCCGCGGGTCGGGTCGGCTATTGCCCGATATCGTCCCCAAAGGCCGCCCGTAGATCCGCGAGCGCCACCGCATCGGCCGCACCCTCACCATGCCGGATGAGAAAGCGAACGTAGTTTCCGGCTGTGTTGAGCGTATGCGGATGGTCGTCGCCAAGCCGTTCCCGCCGGATCTCTAACGCTTGGGTGTAAAGGTCCCGCACCTCCTCGAACCGTCCCTGCCCCACTAAGAACACGGCGAGATTGTTGAGGCTCTGGGCGTAGTCTGGATGCGTCTCCCCGAGAGCCTGCCGGCGGATATCCATGGCCTGGCGGAAGAGCGGCTCCGCCTCCTCATACCGGCCCATGTCCCGCAGCAGCTCTGCGAGATTGTTGAGGCGGGTGGCGTAGTCGGGATGCGCCTCCCCAATCGTGGCCTTGCCAATCTCGATGGCCTGGCGGTAGAGCGGCTCCGCCTCCTGGTACCGGCCCATGTCTGTCAGCAGCAGGGCGAGATTGTTGAGGTGGGTGGCGAAGTCGGGATGCCCATCTCCAAGAGCTGCCTTGGTCGTTGCCATGGCCTGGCGGTAGAGCGGCTCCGCCTCCGCGTATCGGCCTATGTCCTGCAGCAGACCGGCGAGATTGTTGAGGCCGGATGCATAGTTCGGGTGCATGTCGCTGAGACTCTTCTTCAAGACCTCGATGGCCTGGCGGTAGAGCGGCTCCGCCTCCTGGTACCGGCCCATGGCCCGCAGCAGACCAGCGAGATTGTTGAGGTGGGTGGCGTAGCTGGGATGCGTCTCCCCAATCGTGGCCTTGCCGATCTCGATGGCCTGGCGGTAGAGCGGCTCCGCCTCCTGATACCGGCCCATGGCCCGCAGCAGACCAGCGAGGTTGTTGAGGGCGGTTGCGGTCTTTGGGTCCGTCGCGCCGAACTCGCGTTCGGATAAGGCGACGAGGTCCTCGTCCAACCGAATGGCCTCTCCGATGCGGCCCGCTCGTCGAAGGAAGTTCCCGGCCTTGATCAGATGATCATAGGTCGGAACCAGGCGCGCGGCCTTGGCATAGTGCTCGGCAGCGTCGTTCCAGCGGACCTGTTCCTCGGCGATCATGCCGCGGCCGAAGGCGGCGCGGGCGGCGCGCTGGACGGCCAGTTCCTCGTCAGCCTCGATCTCGGCCAGGAGCTTATCCGCCTCGTCGAAATCGCCCTGTTCGAGGGCTTTCTCCGCCCTCTCCAACCGCTCCGCCTCGATATGGTTCCCTTCCCGCTCCAGCGTTTCCTGTAGCGACGCGATGGTCGCTTGAGCCTGAGCATAAGAAGTCTGCAGATCGGCGAGCCTCTCCTCTACCGCTGCCTTCTCTTGTTCCAAGCGGTTGCGCTCCTCGCCGATCTCAGACGCCGCGAGGGAAACGAGTTCCGCCAACCTGCCCTTCAGCTGCAATTCGTATTTGGCCTCGGTCAGACCAGGTTCGGACATGGCCTTGCGCAGTCGGTCGAGTTCACGCTCTACCGCCTCCGACACATGAGCGGCGAGCGCGTCGGGAGTGTGCCAGGCCTGTCTTTGACCGACCGTGTGTACCGTCAGCAGATGCGAACGAAAGTCGGCGACACGCTTTCTGAGATCATCCGTTTCGATCAGTTCGGCTGCGATCGTGAAACTGCCTGGGGCGATGTGCATGAGGCAGGGGAGCTGGCCTCTCTTCGCAGCCAGGTATTCGAGATGCGTAAAGCTACGCTTGTAGCGCGGCGGAGAGGACCCGTAGCAGTGGCCGATGAGACCAACGAAGATTTGTGAAGCCGACACCTCGCGGTCGCAGAGGTCCTTCGGAGCCAGATCCTCGGCAACAAAGTCCTCCATCCGCACAACCTTCACATCAGGTTTGCGCTGGAGTGCTTCGAACACCTTTTGGCGATGCTCTGTCAGATCCCGGCCTGTGGATGAAAGAAACACGCGGTACACCGCAGGACCCCCGGCAGATTCAATGGAAGCAGCATAGCCATGCGGATGCAGAGTGAAAGGGAGGTCCCGGGCTGAGCCCGGGACGGGGCCAAGTGGCGGGTGCGGCGCCGTCAGCGGCTGAGGCGTTTCATCAGCGAGGAGGTGTCCCAGCGGCTGCCGCCCATGTCCTGCACCTCGCCGTAGAACTGGTCGACCAGGGCGGTGACCGGCAGGCGGGCGCCGTTGGTCTTCGCCTCCTCCAGGCACATGCCGAGATCCTTGCGCATCCAGTCGACCGCGAAGCCGTGCTCGTAATGATCGGCCAGCATGGTCTTGTGGCGGTTGACCATCTGCCACGAGCCGGCGGCGCCGCCCTGGATCGCCTCGATCACCGCCTCGCCGTCGAGCCCGGCCTTCACGGCGAAGTTGAGCCCCTCGGACAGCCCCTGGACCAGCCCGGCAATGCAGATCTGGTTGACCATTTTGGTGAGCTGGCCGGCGCCGGTGCCGCCCATCAGCTTGATCGATTTGGCGTAGCTGTCCATCACCGGCTCTGCCGTGGCGAAGGTCGCCGGATCGCCGCCGCACATGATCGCGAGCTGT
>JBCCRM010000068.1:0-12429 GCA_039513195.1 Pseudomonadota bacterium | reverse complement strand
GGCGCATGCAAGCCGAGCAATTG
Organism: Pseudomonadota bacterium; assembly: GCA_039513195.1. GTDB lineage: Bacteria > Pseudomonadota > Alphaproteobacteria > Rhodobacterales > Rhodobacteraceae > Thermohalobaculum. The sequence continues at coordinate 12,406 of JBCCRM010000068.1, read as the reverse complement.
GAGACTGGATCCAGTTCTATAACCACCGGCGTCCGCACCAGGCGCTGGACATGAAGACGCCGACAGAGGCATTCAAATTAGCAGCCTAACCTGAGCAGATTCCGCTGGGTCGATACAGGAGGGCAATCACGCTTCTGCGATTTCGCTCTGGCTATCCTCTTTTACACTGCGCGCTCTATCTCTGGCTGGCCTTGCCAATTCTGCCTCAGATGCTGCCCGGCGTTCCAACCCCTGCCGCATCAGGGCAAAGGCAATCCGCTCGTCGGTGAAGCGTTTCGTCGGCATTCTGGGCACTCCTCCTTCTAAAGGACCATGCCCGAAAACTCGCATTCAGACCGGATCAGTGCCGAGCGGCAGAAGCCACGGGGGACGAGGACGGTGCCGGCTATCTGGAGGCGACGCCACTCCGACGCGCTTGCCGCTTGTGGTTGCTCCGGGCATCCACGCGCCACAAAATGCTTGATCCGACTGGCGGAAACATCTTTCATTTCTTCTTGGCTTTGGTCCCCACCCGCCAACCGGCGGACGGGATAATAGGGAACACGGTGCGGACGACCCAAACGGGGCCAAAACCGTGGCTGCCCCCGCAACTGTAAGCGGCGAGCCCTGCTCCATGCGAGCCACTGATCCGGACAGGGTCGGGAAGGCGGAGCGAGGGTAACGACCCGCGAGCCAGGAGACCTGCCAGAGCCATCACCCTTCCGTGGTGCGGGGCGCGCCGTCGGAGCGGTCCTCCGCAGCGGTGAGTCTGAACGGCCGTTGGCGGGCGCCCGAAGCAGATCCAGTCCCCATCGGCGCGGCGAAGCCGACTGGCGTTGTCCCTTGTGGCCGCCAGGGAGGGGGTAAGGCTATGCAACGACTGATTGCCACTGTGGCAGCCTGCGGGATTGCGACCGTGGCCGCTGCCCAAGAACCGACGCTGCTCGACGAGATCCTGGTCACCGGCGGGCGCACACCGATCGAAGCGGATCAGACCGGGCGAGCCTTTACGGTCATCACCGGCGAGCAGCTCGAAGCGCAAGGCACGCGCTATGTCGCCGATGTGCTGCGCCAGGTGCCAGGCCTCGCGGTGAGCCGCACCGGCAGTTTCGGCGGCTTCACGCAGATCCGTGTCCGCGGCGCCGAGGCGAACCAAGTTCTCGTCCTCGTCGACGGTTTGGAGATCTCGCCCGCAGGCAGTGGCGAGTTGGATTTCGGCAGCCTGATCGTGTCCGACATCGAACGCATCGAGGTCTTGCGCGGGCCGCAATCGGCGCTGTTCGGCTCGAACGCGGCGGCGGGCGTGATCTCGATCATTACCCGACGGGGCCGGCGTGACGAGGTGTCGTTCGGTGGCGCCGTCGAAGGCGGCTCGGATGGGACCGCCCTGGCTTCAGGGCGTGTGAGCGGAGGTGGCGAGACATGGGACGGCGCGCTCTCGCTCAGCTTCCGCCGCACCGACGGCTTCAATGTCGCGACGGGGACCGGCGACCGAGACGGCGAGATGGACGGCGACCGCAACCTCACTTTCAATGCCAAGGCCAACTGGGATGTGACCGAGGATCTGGAGATTGGCGGCGTGGCCCGGTTGGTCGACCGGGAGTCGGATTTCGATGACCAGCTCTTCCCGTTTCCCTCGGACGCAACGACGGGTGTTGTTGTCGACAGCGACGATGTCAATGACGCAACCGACATCTCCCTTGGCGTCTTCGGCCGCTACGACATGCTTGGCGACGCCCTGGTCCACCAGGTGAGTTTTGGCTTCACCCACAACACCTCAGATAGCCTTTCGGACGGCGCTCTCTCTTTTGGCACCGAGAGCCAGCGCCTCAAGGCTGGCTACCAGGCCACCTACGCCTTCGATACCGGCCGCCTCGAGCATCTGGTGAGCGCGCTCGTGGAGGTGGAGGAAGAGGAGAACGAGGCAAGCTCCGGCTTTGACCAGAGCCGCACGCTGTTCGGGGTCGGTGGCGAGTACCGCATCGCTTTCGGTCCTGCCGCGCTGCAGGGGAGCCTGCGGAACGACTTCAACGATGAATTCGAGGACGCGCTGACCTTCGCCGTATCTGGATCCTATCTTGTCGAGCAGACTGGCACGCGGCTCCACGGCTCGGTGGGCCGGGGTGTGACCAATCCCACTTTCTTCGAGCAGTTCGGTTTCTCTCCCGATTTCTTCATCGGCAATCCAGACCTGATCCCAGAGCGCACGTTCCAGTGGGACATCGGCGTAGAGCAGACGCTCCTCGACCGTCGGCTGATCTTCGACGCCACCTACTACCGCGGCAAGGTGACCGACGAGATCGTCTCAGGCTTCAACGCCGATGCCGGCCTTTCGACCTCGGTCAATGCGGATGGCGACAGCCCGCGTCAGGGCGTGGAGTTGTCGCTTACGGCCTTCCCGATCGACACCCTCGCGATCACTGGCAGCTACACCTACACGCTAGCCGAGGAGGGTTCGACCGGCCGGCAGGAGGTGCGCCGGGCGCGCCACCTGGCGAGCGTCGATGCGACGTACACCTTCCTCGATGGTCGGGCCCGGCTGAACGGCAATGTCGCTTATAACGGCGACCAGCGCGACAATGACTTCTCCGATGGCTTCTTTACAGTGCAGCCCTTGGTGACGCTGGACAGCTTTGTGCTGCTCAGCATCCAGGGCAGCTATGCGGTCACCGACAATGTGGAGCTGTTCGCAAGAGTCGAGAACGCAACGAATGCGGACTATCAGGAAGTCTTCAACTTCGAGACGCAGGGCATTGCAGGCTTTGCGGGCCTGCGCGTGCGCTTCTGAGGAGGGGCGATTTTGGGAGGGACGCAATGACCGACGCCGCATCGTGGCAAATCTCAGCAGACCCGAGCGAGACACGCACGCAGCCCGACGGCAGCAGGACCCGCGAGAGCTGGGCACTGCCCGTGGAGGAAGCCTTTCTGGAGGATTTCCTGCGCGATGTCTTCGAAAGCCACTGGCAGGGCATCCGCTTCGGTCCGCTGATCGAGGGCGCGGCCTATGAGTGGAAATGCCCGACCCCGCCCGAGCGCATCGGTCTGATGGACGGCTATCTGACGATCTTCTTTGGCAATGGCGGTCACTTCCACCTCTGCATCGGCGAAAACAAGGGGACAGAGGCGCATCCAACCCCGCCCGAGCTGACCGCCCGCCGAAAACCCTCGCGCGCCGAAATGTTCCGCGGCTTCGGGCAGGACGGCTGCCCGGTGACTTGGGGCTTCGAGATGTGGAACGGGGCGGGCGAGCCGATGATCTCGATCTTCTTCCCCAACCCCTTCATCGAGGACGACGACACGTTGTCGGAAAGGCCCGACTTCACCCGCCTCGCCGCTTGGCGGGCGATCTCGAAACGCTGGCTCGGACGCGAGTGGGAGGCATTGGATGAGCAGGGTCAGGGCTTTCGCACGGGCGGCCATTAGCGGGCTTGTTCTCGGTGCCATGGGGGGCAGTGCGGCGGCGGAGGAGCCGCCGCGCCGCGTGGTCTCGATGAACCTTTGCACCGATCAGCTCGCCATGCTGTTGGCGGCGCCCGGACAGCTCGTCTCAGTTACTTATCTTGCGCAGGATCCGAGTTCCTCGGCGATGGCGGAGGAGGCGCGGGCCTATCCCGAGAACCGCGGCCTCGCCGAAGAGATCTTCGCATTTGAGCCTGACCTCGTGATCGCGGGCACATATACCACGCGCGCGACCGTCGGGCTCCTCGCCCGTCTCGGTGTGCCGGTGGCCGAGTTCGCGCCTGCCAACGGGCTCGAAGACATCCGCGACCGACTGCGGCAGATGGGCGCCGTGCTCGGGCGCGAGGAGCAGGCGTCGCGCGTCCTCGCCGAGTTCGACGCCGATCTCGCCGAGGCGCGGGTGTCCGGTGGTTTGCGACCGCGAGCGGCCACCTACTACGCCAACAGCTACACCAGCGGCAGGGGCAGCCTCGCAGGCTCGGTGATCGAGGCCGCCGGGCTCGACAATCTCGGGGCAACGCTGCGGATCGAGGGTGGCGGCAGGCTCCCGCTAGAGACGCTGGTGACGGAGCAGCCCGATCTGGTCATCACTGGGCGCAGCTTCGAGACGCCCGCCCTTGCTCAAGAGGTTTTGGCGCATCCGGCCTTACGCGCTCTCCAGGCCGGGACGGCGCCCGTCGCTGACCGAGATTGGGTCTGCGGGACGCCGTATGTGCTTGCCGCAATCCGGCGGCTCGCAGCGGCGCGGGATCTTGTGTTGGACCGCCGCTGAGATGGACTACCGCCGCCTTATCGCCGGGCTATCCGCTCTCGTTCTCTCGCTTTTTTGCGCCTCCCTCCTAATCGGGCCTGCGGCCATCGGGCTCTCCGACAGCGTGGTGGCGCTCCTCGGCCTCCGCGGATCGGCGGAAGCGACAGTGCTCGTGATGCAGGAGATCCGGCTGCCGCGTGCAATCCTCGGGCTCACGATCGGGGCGAGCCTCGGCCTCTCCGGTGCAGCACTCCAAGGCTATCTGCGCAACCCCCTGGCGGAGCCGGGATTGATCGGTGTCTCGGCCTCGGCCGCACTCGGGGCGGTGCTGGCGATCTACACGGGGCTTTCGGCGGCCTTCTCGCTCGCCTTGCCCCTTGCTGCGCTTGCCGGAGCGGTCATCGCCGTCCTGCTGTTGCTCGCACTTGCCGGGCGGGGGGCCGACACGCTGACCTTGATCCTGGCGGGCGTCGCGCTCAGCGCCCTCGCCGGCGCGCTGACCTCGCTGGCACTCAACCTGTCGCCCAATCCCTTCGCGGCGCTCGAAATCGTGTTCTGGCTGCTCGGTGCGCTGACCGACCGGTCGATGCTGCATGTGTGGCTCGCTGTACCGTTCATGGCCCTTGGCTGGCTGCTCCTAGCCAGTCTCGGCCGCGGGCTCGATGCGCTGACACTCGGTGAGGAGGCCGCAGCGTCGCTCGGCATCCGCCTTGGCTGGTTGCGGCTCGCGGTCGTCCTCGGCACAGCGGCCTCGGTGGGTGCTGCAACGGCGGTCGCAGGGGCCATCGGTTTTGTCGGGCTGGTGGTGCCGCACCTTCTCCGGCCCCTGATAGGCGGCCGCCCGTCCCGCCTGCTGTGGGCGTCGGCGCTAGGCGGGGCCGCGATGCTGCTGATGGCCGATATCGCGGTCCGGCTGATTACGCCGGGGCAGGAGCTAAAGCTGGGCGTGCTGACCGCGCTTGTCGGCGCGCCGTTCTTTCTTTGGCTTATCCTTCATCGACAGCGCGGCCTGGCGTGACCCGTCTGGTGCTGAAAGATCTGTCCGTCGATCTCGCAGGCCGGCGTGTGCTGGAGCGGGTCGAACTCACCGTCGCACCCGGTGATTGCGTCGGCCTGATCGGGCCGAATGGTGCGGGTAAGTCGACCCTGATGCGCGCAGCGCTCGGCATCTTGCCCGCTGCGAAGGGCAGCTCCAGCCTCGCCGCATTACCACGCCGCGAGCGGGCGCTGGCTGCGGCCTGGCTGCCGCAAGCGCGCGAGATTGCCTGGAGCATGACGGTGAAAGAGATCGTGAGCCTAGGGCGCGCACCGTATCGCCGGCCGGGCCGAACGTTCGGTCCCGCGGACGAGGTCGCCGTCGCCCGCGCCATGCGGGAGACCGATGTCACCCGCTTCGCGGACCGCAATTCGAGGCAGCTTTCGGGGGGCGAGCAAGCGCGCGTCCTCCTCGCCCGGGCGCTCGCGCAGGAGGCGCCGCTTCTCCTCGCCGATGAGCCGGTGGCAGGCCTCGACCCCGCGCACCAGATCGCCGCGATGGAGGTTTTCGCCGCCTATGCCCGCCGCGGCGGCGCGGTGATCGCCGCGTTGCATGACCTGGGTCTTGCCGCCCGTTGGTGCAGCCGCCTGGTGCTTCTCGACCGCGGCTTGATCGTCGCCGACGGGCCACCGTCAGAGGTTCTGACGGCGCCGCGCCTCGCCGAGGTCTACGGGATCGCCGCGCATATCGCCCAGGTCGATGACGGGCTCGTCGTGCTGCCGCTCGCGCGGATCGCAGAAGAAGCCACCACATGAACGTCAAGCTCGATTACCCATGGCTCGTCGCCGATCTGGGCGCACCGCACAAGGTAGCGAGCTGGTGTCTCAACCGGCCCGGCCTCTCTACCGCCCGTCGCATCGTCTGGCGCGAGGTGCGCAACGCCGACTTGCCCATTGGACTGGATGCGGGCGCCTGGTTCGGACAAGAGCTTGCCGATGCTGGTCACGCAGAGGCAATCGGCCTTCCCACCTCCCGCAGCGTGGCGCAGTTTACCCGCGCAGAGGTCGAGGTAGAAGGCGTCCGGGCAGAGGCGGTCGCGACCATAGGTCTCTCGAACGCCGAATGTGTGGGCGCGCGACAGAGCCGCCCGGCGGTCTTCGGCACGATCAACATCGCCATTGCCGCGACGCAGGCGCTTAGCGAAGGCGCCTTGCTCGAGGCGCTCAGCATCGCGGCAGAGGCGCGTACCGCAGCCGTCATCACGCGGGGACCGCGGCTCGCCGGGCGGCCAGTGACCTGTACTGGCACCGATTGCATCGCGGTCGCTGCACCGCTGACGGGGCCCGCGGCGCTCCATGCCGGCAAGTACACGGCCATCGGTGAGGCAATCGGCCAAGCCGTTCTGGACGCCGTCGCCCGGGGCGTGGAAGCTTGGATGACTGAGAATAGAGGAGGCTGAGATGCTCGATCTCGCTGAGGTGCTCGAGCGCTATCTGACAGACTGGCAGGCAGGCTGGAATGTCGGTTCTTTCGGCGCTATCGCGGAGTTTCACCAAGACGCAGGCGAATCGACCGAAATCGACCGTCCGCTGGAACGCGCCACCGCCCGCGGGGCGATCCGGATCGAACGGACGGAGGGGGTGCGCCCCGTCGCGTGGGAGGCGCTGTCGAAAGATCCAAGGCGCTGGCAACAGGGCGTAGCGCTTTGCCTGCCGGACGCCGATGGTGCGCGCCAGGCCCGCGCGGTGCTGACCGAACTGGGACCCGACGAGGGAGCAATCCGGCCGGCCGACCGCGGCGCGATCCTTTTCGATATGGGCCTCGGCCAGCGCAACATCGACTTCTGTGTGCGCACGCCAGACGCCGATCTCATCGCATGCCTGCGGGGGGCTGCCGGACTGCCCCTGAGCGAGTCTGGCAATCCGGCGATGGGGGCGATCCTCGCCGGACATCCGCACCGTGTAGCATTGTCGGCAATCGGTCGGTGCGAGGTCTTTCAGAAGATCGGCGGTCCCGATACAGGCGGCAAATCGCCCCCAGGGCCGCATACCCATGTGCTCCCGAAGCTGATGGCAGCGCGGCGGACGCATTCGGCCAACACGCCTGTCCCCGACGGCTGGATGCCGGGTATGAGCCTTCATCCCGGTAGCCCGGTCATGACGCCTCTCGGCGAGGATCGCAGTTTCGAGCCCGCGCTGTTCGCGGCGTTTCAAGAGCTTCTCGGCGACTGGGGCGCCTCCGGGCTCGTCGAAACCAAGGCGCGCGTTTGGTCGGCGCTCGACTCAGGCGCCCCGCCGGAAGCCGACGGCATTGTCGAGGGGCGGACGGCGCGCGCAGCGCGACGCATTGCGCTTCGACAACGGAGGCGGATCGCGGGCCCGTCGCCGGTGCTTGCAGCCTGGCTCGAAGCCCATGACCGCGGCGCGATCGAGGCCGATGCCGACATGCCCGGACACTGAATAGCATTTGACCGGATGCCGGCGGATCGAACGTGCCGCACCAAGCCATCAGCGGTTTCCAGGAGGCAGTGCGCGGAACACATCGTTGCTGTGGTTTTCTCTGCATCGGGACATGTCGGAGACCCCAAAGCCCTCGGCAGCAACGGTCGGCATCATCCTTGGGGCCCAATCTGTCCATGCGACTTTCGTTATGAATGCGCTCCCACCACGGCAAAAGCCACAGCTGCCCGATCAGTAGCGCCGCCATGCTGCGGATCCGGTTCCGGGTTTCATCCAGCAATGAGACAATAAGTGGCTTGAGGAATGTTATATTATAACGTAACGGCGGAGGCTCACAGTCGGGGTGACGAATGAGCTGTTCGGGATTGATGGCATCCGTCGTGTTGCAGGCGAAAGGCGCTGCATTTGCGCGCCTGCCTCACCCAAGTGATTTGGGTCCGGTGTGCCAGCGCGAAGCTTTCCGAGTGGATGGCGGCGTGGGCATTCCCGCCAGCATTGCTTCGACGCCTGACAAGGATGGGATCTGATGCTGGCGAAGGACGGAGCGTTTATCCCTGAGCACGTCAACGTCGCCATTGTGGGGGCGGGTCCCGCCGGGCTGGGCGTTGCGCGGGTTCTTCGGGATCTAGCGATCCCCGATGTTTGGGTGCTGGAACGGGGAACGATCGGGCAGAACTTCCTCGATTGGCCTTCGGAGACCCGGCTGTTGACGCCGTCTTTTCCTGGCAATGCCTTCGGGATAACCGACCTCAATGCGATCAGCTATGATAGCTCGCCGGGATGGGCGCTGAAACGGGAGCATCCTACGGGAAGCGAGTATGCACGGTACCTAAAGCAGGCGGCAATTGCCTTCGATCTCCATGTGCAATGCGAGGTCGACGTGCTCCGGCTCGAGCCTGCGGGGGATGCGTTGACCCTTCACACCAACCATGGCGCGATCCAGGCCGACTTTGTGATCTGGGCCTGTGGGCAGTTCGGCGCTCCGTCCAACGGTGGGCTCGCCGGGGCGAAATACGCTCGCCACTATGCCTCGGTCGGCCGCTGGCGCGATGTACCGGGAGAGCAGAGCTTCATCATCGGCGGTTACGAGAGCGGGATCGATGCGGCCATCGGTCTGGCGCGGGCGGGCAAGCAGGTGACGGTCTTCGATGTCGACAGCCCTTGGAAAGACAATGACAAGGACCCGAGCCGCGCACTGTCGCCATTCACCCATCAGAGGTTGCGGACGGCGATGCGCAGCGGGGCGATCACCTTGGAGGGTAGCGAGGAGATCGTCGCCATCGAAAAGGAGACCGACGGTCTGCGTCTCTTCGGGGACAGTGGGCGGAGCTGGCTATCGCCTCAGGCGCCTATTCTCGCGACCGGCTTCGCCAGCGGCACTGCACCTGTTGCGGAGTGGTTCGACTATGGCAATGACGGGTTGCCGTTGCTGACGCTGCAGGATGAATCCACCACATTGCCCGGCCTGTTCCTAGTGGGGCCGGAGGTGTGTCACAACGGCTTTTTGTTCTGCTTCATCTACAAGTTTCGCCAGCGTTTTGCCGTTGTTGCGAACGCGATTGCCGAACGGATGGATGCGGACACGTCGCTGCTGCAATTTTACCGGGAAAACAATATGTACCTGGACGATCTTTCCTGCTGCGATGATGATAAATGCCTGTGCTGACGCCTGGCCACAGGCGCTCTTCCTCGCCGCGATGACGCCTGCATGGAGCGCAAGCTGGCCCGGTCCTTGCCGAAAGCTGCATAGCCCCGCACCGGCCGAACCGATCCTCGGATATCAAGATGACTGAGATTGCGCATGGTCCCCGAACCGCGGCGGTGCCGGGCCTTGGCGTGACGGCTCTGCTGTTGGGCGCGGTCGTGCTCGGCGCCGTGTTGGGCCTGTCCGATCCGGCGCTTGGCGCGAGCTTGTCCCAGGGTATCGATCCCACACTAGCAGTGATGCTGGCGCTGTTGTTTTTTGAAGTGCGCTTGCGCGCCGTTGCGGTAGGGGTGGCCAATCTGCGTTTTATCGCGCTGGCCTGGATCGCGAATTTCCTGATCGTACCGGTGATTGGATTTACCATTGCCTCGCTGTTCCTGACCGGCCACCCGCTGCTTTACGTTGGGCTGCTGATCTATTTTCTGGCACCGTGCACCGACTGGTTTTTGGCCTTCACCCGAATGGCACGGGGCGATACGGCGCTGGGGGCCGTGCTTGTTCCGATCAACCTGCTGACGCAGTTCCTGCTTTTTCCGGTTTGGCTTTGGCTCTTTACGCGACAGGCAGGCGTCGTGGATTTCGGGATCGTCCCGGACTTGATGCTGCATTGGTTTCTGCTCCCCTTTGGGGCGGCGCAGGTGGCACGGTGGCTGTTGGCGCGGATGCTGTCGGCGGTGGCCTTTGACCGGGTATGCGAGGGCTTCGGCCTGTTGATACCAGTCGTCACGGCGGCATTGGTCTTTCAGATCCTTGCAGCCAACCTGGTCAGCATCACAGCCCATCTCAATGTTTTCGGCCTGATCCTTCTGGCGATCTTGGTGTTTTTTGTCGTGACGTTTGGTGTGGCCGATGGTCTGAGCCGACTATTTGGGCTGCGCTACCGGGAACAGGCGTTGCTGACGATGACGACGGCGGCGCGTAACGCACCCCTGATGCTGGCACTGACAGCAATCGCGATCCCGGACCAACCGCTCGTCTATGCGGCATTGGTGATCGGTATGCTGGTTGAGTTCCCGCATCTGACCGTTGTGAAACAGCTGCTGTTGACGAAGGCGATACGCGGCACCACGGCCTGGCCTTCGGGGCGCGGTCTTCGCGATTACTCAGGAAAGAGTAGAGCCCGGCCCGACCCTTGAAACCGACACGGCCTCATCCTCAAGCCAGGTGTGCGGTCGTCTTAGGCCAGGGGTCATCAAAGACATGCCCGCTCTTCCAAAGCGCCACTTCCTCATCCGAGCAGAAGCACTCCCTCAAAGCATTGGAAAACGTCTCCAGCCCGTCGCGATCACCGATCACTGTCAGGCGGCAATGGCGGTCGCCGAAATCGGGGGAAAACCTGTCCAGGCGACGGCGCATCTCCTCACGTTCCTTGGGTAACAGGTTCAGGCTGTCATCCTCCAGCGTCGCAATTTTCCAATAATTGAGGATTTGGAGCCCGACACTGCCGGCAGTCTGGTTCCACAACAATTGCAACTTGTCGCGCGTGGGCAGCCAAAAGAAGCCTTTGCTGCGATAGATGCCCTCGCCCAGATAATAGTTGTAAACATCCCAGAGGCGCTGCGGATGGAAGGGGCGGGGGTCGGAAATGACAGTGCTCTCGATCCGATAATCCGCGGCGCTGGCCATGGAACTGGTGCCGTGTGTCTCATCCCAGTCGGTCAGTTCCGCGCCCAGCGTCGCCACCCGCGCGTGGTCATATGCGGGCATTGCCAGCACATCGGTCAGTTTCACATTGCCCCACTGCATGGCGACAATGTCTGCGCCGGCGTTGATGGGATGAATCGCCTCAGCCACAGTGCGCAGACGCTCCATCGGCACCCGGTCCATCTTGCTCAGCAGGATGCGGTTGGCGAACATGATCTGCTCCGCCAGTAAGTTTGCGATCCCGCGCCTCTTCGCGGCGAGGTTGCGTGAGGCGGCGGGCACGATAGCTCGGCCGAGATCGTGATCCTGCGCGAGGGTCACGGTATCCACCACAGACAGAAATCCATGCAGCCGTACCCCTTCATGGGTGCGGATGGCCTCCAAAAGCGGCCAGGGATGGGTGCTGCCGGACGTCTCGATCACAATATGGGTCGCGCCGCCCGCGCGAAATGTTTCCACCCCAGCCGCGAACCGCATCAGCCCCTCCGGGCTGCTGATGCTGCCCGCGGGGATAGAGATGAAAAGTGCATCTTGACGGGACAACAGCTCGCTGGTGTCAAGAATTCGGCCATCGACGTCAAGCTCGCTCATCTCGTTGACAATGACGGCCAGGCGAACGCCCTCAAGCGTCCGCGCTTGCACCAGGAGACTCTGCAGCAAGGTCGTCTTTCCGGACCCGAGAAAACCATTCAGAATGGTGATCGGGAGCGGCGATGGACCATTGGTCACTGCGTGAGCCGTTCTTCTGCCTCACGAAACCATGCCAATGTGCGCTCGTGATGCGCTTCACCCCAGCAGGCTATGAACTTTCGGGTGTGATGATCGCCCATGTCTTGGAGGGCGTGAATCCGCTCTGCAACGAATTGAGCGGTCAGTGGGATACCACATTTTACCGTGATGCAGTGTTCCCATTCTGCATAGGTGTCTGGAACGATGGACATTTTCTCTTAGAAGTCCTTTTCTGGACGGCGCGCTATGCGCGCCACCGCATTTGCAAAGTACCGAGAGCACAAGCACTTTTATCAACCATCCGACCGGATGTCGAAGTGGACTTCGAACGCCGTAAACCGAGGGAAAGCCGCCGTGGCTGCTGCCTCGCGACGCCGCTCCGTAGGAAGCCAGGCGATCGGTGACGATCTCCTCCGGTCGTCCATGGCGCCGCATGGCTTTCCTCAAAACCTTCGACGCTGCCTTGCGGCTGCGTCGCTTTGTGACGACGGCCTCGAGGACCTCGCCCTGGTGATCAACCGCGCGCCAGAGAAAGTGCCGCTCGCCACTGATCTTCACGAAGAGCTCGTCAACGTGCCACTTTCAGGACGAGAAGGCGCGAACTTGATCGACGCGCCTACGCCGGATCTCGGCAGCGAACAGCGGCCCGAACCTGTTCCACCACGCGCGCACTGTCTCGTGGCTGACGTCGATCCCGCGCTCAT
>JBCCRM010000067.1:0-12620 GCA_039513195.1 Pseudomonadota bacterium | reverse complement strand
CCGTGCGGTTCGGACCCGAGGCCACTTCCCGACCGACGAGAGCGCCACGAAGCTGCTGTTCCTGGTCTTGAACCTCGCCGAGAAGGAATGGAGAATGCCCCCTAGGGAATGGGGTATGGCAAAGGCCCAGTTCGCGATCCTCTTCGAAGACCGCTTCTGGATCGCAGGCTGAAAATGTTCAACTCATGGCCCACACACGAAATTCCTGACAGTCCCTGCGCGGCGCGCCTCCTCCTGCATAGGCGCAACCTCGTGCTGATCGGCGGGACCGGCACCGGCAAGACGCAAATCGCCGTCGGCATCGCCCGCGCCTGCGTTCGGGGCGGTGCCCGCGGTTCAGTTCTTCAGCGTCGTCGATCTCGTCGACAAGCTGAAGGCCGAGGCCCGCGCCGGCAACCAGGGGCGCATGGCCGACCGGCTATGCCGGCTCGACTTCGTTCGCCATCAGTCTCGAACGCATGGCGACCCGATGGCTCACTCCTCGACGAGCTCGGTTACCTGCCCTTCTTCCCGACCGGGGGCCAGCATGTTCGTCGGGAAAACGATCCACTGGATCGTTTCCACTTCCTCCTCACTCCACTTGATCAGCCGGCTCTACGAGCAGACTTCGATCATAGTGACGACCAACCTCGCCTTTGGCGACGCGAAGATGACCACTGCACTGGTCGACCGGCTCACCCATCACTGCGCTCGCCATTGTCGCTCAGACCAATGGCGATCCAAGGCTCGCCGTCGAGACCGGCAACGAAAGCTGGCGCTTCAAGAACCGCGCCTGACCCCTCTGCCGTTCAACCTTCGGCTGCCTGACCGCCCCTCCGCCTACGGCTCCGGGACGGTCAGGCACGCCGCGGGCGTGTACTTCATTGGCGGGGGCAAAACTGCACCCCGGTCTGCGGTCACGTTTGCCCGCCGAGTGATACCCACAAGCGCAGGTGTCGGCCCGCCGCCGCGAGCGCACACCCACCACAATCGCTGAGGTGAACGCGGCGGCCACGACGGCGCAGCTCCGCTGCGGCGGAATGGATAGGTTGAGATCCTGACCCACTAGAAGACGCCGGAAGAGCCGCGGATCGATTGGTGCAATCAGCTGGCGCCGAAAACCGCATGAGGTGCCCGAACCCAAACCTGCGGGGCACAAGCGAAGCGCCGCGGCGGCCGCGCGCACGCTCCCGGCCCAAAAGCACAAGCGCGATCAAGGCGTGCCGCGGTGCTTCACCTACGCCCAATGTGGCAGGCTAGCCATCCGTGGGCAGTCAAGGGCCATGGCGATGAGCCCCCGCTCTGACCGCGACTCCCAGAGCGCTTTCCGACCCGTTGCCTTCGGTCTCGCTCTCGGAGGTAGTGTTTGGGGCACATCCTCGCGACGCCAACTTGCTTCGGACCGGCCGGAAAATGCTCTCGCAAACCGCCCGCCCAGGCCACCTTCGCCCAGACTAGGGCCTGAGCGGGCCTTCCCGGAGCGGCATCTCCGCCAGGATCGTCAGCGCCCGGTCTATCTTCGCACCGATCCTTCCCGGTGCACCCAGCCCCGGCTCCGGCGGCAGCGCATCGATCAGGAACTGCGTCTCCGGCATGGCGGCCCGCCGCTCTGCCCCGCCGATCAGGGGCGCCGCCATCATCGCGCGCAACAACAGGCCGAGCTTTCGCCGTTTCGAGACCACAGCCCGACGCGACACCGCATCGAAATCGGCGCGCGCGACCTCCCGGCCGATCTCTCGATACAACAGCCGCGCCGCCATGATCGCCGGCCGGCAATCCATCGGCAGCCCGCCGATCCCGGCGAGGGCGCGGGCATAATGCCCCTCCGCCGCAGCGAGGAGCTGCGCCACCACGTGACCGAGGGCCGGCGAGTGCTCCGGCCTCGCCAGCAACCGCGCGGGATCGACCCCAGCCTCCGCCAACCAGTCCAGCGGCAGATAGACCCGGCCGTTTCGCGCATCTTCCCCCACATCCCTCGCGATGTTGGAGAGTTGCATCGCCACGCCGAGATCGCAGGCTCGGGCCAGGACTGCCGGCCGCCTCTCCCCCATCAGGAGCGTCATCATCACGCCAACGGTGCCGGCGACCCGGGCCGCATAGGCGTGGAGATCGCTCAGCGTCCGGAAGCGCCGCCCCTCCGCATCCCAGGCCAACCCCTCGATCAGCGCGGCCGGGATCGCCTCAGGGATCCGATGCTCCGCCACCACCTCAGCAAAGGCGCGGTCTGCCGGGTTGTCCGCCGGGCGTCCCGCATAGACCCGCGCGAGCCGCCGGGAGAGCCGCGCAACCGCGAGGCGATCGCCGTCCCCCTCATCGACCGCGTCATCGGCCAAACGGCAGAAGGCATAGAGCGCATAGGCGGGCTCCCGCACGCGCTGCGGCAGGATCAACGAGGCGGTGTAAAACGACTTCGAGCCCACCTTGATCATCTCGCGGCAGGCATCGCGGTCGGACAACCCGGCCGCGAGGGCCTCAGCAGAGGGATGCAGCATCGGGAACGATCTCCTGCAGGATTTGCGCCGAGGTCAGGACGCCGGGCACGCCGGCGCCGGGATGGGTGCCGGCGCCGACCAGGTAGAGCCCCTCGACATCCTCGGCGCGGATGTTCGGGCGGAACCATGCGCTCTGAAAAAGATTGGGCTCGAGGCTAAAGCCCGAGCCCTTCACCGAATTGAGCGCGTCGTGGAAGTATTGCGGGGTCACCACCCGCGAGGTGGCAATCGCCTGGCCGAGCCCGGGCAGCAGCGTCGACTCCAGCCGGTCCTGAATCTTCTGGCGATACGTCTCCGCGATCGCTCCCCAATCCGTGCCGCTGTCGAGATGCGGCACCGGGCTCAGCGCATAGAACGTATCGCAGCCCGGCGGCGCCAGCGACGGGTCTGTCGCGGTCGGTCGGTAGAGGTAGAGGGAGCAATCCTCCGCCAGCACGTGGCGCTTGAAGATGTCGTCGAGCAGGCCCTTGTAGCGCGGCCCCAGCACCAGGGAGTGGTGTTGAACCTCATCCCACCGCCGATTGGTGCCGAAATACCAGACGAAGAGGCCCATTGAGTACCGCGCCCGGTCGAGCTTCGCATCCGTCCAGCGCCGCCGATGCTGGCGGCCGACCAGATGCTTCCAGGTCCAGGCCGCATCGGCGTTCGAGACCACGATATCCGCCGGCAGCGTCTGGCCCGTCGTGAGGCGAACGCCTGTGGTCCGGCCGTCCTTCACCTGGATCTCGGCGACTTCGGTCCCGTAATGGATCGGGTTGCCCTGCCCCTCGATCAGCCTCGCCAGCCCTTCGACGACGGCGCCAGTGCCGCCCATGGCGAAATGGACGCCGAATTTGCGCTCCAACGCCAAGATCAGCAGATAGACCGAGGTGGTCGCGTAAGGGTTCCCACCGATCAGCAGCGGGTGATAGCTGAACGCGAGCCTCAGCCGCGGGTCTTTCAGATAAAGTGCCGTGCCTTGCGCCACGGTATAGGCGGCGCCGATACCCAAAAGGCTGGGCAGCGCCCGGATCATGCTGCCCACGGAATTGAACGGCACATTGCCATAGCGTTCGAACCCAACGCGGTAGCGGGGCTCGGTCACCGAAATCAGCCGCTCGAACCCTCGCACATCGCCAGGCGAGACGCGCGCGATCTCTGCCCGCATCCGCTCCGCATCGCCGGAGCAGGTCAGCGTCTCACCGTCGTTGAAATGGAAGCGATAGAAGGGGTCGAGCGACCGCAGCTCGACATCCTCCGCCATCTCGCGCCCCGCAACGCGCCAGAGATCCTCCAGCAGATGTGGAAGGGTGATGATCGTCGGGCCCGCATCGAAGCGATAACCGTCCTGCTCGAACACCCGGGCCCGGCCGCCTGGGACGTCCTGCTTCTCCAGGACGGTCACGCGATAACCCCGGGCACCCAGCCGGATCGCGGCGGCGAGACCGCCGAAACCGGTGCCGATCACCACCGCATGGGGGCGCGGACGGATCACTGTGGGACTGGCGAGCTTGCGGTCTTGCACAGTCATCGGGCGTTTGCCTCCGTGGCTTGGGCCTCTGCGGCGATCAAGGCGGCGAGGCGCTCCGGCGCCTCCTCATGCATCAGATGGCCAAGACCCGGCAGTGTGGTCACCGCCGCCTCTCGCGCCGTCTCCGCGACCCGGGCCGCGTCGGCGGGCGGGATCGCACGATCACGCTCTCCCACCACCAGAGAGAGCCGTGGATCGAGGCGGTGAAGACCTGCCATCACCGGTTCCAGATCCCAGCTCGCCATCATCCGCAGCGCGGCGCTGACATGGCCAGCCCGGCGGATCAGGCGGCGATAGAGATCGAGGCCCTGCGGGTCGAGCCGCGAGCCCGTCGCCCGGATGATCCGAGGTACCGTGAAGGGGTCAGTCGCCTGGAAAGCCATGAAGCGTGGCGCAAACGGGTTCAGAACCAAAAGCTTCGCCAGCGGCGGAAAGACCTGCCCCGCGAGGCCCTGAAACGGCACGAAGGCACCGTTCAGCGCCACGATCCGGTCGGGGGCAATCTGCCCCTCCAAGGCCATCCATGCCGCCAAGGGCGCGCCCGCCGAATGGCCGACGACGAGCGCGGGGCGGGCCTCTAACGCCTCCAGTACCGCCGCCACCAAGCGGGCCATGCCGGCGATCGACAGCCCGCCGACCGCCGGCGTCTGGGTAAAACCATGGCCCGGCAGATCCAGCGCGATCACGCGGTAGCGCCGTGCTAGCATCGGCAGTAGGCCGCGCCAGGAATGGCTCGCAGCGCCGACACCGTGTAGCAGCAGACAATCCGGCCCCTGCCCCGTCACCTGCACATGCCAAGCGAGACCGCCCGCGCGCACGAACCGGCTCGCTACCCGGTTCGGCCAGTCCGCGCCATCGGTCGCCCAATCCGGCTTGTCGGATCCGAAGATCATGCCCGCACCCCGTCTGCAGTGTCGCGCACCGCCAGGGCGACCGCTTGGCGGTCGGCGTGGGGCAGCGGCAGATAGCGGGCGCCCATAGCCTCGGCGATGGCCTTCGCCTGCGGCCGCGGGCGGGGCGAGGCGTCGATCAGCAGCGCATCGGTACCGTCCGCGCGCAGCCTTCGGGCCGCGGCCAAGGCATCGTCCATCGCCTGGCTTCGCCCGCCATGGCCATCCCTGGTCACATTGGCTTTGCCATCTGTCAGGAACACCGCGATCGGTGTCGGCCCCTGACGACGGGTAATCCGCGCAAGCTCCGCCGCGGCATCGATAGCAGTTGCGAGCGGCGTCCCCCCCCCGCCGGGCAACCCGGCAAGCGCACGTTTCGCCCGCACCAGCGACCGGGTCGGCGGCAGGATCAGCTCAGCCCCTGTGCCGCGAAAACTGAGCAAAGCAACCTGATCGCGCCTTCGATAGGCCTCGGCCAGCAAGAGCTCGACGGCGCCCTTCACCTCCGACAACCGGGTCAAAGCGGCGGACCCCGAGGCATCGACCGCAAAGATAGTCACCGTTTCGGTACGATCCTTAAAGCGGCGGACGCGGAAATCGTCGCGGCGGACGGCGACCCGCCGCTCCCCTGCCCGGCGGCGCACCGGCTGCCACGGGGCCGCGGCGCGAAGTGTCTCGATCACGCTGAGGCGGGCGCCGCCCCGCAACTCGCCGCGCCGAGTACCGATCGGGCGGCCTCGCAGTGCCGACACCCGAAGCTGGCCGGCCTTGCCGCCACCGCCTTGGCCGCGCCGGACCCCACCGGCGAGCTGCGCCAACACCGCCGGGGGCAGCGCCGCCTTCGCCGCGGCGAGCAGCAGTTCCGAGAGCGCCTGGTCGTTCGGCTCGCTGTCCACTTCGTCGCTTAGGTTCCGATCCTCTGGCGGAGGCTCATCTTCAGCGGTTTCCTCCTGCTCGGGCGCAGCCTCGGGCCATTGGGTGGCGCGGGGCGCAAGGACGAGTTGGGTTGCCAGCGCGATATCCGCCTCCTCCACCGCCCTGCGGTCATCCAGGGCGGCCAGCACCCGGGCGGCCCGAACGGCCAGAAGACTGCCGCGGATCGAGTGCACGCCGAGGGTGGCGGCAAGGCGGCAAAGCGCCTCTAGGCCCTCGCCAGCCAAGGTCACCGTGCGCCAACAGGCGGCGGCTCGCATCACTTCGATAGCCGTCACCGTACCCGGCTCCACTTGGCGGATGCCGACGCCGGAGAGATCGCAGTGAAAGGCCAACCGGTCTGTCAGGGCATCGGGCGTCCCCTCGTCCGGCCCCACACCCTCGTCGAAGGCGACGATGCCGAGGCGGACCCGGTGGCGGGCTTGCAGCCCATCCCGTTCCATCGCCACTTGTTTCGTGTCGAGGGCCGCCACCAGGTGAGCTGCGGTCGCAGGGCTCAGCCGCTCCGACCCAGGCAGCACCAGCACACCACCATCGGTGTCCGCCATCACGCCGCGCTGAACCACCGGTTTTCCGGCACTCAGCGTCGCGGCGAGGTCGAGCCCGCCCAGCAGGCGATCCTCGCCGATCCCGAGCGGAAGCCGGCGCATCGGCGTCCCAGCGGGGATCAGGCCTTGCAGAAGTGCCTGCCACGCCTCTCGTACAGGACCCGGCCGGGCCCGCAGAACCACCCCGCCGAAGCCTGCAGGATCGATCGCGAACAGCGCGGCCGCCAGCGCGGCACGGGACCAAGCGGTGCCGAGGTCCTCGCCCTCTGGCCCGTCTTCCGCACCATCGCCGGGAAGATCGCGCATCGCCGCCTCAGCCCTCCACGTCGAGCGCGGCAAGGGCGCGCTCCACCCGCGCGGCCGAGCCAGCCTCGTCAAGCGGATCGCGACGGAGCCGGTGGCAGAGCGCCATCGGCGCCGCCGCCTTGACATGCCGCACCCCCACCGCCTCCGCCCCGTCGAGGGCAGCCCAGGCCCGCGCCGCCCGGATCAGGGTCAACTCACCCCGCAGCCCATCCGTTCCGAGGCCGAGGCAGAGCTGCGCCGCCAGCTCCCGCATCGCATCGGGAACGGCGACACCCGCCAGCCCCGCCCGCGCCTTAACAACCTGCTCGGAAAGCACCGCCTCCGCATCGGCATAGGCGGCGCGAAAACCTTCAGGGTCGTCCTCGAATGCCTCACGCCGCTTGACCACCTCGACCCTGGTCGCAATCTTTTGGGGCGTGCGCACCTCGACCGACAGCCCGAACCGATCGAGCAATTGCGGTCGCAGTTCGCCTTCCTCCGGATTGCCGGAGCCGACCAAAACGAAGCGTGCGGGATGACGGATGCTCAGCCCCTCTCGCTCCACGACATTCTCCCCCGACGCAGCGACGTCGAGGAGGAGGTCGACCAAGTGATCCTCGAGGAGGTTGACCTCGTCGATATAAAGAAATCCGCGATGCGCCCGCGCCAGAAGCCCGGGCTCGAACGCCTTCTCGCCGGACGACAGGGCGCGCTCCAAATCCAGGGCCCCGACCACCCGATCCTCCGTCGCGCCGAGCGGCAGGTCCACCACAGGCACCGGAACCTCGGCCACCGCGGGCCTGTCCGCATCGCCGGAGGCGTCGTCGGCTGGATCCGGGGGGGTATTGAAGGCGCAGCCCTGCACCACCTTCATCGCTGGGAGCAAGCCCGCCAAAGCCCGGATCGTCGTCGACTTTCCCGTACCCCGGTCGCCAAAAGCCAACACGCCGCCGATCCGCGGCTCCACCGCTGCGATCAACAGGGCCTGTTTCATCTCCTCCTGCCCGACAATGGCAGAGAACGGAAAGATCGCGGACATGGGTCGGTTCCTCCGTCGCGGGCGCTGCTGCCGCCCGCATATCTGGGAACAGGCGCGGGGCAGAGTCAATCTCGGCTGACACAGTAGCACTCCACAAAAGCTGACACAAACCCACATCGGCATCGATCAGTCAGACGCGCTCAGATCTCCTTGCCCCTGCGAAGACGGTCGGGTAACCCGTCTCTCCGGTCACGGTCGCAGTATGGGAAGGGGTGCGATGTCGATCCCGCAGGAAGGCGGCGGCCCGATCGAAAGCCGCGCGGATTTGGTCAGCTACTTGGAGAGCGGCTGCAAACCCGCCGAAGCCTGGCGGATCGGCACCGAGCACGAGAAGTTCGGCTATTGCCTCGAAAGCCAAGCCCCCCTGCCCTATGACGGCCCCCGCTCGATCAAGGCGATGTTGGAGGGATTGCGCGATCGCTTCGGCTGGGAGGCGCTGGAGGAACAGGGCAACATCATTGGGCTGAAGAAAGACGGCGCCAATGTCAGCCTGGAACCGGGCGGCCAATTGGAACTGTCCGGCGCGCCGCTAGAGACGATCCACGAGACCTGCGATGAAGTGAACGCCCATCTGGCCGAGGTGAAGGCGATTGCCGACGGGATCGGTGCAGGTTTCATCGGCCTCGGCGCGGCGCCGTTCTGGACCCATGCCGACATGCCGATGATGCCAAAAGGGCGCTACAAGTTGATGACCCGCTATATGGGCCAGGTCGGCACCCATGGCACGCAGATGATGTACCGGACCTGTACCGTGCAGGTGAATCTCGACTTCGCGTCAGAGGCCGACATGGTGAAGAAGCTGCGGGTGGCCCTGGCCTTGCAGCCGGTGGCGACCGCCCTCTTCGCCAATTCGCCGTTTTTCGAGGGCCGGACCAATGGGCATCTTAGCTGGCGTTCTCGGATCTGGCGCGATCTGGACGCCGACCGCACCGGCACCCTGCCTTGGGCGTTCGAAGACGGGATGGGGTTCGAGCGCTGGGTAGACTATGCCCTCGATGTGCCGATGTATTTCGTCTACCGCTCCGGCCGCTACCACGACGCGTTAGGGCAGTCTTTCCGCGACTTCTTGAAGGGCGAATTGCCGGCCCTGCCGGGCGCTGTGCCAACGCTTAGCGATTGGGGCGATCACCTGACGACGATCTTTCCAGAGGCACGGATCAAGAAATTCATCGAAATGCGCGGGGCGGATGGCGGGCCGTGGCGGCGGCTTTGTGCGCTGCCGGCGCTATGGGTGGGGTTGATCTACGACCAGACCGCCCTGGATGCCGCCTGGGATCTCTGCAAATCCTGGACGGCTGAGGAGCGGGATCAGCTGCGCATCGACGCGTCGGTCAAAGGGCTAAAGGCAGAGATCCGTGGCCAAACTCTGCACGATCTCGGCCATGAGGTCTTGCGGATCGCCGATCAAGGCCTCCGATCCCGCGCCCGCGCCGCCAGTTTCGACCGCGACGAAAGCCACTTCCTCAATGTCCTGCATGAAATCGTCGACCGGAACGAGACCCCGGCGGAGGAGCTGCTCGCCCGCTACCACAGTGACTGGAAGGGCGACTTATCGAAGATCTTCCCGGACTACAGCTACTGATCAGACCGCGCGCCGGCCGAGGCGCTCGACCTCGGACAACCAGACGTCGCGCCTCTCGCCACCGACCCGGTTCATACAGGGATAACCGCAGCGCCGCACCCGGGTGAAACCGGCGATCCGCAGGAACTGCCGGGAGAACCCCCAGGTGACCATCCACGGAACGAAGAGGCGCTCCAGCCAAGAAAGGTCCGGCAGCGTCACGATGATCCGCGCGGATTTTCGGGCGGTAAAGCCTTGGTCGCGCCGAATAGCATCGCTTTGAAACAGACGCTCCACGAAACCCTGCAGCAGCGCGGGCCGCGCCCCAAGCAAGACCGGCCAGATCCAAACCGAATGCTCTGCCCGGCCAATCTGGCCAACGGCCTTGAAAGTCTTGCTATCCAGCGGTTGACGCAGATCGAAGCCCTTCTCGCTGACCGGATCGAATTGAAGATCGCGCAGATTGATGACGTCGACCTCGTGGCCCATAGCTTTGGCGCCGCGGGCATAGGCCAGGGCAAGGGCTTCGCAAAAGCTGTCCGCATTCGGGTGCCCGACGATCACAACGATCTTCATGCGCGTCTCGAATCATGAATTAGTCGCTCACTGTTGCTCGTTTGAAATAAAATTGCGCGCTTGCACCTGAAAGCTTCTGATATGTGGAAAACTGTATCATTTTCGATCACTCAGACGGCGGTGCACTGGGCCCGCGAGGTCCCTCAATCGAAGGAACGCACCAGCGCCGGGGACGACGGTCTGCCGCGGCGGAGAACTGTTGGTGCCGTCCGGCCCTGACCAGACACTCCAGCGATTGACCTTTGCGGTGACAGGCCCGACCCTTTTTGCAAGTCGGGGGAAGGGGGGACGCGTGATCGAACGCCCGAGCTTCACATTGGGGATCGAGGAGGAGTACCTGCTCGTCGACCGAGAAACGCGCGATCTGGTTGTCGAGCCCGATGCGCGATTCCTGGCGGGGCTGACCGAGCTTCTCGGCCCCCGGGTCTCTCCGGAATATCTCCAATGCCAAGTCGAGGTCGGAACCGGTGTCCACCGCTCGGTTCCCGCAGCGCGGGCGGAGCTCGGCGAATTGCGGGCCGCGGTCGCCGACCGGGCCAGCGAGTTCGGCTATGCGCCGATTGCAGCCTCGACCCATCCTTTCGCCTCCTGGCGCGCGCAAACCCAGACTCGGAAGGAACGATACGAGACCCTCAGTACCGATCTCGGTCAGACCGTGCGGCGGCTGCTGATCTGCGGCTGCCATGTCCATATCGGGATCGAGGACGAGGACCTGCGCATCGACCTAATGAACCAGGCGGCCTATTTCCTTCCGCATCTACTGGCACTCTCCTGCTCCTCGCCGTTTTGGGAGGGGGAGGACACTGGCCTCGCCTCCTACCGGCTGACGGTATTCGACGCCCTACCCCGCACCGGCCTACCAGATCAGCTCGCCTCCTTCAGCGAGTACCGCCGAATGGTGGCGCATCTGACCGGCGCCGGCTGCATCGAGGACGGCACCAAGATTTGGTGGGACATCCGCCCGTCGGACAAGTTCCCGACCATCGAGCAGCGGGTCACCGATGTCTGCTCGCGCCTCGACGAGGCGGCGACGATCGCCGCCCTCTTCCAGTCGCTGATCGCCTATCTCTATCGCTTACGGGCGCGGAACCAGCGCTGGCGGCTCTATCCAGCGACCCTGATCCGGGAAAACCGCTGGCGCGCACAGCGCTACGGCTGCAAGGGAGAGATGGTCGACCATGGCCGGGGCGAGATGGCCCCGGTCGCCGATCTGGTCGAGGAGCTGATCGATTTTCTCAGCGAAGATGCCGAGACGCTCGGCTGCCGGCGGGAGCTTCTGCATGCCCGGCGGATTGTGGCCGAGGGCACCTCCGCCATCCGCCAACGCATGGCACTTAAAGCGGCGCTGGATGCCGGCGCGCCGCGCGATGCGGCACTGCGCAGCGTCGTCGACGGGCTGGTCAGCGAATTCACCGAGCGCTGAGCGGGCTGTCAGTCGATAAAGCGCATCCTGGGGAAGCCCACCTGCACATCGGCCGTGGCATAGGCCTCCTCCCAGGCCATGTCGGTTTTCACGCAGGTGGTACGGGACCCGGCCTCGACCGTCCCTTCCGGCAGGTAGGGCATAAAGCCCAAACCCTGCACGACCCGTTTGCCGGCAAGGGTGACAAAGCCGGCGCGGATCACCTCGTCGTTGAACTTGCTCGTCGTCGCGCGGCTCGCCTCGGTGGTCCAGAGGCCGCAGATGCCGAGATTGCTGTCGAGCTCGGTGGCGGCGGCATAGACGATGATTGTCTCGCCGCTGCCTCTCCAGCTGATCCCTCCGGCATTGAAGCGATTGTCGAGCGGCAGACTGCCGGAAACTGGGTAGCTGCTGGCGCAGGCGGCGAGAGCTACCGATAGCCCGGCGGCGAGCGAAATGAATTTCGTCATCTCAGACCCCTGAACGGCGATTCTGAGCTCTGCCTAAGGGCTCTACGCGACAAGACCGGGGCGCCGCCGCCAGCCGCCGGAAGATACCGTCGTATTGTTGCCAGTACGCACCTACCTGTGACAACAGAAACTCGACGCCCTCTGGTCAAACGACAGATTTTCTGGGGAGTACAGCCGCGGCGCCATCGGCGAAGTTACCCGATCCGCGGCGCGCAACCGATCCCGCAGCGTTTGAGGCGGCGGTGTGCTTGCCGGGTCGACTGCGGGCCGCAGGGATCAGAGTTTTTTGATCGGCGGCGCGGCCCGAGGCCCGCCCACCCACCGCCGACCGGCGCCTGGCCGCCATGGCGGGGACGCCCCCAAGCCTCGGGCCGCGCCGGTCAGGCGCCGGCGCTGCACCGCGTCGCGAGGGGAGCCTCGGGCGCGCGCGGCCCTCTCGTGTGCCTCGAGATCCACGCCCCCGACAAGATACGCGCACCCTGGCCGCTCCAGACATCGCGCGCGACCGCGATCCAGGGATGCGCCATTGCCGCGGCGAGAGGGAGACGGTGCCCCGATGGCGACGCCTATCTGCCACGCACGCCGGGTGGAGCGTTTCTGGGGCTGGAGAGGGATCTGCCACAGCGCCTCTCCTCGTCCACCTCACACGCTGCGCAACCTGGTAGATCGATCTGCGCCTGGCTGAATCGACCTAGGCATGAGGCGCCTTCTTGCCGCGGAACCGCGCTCGATATCCGGCCATCGGCGACGGCCCCTGCGAGCCATCGCCGTCGAAACGCCCGCGCCGACGTTATTCGATGATTTTGGAGACGACGCCGGCGCCGACGGTTCGGCCGCCCTCGCGGATCGCGAAGCGGAGTTTCTCCTCCATCGCGATCGGCGCGATCAGCTCCACCTTGAAGCTGACATTGTCGCCGGGCATCACCATCTCGGTG
>JBCCRM010000066.1:0-13399 GCA_039513195.1 Pseudomonadota bacterium | reverse complement strand
GCAATGAGCAGGCATAAATTGGCGAGACGGTGGATGACCTGGGCTCTGCTGCCAGCGCTGGCGGCGGGTCTCAGTCTACGTCTCCTTAGCGTCGCCTTGGTCGGTCAATCCGCACCGGTTCCGCCAGGTTCGGTTGTCGTGCCGCTGTGCCGTGGCGGTGCGCTGACGCTCATGGCGATGGATCTGGCGACCGGACAGCTCGAACCGATTCGCGGGGGCGGTGGCACGGTCGACCTGTCGGACTGCCCCATGGCGAAGGCCGGCGATACGCCGGCTGCGCCCCCGCTTGCGCCGGTCCCGGAGCAGATCGCCGCTGCAAAATCCTCTTGGCTCGGCCGGATCGCTCTGCTGCCTTCGCGCACTGGGCCGAGTTTGCCGGCCCGCGGCCCACCACTCAAACGGATCCCAAGGCCGCGAGCCCGGGCCGCTTGACGGCCGGGCGCGGTCATCGCCACGCCATAATCCTTACCTCAATGACTGCCCAAGTCCGGCGTATGGCCGGAAGGGCCGCTCCACCGGCGCTTCGGGCTGAATGGAGCCAACCCACGATCGGAGCCGTTCGATGAAATTGAACCCTATCTTAGCCGCAACCCTCGCCCTAGGGCTGCTTGGCACCCCTGCCCTCGCCCATGATGCGACAAAGGGCGATATCACCGTTGACCACCCTTGGGCGCGGCCCAACCTGCCAAACCGGCCGGCGGCCGCATACTTTGCGATCACCAACAATGGCGACACGGCCGAACGCATCACCGCAGCAACCTCTACGGTCTTTGGCGCGATCGAAATCCACACCGTCAAGAAAGAAGGTGAGGTGATGAAGATGCAGCCGGTGGAGGCCATCGAGATTGCGCCCGGCGAGACCACGATGCTGGAGCCCGGCGGCTTCCACCTGATGCTGTTTGACGCCGCACAGGTGTTCGAAGAGGGAGAGAGCTTCCCGATCACCCTGGTGCTGGAGAATGCCGGAGAGATCGAGCTGGAGGTGAAGGTCGAAAAGCGCACTGGCCATGAAGGTGGCCATGACCACGGGTCCGGTCATTCCAACTGATCGGGCCCAACCGAATTGGCGGCCCGCCATGCCGATGCGGCGCAACAACACATGGTCGCGGGTGGGGCGGGCTCCATGCCAAGCGGATGTCCCGCGACCTTTCGGCGGTTGTGCGCCCTTCATCGGCCGCGCTAGGCCAGGTCGCGCCGGGGGGCAGACGGCCAGGGGACAACGCGGGTGATTGTCACGACCGCGAGGCAACGGATCGGCGGGCTGCTGCGCTTCTTCAGCGACGACAGCGGTGCCAGCCTCGCGCAGCTTCGGGAAAGGCGGATCGCCCTCAGCGCCGCGATGGCGATGGTCGCGAAAGCGGTCGCTGTGCTCGCGGGCATCATCTCGGTCCCTCTGACGCTCGATTATCTGGGGACCGAGCGCTTCGGGCTTTGGATGATGCTCAGCTCGCTGATCGTCTTCCTGAATTTCGCCGATCTCGGGATCGGGAATGGCCTGGTCACGTTAATCTCTGCGGCCCACGGGCGGGACGACACGGCGGCCGTGCGTGCGCATGTGTCGAGCGCTTTCTGCGTTCTGACCGCAATGGCCGCCCTGATCCTGGGCGTCTTCGCGGCCCTCTACGCGGCGCTGCCATGGGATCAACTCTTCAATCTGACATCGGATCTCGCGAGGGCGGAGGCCGGGCCCTCTGTCGCCGCCCTGATCCTCTGCACGGCCTGCGCCATCCCGGCGGGAATCGTGCAGCGCGCGCAGATGGCCCTGCAACTCGGCTATTGGGCGAGCAGCTGGCAATGTGCTGCCAACCTCCTGGCGCTCGCGATGCTGGTGCTGGCAATCTGGGCGAAGGCATCGCTGCCAATCCTGGTCTTGGCCTTCGTCGGGACACCAGTGCTCGTGGGTGTGATCAACGCGGCGCTCTTCTTCGGGGTGCTGCGGCCCGCCTATCGGCCCAGCTTTGGCGCAGTGTCGCGCGCGGTCATGGGCAGTGTGGTCGGGAAGGGCGTCCTATTCCTGCTGCTGCAGGTCTTTGTCGCCGTCACCTTTATGTCTGACAATTTCTTCATCGCCCATAAGATCGGCGCCGAAGCGGTGGCCGGCTACGCAGTGCCGGAAAAGCTGTTCGGACTGATCGGGATGCTGATCGCATTGTCGCTCGCGCCGCTGTGGCCGGCCTATGGCGAGGCGCTTGCCCGTGGCGACCGCGACTGGACCCGGCGGACGTTGCGACGCTCGACGCTCTGGGCGGGCGGTATCGCGGCCTTGGCCTGTGGCGCCATGGTGCTGGCGGCGCCCATGATCCTGTCAATCTGGACCGCGGGCGCCGTGACGGCGGCGCTGCCCCTGTTGTTGGCACTCGCGGCGGTCAAGGTGGTCGACTCGGTCGCCCGGGCGGTCAGCATGTATCTTTGCGGGGCGAATGTGATCCTGCTGCAGGTGGTTTTGAATGCCCTCGCGATGGTCGCAGCGGTTGTGCTGAAGCTCTGGCTGATCGATGTCTTCGGTCTGTCGGGCGCGGCCTGGGCGACAGCGATCAGCTATGGTGGGATGCTAATCGCGCTTTTGGCGGTCATCCGCTGGAGGCGTCTCGTCTGAGCCCCTTCACCGGTTGTGGCCAGCGACCAGGCGGGCGCCGAACTTCTCCAACAGCGGGCCGAGCGGCACGATGTAGGCGTCGCCATTCGTCTCCGCCGCGATGAGGAGGCCGATGGCCGCCGGCTCCTCGCCCGCATCTGGGTCGGTGGTAACGAGCGCGCCGCTGTCGCCCCGTTCCGCAAAGCTGTCGCCGGAGCTGTCGATCCGCCAGACACGGCGAAAATTGCAGGTCCCGCGAAAGCTGCGGATCTCCCGGGCATTGATCGGCACCTGATAGTTATAGGGGTTTGCCAGCGTCGTGAATTCGTCGACCACCCCGCGGCGGATCCCGGTGGCCGAGCCCGCTTTTCGGACCCGCATCCCGCCCTCCGGCTCGATCACCGTCTCGGGCGTGTCCATGCCGCGGCCTTGGGCCGAACTCACCAGGTTCGGGTCGTGGATCCGGAACAGCGCGGCGTCGTCATTGTCACCGCCGGTCAGCACGCTTTCCAGACCCTGGCGGAGCGGCAGGAACCGGTCCTGATAGCCGATCACTGCGATCCGCTCGGTCCGTTGGTCGACGTCGAGGATGCCTGGGCTGACCACCGGCATGCCTTGCGGGACATTGTTGCAGCCACCGGTGACATGGTTGCAGGTCAGGCCATAGAGGGTCTGGAACCCGTCCTCCTGCAGCTGCACGAGGGCGCCCATCGTCCCAGCCAGGCGTGCATTTCCCGGGCTGATCGAGCTGCCGCAGGGGATCGCCGTCGCCTGCCCCCGGGCGGCATCGGTCAGCAAACCGGCATGGGTCGCCTGCCTCCCCGGATTGACCGCGGGCACCCGCTGCGCGCGGAAGTGCACCGAGACCTCGCCGATCTCCTCCGGCATCAGGCGGGTCAACCGGGCCGGCAGAGCCTTGCTGAGGAAGACCGTCACCCGCCCCTCTGCCCTATTGGTGCCGATGGCTGTGACGGCGATCCCGGCCTCCCGCAGCATGTTGATATGCGTCTCCTCCAGCGGCGGGGCGCTCTCCCAGCCTTCGGGTTCCGGCTGGTTGGTCACGGCGCCGACGCCCATTGCAACCAGCCCCGCGCCGGACAGTTGCGCACCCAAGGCGCCGGCGACCCGACCGGTGTCGGCGCTCACGGGGCCGCCGTCCGCACGGTCAGCCGCGGCTTCGTGGGGTCGTCGCTGCTGAGCGCCGTGAAGCCGACCTCGTAGATGCCCGGTTCCGCAGGTGCCGTTAGCCGCAACACCAGGCTGTCGAGCGGCGCACCCTCATAGGCGATTTTGTAATCGTTGGCCTTCATTCCTTCGAAACTCTCCCGCAGCATCTCGTCGGGTTGCAGGCGCAGTTCGTCCCGGATGGCCGCTTGGGGTTGGTGGAAGTTGATCAGCACCTCGAAATCCTGCCCAGCGACCACCCCTTCGAACGGCACCGAGACATCGGCGACGACGGCCTGCCCGGCCTCGGTTCCGTCGGCGGAGATCGGGTGCGCCCGATCCGGTGCGCCGAGGAGGCGGTAGAGTGCCTCTCGCAGCCGGTAGTTTCCGAGGACCGACACATGCTCGCCCTTCAGGAAATAGGTCGGCACATTGCCAGGTGCTGCGCTGAAGGCGGGCACCACTTCGTCGCCGCTGGCCTTGTCCTTCACAGAGACCGGTTTTCCCCGGATTTCCAGCGCATTGACCGTGCTGAGACCGCTGCCGGCATAGAACACATAGTCCATCGGCCGGTGCTCTCCCGGGCTGCCAGGGATCGGGACTCTCGGCCGTTTGTCGACGTCGAGCGCCGCATGCAGCGCCCGCGTGCGCCCAAGATTGATCGGGTCGAGGCCCAGACGGATCGCGGTCGCGTCGTTGTCGTCATGGAGGTCCAGGATGAAGCTGCCGCTGGCGCCAGCGGTGAAATCGCGCAGAAACGGCCGACCGGGGCCCGGGATGAGCTGGTAACCCGACGGGAATGCGCGGTTCTGCGAGAGCGTCTGAACGTCCGTAGCCGTCATCCCCATGGTGCCTGACAGACCGAGCGCCCGGTCGAGCGCAAGGGGCGCGCCGGCATGGGGCGTGGCAATGGTGATCAACCGACCCAGACGGTCGGGGAACCAATCCCGCCCTTCGAATGCGCCGCTCTCCAGCATGTAGCGGCAGACAAGGCCCCCCATCGAATGGGAGATCAGCGTGATCCGCGCCTCCGGTTCCTCGGCGACCAGGGTGTCGAGGCGGTTGGCCAAGGCATCGGCGCTGACGGCAATGTCGCGCCGCCAGTCATAGGGAAAGCGCACGACCCGCGCTTGGCCCCCGTCGGCCTGGATCGCATCGGCAATGTTGTCGAGGTCGCGGAGGATGTCGCCATAAACATTGCAAACGAAGACGGACTCCAAAATCGAACGGACGACCAAATCCTCCCGAACCAGGAGGTCGATCTTGTCGTAGCTCTCGTTGACAATCTGCCAGGCGCTCGGCGGCCAGACCCGGGTATTGCCATCTTGACCGCCGCGGGGGGTGAACAGCTCCGATCCGAACAGGCCGGGCACGAAGATGAATGCTTCCATGGCAGAAACCCCAATACGATCCAGAATGGCACAAAGCTCCCCCGTCGCGGGAGGACTGTCAATCGGCGATCCTGCGGTTGTGCCGTGCCCGACAAACCGGCGGATTGAGCCCCATGCCGCTTGACCTTCCGCCCGACCGGGCGTTCCATGTATCGAGACGAACAGCAAGACCTTGGCAGGGGACGCATTTCGCGGACCGAAGCAAAGGCTGCGGGAGGACATTATGATACGCATGATCATCGCATTTGCGGCGGCCGGCTTGCTGTGGGCGCTGCCAGCCGGGCCGTCCTTGGCCTCCGACAAGGCCTTTGTTGGGATAGCCATGCCCACGAAATCATCGGCCCGGTGGATCTCTGACGGGAACTCGATGGTCGAGCAGTTCGAGGCCGCGGGCTACAAAACCGACCTGCAATATGCCGAGGACGATATTCCAAACCAGCTCGCGCAGATCGAAAACATGATCGTTAAGGGCGTGAATGTGCTCGTCATCGCGGCGATTGATGGCACGACCCTGTCGAACGCGCTGGAAAACGCGCATTTTGCCGATATCAAAGTGATCGCCTATGACCGGCTGATCCGAGACAGCCAGTATGTCGATTACTACGCCACCTTCGACAATTTTCAGGTGGGCGTGCAGCAGGCGACCTCGCTGGTCGATGGGCTGAAGGCGCGGTTCCCGGATGCGAAGCCCTGGAATGTCGAGCTGTTCGGCGGCTCGCCGGACGATAACAACGCCTACTTTTTCTATGATGGCGCAATGTCGGTGTTGCAGCCGATGATCGATGCAGGCGATGTCGCAGTCGTCTCGGGCCAGATGGGCATGGAAACGGTCGGAACGCTTCGCTGGGACGGCGCGGTGGCGCAGTCGCGGATGGATAATCTGCTGTCCGCTCACTACACCGAAAAGCGGGTGCACGGCGTGTTGGCGCCCTATGATGGGCTCTCCATCGGTATCCTCTCGTCGCTAAAGGGCGTTGGCTATGGCTCTGGCGACCTCGCCATGCCCATCGTGACCGGCCAGGACGCCGAGGTACAGTCGGTCAAATCGATCCTGGCGGGGGAGCAGTATTCCTCGATCTTCAAGGACACGCGGGAGCTTGCCCGCGTCACGGTCGGCATGGTGGATGCGCTGATAGAGGGCGGCGAGCCCGAGATCAACGACACCGAGACCTATGACAACGGCGTCAAGGTCGTGCCCTCCTTCCTGCTGAAGCCAGTGCCGGTCGATGGGTCGAATTGGGAGAAGCTGCTCATCGACAGCGGTTACTATGCCGCGGACCAGTTCAACTGATGCACGGCGCGGCGCCGGTCTTCGGGCCGGCGCCAAAGGCGAGGGGGCGCGGTTGGACACGCTGTTGGAGATGCGCGGGATCACCAAGACCTTTCCGGGGGTCAAGGCGCTCGACGATGTCAGCCTGGCCGTCGGACCGGGCGAGATACACGCCGTGGTGGGTGAGAACGGCGCTGGCAAGTCCACGTTGATGAAGGTGCTGAGCGGCGTCTACCCGCATGGTAGTTTCGATGGCGAGATCCGGTTCCAGGGCCGGCCAGTGATGATGTCTGGTATTCCGGACAGCGAGCGCCTGGGCATCATCATCATCCACCAGGAATTGGCGCTGGTGCCGCTCCTCTCGATTGCTGAGAACATCTTCCTCGGGAACGAGATTGCGCGCCGTGGCGTCATCGACTGGAACGAGACCAATACCCGAGCGGAGCGCCTCTTGGCGAAGGTCGGCTTGCAGGAGCATGCCTCCACGCTGGTCGAGGCCATAGGGGTCGGCAAACAGCAGCTCGTTGAGATAGCCAAGGCTCTGTCTAAGGAGGTGAAGCTGCTGATCCTCGATGAGCCGACCGCCGCTCTGCAGGAGAATGACAGCGAGCGGCTGTTGGATCTGCTGGTGGAGTTTCGCCACCAAGGCATCACCTCGATCCTCATCTCCCACAAGCTAAACGAGGTGCGCCGGGTCGCCGACAAGATCACGGTGCTGCGCGACGGCACGACCGTCTCGACCCTGACCCGTCAGGAGGCGACGGAGGACCGGATCGTCCGCGATATGGTCGGGCGCGACATGGCGCAGCGCTATCCGGCGCGGGCGGCGAAGATCGGCGATGTGCTTTTGGAGGTCGAGGGCTGGAATGTCTGGCACCCGGAGCATGCCGACCGCCATGTCATCCGCGATGTCAGCCTGACGGTCCGCAGCGGCGAGATCGTTGGCATCGCGGGCCTCATGGGCTCGGGCCGCACGGAGTTCGCCATGAGCCTGTTCGGCAAGTCCTGGGGCCAGGACATCCGCGGCGAGGTGCGGTTGGAGGGACGGCCCATCGACGTCTCGACCGTTCGGAAGGCGGCCTCCGGCGGTCTCGCCTATGTTACCGAGGACCGCAAAGAGCTCGGCCTCGTGCTCGACGATACCATCCTGCGGAACACAACGCTTGCCAATCTCGCCGGCGTCTCGACACGCGGGGTCATCGACCGCGATCAGGAGCGCGAAGTGGCGGAGGGTTACCGCGAGGCCCTGAACATCCGCACCCCCGGCGTTTTCCAAAAGGTCGTCAACCTTTCCGGCGGCAACCAGCAGAAGGTCGTGCTGGCGAAATGGCTCTTCTCCCACCCCAAGGTGCTGATCCTCGACGAGCCGACGCGCGGCATCGATGTTGGCGCAAAGTTCGAGATCTATTCGATCATGAACAAGCTAGCGGAGGAGGGGCGCGGGATCGTCGTGATCTCCTCGGAAATGCCAGAGCTCCTGGGCATGTGCGACCGGATCTATGTGATGAACGAGGGCCGTTTCGCCGGCGAACTGACCGCCGCGGAAGCGAGCCAAGAGCGGATCATGTCGATGATCGTCGCGGCTTAGGGGAGCGGGATGGCCGACACGCAAACCGCAGGCGACACACCGACAGAGGCAAAGGGCCGCTCGATCCGCAGCTATTTCGCGAGCCACATCCGCGAATACGGCATGCTGTTGGCCTTGGTCGCGATCATGCTGTTTTTCCAGGTGGTCACCGACGGCACACTCATGCGGCCGGTGAACCTGACCAACCTGTTTTTGCAGAACAGCTATATCATCATCATGGCGCTCGGCATGCTGCTGGTCATCGTGGCGCGCCACATCGACCTGTCGGTGGGCTCGGTGGTTGGCTTCATCGGTGCGCTGGCGGCGGTCATGGTGGTCGAATGGGGTATGCCGACCTTTGTCGTGGTCCCGGTCTGCCTGGTGGTCGGTGCGATGATCGGTGCGGCACAGGGCTATTGGATCGCCTATTGGCGGATACCGTCCTTCATCGTCACGCTGGCGGGCATGCTGGTGTTCCGGGGCCTGACCCTGTGGCTTCTGGAGGGGCAGTCGATCGGCCCCTTCCCGCGGGAGTTCCAAGCTCTCTCCACCGGGTTCGTGGGCGACATTTTCGGCTCGGGCAGGCCTAACTACACCGCCCTGATGCTTGGCGCCGCAGTGGCTGGTGGCATCGTTTTCCTTGCCGGGCGGGACCGGCTGGCGCGTCTTCGCCGCGGGATCGAAGATGAGCCCTTCGCCTTTTTTCTTGGCAAGAACGCGCTGATCGCGGCGGCGATCCTCTATCTCGCCTGGCTGCTCGCCACCTATCGCGGCCTGCCCAACGTGCTGGTCACAATGGCTGTGCTGGCGGCGCTCTACACCTTCATCACCGACCGCACCACGATAGGGCGGCGGATCTATGCCATTGGCGGCAACGAGAAGGCGGCGAAGCTTTCCGGCATCAACACGGAGCGTCTGACCTTTCTGACCTTCTGCAATATGGGGATGCTCGCGGCGTTGGCCGGGCTGATCTTTGCCGCGCGCCTCAACACGGCGACGCCGAAGGCCGGCGTCGCCTTCGAACTCGACGTAATCGCCGCGGTCTTCATTGGCGGCGCATCGATGTCCGGCGGGGTCGGCAAGATCATCGGCGCCGTGGTGGGCGCCTTCATCATGGGCGTCATGAACAACGGGATGTCGCTGATGGGGGTCAACATCGACTGGCAGCAGGTGATCAAAGGGATGGTGCTGCTCGCTGCGGTGATCTTCGATGTCTATAACAAGAGCAAGTCGAGCTAAAGATGGTTGAAGCCAACGCCGTTTATCCGGATCTCCGCGATCGGTCGGTTTTTGTGTCCGGCGGGGCGACCGGGATTGGTGAGGCGTTGGTCAGGGCCTTCGCCGCGCAGGGGTCGCGCACGGCCTTCGTCGATATCGACGTGCAGGCGGGGCAGGCTCTGGCCGCCGAACTGGGCGACGCGGTTCATTTTGCACCTTGCGATATAACCGATACTCCTGCCTACCAGGCCGCGATCCGCGCGGCTGCAGACCGCTTCGGACCTGTGACCGCGTTGATCAACAATGCCGCCAATGATTTGCGCCACAGTCTGGAGGATCTGACGCCCCAGCGCTTCGACGAGCTGGTGGCCGTGAACTTAAAGCACTCCCTCTTTGCTGCCCAGGCAGTGGCACCGATGATGCGCGCTGCTGGCGGCGGCTCCATCGTCAATTTCGGGTCTATCTCCTGGATGATCCCGCAGGGCAACTTCCCAAGCTATGCGACAAGCAAGGCTGGGATCCACGGGATGACTCGAACCCTTGCCAAGGATCTCGGGCCTGACGGCGTGCGGGTGAACACCGTCGTGCCGGGCTGGGTGATGACCGAGAAGCAGCGCCGCCTCTGGCTCGACGAGGCGGGTAAGCGCGCGATTGCCGAGAATCAGCTCCTGCAAAGTCCCCTGATGCCGGAGCATATCGCCCGGATGGTGCTGTTCCTCGCCTCGGATGCGTCGGCGATGTGCACGGCGCAGAACTTTACTGTCGATGGCGGCTGGACCTAAGGCGTGGCGGTTGAGCCGTTCGGTGAGGCGGCAGAGGGCGTGCCGGTCGAACGTGTCACTCTGTCCGCCCACGGGCTGACGGTTCGGCTGCTGACCTGGGGCGCGACAGTACAGGATCTGTGGCTCGACGAGGTCGACCATCCGCTGGTGCTGGGGTTCAAGGATCTGGAGGGCTATCTTGCCTCGCCCGGCTATTTCGGCGCGATTGTCGGGCGCTTCGCAAACAGGATCGCTCATGGTCGCGCCTGCATCGGTGGGCGCGATGTGGCGTTGGAACGGAACTGGAAGGGCCACACGCTCCATGGCGGCGCGGGCGGCAGCGGTCGCCAGGTCTGGCAGATCGCCGAGGCAACGAAGAATTCCGTGACCCTCCACCTTTCCCTGCCGGATGGACATATGGGTTTTCCCGCCACTTTGGAGGTCGACGCGACGTATCGGATCGCTGCGGAGGGATCTTGGCGTTTGCTAGAAGACTCGGCGCTGGCTGTCCCTCATCCGGGCGCGGTGGCGAACCTCGACAGCCTCGCGCAAACGGCGGCCGCCCTCGACCTGACAATTACCGCCAAAAGCGACGCCGAAACCATCTGCAGCTTCGCCCCTCATAGCTATTTCAATCTCGAAGGAGCCATCGACATTGCTGGGCATCGGCTTGCGGTGGAGGCGGCTCGGTATCTTCCGGTCGACGAAGACTTAATCCCGACCGGCGAGATCGCGCCGGTGAACGGGACGCGGTTCGATCTGGGCGGCAGCGGGCAGATCCTCGGCCCGGACAGAGTCTTTGACCACAATCTCTGCTTGTCGGAAGGCCGCCAGCCCCTCCGACCGGTCGCACTGCTTTCCGGCGGCGGTGTCGGAATGGTTCTCTCAACGACCGAGCCGGGGCTGCAGATCTACACCGCCGATGGCCTTTCGGCATCACGCGGGTTGGGCGGGCGGGCCTATGGCAGCCGCGCAGGCATCGCGCTTGAGCCGCAGGCGTGGCCCGATGCGCCCAACCGGCCTTGGGCCGCCCAGGCGATCCTGCGACCGGGCGAGACCCGCGTCCAACGCAGCGTCTTTGCCTTCGCCCGCATCGAGGGGGAGGATCAGCTATGAGCGCCCAGATTTCGGATGTGTCCTTTGAGAGCGCTACGCCCTCGGTGTTCGATCAGCGGGTTTGCGAGCTTGGCGAGGGAACGCTCTGGCATCCAGAACGCCAGCAGCTGTTTTGGTTCGACATCCTGGGCAAACGCTTGCTCACAAGGGATGGAGGAAAGGCCGAGGAGATCGCCTTCGACACCCATGTCTCTGCCGCGGGGTGGATCGACCGGGACCGTCTGATGGTCGCGTCCGAGACCGGGCTCCTGCAGTTCGAATTGGGTAGCGGTCGCTGCGAAATGGTCTTCGCGCTGGAGGCCGACAACCCTGCGACCCGGTCGAATGACGGGCGGGCTGATCCCTGGGGCGGGTTCTGGATCGGCACCATGGGCAAGCATGCGGAGCCGCGGGCAGGCGCCATCTATCGCTACTATCGCGGTGCGATCCGTCGCCTCTTCGCGCCGATCTCAATCCCGAATGCCATTTGCTTCGATCCGGAGCGGTGCTTTGCTTGCTTCGCCGATACGCCGGACGGGAAGATATGGCGCCAACCGCTGCAAAGCTCGGATGGCTGGCCGGTGGGCGATCCAGAGGTGTTTATCGATCTTGGTCCTCGAGGCGTCGCGCCGGATGGCGCAGTGATAGACCGCGCCGGCAGGCTTTGGAACGCGCAATGGGGCAGCGGGCGGATCGCCTGTTACGGCGCCGATGGCCAATTTCTGGGCGCGATCGCGTTCCCGACGGCGCAAACGACCTGCCCAGCCTTCGGGGGGCCGGGTCTCTCGACGCTCTTCGTCGCCTCTGCGTCCGAGGGCATGAGCGACGCTGACAGGGCGGCACAACCGAATGCCGGTATGACCTTCGCTTCTGCAACTGCGGCCACGGGACAGGCGGAGCATCGCGTGGTCCTGTGAGTCTGTCCGGTCTCTCGCGCCCTTCGTTCGATCTCCGCCCAGCCACCGATTGTCATCGATAGACGGTACTGCTCCCCGAGCGCCTCCGACTTCACCCCAACGGCATATCCTGTTTGCGAGCGTCTCGCCGATTGTGGTCTTTCCGTGATCGGCCAGGATGCAGGTGCCTGGGTATTGTAGAACTTGCAATGCAAGGTTGGCGATCGCGTTGGTATGACGCCAAGGCGCCCAGGCGGCGCATCCTCATTCCGGTGAAGCGACGCTGTACGCGGCAGGGCGCCACGTTTCTAGCTTGCCGCTGCCTTACAACAATCCTCTGATCTGCGATGGCGCCCGCGTTCTTAGGGTTCGTTGCTGCCTTCCGGCTGCGGGGGCTGGCCTGTAAATTTCGCTAATTTTGCACTATCGTCCTCGGCTTTGGCACACTCGTCTGTGCTGCGATGCAGCGTTTGATTTCGCCGGCGTACCGCGATGCTCTTCGGGATACGTGGCGGTCTGCGATCAATCCTAGTCAAATGACCGCAATCATAACGCGAAAAAATTTGAAGAAATTCTCGCAAGACAGAGAAATATTAAAAATTTGTTAATTTTCTCGTCGTTTTTTCCTCGCAGTTGGAACAGCAATGTCACGCTGAGGAGGGACAAGATGTATCATGCAATATCAGAATTCGAGCAGGCGAGCCCCTTTCTGTCAGAAATATCTGAGCAGATCTGGCAGATGAAGTACCAGTATGCGTCTGATGGACAGGTCTACGATGGAGCAGTTTTTGATACATGGCGACGTGTTGCAAAAAGTCTTGCAGTAAATGAGTCAGTAAAAAGTCAAAACCACTTCGAGATAGAATTCTATAATGCGATGCAGGGGTTCAAATTTGTCCCCGCAGGCCGGATTCTAGCGGGAGCCGGGACTTCGCGGAATGTGACCCTTTTCAACACCTTTGTGATGCGAACGCTGCCGGACTCGCTGCCCGGGATCTGCGATACCATCAAAGAAGCCGCCCTCACGATGCAAATGGGTGGCGGCTTAGGATACGATTTTTCGACGGTTCGTCCGCGAGGGATGACGGTTCGCGGGCTCGACTGCCCCGCTGCTGGCCCGCTGGCCGCAATGGATATCTGCGACGCCATGTGCAAGATGCTTGTGTCATGCTCCGGCCGCGGGGCGATGATGGCGACGCTGCGCTGCGATCACCCGGATATTGAGGCTTTCGTCCAGGCGAAGCAGGATCCGGCGCGGCTGAGAAACTTTAATCTTTCCGTCAGTGTGACAGACGCGTTTGTCGAGGCGGTGAAAGCCGACGCGCCTTGGCAGCTTGTTTGGAAAGGCCAGGTCGTCAGACAGCTCAGCGCCCGCGCGCTTTGGAACCAGATTATGCAGCGCAACTATGATGCGGCCGAGCCGGGCGTGCTGTTCATCGACCGGATTAACCACATGAACCCG
>JBCCRM010000065.1:0-13616 GCA_039513195.1 Pseudomonadota bacterium | reverse complement strand
AGATACTTGCGCACCGTCTTTCGGCTCATCTTCAGCTTGCGCGCGGTCCCGCGGATCGACAGGCCCTGCCGGTGCAACACCCTGATATCCAGGACTTCTTCTCCGGTTATCATCTGCTCTCCCGGTCGTTGGGGAGAAGCGTAACAGGCGGGTCCCTTTCTAGCCGGCAACCCGGGCTACCTTTACATCGGCGCTAACATCGGCGCAGTTTCGCGGACAGCCAGCGACCGCCATCTTCACCTAGTGCGGCGTCCAAGACCCCTATATCCGCTTTTAGATCGAGATGCCGAGGCCGGTGGGGTCCTCCGTCCCGAGGGGGCTTTGCGGGTCGTACCGGTAACCCAGCGGCCAATCGGCGAGCAGGTAATACTTCAGCGCCAGCCGGCAGACATGGCAGCCGCAGAAGGTCTTCCAGCCGCATAGGTTGCACTGAAGATCAAGGTGTCGCGCATCCGCAAGACGGTTTCGTCCTTCGGACGCCCGAAGAACCCGTTGCCATCCGCCGTGTCGCCATAGAGGAGCGCGCCGATGACCCGGTCTGTCCCGAAGACTTCATGCGTGTTCGCGCGGGTGTGAATGCGGATTCCGCGGCCCCCCAAGCTCCCGCTGCAGAAGGTATCCTGCCGCGGTGTCCAGCTGGCGTTCCATTAAATGCGGCATCAGGTGGAGGACCGTGACCTCCATGCCGCGCAGGCGCAGACCCGCCGCAGCCTATAGCCCTCGGAGGCCGCCGCCGATCACCACGGCCCTCGCACCGGGTATCGAGGCTGCTTCGATCATCGCTTCGGTGTCGTCGAGGTCGCGATAGGTCATGACGCTGGGCAGGTCCTTGCCCGGTACCGGAATGAAGAAGGGGCTGGATCCGGTGGCGATCAGCAGCTCATTGTAGGACGTCTCGCCTGGCCGGGCGGCGATGACCTTGCGTGCCCGGTCGATCCGCGTCACCGCGTCGCCGAAGTGGATCGTCACCCGTTCTTCTGCGTACCAAGCCGCGTCGTAGGTGACGACCTCCTCATAGGTCCTTTCGCCCGAAAGCAGTGGCGAGAGCATGATGCGGTTGTAGTTGCCCCACGGCTCCAGCGTTACCTCATAGGCGCCGAGGGCGGTTTCGAACAGCTCTTCAAGCATGCGGCCCGAGTCCATTCCGGCGCTGATCGCAACCAGTTTCTGTGTCACCGCAGTGTCCCGAACAGCACCAGGCAGCGGCATGCCCGAGCTTCCCCGCAGCGCTGAAAGGCAAGGTGAGAATGCCGCGATGCCGTGCCGGCGAGCGCGCTGCGGCGTGAGTGTCCAACTCTTGCTTGCCGAACATCATGCTGCCTCCTCTTCCGCAATACCGGTTGCAGCAGCGGCCGGAGCCGCGGGCACAGGGGTTTTGCCATGGGCATCGTGCTCATGTTCTTCCCGGAGGGAGAGGAGTTGTTCGCGATAGAGGTAGTCGTCGGGATGCTCCAACAGCGCCTCGCGACTGCGCGGCTGGGGCAAATCGACTTCCATAATCTTGCCGATGCGCGCCATCGGGCCGTTGGTGATCATCACCACCCGGTCGGCGAGCAAGACCGCCTCGGCCGAGACTTCGATGAAGCGCGCTTCCGACAACAGTCCGGCGACGCTCTCGGCGCGGTCCGGGTCCGCCAGCCAACGGGCGCTGCGCCAGCAGGCCCGCATCAGCCCTGCCGTGGTGTCCGGCTCTTCCTCAGCCCAGCCCCGCCGGGTCGCGAGCACTTTCTCAGGAGCAAACCGCCAAATCGCGCAACCCGGCAAAATCAGCTCCGCCAAGCCCCGTTCAACCGCGATGGAACCCTGGGGTTCGCCGACGCAGAACGCGTCGATCTCTCTGGCGGCCATGGACTCCGCCATCATCGGCGGTGGCACGGTCCGGACAGAAAGCTCGCCAGGGGAGGCGAGGCCGAGCGCGTCGAGCCAGTTGTAGACAAGCTCCGCGTGCATAGAGAACGGGAATGGCATACCGAGCCGCAAGGGCTGTTCGAGCATGCTGATCAGCGCTGGGCCGATAGCTGCCGCCGCCGCGAAGTCATTCGGCACGCACGCATTGCGCATCCGTCGCGCCAGGGCGGCGGAGACGCCGACGACATCGCTATTGATCGACAACACCGCCAGCGCGTCGATCCGTGCCGCGATCCCACCCAAACCCATGCTCATCGGTCGGCGGGATAAAGCCGCCGCGCGCGGTCCGGCCGGTCATCGCAAAAGCTCCGGTGCGGTGACCAGGGCCTGTGCGACCGTGGCGATTTTCTTGCCCTAGTCCATCGCAGTTTCGCGGAACCGGGCATAGGCCTCTTCCTCGCTACGGCCACGCGCCGAGATCAGAGGCCCCATTGCCCGGTCGATAACCTTACGCTCCGCCAGCGCAGCCCCGGTTGCATCCAGTTCTTTGCGCATGCGGCTGAACATCGAAAAACGCGCGATTGCTGCATACAAAACCGGTTTGATCTTCTCCCGCCGCAAGCCATCGACAACTTAAGCACTCACCGTGGCCTCGATCGCGACCGGGCGCTGCAGAGGGCTCGAGGAAGGAACAGCGCCTCCAGCATGTCGCGGGTCGGATCGTCCATGTCGATTAGGACGATGTTGGGTCGAGCTCGGTCAATCGGCAAGACAAGCCGGTGACGTCGGCAATCACCGAGATCTCGGAATTGCCCTGCTCGCGCAGCACATTGACGATCAGGCGCGCGCGGTCGCGATCCTTCCCGATCACCGCGATCTGCAGTCTCTGCGACTTTCCGCTCATCTCAATCTTGGTGCAATGCAGCAAAGGCGCTTGCAACTGCGAAGACCGGTTGGGCAACCCAGGCGATCTGCAAAATCCGCGGATTGACCACAAGCCAGTTTTTCGGGTTACCCTGGGGTTAAGCGTTCAGCGCCGCAACCGATGCGCAGGGCGCGGGTCAAAAGACGGCTCAGCAGACGTGGCTGAGCAAATAGGGAGTTCGAGATGATCAGAACCACCACCGTCGCATTTGCTGCTGCTTGCCTTTTGGCGGGCCCTGCGGCTGCGGAGCAGACCTTCATTTCCATCGGTACCGGAGGCGTCACGGGTGTCTATTACCCGACCGGCGGTGCCATCTGCCGGCTGGTCAACAAGGACCGCAAGGACCACGGGATCCGTTGCTCGGCGGAATCCACCGGCGGCTCGATCTACAACATCAACACCATCCGGGCCGGTGAGCTGGAGTTCGGTGTCGCGCAGTCGGACTGGCAGTACCACGCCTATAACGGCACGTCGAAATTCGAGGATCAGGGCAAGTTCAAGGATCTGCGGGCCGTGTTCTCGGTGCATCCGGAGCCTGTGACCGTGATAGCCCGCGCCGATGCCGGGATCGATACCCTGACCGATGTGAAGGGCAAGCGCCTGAACATCGGCAATCCAGGGTCGGGCACCAGAGGGACCTGGGAGGTGATTGAGGGCGCCCTCGGCTGGGAGCGCAACGATCTCAAACTCGCCTCAGAGATGAAGTCGGCAGAGACTGGCCAGGCCGTCTGCGATAACAAAATTGACGCCTATTTCTGGCTGGTCGGCCACCCGTCGGCCCTAACGCAAGAGAGCCTTGCGACCTGTGACGCGAAGCTTGTCGATGTGACCGGCCCGGAAATCGAGAAGTTGGTCTCCGACAACCCCTATTACCGCACGGCGACCATCCCGGCGGGCATGTATGGGGACAATCCGGAGGTCACCACCTTTGGGGTCGGCGCGACCTTCGTCAGCTCGGCAAATGTGCCGGCGGAGCAGGTCTATGTCGTCGTCAAGGCGGTGTTCGAGAACTTCGACCAGTTCAAGGCGCTGCACCCGGCCTTCGCAAACCTCAAAGAAGAGGAGATGATCAGCGACTCGCTTTCCGCCCCGCTGCACGAGGGCGCGATCAAGTACTACAAAGAGCGCGGCTGGATGTGATCGGCCCGAACCAACAGAAACCTGCGTCCGGGCTGCCTCGCGCGGCCCGGCACGATCAACGCCGCGGTGCCGCAAACGCAGCCGGGCGGGCGCTCTCCCCCGCACAGAGCCCAAGAGGCGACCGGGGAAACATCTCTCGACATTGATTGGATATGCATGCGGCGCGCCGGGCGCGGCATAGGCTCGATTTGATGCAGGTCTGAGGCGGCAGAGAAGGCGATTGCGGGTCGAAAGCCCGGACGATCAGAGGGGGACAAGCCATGGCGACCACCGACGTGAAAGCAGCCAATGTCGACGACATGGTCGCGCAGGTCGACACGGGGGCGCGCAATGCCATCGGCTGGCAGGGCCAGATGATCATCGGGATCGCCTTCGTTTGGTCGTTGTTCCAGCTCTACATCGCGTCGAACCTTCCCTTTTGGCTGACCGAGCAGACCGGCATCAGGC
Source organism: Pseudomonadota bacterium (assembly GCA_039513195.1). Taxonomy (GTDB): domain Bacteria; phylum Pseudomonadota; class Alphaproteobacteria; order Rhodobacterales; family Rhodobacteraceae; genus Thermohalobaculum. The sequence goes on along the minus strand of JBCCRM010000065.1, from coordinate 9,256 downwards.
TGGTGGTCACCAATTCCGATGCGCGCCTCATCCACCTGGCTTTCGGGCTGGTGCTGGCGGCCTTTGCCTTCCCGCTCCTACGCTCCAGCCCGCGGGACAGGATCCCAGCCTATGACTGGGTGCTGGCGGGGTTGGGCGTGATCTCATGCCTCTACATCGTGGTGCTGCGCAACGAGATCGCCGTGCGCGCGGGTTTGCCGACCGGCATGGATCTTGTGGTTTCGACCATCGGTATGATCGTGCTGGCAATTGCCGTCTATCGCGCGCTTGGCCTGCCCTTGGTGATCGTCGCGTCGGTCTTCGTCACCTATGTCTTCTTCGGCGACGCGCAATGGCTGCCGGATGTGGTGCAGTGGAAGGGCGCCTCTTACGGCAAGGCGATGTGGCACTACTGGATGCAGAACGAGGGCGTCTTCGGCGTCGCCCTCGGTGTCTCGGCGTCGCTGATCTTCCTATTCGTGTTGTTCGGCGCGATCCTAGAGAAGGCGGGTGCCGGTAACTACTTCATCAAGATTGCCTTTGCGATGCTCGGCCATCTCCGCGGCGGGCCGGCGAAGGCCGCGGTCCTGGCCTCCGCCATGTCCGGGCTCTATTCGGGCTCCTCGATCGCCAACACGGTCACCACCGGGACTTTCACGATTCCGCTGATGAAGCGCACCGGGTTCTCGCCGGAGAAAGCCGGCGCGGTCGAGGTCGCGTCCTCGACAAATGGGCAGTTGACCCCGCCGGTGATGGGGGCGGCTGCGTTTCTCATCTCGGAATTCACCGGCGTCAGCTACACAGACATCATCAAGCACGCCCTGGTGCCCGCCTTGGTTAGCTACATCGCGCTGGTCTACATCGTCCATCTAGAGGCGTTGAAGCTTGACCTCAAAGGCTTGCCGAAGCCGCCGACCACCCTGACCTTCGCGACAAAGCTGATCGGGTTCCTGTCCGGCTTTATCGGGATCGCTGCGCTGGGGGGTGCCGTCTATTACGGCCTGGGCTGGGTCAAGGTGGCGATGCCAGACAGCGCGTTCCTGATCATCGCTTGCCTTTGCGGGGCCGCCTATCTCGTGTTGCTTTTCTTGGCATCGCGCCAGCCGGATCTGGAGGTCGACGACCCCGACGCCCCGATCACCGAGCTGCCCCGGGTCGGCGCCACGGCGATCACTGGGCTCTATTTCATTCTGCCCATCGTGATCCTGATCTGGTGCATCATTGTCGAGCGGCTGTCGCCTTCGCTCTCGGCCTTCTGGGCGACGATGGCGATGATCTTCGTCGCGCTTACCCAGCATCCGCTTAAGGCGATCATGAGGGGTCAATTCGGCAGTCTCGGTACCGCCACCTCCCGCGGGGGGCGCGAATGGTTCGATGGCATGATCTCGGGCGCCCGCAACATGATCGGCATCGGCGTGGCGACGGGCGCTGCTGGCATCATCGTCGGCACGATCTCGCTGACCGGCGCCCACCAAATTGTCGGCGAATTTGTAGAGTTTCTGTCCGGCGGCAGCCTGATTATCATGCTGATCCTGGTCGCGGTGATGAGCCTGATCCTGGGCATGGGGCTGCCGACGACAGCGAATTACATCGTGGTTTCATCGCTGATGGCGCCTGTGATCGTTCAGCTCGGCGCGCAGTCCGGTCTACCGCTGCCGCTGATCGCCGCCCATCTCTTTGTCTTCTATTTCGGCATCTTGGCGGATGACACGCCGCCTGTGGGGCTTGCAGCCTTTGCCGCGGCAGCGATCAGCCGGGGCGACCCGATCAAGACCGGCCTACAGGGCTTCGCCTATGACATTCGGACGGCGCTGCTGCCATTCCTGTTCGTCTTCAACACCGAGCTCCTGCTGATCGATGTCTCGCCCCTTAAGGCGATTGTGGTTTTTGTCGTGGCGGTGGTTGCGATGATGCTTTTCGCGGCGGCCACGCAGGGGTACTTCCTCACGCGAAACCGGGTCTACGAGACGGTGATGCTGCTGGCTATCGCGTTCATGCTATTCAGGCCCGGCTATTTCCTCGACCAAGTCCAACCGCCTTTCTCGACGGAACCAGGGTCGCGTTTGGTGGAGTTAGCGGGGGCAGCGCCTGCGGGATCGGAATTGCGGCTGACAGTGGCGGGCCCCGATTTCAACGACCCGGACGTCACCATCGAAACCGCCGTGATCTTGAATTTCGACGACCCGCCCGGCGACGGCGCGGGCAGGCTTGCAAAGTTTGGCCTGGCCTTCGCGCCCGACGATGTCCAGGCGTTGGAGGAGCCGATGTTTGGCACACAGAACGAGCGTTTGGGTACCCTTTTCGATTTCTACGCCGATGCACCCGTCACGGTTAATGCTGTGCAGGCGCCCTCGGACCGGTTGCCGAAGGAGATCTTCTGGCTCCCCGCCCTCCTCCTCTTGGGCTTCGTCGTCATCCTGCAGCGCCGCCGCCAGACCAAGCCTGCTTTTTGAACGGAGAGGTGCAATGACCAGAACCGTTCTCGTCCCAGTCGATATCGAACATCCGGAAAGTTGGACCGGCCCGCGCACCGCCTTGCAGGACCTGTTCCCAGCCGACAAGGCCGACGTGCATGCGCTCTATGTCCTGCCGGCGTTCGGTTCCTCGCTTGTCGGATCGTTCTTTCCTAAGAACTTCGAAGAGCGGGCGCTCGACCAGGCGCGGGAACGGCTGCGGGATGTGGTCGAGACTTTGCCCGAGTCGCCGATGCCGGCGCTGCATGTGGTCCATGGCGATGTCTACCGCGAGATCCTGGCGGCCGGCGAGCGGCTCAAGGCCGATATGATCGTACTGAAGGCGCATCGCCCAGGGGCGGAGGATTTCTTCCTCGGCTCGAACGCCGCCCGCATCGCCCGCCACGCCCGTCAGTCGGTTCTGCTTCTGCGCGATTGACATCTGCCGGAAGTGTTCGAGACGCTGCAAACCGCATCTCGACGAGGTGGCTGTGCGCGGGCACCGGACATCCCGCTTCGGTTGAAATCGCCCCGAAGGCGCTTGTCAAAGGCGGGAGGCCTCACAGATCTGTAGGGTCGCCAAGCATTTTGCTGAGCTGAGGAGGTGCAGAGATGGACGCAAACCCGCAGACCGAGGTTATCGAAGCGCAGCCTGTCGAGGACGAGAACGATCTGGACACCCAAATCGCGACGCCACAGTCGACGCCGATCCCCGAGGATGCTGTTTCGCGTATTCCGATCACGGGCCTCGTACTGCTGACGGTGGCAACCACCTGGCTCGGCCTGATCCTGCATTATTATAGCTAGGAGCCGTGTGGCCTGAAGCTCCCCGCCTTAGGGAGCTTGGCTGGGCAACTCATCGCGCCTGGGCAAATCCGCGCCGCGTCGGGTGCAGGTGACAGAGGCAGCAGCGACCGCAAAGTCGAGCAAGGAAGTCAGTGCGGCAGTATCCAGAGCGCGAACCGCCCTGCCGGTGACGTATCCCCGCTCCGCCAAACCGACGATGAGAGCGGCATGAAAAGTGTCCCCCGCGCCGACCGTGTCGACCAGTGCGACCTGACGACCGGGAACAGCGGCCTTGCCCGCCGCGGAGAACGCCTCGGCCCCATCGCCGCCGCGTGTGACGATCACCGATCCAGCGCCGAGTTCGCGCCAACGACCCGCGATCTCGTCGATCGCGCGACCGGGATAGAGAAGATCGATGTCCTCGTCGCTGACTTTCACCAAGTCGGCCAGGGCCACGAAACGCTCCACCCGATCGCGCCACAGCCCGATGTCCGGCTCGACCGTCGGGCGGACATTGGGATCAAGGGTCAGAAGGCGTTGCCCCGCCTGGGCCTCGAACAATGCGAGGAGAGCGGCGCCGACCGGTTCGACCACGAGGGAATATGACCCGGCATGGAGGCCCCAAACCGCCTTCGACAACGCCGGGAGGTCGGAGGCCGTGACCGCCCTGTCCGCCGACTGATCACCGTAAAAGGCGTAAACGGGTCGGCCGTCGGGACCCCAGTCCACCAGCGCCAGGGTGGTAGGTCGGTCGTTGCGGAGCAGGAATTCGGTGGCGACGCCTTCGCTGTGCAGCGCGGCCTCCAGGCGCTGCCCAAGGCTGTCCCGCGAGAGACCGGTGAAAAGAGCAGATGGCTGGCCGAGCCGGGCCAAGCCGACGGCGACATTGAAGGGCGATCCGCCGATGCGCGCATCCATGACGAGGCCGCCGTCGCCCTCGGCAACGAACAGATCCCAAAGCGCCTCGCCGCAAACTACGAACATCGGGAGTTTCCGTTTCCGTTGCTCGCATGGGGTAGCCCGCCGGGGCCGCAATGTCATTCTCTGCCTTGCCTTATCGCCGCGCATTCGGGACGGACTACCCCCTCCCCCCCGAGTTCTCTGTGAACAGCGCTGATTAGAGGGCTTTCCGACCCGATTGCATCGCTTCATCTGTCGGATCAACTAGATTTGGAAGGCGCAGTGGTCGACGGCGCGGTCGTCAAAGTCCACTCCGCCGGACAGGGAGCAAAAGCGGTGCTGTCCGTCAGGCTCTGGGCAAGTCCAGAGGTGGCTGGACGAGGCAGATCCCTGCCCTCACGGACGCACTCGGCAATGTGGTGCGTGTCATCCTGCCCCCGGGCAATTGCGACTACACGGTCGGCGTGGCCTCAAATCCTACTCTGCATAGTGCACAGCTTGTAATTTATTTCCATCGGGGTCCCGAACATACGCGGCATAGTAGTTATCCCCGTAATGAGGTCTTGGACCGGGTTCCCCAGCGCAAGTTCCACCCAAGCGGAGTGCGGCCGCGTAGAAGCGGCGAACAGCGTCCTCTGTCTCCGCAACAAATGCGACATGGGTGCCGTTTCCCCATGTCGCAGGACGTCCGTCTTCCGGGGAGTAAAGATAGATCGTCGGCATTCCGCCTTTCTCGTAGGCTGGCGGTTTGCCCGGAGGCTTGGGCAGACGCTCGAAACCTAGAACTCCGAGCACCTCATCGTAAAAACACCCAGCACGCCTCGGATCATTCGTCCCGAGTGTGATATGGCTGATGATGGACATGGCTTTGTTCTCCGCACTGCGCGTATAGAATAAACCATGAACACTCTCTTTGCCAACGCTTTTGAGCGAGCGCTGGCCACAGGCCGCTCGGGGGTTTCAACGGTACGCCGGCGTGCCACAGATCTGCTCATGGTTTCCGACCGCTGCCAATGAGGGCTGGCATCGGCGCGCCAATGGCGCCTTCGCGAACGAACGGTGCGAAGCCGTCGCGCCATGCCGCCTCTATGCGCGCCCACGCCTCCGACCCCTGCCGCTCCAGGATCATGGAGCCGCGGACCGAAAAATCGCGAAAATAGTCTGGAAAGGCGTCCGCCGGGGCCTCGAAGACAACGGGCACCTCGCTTACCGTCACGTCCTCGAAACGGGCTTGCGCAAGACAGGCTTCCAGCGCGTCAGGGGCGGATAGGGCGAAAGGCGGCGGTCCGGCCAGTACCACGCTCATATCGGCATGGGCGCCGAGGCCGCCAAACACCACCTTGAAGAACGCGGACGCGGCCGGAGCGCACCATTGGCTCACCGCGACCCGTCCGCGCCCAATCAAAACCCGGCGCATTTCGAGCAGCGCCGCTGCGGGATCGGCCAGGTGGAACAGGCCGAAAGAACACGGAGCCGCGTCGAAAGAGCCGTCAGCCCCCGGTAAGGCCGTCGCGTCTGCGATCTCGAAACGGCATCCGGGATGCGCGCGGGGCGCTGCCGTGACCATCGCAGGGGCCGCGTCGAACCCCACCGTCTCTGCGCCGAGCGCCGAGCGCCGAGCGCCGAGCGCCGCTCCGGCCGCGTAGCCTGGACCGCAGCCGACATCGACCAAACGGTTACCGGCGGCGACCCTGGCTGCTGCCAGTAAGGCGGGAATAGCCTGCGTGGTTGCACGGGCCGTTGTTGCACCATAGAGCTCGGCGCGGCTGTCCCAACCCGTCAGCTCCGCCTCGGTAGACGCATCGAAGGACATGGCTGAGGCTCCCTAACTGCCGACGAACGCAAAGCATCTTCCGCCTGGATCGATGGTGCCGGCAGGGTCACCCTGGCCATGGAGCGGCCGTTTCGGCCAGGCCCGGAGCATGCCGACGACCTCCAGTCCCGTCCGCGATTTCACCGCATCGCCGCTCAGGATCGACATTCTTGCAGCGGCCTCTTGCCGGGGCGCAATCCTCTACGGCCTCTATGACCTATTGCAATCCTTCGGCTCCGCCTGGTCCTACTTGATCGAAGGGACGCCGGCGCGGCCGATGACGCGGGTCCGGATCGTCGCGGCAGATCCCGGTCTCTTCCGCTGTATCGGCGGGGTGCCCGTCGCGCCGGACGCGACGCTCGATGCCGCCGACGATGCGGAGATCGTCGTCCTTCCCAATTTTCGGGAGGGTCCGGAAGCAGACTATAGTATTGTGCTGGCGCGCGAGCTCGCATGGCTTTCGGCCCGCTACGACGCCGGCGCTCACCTCGCCGCCGCCTGCTCCGGCTCCCAGCTCATTGCCGAACTCGGTCTGCTCGACGGCGAGACCGCTACCGCCCAACGGTCATGCCGGGAGATCTTCCGCAGGCGTTACCCGAACGTGGATTTTCGGCCCGACCGCACATTCTCCTTCGCGGGCAAGGGAGATCGCATCGTCACCTGGGGCGGAATGGCGGGATGGAGCGACCTCGCCCTCTACCTGATCGCGCGGTTTCTAGGCCCCGAGCACGCCTCGCATGCGTTGCGGTTCTATTGCGTGGACCCGCGTTCGGAAGACCAAGCCCGGTACGCCGCCATGTCGCGTCGCATCCAGTCCGATGACGCCGTTATCCACGACTGCCAACTTTGGGTCGCCGATGGCTACCCCTCAGCCGATCCTGTCTCGGCTATGCTGGACCGGTCCGGTCTGCCGCGGCGCAGCTTCGACCGGCGCTTCCGCGCCGCTACCGGTTGCAGCCCGCGCGAGTATGTTCAGGCACTGCGGATGGAGGAAGCCGAGCAACTGCTCGAGGCGACACGCGAGCCGGTTGAGGCCGTCGCCGAGACAATCGGCTACGCCGATCCCCACGCCTGTCAGCGGCTCTTCCGCCGCTCGACGGGCCTGACGCCAAGCGCCTATCGCCGACGCTTCTCCTATGACCGCTTCCTGACCGAGCGCTGAGCATCGCGAGGCTGCCTGGGCGCGTCTTGCCATGTGCAAGGGCCTCGGCCTGCGAGGTGCCGACCTCCGCCGCATTCAGCCAGAGCAGGAAGCATCCGGGCAATGGTGCACAGCGCGCCAGCCCGGGGCGACCTCCGCCCAACGCTCATCTCGTGCGGAGTGGGCATCACGATGACGCAAATGGTCGGATGCGTTCACGCCGACACGGCGCATGGGGGGAAGCGCTCGAAGGTGTTCCGGCACTGGTTCGTGAGAATGAACGCCTTTGGCTGGAGACACGGCCGATTATGCAGGAAAGCGCTGTGTATCCCGACCGGAGAAGGTCGGTTGTAGCTGGCCGCGATTAGCGACCGGCCGTCCGCGGCCGCCGATCTGTTAGGTCATCAGCGACCCACTTAAGCGCAACCGGGCGATCTGGGCGCTCTTGATGGCTAGCAGTGTGCGCCAGCGGCCAAAGGGCTGCGACCACGCTGCGGTGGAGGCATTCTTCAAGTCTCTCAGGGCCGCGCCGATCTCGCGATGCAGACAGGCAACAACGCGGCAGGCGGCGATCGCCTTGGTCGAGCCCATCACTGGATGTGGCGAAGGGTGCGCTCAATGCTGCACGGCGATAACTGTATGGCGCTGCCGGAAGATGTTGTGAGAACATTCGCGGCAGTCGACTCTCAGAACCTCTCGCATCCTCTGTCCTGCAAGCTGAAGCGCAGCTCATCTGTTCGTTTGGCAGTTCGGCCACTCGAATAGGACGTGTAAATGGTTCGGAAAACACCGACGCTAGAGGAGATTTGCTGCGGCGTGGGGATCAACATGTATTTCGCCGCTCTTACTGACGACAGCAGCCTAGATTGAAGGTGTCTGGCCTTAGGGGCGGGCGCAGTGGTTTTGTGGGCCAAGAGGCGCGCCGACCTCGGACATCGTCGCCAAAACGATGACAGGTGTCCAGGCGCGGGCACCAGGCAGGATACGCAATGCGATACGCAGAACATGTCCACGCCGCCGTTCAGGCGCGTGACGATCCTTCGCCGTGAACCGTTAGGCAGCGACTACTTTGGTAATCTTTCGCCGCTGACCGGCGAGGTCGTCGGGCGTAGCGCACGATCCAGCGCCGCGGACGTCGAGGCAGCGCTTGACGCCACCCAGGCCGCAGCTCCCGCCCTGGGGCAGGAGCTCCGCGACCGAGCGCGCATTGATCCTCAACAGGATCGCGGATCGCATGGAGGAGAACCACGAAGCCCTAGCGATCGCCGAGCCGTGGGAGAGTGGCAAGCCGATCTGTGAGATGAAGGCGGCGGACATTCCGCTGGCCATCGACCATGTCCGTTACTTCGCCTTGGCGATCCGTGCCCAGGAGCGCACCAGGGGCGAGATCGACAATGACACGATTGCCTATCACTTCCACGAACTGCTGGGTGTCGTGGGCCAGATCATCCCGTGGGATTTCCCGATCCTGATGGCGGTGCGGAAGCGCGCTCGGGCGGTCGCAGCGGGAAATGCGGTGTCCCAAAGCCGGCTGCGCAGACCCGGGCATCGATCATCGTCGTAATGGAGCAGATTGCCGGCCTGCTGCCCCGGGCGTCGCCAAAGTGGTCAACGGCTTCGGGCCCGAAGCCGGCAAGCCGCCGGCACAGTATCGAAGGCTGCACCGGGTGCCTGTTTGAGTGGTAAGGGCGTCGCTGGTCTTCGCGGCGGCGATGCTGGTGAGCGGCGCCGGTCTCAAAGACCTTGCCTCGGGCCTTGCGCGCTGCGCGACATTGGCGGGTGCTGCAGACCGGCTAGCCTTTCTCGACAAACTTGCGAAGCGCTCAGTCGCCTTTGTGTACGCCGGCAAGGGCGGCGGCATCACGGAGGCGTCTTAGATCGATGCCCCGGGCCTAATACACTTTGAGTCAGCCGACGTAACCATGGTCGCCGCGCTTCTGCGCGCAGATGGGAGCGTGGCGCAGAACCTCCATCTGGGCGGGCGCGGCAGCGGACATTCCCTGATCGAGGAGCCGGGAACCTATCGCGTGGAGGTCAATGCCTTAGGGTCGAGACTCAATCAGGTCCACCATAGGATTGCTGAGGCTATTGCGACGGCTGACAGGAAGTTACGAGCGAGCTTGTCGTAGCGAGTTGCGATCCGGCGCCAGTCTTTCAGGGAACAGAATGCGCGCTCGATGCGGT
>JBCCRM010000064.1:0-13866 GCA_039513195.1 Pseudomonadota bacterium | reverse complement strand
CGCGCAGTCCCAGAACGTGATCCCCGCCTTCGGGAACAGATCCGAGATCGGCATCATCGCAGACCCGATGATCCCAAAAGCATGCTCAATCCCATGCATCTGTAAAACCTTAACAAACGCTTCTTCCGTGGTCATTTTCATCTGGGTCACTCCAAGTTCGCCGTGCGATGGCACCAGCGGTATGGCCGGGATGTTTGTCAGACCGCGTGCGGATTGACAGGTCCACGCGCGGCAAATCCGTGGGTCACGCAGGCTGCAGACGGGCCGAGATCAGGTCAGCCGTCTCTGACGGCATGTCGGCGACGGCAACGCCGGCCGCTTCGAGCGCCTGGCGCTTCGACCCGTAGTCTCCCTTACCGCCGGCGACGATGGCGCCGGCATGGCCCATTTTCTTGCCCGGTGGCGAGGCGCGGCCGGCGATGAAGGCCACGACGGGCTTCGACATCGCGAGCGCATACTCCGCCGCCTCCTCTTCGGCCGATCCGCCGATCTCGCCGCAGAGTACCACGGCTTCGGTGCGTGGATCCGCGTCGAGAAACTCCAGCGCCTCGCGAGAGGTGGTGCCAATCATCGGGTCGCCGCCGACGCCATAAAATGCTGACTGTCCCAGCCCCTTTTGCACGAGGTTGAGGCAGACGAGAGTGCCGAGGCTGCCGGAACGGGAGATCACGCCGACATTGCCCGGCCGAAAGACCCGCGGGTTAAAGGCGGGCATGATCCCAGCAAAGCTCTCGCCCGGGGTCACCAGGCCCGCGGTATTCGGCCCAACGATCCGGGTGCCCGAGGCGCGGGCCGCGGCATGCATCTCCATCACGTCCTGGGCCGGGATATGCTCGGTCAGGCAGATCAGAAGCTTCGCGCCCGCCTCGCAGGCGTCGATGGCGGCGGCCTTTGCGGCCATGGGTGGTATGAACATCAGTGCGACGTCGAATTGCCCGGCCGCATCCCTGGCCGCGGCATGGACCGGCAGCCCGAGATGCTCTGTCCCAGCTTTGCGCGGATTAACGCCGCCGACGACCCGAGCGCCGTGGTCGATCATCTGCTCCGTCCAGAAGCTGCCCTGTTTACCGGTGATCCCCTGGACCAGGATGCGGTGGTGTTTCCGCAGGATCATCCGCGTGCCCCGGCGGCAACGACAGCGGCCTTCACCGCGTCGTCCATCAGGTCGAAGGGTTCGATCCCAAGCTCTCGCCGCACCAGATCGATGGCCTGGTCCTCTCCGGTGCCGTGGATGGTGAAGACGATGGGGATGCTGGGTTGCAGCTCCTTCCATGCCTCGACCACGCCTGCGGCCATGACATCGGTCCGTGCGAAGGCGCCGCAGAAATTCACCAGCAGAGATTTGACGTTTGGATTCTTCAGCAAGATCGAGAGGGCCACGCGCGCCTTTGTATAGGCTTCACCGCCGACCTCCAGGAAGTTCGCGGGGCGCCCGCCATAATGGGTAATTGCGTCCATGGTGGTCATGGTAAGACCGGCGCCATTGGCGAAGACGCCGACATCGCCGCCGAGTTCGATGTATCTCAGTCCCTCGGCTTTTGCCTCTGCCTCCAGCCCGGTCAGTTGTGCAGCCGCCCCTTGTGCCGCGAGGCTGGGCTGACGGGGCAGGGATGCCTCGTCGAGGGTGAGTTTGCAGTCGAGGGCAAGGATCCGCCCGCCGGTCGTGGCGACCAGGGGGTTCACCTCGAGAAGCTCAGCGTCGCAGGCGCGATACGCAGCATAGAGCCCGACCAGGGTCTCCGCCACTGCGGCCTCGATGCCCGCGAGGTCCAGGCCTGCCAATGCCTGCCGTGCCGTGTCTAATGACAGGCCAGCAGTAATGTCGACGGGCAGGCGGCGCATGGCGTTGGGGTCTTGCTCGGCTGCCTCCTCGACATCCATGCCACCGAGGGTTGAAAAGAGCACCAAGGGCCCGCGTGTCGCAGGGTCGTTCAAGACGGCGGCATAGAGTTCCCGTGCGATCGGCACTTGGGCTTCGACCAGCACCTTCTCGACGCGATACCCGGCGATCTCCATGCCCAGGATCCGTCTGGCATGGGCGCCCGCTTCCTCAGCCGTTGCGGCGCGCTTGATGCCGCCTGCCTTTCCCCGCTTTCCCGCGGCGACTTGCGCTTTGACCACGCAAGGGCCGATCCGGCCCGCGGCCTCTGCCGCCTCCTCCGGACTGTATGCGAGCGCGGACGCGGGCACGGCTATCCCATGCGCGACGAGGACCGGCTTGGCCGCATGCTCTTCAAAGTCCATCGCTCGCTCTCCCCGGATGGCGCGATCAGGCGCCGTACTTCTGCCAATAGGCGCCGAACAGCGCCGCCTCGCTGGGTTTGTCCTCTGCAATGGTGGTCACGAGATGCGTGATATTGATGAAATGGCGGTGATTCAGGTTCTCCGAGATCGTGTTCCCGGCCCAAGTCCCCCCACCCATGGATAGGGTGAAGGGCAGCGTGTTGTTGAACGACCCGCCATTGCCGAAGGTGTGGGCCTGGTTGACCAGGACGCGGACCACATCGGTGTCGGCTGCCAGCTCTCGGGCGCGGGCCATGTCCTGGGTGTGGATGCCGACCGAATGGCCCTTGCCAGTGACTTCCAAGATCGCGCAGCAGATCGTCTTTGCCTCGGCGAAGTCCTTGGCGCGGTAGACGGTCAGCACCAGGCTGAGCTTTTCGTCGGCAAAGCCGTTTTTGCCGCCGACGCTGTCCTCCTCGATCATGAAGAACTTGCGGGACTTCGCGGCCTCCGGCAGGCCCATGACATCGGCAGAGACATCCGCGTCCTTGGCGATGACATGCCGGTTCAGCTTTCCATTGACCCACAAGGTATCGGCAACCGAGGCCTTCTCCTGCGGCGAGCAGCGCCAACCGCCCGCCCGCTCCAGCGCCGCAATCGCGTCCTCATACACGCGGTCGAGGATCACCACCGCGTTCTCCGACGAACAGGAGGTCGCGTTGTCGAAGACTTTAGACGCGCAGATCTTCTCGGCCGCGTCGTCGAGATCGGCGCTCTCGTCAACGATCACCGGCACATTGCCAGCGCCCACCCCGATCGCGACGGTACCGGACTGCATCGCGCGCTTCACATTGTTCTGGGACCCGGTGACGACCGCCAGATCGCACTGGTTCATCAGCTCCTGCGTCAGGTCCTTCGACACGGGCGAGGGCAGGATCTGCACCAGATCGGCGGGGTGTCGTGACTTCTGCAGTTCCGCGCGCATCAGATCGACGGTCGTCGCGGTGGTGGTGTAGCCCGCGGGCGAGGGCGCGATGATCACGGCATTACCGCCCTTAACGGCCATCATAGCTTTGTTCACCGGTGTCGCCGCCGGGTTGGTGGAGGGGCAGACCGCACCCACGACCCCCACCGGTTTGCCATACTTCACGAGGCCGAGTTCCGGCTGCTCGGCGATCACGCCGACCGTCTTGGCGCGCATCAGATCGCGCAGGGTGCCAAAGGTTTTGCGGGTGTTCTTGACGATCTTGCTCTCGACATTGCCGAGGCCGGTGTCCTTCACCGCAAGCTCTGCCAGCATCCTTGCATGCTCTGGCTTATAAATCGACCAGGCGAGCGCGGTCACAGCCTCGTCCACCCGCGCCTGATCGTGGTTCTCAAAGGTCTCCATCGCAACCCGCGCCCGGGCAATCAGGGTTTCGACCTGATCGGCTGCGGATGGGGCGGGGGCTTCGGCAGCGACAGCCATGCGGTCTTCCTTGCGTGGAGAGGGTTGGGGGTTTTTCGGGGCGGCGCGCCGCCCCGGTTGAGCAGGTTTAGAGCCCGGCGAGCAGTTCTTTCAAGGTCTCCTCCCGCGCGGCCCACATCGCCTTGACCTCGTCGCGGGTCATGATGTGCATCGGCGAGCCGCCAGCCTTCATGCGCTTTTGCACGCGGGCATTTTCGAACATCGCGGGCACGGTGGCGGCCAGCTTCTCGATCACCGCATCGGGCGTGCCTTTCGGCACCATGATGCCGCGGAAATTGACTGAGCTGTTGTCGACGTCGAGCTCCTGCTCCTTCATCGTCGGCACATCCGGCAGGAAGTCGGAACGCGCCAGATCGAAGACGCCCAGGATCTTGACATTCCCCGCCTCGCGCGCCCGAAACGCGTCTGAGAGGTTGTTCACCCCCGCCATCACATCGCCCCCGATCACCGCCTTCATTGCCGCAGCGCCACCGCCCTTGGTTGGGATGTACGCGAGCTTAACGCCCGCGGCCTTCTCGAGCTGCAGGGCCGCGATGTGGTGACCGACGAACAGCCCTGCGCCGGAGAAGGTAAGCTTGCCCGGGTTCTCCGTCGCGAAGGCAAGCACATCCTCCATCGAATTGAACTCGCTGTCCTTCGACACCACGAAGACCGCCGGATCGGCGCCCCAATTGGCAATCGGCTCGAAGCTTTCGGCGGAGTACTCGACCCCGCCCTTGATGGACTGCGCGATGAAATGGGGGATGTTGTAGGCGCCCAGCGTGTAGCCGTCGGTTTCGGCCTGCGTCGCGAACCAATTCCAGCCGACACGCCCGCCAGCGCCGGGCTTGTTGATGATCGCAATCGGTTGGCCGAGCGCGTCCTCGTTCCCCGCGGTCATGGTCACGATGCGGGCCTGAAAATCGGTCGCACCGCCGGCACCATAGGATACCACCATCATCACCGGTCTGTCCGGATACTCCTCCGCCATCGCTGGAGCAGTCAGGCTCATCGCTGCGAGCGCCAGGCCCGCAATCAGTTTTCTCATCATTCGTCCTCCCTTTGTTGGATCCGACTGCTCTGCGTCGGTTAGAAAAACACCTCTCGCGGAGTGAAGACCTTTAGGGTCAGCGCGAAGAGGGCATACATCACCGCCACGAATCCGGCGGTGATTGCGATCCGCCGCAGCCATGTCATCGTTGCTGTATGCGGTGCGGGGTCGTAGAGCGAAAGTTGCACGAAAAAGCAGAGCGCCGTCGCGGTGTAGAAGCCGAGCGCTTTGCTGGCCCAGAACACATAGACGAGCATGACCAGCAGACCCGGCAGCAGTCGCAAGAAGACTTTGCCCGACAGCCCCTCTCCGGCCTTCGAAAGCCCGAGCAACGCCTTGCCGAAGGTCCAAAGCGCGAGGATCACGAAGAAGGACGATATCAACCGTGGGAACAGGAACGCGTCTGCCGGCTCCTGCGTGTAGCTGATCCAACAGACCCAGATGCCCACCGCCGCCACGATGCCAGAGGCGATGGTGTGCTGGATGCGGCCCAGACTGGTCATGCCGCCGCCTTCTCCGCGGCTGCTCCGTTGTTCGCCCGGCTGGACCGGATCTCCATCACGACCGAATAGGCGACGGAGAGGAGGCCGAGACCGATCAGCACCAGATTCAGCGTGCCGGTGAAGAAGTAGTCGAACCGGCCGACGGAGGCGTCTGCAATCATCGCACCTTGGGAGAAGTTCGCCTCAGCAATTGGGCCGAGGATTAGGCCGAGAACCAGGGGCGCGGCGGAAAAGCCAAAGCGTTCCAGGAAGTACATCGCGATACCGAGGCAGGCCATGATGTAGACATCCCCCATCGAGCTCTGCACGGAGTACGATCCGAAGACTGCCAAGCCCAGCACGATAGCCGCCATGATCGACTGTGGCACCTGGGCGACCCGGGCGGCCAAGCTGGCGATGTAGAGGCCGAAGGCGAGCATCAGGAGCTGCCCGACCAGCATCGAGTTGATGAAGGTCCAGGCGACCTGCGGATGGTTGTCGAAGAGGTCTGTCCCCGGGAAGATGCCGTGGATCAGCAGCCCGCCGAGGAGGACCGCCGCCGTGGGACTGCCCGGGATCGACAGCGTCAACAGTGGTACAAGCGACGGGCCGACCATGGCGTTGTTGGCGGACTCGGCCGCGATCACTCCCTCCGGATGACCCGTGCCGAACTTCTCTCGCTCTGGCGAGAACTTCTTGCTTTGGTCATAGGCCACCAGCCCAGCGATCTGGCCGCCCACGCCGGGGATCAGCCCGATCAGGGAGCCAGAGAAGGTCCCGATCAAAAGCGCACGCGTGCGCCGGCCGATCTCCCTTATCGCACTCGTCAGGGGGTGCCGCTGCACTGCTATCGCCGTGATCCCTTCCCGCTGCCGGCCCTTGGCGAGCATGGTCAGCACCTGTGGGATTGCAAAAAGGCCGATCAGCGCCGGGATGATGCTAACCCCGCCGCCAAGCGCGGGGTGGAATACGAAGCGCTGTGCGCCGAGGATGTCGTCGAAACCGATGGTCGCGATCCAGAGCCCGATACAGCCGGAGAGAAGCCCTTTGACCACTGATTTGCTCTCGAGCGAGCCGATAACGGTAACCCCGATGATTGCGAGCCAGAACAGATGCGACGGACCGAAGGCCAGCGCCCATTGTGCGAGGATCGGGGTCAGGAAGATCAGCAGGAACACCCCGAAGATGCCCCCTACCGCGGATGCGAGGAAGGAGAGCTGCAAGGCGCGTGCGCCCTCTCCCTTCTCTGCCATGGTATGTCCATCTAGCGTCGTTGCGATGTTCGCTGGCGCACCGGGGATCTTTAGCAGGATTGCGCTCACCGCGCCGCCTGCAACGGTCGAAGTGTAGGCTGCGCCCAACAAGATCAGGCCCTGCGCCGGCTGCAAATGGAAGGTGAACGGGATCAACAGCGCCACGGCCATGGTGGGCGAAAGGCCCGGCGTGGCACCCAAGATCAGCCCGCCAACCGTCCCGCCGATCAACAGCAGAAGCGACAGCGGCTGGAACACTTCACCGAAATAGAAGATGAAGTCCAAATTCTCCTCCCGGCCTTCGCATCGCCTGTTTCCGACGATTGACATCGAGTCTGGCGGATGAAAATACTTTTGCAAACGTTTTCATTTTGGTTCTGTTAAGGGCTTGGAAAGGCGTGCGTAGGCAGAGGGATAAGGTCGATATCCTCGCCGTGGCAAAGGCGGCGGGAGTTTCGCCCGCAACGGTGTCGCGCGCCTTCAATCACCCGGAGATCGTGAAGCCCCCCACGCGGAAGCGAGTCGAGAAGGCGGTCGCGAAACTCGGCTATATCCGCAATCGCGCGGCGCAGACGATTCATGGCCGCCGCAGCGGGACCGTGGGCCTGATCGTCCCAACCATAACCAATTCGATCTTTTCCGAGGTTGTCCAAGCGTTCTCGGATCAGGCTGACCAGGCGGGGTTTGCGGTGCTGATGGCGACCCATGGCTATGACCTGGGCCGCGAACTGCATGTGCTGCGCAAATTTCTGGAGCACAGGGTCGATGGCGTGGCGTTGATCGGCCTCGACCACCGGGACGCGGCCTTTACGCTGCTGGAGCGCCAGGGCGTACCGAGCGTTGCGATGTGGAGCTTCGATCCCGCATCCCGTCTTTCCTGTTTCGGTGCAGACAATGCCGAGGCGGGTCGTCTCGCGGCGCAGCATCTGCTGGGTCTGGGCCATCACCGCATTGGCCTCGCCTTTGCCCCGACAGCCCAGAACGAACGTGCGCGGTATCGCGGCGAGGGCGCTATGGCGGCACTGCGCGAGGCCCAGGCGCCGATCTCGGACGCCTGGCGGATCGAAGCGGTCTACAATGTTGCGCTGGCCAAGCAGGCGATCCTCAACCTCCTTCAGGGGGAGGAATTGCCGACCGCGCTGCTCTGCGGCAACGACATTATCGCCCAGGGCGCGCTGCTCGCCGCTTTGCACGTCGGACTGTCGGTTCCGAAAGACATATCCATCATGGGCATCGGCGACTTTCCGGGATCTGCGGATCTCGAGCCCGGTCTCTGCACCGTTCGCATTCCGGCGACACGGATTGGCCAAAGTGCCGGTGCCCATCTGGCGGGCGCGATCCGCGATGGTGCAGCGGCCACTATCCACCGGGAGCGTTTCGATGTGGCCCTGCGGGTCAGGGCAACGACCGCGCCACCATAGTCGGGCGTCCCCTTCAACCGGCCCCGGGACATGGCGCCGCTCCATCGCGAAGCCCACTCCCAGCTGTCACCCGGCGATGATACTGAGGCCAAAGGGGAGGCACCGCTCCGCAGCCATCGCGGAGAAAGAGAGGGACGGCATGGGCAAAATTGCCGACCGGGTCGCAGAGGCTTGGGCGCTCGCGGGTGGTGTTTTGCTGCTCGGGATCATGGCGGTGACCTCCGTCAATGCGGGGGCCTTTGCGCTGGACCGGGTTGCGCGCCTAGCGGGGGCGAGTGTCGCGGGTCTCCCGGGCTATGAGGACTTTGTCCGCCTGGCCATCGCCTCCGCCGCTTGCATGTTCCTGCCGCTATGCCAGCGGCGCCGGGGTCATGTCGCCGTCGACCTTTTCGCAGATCTTCTGTCGCCAGGACTGCAGAGGGCGCTCGACCGCGCCTGGTTGGTTGCAACGGCGCTGTTGGCGCTGTTCCTCTGTTATTGGATGGTGCTCGGCATGCTGGAGACGCGGGCCGATAACGGTCTCTCGCGCATACTCGGTTGGCAGGAATGGCCCTTCTATCTGCCTGGGGTCCTCTCCCTCCTCCTCTGGGCGGTCATCGCGGCCCTACAGGCGCGTGAGGCGGCGCCTCCGGATGTTTGAGCGCGAGACCATCGGGCTCCTCGGTGTCGGCGTTCTGTTCCTGCTGTTGATGCTGCGGGTCCCGGTTGGCCTCGCCATGATCGCCGTGGGCGTTGGCGGCAACTACGCGCTCTCCCTTGCTGCGCCGTATCTCAAATTCGAGCCGTACTTGAAGCAGTTCAAGACGCTCCTCTGGGGTACAGTTGCAAACTACGAGCTGTCGGTGGTGCCGCTCTTCATCCTGATGGGCTTCCTCGCCAGCCATGCAAGGCTCAGCGCCGATCTGTTCCAAGGCTTGAACGCGTTGGTCGGCCGCTTTCGCGGCGGGGTCGCCATGGCCGCGATCGGCGCTTGTGCTGGGTTCGGAGCGGTCTGCGGATCCTCGCTCGCGACCGCATCCACCATGGGAAAGGTGGCATTGCCTGAACTCCAACGCCTGCAGTATGCGCCCAGGCTCGCCACCGGGACCCTCGCGGCGGGGGGCACGCTCGGCATCTTGATCCCGCCCTCCGTCGCCTTGGTGATCTACGCGATCATCGTCGAGGCTTCGATCATCGACATGTTTCAGGCGGCGATCATCCCGGGTCTGATCGCGGTCCTGCTCTTCGTCCTGGTGATCGCGTTGCAGGTGCGCCTCAACCCCGCCCTGGCGCCGCAGACCGGCCGCCAAACCGCGGAAAATCGACGGGCGGCTCTCCTCCGCCTGATCCCTGTCCTGACCATCTTCGGTGCGATCATCCTTGGCCTTGGCCTCGGTCTTTTCACGCCTACGCCCGCCGCGGCGGTGGGAGCGACGATCATCCTGCTCTACGGCCTCGGCCTGCGGGTCCGGAACCGGGACGCTGGGATCGGCCTCATCGGCATGCGGAGCGCTTTCCTCGATACTGCTGTTACCTCTGGCATGATCTACTTCATCCTGTTCGGGGCCGAGGTGCTGAAAGGCTTCTTCGCCCGCGCAGGGCTGCCGGCCGCCATGGCGGCCTGGACGGGTGGCAGCGGCATCGACCCCTGGGTGATCCTGCTCGCAGTCCTGGCGATCCTGATCCTGCTCGGCTGCTTCATGGATAGCCTGGCGATGATCCTGGTGGTGATCCCGTTCTTTTGGCCGGCCCTGATCGATCTCAACGGCGGCGGTTTCGTAAATGCGGAAACCGCGGCCTTCGGCATGACCACCGACGAGATGAAGATCTGGTTCGGAATCATCGCGCTCGTGGTGGTCGAACTGGGTCTAATTACCCCCCCGGTCGGCCTGAATGTCTTCATCATCAGCGCGCTTGCCGATAACGTGCGGATGAGAGAGGTTTTCGCTGGGGTGATGCCGTTCTTCGCCGTCGAACTGCTCCGCATCGCCTTACTGTTGGCGGTGCCGTCGCTCTGCCTGTTTTTGCCAGCCTTGCTGTCCGGCTAGCCCGCACGCTTCAACCAATCCTCGGAGGAGATCGAGATGATCGCGAAAGAGAGGCTGAACCCCTGGGCACCGCAGATCCTGAGCATCCTGCGCATCGTATCGGCGCTGATCTTCTTTGCCCATGGCACACAAAAGATCCTAAGCTTTCCGCCGTCCGAGCGGGTGGTGGAGCTTTTCTCGCTGGGTTGGGTCGCCGGAGTGTTGGAGTTGTTCGGCGGCGCCCTGTTGATCGCCGGCCTCTTCACCCGCCCGGTGGCTTTCGTTCTGTCCGGCCTGATGGCGTTCGCCTATTGGCTCGCTCACGCCCCGCGCAGCATCTACCCGGTCGAAAACGGTGGCGATGCCGCGATCCTCTACTGCTTCATTTTCCTCTACATCGTCTTCGCAGGTCCGGGCCCGTGGAGCGTCGACGCAATCCGCAAAAAGGACGGGTGATGGAGAAGATCCACATCCAGTTCACGCTGTTCTCGGCCTTCTACGCGCCACTGATCGCGACCATGTCCGGCGGGTTCTTGAGAGAGGAGGGTCTGGAGGCGGAGTGGTCGGTAGCGCCTCCAGGTGTCTCGGCGATCAAGGCTTTGGAGACGGGCGAGGCGCAGGTGATCCAGACCGCGCCCAGCCAGGCCTTCACATCGCTCGGCAAAGGAGAGGTGCCTGTCGCCGTGCACTTCGCCCAGATCAACGAGATGGACGGCTTCTTTCTGACTGCACGAGAGGCCGATCCCGACTTTCGATGGCAGAAGCTGGAGGGGGCGGAGATCATCCTTTTCGGCGGCGGCCAGCCGCTGGCCATGTTCAAATATGCCTGTCATAAGGCCGGGATCGACTTCGACCGCTTGCAGGTCATCACGGTTGGCGGTGCCGCTGACATGGACAAGGCCTTCCGCGATGGGCAGGGCGCCTATGTCCAACAGCAGGGGCCGTTTCCGCAGCAGCTCGAGGCCGATGGCGTCGGGCATGTGGTGGCTCAGGTCGGCCCGCTGATCGGTCCGAACGCGTTCTCCAGCATCGCCGCGACGCGGGCGTGGCTTGAGACAGACCAGGCGAAGGCCTTCACCCGCGCCTACCGCAAGACCCGCGCCTACATGGTCGAGACCCCAGCGGTGGAGATCGCGCGCGGCCAAGCGAGCTATTTCCCGAAGATCGACGAGGCGGTGCTGGCTGCCTGTATCGCGACCTATCAGAAGCTCGGCTGTTGGACCGCGCATGTCGAGATCACGCCAGAGGCATTAGAGGTTACCCTCGACGTCTTCACGCATTTCGGGACATTGGAGGAGCGGTATCGCTACGATCAGGTCTGCTCACCGCCGCCGGTCTGAGCGCGGAAAGAGCGATCCGTCGTGCCGGTGATGGCTAAGGCCAGGGGGGCAGATCGGCCTCGTGCGAACATGCACCTAAAATTGGTCATGACGCGAGTTGCCGTTCAGAATCAGTGGACCCAAGCGCCAGTCGCCCTTGGCCAACTGAGCCGGCTTGCTGTCTTCTGCCTCCTCGCACACCGGCTCCCCGAAGGCGTTCGCTCCAGCGAGACTGCAGAAGCGCTGCACGTGAAGCCCGACACTCTTCGTGTCGACGCGACCACGTTGGTTCGCGCCGGCACGGCAGCCCTCGGAACCGACGGAGAGGTTTTTTTCGCTCGAGGGCCATCGACCGTCCATTCTGCCCATGTCGGCGAGTTTGCCGTCTTCCGGTACCGCTTGCATGCCCTGTTCGGTCTGCGGGTCCGGATCGAGCGTCTGGACCGTGGAAAGGCGGGCCCGTTCGTCCATGTCGAGGTGCTGCCCGGCGTCGTGACCGTCGTTGCGGCATGGATGCTCGACGCCTAGGCCTGCGCTGGCACCGAGATCCTCCCGCGGGCGCCTCTGCAACGCAAGGCGGTGGTCTATGTGCGCCAGTCGACGCAGACCCAGGTGGGGCGAGCACTGAAGGGCGGTGGCGGCCGTACGAGTTAGTCTACGTCGCGCGGCGGCGTGGTTTCCGAACGGTCGAGGTGATCGACGACGATCTGGGGCGCTCCGCGAGCGGCATGGTGCACAGGCCAGGCTTCGAGAAGCTCGTTGCCGCGCTTTCGCCGGGCGAGATCGGCGCGGTCCTGTGCTCCGACGCCTCGCGGCTCACCCGCAGCGGCAGGGAATGGCACCATCGGCTCGAGCTGTGCGGCCTCGTCGAGGCGCATCATCGACCTCGACGGGATCTAAGACCCCTGCCGGCCAAACGACCGCCTCCTGCTCGGTATGAAGGGCGGCATCAACGAGTTCGAGCTCGGCGTGATCCGTGCGCGCATGCGAAACGCCGCCCGGGCGAAGGCGCACCGCGGCGAACTGCGCATCACCGTGCCGATCGGCTATGTCGTCGGGCATCGCGATGCCGGGCTCGGCCTCGATCCCAACACCCGCTTTCAGCAGTTGATCTGCTGAGTGTTCGAGCGCTTCCGCCAGCTTGGCAGCGCGCGGCAGGCCCATCTCTCGCTGCCCGGGGAGGGGATGTTCTTTCCCCGGCCGTCCACCGGGAAGAGACTGACGTCGTTCGACTGGACCCCAATCCGCTACGGCAACGTGAGCGCGCTCCTCAAGAATCCTTTCTGCGCCGGCACCTAGGTCCACGGCAAAGGCGAGAAGCGCATAGCGGTGATCGACAGGTGGGCGCGCGTGGACGCCACCATCGCGGCGGAGATACTGCGGGTGGTCGATCCTATCGCCATCGAGGCGGCGCCGGAGGCCGAGTGGATGCATGGGGAACGGGAGGCCGCGCGCCGACGCGTCGCAGAGCACGATCTGCAGCAGG
The DNA here is from genome assembly GCA_039513195.1 of Pseudomonadota bacterium. Taxonomy (GTDB): domain Bacteria; phylum Pseudomonadota; class Alphaproteobacteria; order Rhodobacterales; family Rhodobacteraceae; genus Thermohalobaculum. Next base: position 1,178 of record JBCCRM010000064.1, on the reverse strand, counting down.
CAGGCTACGCCGCATCGCTACGCCCCCGGCGATCCTGAGAACTGTCTGATCGCCGCGCAGTTCGAAAAGCATGGGGAGGCAGCGCTCCGAAGGGTGGAAGCCTGCCGGACGCCCGCGGCTGCCCTCGCTGTCATGGCACGCATGGCGGCGCGCATCACGGATCCGCCCAGGAACAACTCCCAATGTTTCCAAATAGCTGGAGAAGTGGGGCACAATGACTCGACGCTTACGACGGACTTCATCGGCCTTTCCGAAGAGTTAGTGTCGATCTCGACGCGGGTGCGCTGCTTTATCGACCCTGTATGCAGGCTCTCCATCTGGGTTGCGGTGCGGGCGTGACCGGTGGAGAGGTGGTGCTCGATCCCGGTGCCCTGGATTTCCTTTTCGATCTTTTAGAACGCGGCAGTCTGCCTGAGCCCCTCGGCGGCGATCGACGAGCCGTCGCGGTCGAAGGTCTCACGCGGCGTGCGCCTGGCGCGATGGCATGGATGTCCCCGCTCGCCAGGTGCCCGGCTGCCTCGCAAGCTTTGGGCATCTTTGCCCAGAAGTGGGAGGTCTCCATGGCAGCCGACATCGGCCGAATTGGGCTCGTCATCGCGAAGTCGATCTTTCAGGTCATGCCGCCGATGAGCATGACGGACCGATCCTGCGGCGGCGCCTCGGGCGTGCCGAGTTGGAACCGTTCTTTCGCACCCTGCCGCCTTGCGTCGTCGGGTTGGAGGCCCGCCCGGGCGCACATCACGGTGGGCGCCTGCTCCGCGGCATGGCCATGAGGTCCGGCTTCTGTCGGCGCGGGACGTTCGCCGCTCTGCGAAGATGGACAAGAACGATGTCCCCGACGCGGAGGCGATCTGCGGGCCCTATCCTTGGCCGGCGAGTTCCAATGGCCGGTCGGCCCCGCGATCACCGACATCCGCTCCGCAACGGACCTCGCTTAGGCTATCGAGCATTGATCGCTTTGGTCGCGATATCTCATCGGACGACCCCTCTGAGCGGCCCCATCCGGGTGGTCCAGTTTGATTGTTAGTGCATGATGGGCCTCTGGTCGACGGGGATGATGGCCTCTGGCGCGGGCGGCCGGTAACCAAGGGCGCTGTGCGGACGGACGGTGTTGTAGTGGCGCCGCCACTGCTCGATCAGGATCTGGGCCTCTCGGAGCGAGTAGAAGATTTCGCCGT
>JBCCRM010000063.1:0-14466 GCA_039513195.1 Pseudomonadota bacterium | reverse complement strand
TGAACCCTGCGATCCTCGCGGCCCTTAGCCCCGATAGCGAGAACCACGACTTCTTCTCGGGAAGCGGGTCATCCTATGTGATCGGCAAGGCGGTTGCGACCGAGGACGAGGATTGGGATTTCTGATCACGACCTGCTCTGCAGGAAGCGGAACATGTCGCGGTGGGGCCGGCTTAGCCACGTGGAATACTGGCATCTCGGACGTCGCTCGCTTGTGGACGCCTGGAGAGTTCAGGTGGCACCGGCTCAGATCTCGATCGCTTCAGCGAGGCGGAGGAAACCGGCGATATAGTCGGGCAACGCCGGATCAGTGCGAAACCCCAGATGGATGCTCTTCGAGATGCCTCCGCCGATACTGACGCCGCGCACGCCGTGGACGTCACGCAGGAGCCAGTCGGGTGTCGCGCTCACGGCGCGGTCAGAGGCCACAAGGCGCAGCATCAGATCGGTCGTCTCTACGGTTCTGTGCCTGCGTGGCAGTGCCCCCGCCGGCACGAGGAACTGCGTGTAGATGTCGAGCCTCTCCGGTGACACGGGGTAGGTGACGAGGGTTTCGCCGGCGAGGTCTTCTGGCGATACACAGTCTTGCTCCGCAAGCGGATGAGTGGCGGCAACCGCGAGCACGAGTTCGTAGTCGAACACCCGGTGATACTCGAGGCTTGGCCGCTCGATCGGGTCAGGCGTGACGAGCATGTCGATCTCATGGCCGAGCAGCGCGGCGAGACCGCCAAACTGGAACGCCGATGTGACATCCAGGTCGACGTCGGGCCATTCGGTGAGAAACGGGTCGACGACGCGCATCAGCCAGTCTTGGCAGGGATGGCACTCCATGCCGATCCGGATCGCGCCGCGGCGCCCGCGCGCGTAGTCCTCGAGCACGACGGCGCCGTATTCGAGTTGCGGCAGAACGCGGCCCGCGAGGCCGAGAAGATACTCGCCCGATGGTGTCAGGCGTAGGCGCCTCCCTTCCCGCTCCCAGAGCCGCACGCGGTGGCGTTCTTCGAAGCGACGGATGGCATGACTAACGGCCGATTGCGTGAGGCAGAGCTTGTCTGCAGCGCCAGTCAGACTGCCGGTTCGGTCGATCTCGCGCAGGATAGCTAGCGGTTGCAGATCGATCATCATTAATGACTTTCTGTCATTCGCTACCGAGCTTCACCTTTTCATTTGTCATATAAAAAGGTGGGAGTGTCCATAATCTGAGCCTTCAGAGACGAGTATCTCGCAACCGCGCGGAAAGATCGACAAACTGATCGACCGAACGCAGCAGGTGATCCGCCGGCACATGATTGTATCGACCCAGCATATCCTGAGCAGTTTCCGCAGGGTCGATACATGATTTCGCTCGCGCCGCAGATGACTGCAATCCACCTGACTTCGTTGAAGAAGTCGGAAGTTGACAGTTCCTTTACCATCTTTCGTACCTAGCACGCTAGAAGCCACAAAATGTTGTGGATATCTCCCGGCACTCGGCCTTTTCAAGGCAATTCACCCTTGACGCTGAAAGCCACGTTTCAGCGTTCGCACTCGCGGCGAAGGTCGGCTTCGGCCGTTACGAGCAGGTCGGGAAGCAGGCGTTGCGAACGGCCGCTCTCCCGCCTTTTCTGCGGAGACCTTCGCAGCAGCAACAGAGACTGAGCACGCGCAACGAATGTCTGAAAGGTCCCGCTGAGTTGCCATCAGCAAAGAGTTGAAAGCGGCTGCCCCACGCACTTTCCTGCCGCTGCACGCTACGCCACTACTACGCCCTCAAGACTGTTGCTGAGCATTCGATAACGGTCTTCTTGATGTGCCCCGTAACCAGATGCGGGGCCGCGAATGACCGTCCACTCTCTCAAATCAGAAGCGATCGAGCGCGGCTCCCGCATGCTCCGAACGGCGCTTGGGCCCGACGTCGCCGCCTGGCTCGCGGACCCGGCCGTCGTCGAGGTGATGCTGAACCCGGATGGGCGGCTCTGGGTCGATCGGCTTGGTGGCGGCCTCTCGGATACGGGCGAGCGGCTTTCGGCGGCAGACGGCGAGCGGATCGTCCGCCTCGTCGCGCACCATGTTGGCGCCGAGGTTCATGCGGACGCCCCGAGGGTTTCCGCGGAGTTGCCGGGAACGGGAGAGCGTTTCGAAGGGCTCCTGACGCCCGTTGTCGCCGCACCCGCCTTCGCGATCCGCAAGCCCGCGGTCGCCGTGTTCACCCTCGACGATTATGTCGCCGCAGAGATCATGGACGACGGCGCGGCAGACGCACTGCGCGAAGCGGTGGCGGCTCGCGCCAACATCCTGGTCGCCGGCGGGACGTCGACCGGCAAGACGACGCTCACCAACGCGCTGCTCGCCGAGGTCGCCAAATCCTCCGACCGCGTCGTTTTGATCGAGGACACGCGCGAGCTTCAGTGTCTGACACCCAACCTTGTGGCGCTGCGCACCAAAGACGGTGTGGCGACCCTCTCCGATCTCGTGCGCTCATCGCTCCGCTTACGCCCGGACCGGATCCCGGTGGGGGAGGTGCGCGGGGCCGAGGCGTTGGATCTCCTGAAGGCATGGGGGACCGGCCATCCGGGCGGCATCGGAACGATCCATGCGGGGTCCGCCCTCGGCGCGCTGCGTCGCCTCGAACAGCTCATCCAGGAGGCCGTCGTCACCGTGCCTCGCGCGCTCATCGCCGAGACCATCGATCTCATCGCCGTGCTCGCCGGTCGTGGGGCGGACCGCCGCCTCGCCGAACTCGCGCGCGTGACCGGCCTCAACGGATCCGGCGACTACGCCCTTCAGCCGCTTCTTCAGCAACAGAAAGGAACCACTCCGTGACCAGAACTTCGACCCTTTACCCACGCTGGCCGATATACGCCTCGGCGCTGGCTCTTGGTTTCCTGTTGGTTGCCGACCCCGCTCACGCTGCCGGCTCGGGCATGCCTTGGGAGGCGCCGCTTCAGTCGATCCTCGAGTCGATCGAGGGACCGGTCGCCAAGATCGTTGCGGTGATCATCATCATCGTCACCGGCCTGACGCTGGCCTTCGGCGATACGTCGGGCGGCTTTCGCCGGTTGGTGCAGATCGTCTTTGGCCTGTCGATCGCCTTCGCCGCGTCGAGCTTCTTCCTGTCGTTCTTCTCCTTCGGCGGCGGGGCGCTCGTATGAACGAGAGCACCGACATTCCGGGGTTCATCGCACCGGTACATCGTGCGCTGACCGAGCCGATGCTCCTCGGCGGCGCGCCACGGACCATCGCTATCGCCAATGGCACGCTCGCAGCCGCCGTCGGCCTTGGCCTGCGGCTCTGGATCGTCGGGTTGGTCCTCTGGCTTGTCGGGCATCTGCTTGCGGTCTGGGCGGCGAAGCGCGACGCACAGATCGCCGACGTCGCCCGCCGCCATCTCCGCTATCCGACCTGGTTCGGAGTTTAGACCGATGCTGCGTCTCGCCGAATACCGCGACAGAGCATCTTTGCTGGCAGACTTCCTGCCCTGGGCGGCGTTGATCGCTGAGGGTGTCGTTCTCAACAAGGATGGGAGCTTGCAACGCACGGCGCGATTCCGCGGACCCGATCTTGACTCTTCGACGCCGGCCGAGCTTGTCGCAACCGTCGGACGCCTGAACGGTGCGCTGCGAAGGCTCGGTTCGGGCTGGGCTGTATTCGTCGAAGCGCAGCGCGTGCCGGCGCGCGACTATCCGCTGTCCGAGTTTCCCGACCCGGTCTCGGCGCTGGTCGATGCCGAGCGGAGGGCGCAGTTCGAAGAGGCGTCTTCGCACTTCGAGAGCCGCTACTTCCTAACGCTCGTTTGGATGCCGCCCGTCGACCAGGCGAGCCAGGCCGGGCATTGGTTCTACGAGGACGCCCCTGAGCCAGGCGCGAACCCGCGCGAACATCTCGCGGGTTTCACATCGAACACGGAACGCCTGCTGGATCTCCTCGACGGGTTCATGCCGGAAGCAGACTGGCTGACCGACGCCGAGACGCTCACCTATCTGCACTCCACGATCTCAACCCGCTCCCAGTCCGTGCGCGTGCCCGAGACGCCGATGTATCTCGATGCACTGCTGGCGGACGAGCCCCTGGTCGGTGGACTGGCGCCCAAACTCGGCGACGCGCATGTCCGCGTTCTGAGCGTCACCGGTTTCCCGACTGCGACTTGGCCGGGTTTGCTCGACGATCTCAATGCGCTCGCCTTCGAGTATCGCTGGGCGACGCGCGCCATCTGTCTCGACAAGACCGACGCAACCCGGCTTTTCGCTCGCATTCGTCGGCAATGGTTCGCCAAGCGCAAATCGGTCGCGGCGATTCTGAAGGAGGTGATGACCAATGAGGCTTCGACGCTCCTCGACAGCGACGCGGCCAACAAAGCGGCGGATGCCGACGATGCGTTGCAGGAGCTTGGTTCCGACCTCGTGGGCGCAGCCTACGTCACCGCCACGGTTGCGGTCTGGGACGAGGACGAGCGGGCGGCCGACGCGAAACTGAAGGCCGCCGAGAAGGTCATCCAGGGCCGCGACTTCACCTGCCTCCCTGAGACGTTGAACGCCGTGGATGGCTGGCTCGGCTCGCTGCCGGGTCATCTCTACGCCAATGTCCGGCAACCGCCGATCTCCACGCTCAACCTCGCGCATATGATCCCGATCTCGGCAGTCTGGGCCGGCCCGTCGCGGAACGATCATCTGGACGGGCCGCCGCTTTTCTACGCCGAAACCGAGGGCTCGACACCGTTTCGCTTTTCGACCCATGTCGGCGATGTTGGGCACACACTGGTCGTCGGCCCGACCGGCGCGGGGAAGTCCGTTCTGCTTGCGCTGATGGCGCTGCAGTTTCGGCGTTATGAGGGCGCTCAGGTCTTCGCTTTCGATTTCGGCGGCTCGATCCGCTGCGCGACCGTCGCCATGGGCGGTGATTGGGAGGACCTCGGTCACGCGTTATCTGAAGACGAGGAAGCCGTCCAGCTTCAACCATTCAGTCAAATCGACGATCCGGCCCAACGCGCCTGGGCGCAGGATTGGGTCGCCGGCCTTCTCGCCCGAGAGGGCGTGACGATCGATCCCGGTGTTCGCGATCATCTCTGGTCAGCGCTCACATCGCTCGCCTCCGCACCGGTGGAGGAGCGAACGCTGACCGGCCTATCCGTTCTCCTGCAGTCCGCCGATCTGAAACGCGCAATGCAGCCATTCTGTCTTGGCGGTCCTTACGGGCGGCTGCTCGACGCGGAAAGCGAGGCGCTCGGCACCGCCGACGTTCAGGCGTTCGAGACCGAGGGACTGATCGGGTCGGCGGCCGCTCCCGCTGTGCTCGCCTATCTCTTCCACCGGATTGAGGCGCGTCTCGATGGTCGCCCGAGTATCATCCTCATCGACGAGGGCTGGCTTGCGCTGGACGATCAGACTTTCGGCGGCCAGCTGCGCGAGTGGCTGAAAACACTTCGGAAGAAGAACGCGTCCGTCGTCTTCGCCACCCAATCCCTCGCCGACATCGATGGCTCTAACATCGCACCCGCAATCGTCGAGAGCTGCCCGACCCGCATCTTCCTACCGAACGAGCGCGCCTTCGAGCCGCAGATCGCCGAGATCTACGGCCGTTTCGGACTGAATGACCGCCAGATCGAGATCGTCGCGCGGGCGATGCCCAAGCGCGACTACTATTGCCAGTCGCGGCGCGGGAACCGGCTTTTCTCGCTCGGTCTCGGCGAGGTCGCGCTCGCCTTCACCGCCGCTTCCTCGAAATCCGATCAGACCGCCATCGCCGAGACGCTGGCAGAACACGGCACGGCCGGCTTCGCCGCTGCCTGGCTTCGGCGTCACGGTCTGGACTGGGCCGCCGACCTGCTTGGGTCCGACCCCGCGCGGCCGTCCGCTTCCAACCCAGACAAGGAGACATTCGATGACAACGAAGTTGATACGTAAGTACTCGCGCCGTTCGCTTGTGGCGATGCTCATGGCGAGCGCGATCGCCGTTTCGCCGGTCATGACCCCGCCGGCGCATGCTATCTTCGGCTTCGGCGATATCGTCTACGATCCAGCCAACCATGCCGAGAACATCCTGACCGCAGCGCGAACGCTGCAACAGATCAATAATCAGATCCAGCAGCTTCAGAACGAAGCGCAGATGCTGATCAATCAGGCGCGCAACCTGACCAGTCTGCCTTACTCGGCGCTGGCGCAACTGCAATCGACTTTCCAGCGCACCCAGTTTCTTCTTAGCCAGGCCCAGCGCATCGCCTATGACGTGGCCGCCATCGAGGACGCGTTCACCGATCTTTATGGCACAGCAGCTGCGACCGGCGACTTCGACGCGATGATCGCGAACGCCGAGGAGCGCTGGCAGACCTCAGTCGCCGGTTTTGAGGATGCGCTCCGCGTCCAGGCCGGCGTCGTCGGCAACATCGACGACGCACGTACCGAAATGTCGGCCCTCGTTACGCGGAGCCAGTCGGCGACCGGTGCGTTGCAGGCCGCACAGGCCGGCAATCAGATCCTCGCACTCCAGTCGCAGCAGATCTCCGATCTCACCGCCGCAATTGCAGCGCAGAATCGAGCCCAATCGCTCGAGGCGGCGCGCGCCGCTTCCGCGGAGGCGCAGGCCCGCGAGAACCTCGCGCGCTTTCTCGACTATGGCGGCGGTTACGCGCCAACCACCGTCCGCATGTTCGGCGGCTGAGTCATGCTAGCCAACCCGGAGACAGTCCTGAAACTGGCGGCCATCGCGGTGGGTGGCATTGCCATTCTGGTGGCGGCTGGCGATCTGCGGGACGCAATTGGCAGCCTTCAGTATGAGGCCGATGGCGCGGTCATCAGAAGTTCCCAGCGTCAGGCTTTGGCGCGGTGCAGGACGTTGACCCCTCAGCACTTCAAAACCGACCGCGTTTGCCGGGAGGTCTGGACCGAGAACCGACGCCGTTTCTTCGCTCTGTCCACCGAAGATCAAGTCCCGGAGTGAGCCATGGGTGGTGTCGGCGTCATCGATCGTTTTCTGGAGGTCTTCGCCTCTTATATCGATAGCGGCTTCGGACTTCTCGGCGGCGACGTTGCCTTTCTCGCGACGACGCTGATCGTCATCGACGTGACCCTCGCAGCGCTCTTTTGGGCCTGGGGCACCGACGACGACATCATCGGTCGGCTGGTCAAGAAGACGCTCTTCGTCGGCGTCTTCGCCTACATTATCGGCAACTGGAACACGCTCGCCCGGATCGTCTTCGAGAGTTTCGCAGGGCTCGGGCTTGTTGCAACCGGCGGCGCCATCGGGGCGGGCGAACTGCTGCAGCCCGGCCGGATCGCCGCGGTCGGCCTTGAAGCCGGCCGGCCGATCCTCGCCTCGGTCAGCGACCTGATGGGCTTCGTTTCCTTCTTCGAGAACTTCATCCAGATCGCGATCTTGATGTTCGCTTGGATCGTCGTTCTCCTGTCCTTCTTCATCCTGGCGATCCAGCTCTTCGTCACACTGATCGAATTCAAGCTGGCGACGCTCGCGGGCTTTATCCTCGTGCCTTTCGGCCTCTTCAACAAAACCGCGTTCATGGCCGAGCGCGTTCTCGGCCTCGTCATCTCGTCGGGCGTGAAGGTACTGGTGCTCGCCGTGATCGTCGGCATCGGCTCGACCATCTTCGGCGAGTTTACCGCCGGCTTCACGGGTGAGCCGACCATCGAAGACGCGATGTCGGTCGTCCTCGGCGCGCTGGCGGTCCTCGCCCTCGGCATTTTCGGTCCCGGCATCGCCAACGGCATTGTCTCCGGCGGTCCGCAACTGGGCGCAGGTGCGGCGATCGGCACTGGCCTTGCCGCTGGCGCGACCGTCGTTGGCGGAGCCGCGGCAGGACGGCTTGCCCTCGGCGCCGGCGCTTCTGTCGCACGCGGCGGAGCATCAGTGGCGGGTGGCGCATCCACGGCTTATCGCCTGGGCGCGGCGTCCGGCGCAACCGGCGCTGGAAAGGTTGCAGGTGGTCTCGCCGGCGTTGGCCAGGCTGGCGCAAGCGCCGCCGTCAGCCCGCTCAGACGCGCGATGGCCGATAGCTATCGCTCGGGCTCCCGAGCCGCCTGGACGGCGACGGGCGGCAAGCTTGCGGGGCCATCCAACATGCCCGCGTCAGCGAATGATGGACCGCCAGCCTGGGCACGACGTCTCAAGCAGCAGCAGACCCTTCACCACGGCGCCGCCACCGCCGCCCACGTCGTCCGCTCTGGCGATCATGGCGGCGGCGGGACAGCCGTCAGCCTTTCGGAGAGATCGTAATGTTCCGCAGACCGAGCGTTCGCTATTCAAAGACGCCCGATCCCGTCACGCCCTATCAGAAGGCCGCTCAGGTCTGGGACGACCGCATCGGTTCGGCGCGAGTCCAGGCGCGCAACTGGCGACTGATGGCGCTCGGTTGCCTCGTGCTCACAATGGGGGCGAGCGCGGCGCTGGTCTGGCAATCGACGCGCAGCACAGTCGTGCCCTACGTGGTGGAGGTCGACAGGCTCGGAGCCGCCCAGGCCGTCGCGCCCGCGACCGCGAATTACCGCCCGAGCGACCCGCAGATCGCCTTCCACCTGGCGCGCTTCGTCGAGAATGTCAGGCAGGTGCCCGCGGACCCCATCGTCCTGCGCGAGAGCTGGCTCCGCGCCTATGACTTCACCACTGACCGCGGTTCGATCGCACTCAACGACTACGCGCGCGTGAACGACCCGTTCGCCCGCGTCGGCGAGGAACAGGTCGCCGTCGAGATCTCCAGTGTGATCCGCGCGTCGGAGTCGAGCTTCCGGATCGCCTGGATCGAACGGGGCTACGTGAACGGGCAACTCGACCGGACCGACCGCTGGACCGCCATTCTCACCATCGTCATCCAGCCGCCGCGCGAGGCGGAGCGGCTCATCAAGAACCCCCTCGGCGTCTTCGTGCACGCCATCAACTGGTCACGGGAGAGTGCCGAATGAGACACCGCGTGTCGGCAAAACTGTCTGTATCTATCCTGATCGCCACTTCGGTGCTCGCAGGCTGCGCGACCAACCGGCCACCCGAGATCGCTTACGACGACCCCATTGAGGCGACGCTCTTGCCCGAGCCGCCACGACCGGTGGAGATCGTCGAGCGGCCTGAACCACTGCCACTGCCGGGCCAGTTGATGCGTATAGACGCCGATGATCGCCCAGCCGAGGCAGAGGAACCGACGGACCGCATCGACAATGCAAACGCCGCCGCCCGCATGGAGCCGGTGCGCGACGGGTTCATCAATGCGGTTCAGCTCTATCCGTATTCTGCCGGAGCCCTCTACCAGGTCTACACATCACCGGGACAAATCACTGACATTGCGCTCCAGCCCGGTGAGAGCCTCGTCGGATCGGGGCCGATCGCCGCCGGCGATACCGCTCGCTGGATCATCGGCGACACCGAGAGCGGGTCGGGTGACAGCCGCCGGATCCACATCCTGGTGAAACCGACCCGGCCGGATCTCGCGACCAATCTCATCATCAACACCGACCGACGGACCTATCATCTCGAGCTCCGAGCGACGCCATCCGCTTACATGGCCTCGGTCTCGTGGACCTATGCCGAGGATGCGCTGATCGCGCTTCGCAGGCGGAACGCCGAGGCCGAAGCGGCGCTGCCCATCGGGCGGGAAGTGTCGCTCGAAAACCTTAACTTCCGCTACCGCGTCACCGGCGACCGCCCGCCCTGGCGGCCGCGTCGCGCCTTCGACGATGGCCGGCAGGTTTTCATCGAGTTTCCGCGCGGCATCGGTCAGGGCGAGATGCCGCCGCTCTTCGTCATCGGGCCGCGAGGCGAAGGCCAACTCGTCAATTACCGCATCCGGCGCAACTACATGATTGTGGATCGGCTCTTCGCCGCCGCCGAGCTTCGCCTCGGCGACCGTCAGCGCGTCGTGCGGATCGTCCGCACAGACGGAGAGCGCCATGAGTGAGGACCGAACGCTTGGCGAGCGGGGCATGGCGTCGCGCCGTCCGCGTTCCGAGCAGGATATCGCCACCGAACTGCGTCTGAGACCGGATCCGCCGCGGGTCATGCGTTTGTCCCGAAAAGCGATGACGGCGCTCGCTAGCGCCGGCGGACTTGGGCTGGCGGCGATCCTGATCGTCGCACTTCAGGATCGCGAAGTCACCGACGGCCCCCCGGAGCTCTACTCGACCGAACGGGTCCAGCAGGCAGAGGGTCTCACCGAGTTACCTCGCGACTATGGAGAGGTGCCGCAGCTCGGCCCGCCATTGCCGGGCGAACTCGGCCGGCCCGTCCTGGCCGCTCAGCGGCGCGGCGAAGCGGTGCCGATGCCTTCCGGGCCAGCCGCGGAAGCGGTCGACCCGGCCGAGCAACTGCGCCTGCAGGAAGCGGAAGCTGCGCGGCTCAGCCGCTTGTTCGCCGACGCGAGCACCGTCGTCGGCCCGCAGTCAGTCACACCGAACCTTTCGCCGCCATCTTCGACGGACCTGACTGGCCTGTTCCCGGCATCGGTCGACGCCACGCCGCGTGACGCCATCGATCAGCGTGAAGACTTCCTCAATCGTGAAATCGACCGGCGGACAACCGCGATTGACCGGCTGCAGCCGCCGTTTAGTCCATTCGTCTTGCAGGCCGGGTCGGTCATTGAAGCGGCGCTCATTACCGGACTGCGCTCCGACCTGCCAGGACAGATTGCCGCTCAGGTGACCGCCAACGTCTACGACACTCCGACGGGACGGTTCCTGTTGATCCCCCAAGGCGCGCGTCTTCTCGGCGAGTATGACAGCCGGGTCGCCTTCGGTCAGCGAAGGCTGTTGCTCGCCTGGACGCGACTGATCCTGCCGGACGGCCGCTCGATCGTGTTGGAGCGCCAACCGGGGACGGACGAAGCGGGTTTCGCCGGGCTCGAGGACGGCGTCGACAATCACTGGGGACGCGTCTTCCTCGCCGCCGGGCTCGCCACGATCCTCAACATCGGTCTCGAGGCGGGTGAGGACGATGGCGACGAAATCGCTGATGCGATCCGCGATGGCGCCCAGGACACCATCGGCCGTACCGGACAAGAGATCGTCCGCCGCCAACTCTCGATCCCGCCGACACTCACTGTCCGCCCCGGGTTCCCGGTGCGCGTGATGGTGACGCGTGATCTCATCCTGGAACCGCAAGGACGCGACCAATGACCAAACTGAAACTCGGCGCCATCGCCGACGACAAACCCGTCAAGGTGACGATCGAACTGCCCGCGTCGGTCCATCGTGATCTGTCCGTCTACGCCGAGATTCTCGGGCGCGAGAGCGGCCAGCCGGGCGACCCCGTCAAGCTGATCGCGCCGATGCTGGCGCGGTTCATGGCGACGGATCGGGGGTTCGCCAAGCTCAAGAAAGAGCGCCGTTCTTCTTCGCCTCGATCCGGGCCAGGCTCAGAAACCGCCTGAGCGCTGGATTGTCATTCTCCGGCCGCCAGGTCAGCGAGAAAGGGACCCGATCGTTTCCGTTGCCGATCGGCACGAGAGTGACATTGGGATATTTTGCGCCCGCCGCATGGTCGCCGATGACCGTGACGCCGAATCCGAGGCCGACAAGATTCATCACACCGTCGCGGCACAGATGATGTCGCGTGATCGAGGCGCCGCGCCCGAACCCTGTGATTTGGCGAACAATATAGTCGTGCACGTCCGGACCGGATTCGCGAGCACTGACAAGGAACTCTTCTTCGGCGACATCCGCCCAGTTCAGCCGACCAGCGCGTGCAAGGGAGCTGTCGCTCGCGACGGCCAGATAGACCGGCGCGTATGCCAGAACCAGACCGTCGCCGTTTTCACGCGAAGTCTCGCCGACCGTTATCACGACATCCAAGGTCCGGTGTCCGAGCATGGTCATCATCTGTCGACGCTCGCACTCGAGAAAGCTCAAGCGTACCGCTGGATGACGTTCGACAAATGCCTTGATCAAAGCGCGTTGTGGGCCGTTGGAGAATGAGGACATCGTCCCGATGCGGAGTTCTCCCTCGCCGGCGACCGCGTTGGACTGAGCCCGCGCCACGGCGGCTTTCAGGTTCTCGTAGACGGCGCTGGCGCAGGCGACGAACTCGGATCCCGCCACCGTCAGGCGCGCACCGGTCGGCCGTCGCTCGAACAAGGACACGCCGAGCAGCTCTTCGAGCTTATGGACCCGACGCGAGACAGCGGATTGGCCGAGGTCGAGCCGCTGTCCCGCTTTGCGAAAACTGCACGTCTCCGCGACCGTCAAAAGGATCTCCAGATCGCGGGCATCGATCTGGCGGAACACCTCTGTCAGTGGGACGGACATGGCTTCCTCCAACTGCTTCAACGGGTGAAGCGGGAAACCACGACCATTCCGGCATTTTTTGACCGACCAGAGGTCGGCAGATATTCCTCGCAGTTCCGCTTCGATGGCCGCGAAACCCTCGCGGCGACAACGCTTCACGCGCCCGATGGCGCCCAATCAACCAGCAAGCGCACGGATAGATTGAAGCCCGAATTTGTTTAAAGGATGATTTCTCAGCATCCTGAACTTTGACTCAAATATGTGGAGTCGTTTGGCCTGAATCACCCATGGATTGTCCGACCGACTTCGCAGGATCATGACGCAATTCTCCAAAGCAAGCTGCGCCCGCCGGCGGTTCAACGACCATCCGGCGAGGCAAGTGAGATTCAAACTTGGGACACAGCACGATCAGATTGGTCGGCGACACCGGCTCAGTACGCCTCGACGCCGCATCTGCTTACGCGAAACTGCCGCGTAAGCACACATTTGAAGAACATCCGAAAATGCAAAACATTGATTTATTTGAGGAAAATGGCGCACCCGAGAGGATTCGAACCTCTGGCCTCCGCCTTCGGAGGGCGGCGCTCTATCCAGCTGAGCTACGGGTGCATACCGTTCGCGAGATGCTTACGCCATGCTTACGCGAGATTTTCGGCTCCTTGAAGAGCGAACCCGATATCCGCTCAAGCCGTTGTTTCGTCACTTCTTTCTACCAACACCGTCTGCCATCGCCAGACTTGACATCCGCCTTCGGAGGGCAGCGCGCTATGCAGCTGCGCCACGGGTGCAACGAACGCGGTGATACACAGTTGACCCGGCCATGGCAACGGGCGCAGCGCGATACGTCTTTTCGTCCTCTGGGGCGGGTTGCGCTGAGTCTTGCACGCCAAGCGGTCGCACCGTATGCGGTTCGGTTAGCCAGCGAGGGTTTGAGCTTGACGCGGTTTTGAAGGTCCAGGGCAGGAGGTCGTCGAGGCGCCAGTTGGGATGACCCGTGGCGATCGCCTGCAGGGCTGCGTTGAGAGAGAGGCGAAAGGCTCGACGCCGTTGATCTTTGCGGTTTCGATCAGCGAGGCGATGCGAATCAAGGCTTTTCCGCCTTCGTCGTGGCCTGCGAATGGCGCGTTTCTGCGATCGAGGGCGATCGCCGAGCCATTGCGGTCGACGACCTCGCGCAGCTTGCGGCGGGCGTAAGCCCAACAATGGGCGACGGTAATCGGATCGCCGCCCCTGCGCTTCGGCTTCGTGAGCCGAGTGTAGCCGGGATAGCCGTCGATCCAAAGGATGCCGTCGAAGCCGGTGAGGAACGTCTCGGCATGTTCACCGCCGCGGCTGGGGGTGTAGAAGTAGACGACAGTTCGCCATGTGGCCGCCATCGGTCCGAGGCCCATGGCGGACGCGGGTCGGCGCCGCCCAAGCCCCGATCGTCGCAAGCGAGAGCCCAGAGGAAGCCCGTCTTGGTCCGGCCGCGGCCTGGATCGAGCACCGGCGCTGTCTTTTGGTCCATGCAGAGCTTGCTCGAGCGCTTCAGATGCTCGGCCGGCCGATCGACGACGGGGCCGAGATGGAATGCGGCCTCCCCTACCCAGCCGGCCAGAGTGGAGCGATCGAGGTCGATGCCGGAGCGGGCGAGGATCTGGCTTTGACGGCACAAGGGACAGTGGTCGGCGTATTTCGAGACCAGGACCTGTGCGATCAGACCTTCGGTCGGAAGGGCGCCCTCGATAACATGTGCCGCCGCGGGCGCATGGGTGCCGCCACCGGTGCAGATCCTGCAGGCATGTTTGGGGCGCACCGTGACGATCACCCGTAGCTGCGCGGGCACGATGTGGAGCCGCTCCATCCGGTCTTCCCCGATCCGCTGCGTCTCGCCGCAGCCACAGGGTCAGAGCGTGCTCTCCGGCTCGATCATCTGCTCGATCTGGGGCAGGCAATTCGGCAGATCCCGAACCGCTGACGATGGATGCACTGTTCCTTCAGCGATCGGATGAGGCGCTCCATCATTCCGTTCTGTTGCGGGCATTGAGCCCGCGAACGCGATCCGTCCGAGAGGGCGGGCGAACGCGTGGTGAACTCCTGTTTCAGCCGATAGCTCCTGCCCATCTTCGTGTAGGCCCGACTGGTGAAGACCAACCCGTTATCGGATCGCAGCAGGAACGGCGTCTCGACGCGGCCGAGTGTGCCGGAGCGAGCGATGAGCGCCTGCTCGAGGGCGGCGACCGGGGTCGAGGCCTTACCGCTCTTCGAGAGGTGCCAGCCGAGAAGCTCGCGCGTGT
>JBCCRM010000062.1:0-14823 GCA_039513195.1 Pseudomonadota bacterium | reverse complement strand
GAGGGTGGGCGTACCGATGCCGATGAACCAGACCCATCGCGAAAATGCCCCCGATGCGGCAGCGCAATGCACACCATCGAAACCTTCACCCGCGGTCAGACCCGGAAATCGCGCGCGCCGCCATGGGAGGATGCCGCATGATCCAGCTACCGCAACGGGTCCTGGCATCCATGGGCGTCGGATGGCTCAGTGCGGCCATCCCGCCAGAAGTCCCTCCGAGACAGAGCTTCGATAGCAATCACGGAGGAAAAGCGGCGACATCTGAAGGGCGATCCGCCCCAACCAGCGTCCCGCCATCTCGTCACAACCACCGCTCGGCGCTTCGAACACCCAAGCGTTGACACACAATCCCCATAGCAACGAAATCCGCCCGCGCTTTCCTCCTCGTCAGATTTGTCGCCGCTGGATCGCAAGCATCCTGCGGCCACAAACCTTAGACCTTCCAGTTGTCCTGGCACCATTCCCAGACATTACCATGCATCTGCCAAAGGCCCCAAGCATTGGAGTGAAGTCCGCGCGGTTTCACTTCGATGGTTTGACTGCGGCCGTTTACCCTGGGCAGCCTCCCGATACGACAGTCTGCCGTCGCAATTCACTTCGTCCGGGGTATTTGAAGCGCCCGCATCGGTGCGGGCGACATTGGGCTCGAAGCCCGTGGTCGACCCCGCGCGGCAGGAATACTCCCACTGTGCTTCTGATGGCCGGCATAGCTCCAGACCGGGGATGCGCCCGCTGATCTGGTCGAGGAAGGTTGTCGCGTCGATCCAGTTCACCTTCTCGACGGGGCGCTCCGGTCCCTCGAAACGGGACCGCGACTCGCCGATCGCGACTTTGTAAAGCGCCTGGGTCACCGGCGTTTCGAACGACCAGAAGCCACGCTCGAAGGTGATCTCGGTTTGCGGCCCTTCCCGATCGAAGCGCTCCGCTTCATCCTCCGGCGAGCTCATCAAAAAACCGCCCCGGCGGGCACCAGCAGCCCGCGCGTCACCTCATCAACCGTGATCTCGACGAAGACGCCGTGGTCGTCCTCGCCCCAACCGCTGGCCAAGTCGGGCGCGATGCCATCGACGAGAGGGTGACGAGAGGCGTCGATGACGTTGGCTTCAGCCATGCCAAATGTCCGCGAGCGACCGCCGACGAGCGTTCGCAAGGCGTCCGGCACCCAACCAGCGCACAGGCGGCCATGTGATCTGTGGACATAGTTTCAATCTGGGCGATGCGTCCGTGTCGAGCAGAAGTCGCGTGCAGGATGAGTTCGCGGTCCGGGTCGTAGGCCGCAGCGATCTCCTCGCCGAGTGGCGCCTGATGGATGCGATCGCAGAGGCGGTCGATTGGCACGCCGCCGCGAGGCTGTCGTGCGGACGTTCCTAGTTATAGAAGTGCTGAAATTCCGCGAGCTTCACCTCGAGGTCTGGATCATCGAGACCGACGGTTGGCCAGAACTCTTCGAGAGCCATCCGTTGCACCCTCTCGACCTTGCCATTGAGGTGCGGTGAGCGCGGCCGGATCGGGCGGAACTTAATCGACCACGCCCTCAGCCTGTCCTGGACGCTGTAGGCGAAGAACTCCTGCCCGCGGTCGGTCTGGACGCGCTGGATCGACACCGGCATCTCCTCGAAAACCTGGTCGAGAAAAGCGAGCGTGGACGTGGCGGACTTGTTCGGGAAGAGGCCAACCACCTGATATCGCGAGCAATCGTCTATCGCGGTGTACTGGTATAGGCGAGGTCCGATCTTGCAGACGTCCATCTGAACGCGGTCGCCAGGAATCGGTCGCGCATACCGTTTCCATCGCTTTCGGACGAGGCGCTGGCGCTTCAGCCGGTTCAGACCATGCCGGCAGAGAACCTTGTGTGTCGTATCGATCGCAAGCCGGACGCCGTGAATTCGCTGAAGCTCGATCCGCAGCCGTTTGATCCCGAGCTTGCGCCCTTTGCGCAGCTTGATGATGAGCTGCTCCAGGGGCGCGAGCACCCGACACCCGGGGGAATTCAGAGGGCGCCGACTGCGGTCGATGAGCCCGGCCTCGCCCTCCGCCAGGCAACGGCGCCACCACTTTCGCAGGGTTGGCCGGGAAACGCCGCAGCGTCGGCAGGTGAGCCCCGCATTCCCCGTTCGCTCATAGGTCCACACCCAGATCAACCGCGCCGCCGGCGTCATCGCACCCTCCCACCAAGGTCGAGTGCGATGATCCTACCGGCATACCCGAGAGATGGACGGTGAAACGATCTCCCCGAACTTCACAAATCATGACTGGTGAAGACGAGCCGATTGTCGTTGCGAAGCAGGAACGGCCTCTCGACCCGCCGAGCGGGCTGAAGGGGGCGTCCGTCGGGACATCGATCCACTGGATCGATTTCTGATCCTCCTTACTCTCGATCAACGCCTTGATCGGCTCGGCGAAGGCGGGGTCGATCTTCGGCGTGGCCTTGGTCGGCTTGTCGTAACCCGTGCGCCGCGGCACGTCGAACCAGGCGTAGAGCTTCACGACCGACACGGTCACGCCCTCGTCGAGAGGGCCTTGGCTCGGATGCTGCGGATCATTTGGAGACCTCGCTCGTCATCGTCCTCGGGCCGATGGCTCGCCCAGCAGGGGCCGGTACTTCTTCTCGCACGCAGCTCCAGCATCGCCTCGTCATTGGGACACCCTGAAAAACCTCTCAAGTTGAGCGGCTTGGCGTGCTTCCGTGTCGAGAGTATGAGCGGGAGGTCGGCGTGGCTGATCAGCGCGTGAGGTTTTCCAGGGTGTCCACTTGATGTCTTCTGCCACGTTCGCCACAGGCCTCGGACCAGTGGCGGCCTCCATGGCTCACCGCCCATCGCCACATCGTCTCCCTTGTAGCATCAGCAGAATTTCACCGGGTCGATACACGACGGCAGGGGAGAGCATCTCCCCAAACCTAGCGTTCGAGGATCAACCACGCTGATCACTTCACAGCGAGGACTGTGTGAGCAGCACATAAAAAAGCATGAGAAGGCTGCGCAATGGAAAAATCAGAGGACTTTGACACTCTAAGCCGAAATCTTATAGCCGCCATTATAGGCGTCGCTCTTTCGACGAACCTGTGAGTGCTCAACAATCCGTTCTCGGGCCATACCCCGAAACTCTTCAATTGAGGAGAAGCCCTTGCGCTGCAAGTAATCGCTTAGATCGCTTTTCAGCTCTTCAATCAGCTTTACGCCAACGCCACCGCTGCCTTTTTCTTCCATCGCTGCCGTGCACACCTGCAAGTTGCCAGCGCCGTGCACGATAAAATTGAAGGCTTCCCGAAAACCTCTTATCCCCCCGATACCAGAAATCGCTTTATCCGGAAAAGCACGCGAGATATCCGACACACGCTGTAAGGCTTGGTGCAGTATAGCCAAACCACCCAGCCCGCCCGATGTGACGAGCCCGTCCACTTCGACCTCGAATTTCAAGGTTTCGGGATCCATCAAAGGCAAAGATGGGAATGTATTACAGAGTGATATTGACGATGCGCCCGAGGCGTAAGCCACGGCAGCTGCGTCGACGAGCGCAGAACTCGATGGGGTCAGTTTGACCCAGATCGGAACGCTGACAGCATCGGTTACGGCCTGCAATATCGATCTAATAATGTCGCCGTCGTTAGCAATGTGCGCCCCCATATCTTTCCGGTCCATGTGGGGGCACGACATGTTCAACTCAATCGCATCACATCCGGCATTTACACAAGCGGTTGCAAGCTTGCGCCAATTCTCCATTTCTTCGTTGCTGCCAGCACCAGCCATAATCGAAGCGATGAGCATCCGGTCAGGATATGTCGTCTTGATCTCTTCCAAATCGGGGAGCCACAAATCAAGCGGCTGATCGGAGATCAACTCCCAATTCCAGGACGAGTGAGAAACGGTGTCGGGTCGTTTTGAGCGCGAAACATACGGCTTCGCTTCGCTCGTGCGCTGAAAGATGGTTTTGGGCCCCGCTACGTTCTCCACCGGGTGCAAACCAATCGTCTTGGTGACGACACCGCCCCAGCCTGCCTCGAAGGCTTTCAGGATTTTGCGTTTGCTCTCCGTCGGCGGCGCAGAAGCCAGAACGAAGGGATTGTCAAACTCAAGACCCGTAAAAGTTGTAGCAAGCGTGTTCACCGCAGCATCCCCGATCATGTTTGCAGGCTTAAATGGTCAGCTTGAAAACCTGATAAGTCAATATTTTTTGCCGGATCGGCGTGCATGCGCAGCGCTGTGAAGTGTGGACCTTCCAACAACGAAAATCTCGACGGGTCTATAGGGTCCGAAGAACTGCGATGTCGTTTACGCTCTGATCGATCCTTTGTCTGCACGATGATCGACCTACGGAGCATACCTCCGCAGTCGCCGCGAACGACGTGGCGAGTTTGCGGTGGTCGCCCCCAGGGTGCTGGACTCCCGGTTTTGGTAACCAGGCTGAGTGACCCCAGCTATCCCACCGGACCTGCCCCGGTTTCTGATCCAGGCATTGTGTGACGTTGCGGGCTGGGCTCAGGCGTTCGGCGACCTCGAACGGGGCCAAGGCGGCGAGGGGCGCGTGGGGTCGATTGCGGTTTTAGTCGATCCTCCATGCCTGGATGCGGGTGCGAGCGTCGCCCATGGACGGGAACCAGGACGCATTCAGGCACTGCTGGCGGAGCGGCTGTTGAAGGCTTCGATATACGCGGTTTCGCTCGGCTTTCCCGGCCGTGAGACGTCCGGGTCGACCTTGTTGAGATACGCCCAGTTCCCGGCAGATCTCGCCAACCAGCGCCCCGCCATCTGCCTGCCTCAGGGCAAAGGCAATCTGCCCGTCGGTGAATCGCTTCTTCGGCATCCTGGGCAAGCCTCCTTCTCAGGATCACGCCCGAAAGCTCGCAGCCAGATCAGATTAGGGCCGAGGGGAAGGACCCATCCTCGTAGCGTAGCGCTCTGGGCCGCACGGATTGATCCGCGGCGGAAGATCATCGCTCGCAAGGCATTGCAATTTGTTGTATACGATTGCATACATAAACGATGAAGATGCAGGCTTTGCCGGATCTCGACTGCGATCTGCTGGTAATCGGCGGTGGCAACGCCGCCCTCTCCGCCGCCATTTCGGCGCAGAAAAAGGGCGCCCGGGTGCTGGTTGTCGAAAGCGCCCCTAAACCCTATCGCGGTGGCAACAGCCGCCACACCCGCAACTTTCGGGTCATGCATGGGAAACCGATGGGCGTTCTGGCGGGCGAATATGGCGAGGCGGAGTATTTCGACGATCTTCTGAAGGTGACCAAGGGCAAGACCGACGAGCGCCTGGCCCGCCGCGTCATTCGCGGATCCGAGGGCAGTTATGCCTGGATGCAAGCCCATGGCGTTCATTTTCAAGACGCGCTGTCGGGCACCCTCTCGCTGGCCCGCACAAATGCGTTCTTCCTCGGCGGCGGCAAAGCGCTGCTGAATGGGCTCTACCAAACCGCCGAGCGGATCGGCGTGCGCGTGCTTTATGACACCGAGGCGATCCATCTCGACATCGGCGATGGGTTCTTTGCGGGGGCCGAACTTCGCACCAAGGGGCAGCGCCGCTTCGTCAAAGCCCGTGGCTGCGTCGCTGCGAGTGGTGGGTTTCAGGCGAACACGGAATGGCTCGCCCGTGCTTGGGGACCGGCGGCGCGCAACTTTTTGATCCGCGGCACGCCCTATAACAAGGGGCGGGTGCTGCATGATCTGCTGGAACAAGGGGCAGAGCCGGTTGGCGACCCGACCCAATGCCATGCGGTGGCGATCGACGGGCGGGCCCCGAAATTCGACGGTGGGATTGCGACCCGCCTCGACTGCGTGCCCTTCTCGATCGTGGTCAACAAGGAGAGCCAGCGCTTCTATGACGAGGGCGAGGATGTCTGGCCGAAGCGCTACGCAATTTGGGGGCGCTTGGTCGCCGCACAGCCGGACCAAGTGGCCTATGCCGTCATCGACGCGCGGTCCTTGCCGCTCTTCATGCCGTCGGTCTTTCCACCGGTTTCCGCCGACACCCTGGGCGGTTTGGCAGGCAAGCTCGGTCTCGACCCTACCGCCCTGGCCGCCACGGTGGCCCAGTTCAACACCGCCTGCCCGGCAGCGGACGGGTTCCGGCCGACAGAGCTCGACGGCCTGGCGACGAGCGGTATCGAGCCCGCGAAGACCAACTGGGCTCGCCCGATCCTAGAGCCGCCCTTCTACGGCTACAGCCTGCGCACCGGGGTAACCTTCACCTATCTCGGCGTGAAAGTGGACGAACAGGCGCGCATCCAGATGAACGATGGCAGGCCCGCTGCCAATCTTTGGGCGGCGGGGGAGATCATGGCAGGCTCGATCCTCGGGGAGGGGTATCTGGCCGGCTTCGGAATGGCCATCGGCACCGTCTTCGGGCGCGTCGCCGGTGAAGCGGCGGCCCGCTATGTCCGCAACTGACGAGTTTGCCGTTCTACCCGCGGCGACCGCGGAGCGCCGGGCCATCTCGGCCACCGACGAGGCGCGGCGGCAGATGGAGATCTGCAACGCGTGCCGCTATTGCGAGGGCTATTGCGACGTCTTCCAGGCAATGACGGCACGGCGATCCTTTGCGGCGGCCGATCTCGGCTATCTCGCCAACCTCTGCCACAATTGTCGAGGCTGCTACTACGCCTGCCAATACACGGCTCCCCACGAGTTCGACCTGAACCTGCCCCGTGCCCTGGCCGATCTTCGGCAAGAAAGCTGGCAGGACCATGCCTGGCCACGGATCTTTGCACGGGCCTTCCGCGCGAATGGCGTCGTCATCAGCCTTACCATCGCCCTGGGGGTGGCGGCGATCCTGATGCTCTCCGGCGAGGGCTCGGCCGGCGGAGGCTTCTATGCGGTCATCCCGCACGAAACGATGGTGGCGGTCTTCGCGCCGGTATTCCTGTTCGCCTTGCTCGCCATGGGCATCGGCGCATGGCGTTTCTGGCGCGCGATCGGGGCAGCACCGCCCGCCGCCATAGATTTAGCCCCAGGCTTGCGGGACGGGCTAACGCTCAAGAACCTCTCGGGTGGGCACGGGGCTGGCTGCAATTACGAGCAGGCAGAGGTCTATACCCCCGCGCGGCGGCAAGCCCACCACTTGACCGTGCTGGGCTTCGCGCTCTGCTCCGCGTCGACCAGCGCTGGAACCGTTCTCCACTACGGGTTCGACATGCCCGCGCCCTACGGCTTCTGGAGCCTACCGAAGCTCTTCGGCATGCCCGGCGGCGTCCTGCTTTGCATGGGGACCGCTTGGCTGCTTTGGCTAAAGCGGCGGGCCGATCGAGGCCTCGGCGCAGAGGGCGTATGGGGCGGCGAGGTCGCGTTTATCCTCCTCCTGTTCCTGGTCAGCCTCTCCGGCCTTGCGCTCTATGCCTTTCGCGGGACGGGGGCGCTCACCCCCCTTCTGGCGCTCCATCTGGGGCTGGTCTTGGCCTTCTTCGCCACCATGCCCTATGCGAAGATGGTGCATGGCGCCTATCGACTGGCGGCCCTGATCCGCCGCGCGCAGGAGAGGCGACTGACCAAAGGCTGAGGGAGGGGTATGTGAGAGCCTGCGACACTGCGGTGATAGGCGCGGGCATTGCCGGTATCGCAGCGGCAGAGGCGCTCACCGCAGCAGGGATCCGTCAGGTCGTGCTCATCGACCGGGCTCAACCGATGGCCCTGACCTCCGCGCAGTCGGGTGAGAACTATCGCAATTGGTGGCCGCATCCGGTGATGACCCAGTTCACCGATGACAGCATAACGCGGATGGAAATCTTGGCCCGGGACGATCCCGACAGGATACGTTTGACCCGCCGGGGCTATGTGCTTGCGACGCGGCTGCCGGGGATCGATGGGCATCTCACTGCTTTGCGGGACGGCTATGGTGAGACGGGCCAGGTACGACTTCACAGCACTGGTGGGAGCAGCTATCGACCCTCCCGCAGCGCAGATTGGCGAGACAACCCGGATGGCGTCGATGTGCTGACCGATCCCGCAGCTATCCGAGCGGCCTTTCCGGCCCTGGCCGAGGATGTCGCGACCGTCCTCCATATCCGCCGGGCCGGCGACGTCAGCAGCCAGGGGTTGGGGCAGCTTCTGCTCGACCGGTTCGTGGCGGTCGGTGGACGGCGCGTCACGGCCGAGGTTACCGGCATCGACGCTTCGGGCCCGCGGTTCACCATCGCACTCTCGACAGGGGAACGCGTACGGGCCGACCGGGTGATCAATGCTGCCGGGCCGTTCTTGCAGAAGATCGGTGGAGTTTTCGGCGAAACTTTGCCGGTCAAAAACGTGCTGCAGCAAAAGATCGCGTTCGAAGACAGTGCCTGCGCGCTGCCTCGCGACATGCCTTTCACCATCGATCTGGATGCGCAAACTCTCGGCTGGCCGGCAGAAGACCGGGCGGTCCTGGCGGCAGATCCCGCCACCGCCTGGCTCACAAATCCGATGCCAGGGGGGATCCACCGTCGCCCGGATGGCGGCGAGTGCGGGAAGTGGGTAAAGCTCGGTTGGGCCTACAACGCCGCGCCGAGCGCGGCCGAGGTCGCGCCCAAGCTCGACCCCACCTTTCCGGACATTGTCCTGCGCGGTGCCGCCCGTCTGACGCCCTCTTTGGCGCAGTATATCGGCCGACTGCCCCGGTCCCAAAGCCATTACGGCGGCTACTACACGATGACTGAGGAGAACTGGCCGCTGATCGGACCCATGGGCACGCCGGGCGCCTATGTCTTGGGCGCGCTGTCCGGCTTCGGAACCATGGCAGCCTGCCAGGCCGGAACCCTCGCCGCCGCCTGGGTCACCGGTGCCGCGCTGCCGGATTATGCCAACGCGTTATCCCCGGCACGATATGGCGACCCGGCGCTTCTGCATGCCGCGCGGCAGTGTGGCAATGGCGTCCTATAGCGCTCGTCGGGGCCTTGAAAGTCAGAGAACGCAGCGACTGGGTGGGTTCGGGCAAGGCCTGCGAAAGGATCCCGCCCGCCAGGTCTCACACGGCTGTGATCCAGGGCCGTGCATCGATTGGGCAGCATAACTGGTGGGGAGAGGGGACCCAAATGCAGCGCACTCAGAACTTCGGCACACAAAGATAGTCGTAGGGTTTGTGCGGCCGCGCGACATCTACGACGTGATAGCGCATCCGCTCGCACCACCGCCAAAACCGGGCATTGTTCCGGGCACTCACCTCGACCGCGATTGCGGGGCGCGCAGCACGGATCGACTTTTCCGCCCCCTCCAGAACGTCGATCTCCATCCCTTCGACGTCGATCTTCATGAAGTCGAACTTGGGCAGGTCCAGACTGTCGAGGCTCCGGATCTCTACCTCGCCTTCTGGGGCTTGGTCGAGGGCCACACTGCCTAGATTGCGCGGCTGACGCTCCCGCAACCGAGCCCGGGCCGACGCCTTGCCGATACCGAACCGCGAGTGGGTGAAGTCTACCGTCTCGATGTCGTTCAGGGCGATATTCTCCGCCAACAGTCCGTGGGCGACGGGGTTGGGCTCGAACACAAAGATATGCTTGGCTTTAGCAATCAGAGCATAGAAAACTGCATGATTGCCAATGTTCGCGCCGATATCCAGCGCCACACTTCGCACCGGCATCACCCGCATCTGGGCGCGCATCAGCGGCTCGGCATAGAAACGACCCATACGAAACTGGCGCTGGATGGTGTCATCCGGATCGGCGACCCGAAACTTGATCGGCGCGTTGTGCCCACGGGCCGAAAACTCAGAGATCATCATACCCAGCCCCGCGCATCTCAGTCACCCAGCCCCGCGGCACGCCGCGCCGACACGCCGAGCGAGAAGTGCCGCACCAACGGCCAATCCGTCCGGCCCGTCCGGAACCCAGGGGGCAACAACCCGTCGCGGAACATGCTGAAGGTCTGGATGTCGATATGGCGGCGCACACCGCGCGCGGTGTAGAGCCCTAGCAGATGCTCGGCCATGCGGCGGGACAAATAATAGCCGTCGAAACCCGCCTGGCCCTGCGCCGGGACGAAATCGTCTATCCGGCCTGCCGGTGCGAAGGTCTCGCCCCAGCCAGGTGGGAACACCCGGTCATTGAAGGTGACGAAATCGAAGGCGCGGAAATCCTCCGCGCGCAGCCGGCTGCGATGGGTGAGAACCGAGTCCGTCTCGCCGACGAACCGGCCTTCATCGCCGCTCTCCACCAGGTGCTCCCACAGCCGCAAATGGCTGCAAGCGATGGCGAAGCGCCCACGCTCCCAATGACCACGGGTTAAAACGCAGGTTGGAACCAGGCGGCCATCCAGTCCAGGGAAGAGCTCTCTACGATGGACCGATCCGGCGAAGGAGCGCTCCTGCGCCGCGAGGCGGTGGCGCTCCCGCTCCAGATAGAGGACATGGATCGTGAGCGGCTCCACCTCCGGCGCCGCCTCGATATCCGCGAGAGCCGCCTCGAAAAACGCTTTGCGCGGATAGTCTTCGGAGAAGACCGTGCTGAGCGCCCGGTACCGTCGCCAGTCGCCAAGGGCCCAGAGGAGATCGGCCAGCTCCTCCAAGTTGGGCGCCAGGACCGAGGGATCCGGCCGATCCAGCGCCTGGTCCAGAACCTCGAGCCTGCCCGCCTTCGCCGCGGCACGCAGGTACTCCCACTGCTCCTGCGGCGTCGGGTCCGGCCGGGCGGAAAGATAGGCCAGTTCCTCCTCGATCCGCCCGCAAGCGGTGAAGGTGCCCAGGGTAAGCCGGTGCACCACAGCAGCATCGAGGTCGGGACGCAGCTCCTCCAGCAGCGCAATACTCTTGGAGAAGCCGTTCTTCGCCAGATGCAGCCGCCAAAAGGCTGTCACCCAATCGCGGGCCAATACCTCGGCCCGGGATGCTTCGAGTCGCGCCAAAACGGCATCCAGCGTTTCATCCCGCCTCAGGCTGACGATGGGCCGCTGCAAGAGCTCTGGGATCCGGTCTTCGAGGGTCATTGAGCCCGGCGGCGCCTTCGCTGATGCCAACAGCCGGACTGTTCCCGGCCATGCCCTCTCTAGCGTCCATAGCCGGACCTTGCCAGTCTCCGGTTGGCGCAGCCCGGAGACGCTGCCAGCGGGATCGTTTCCCCAGGCGCGCGCGCCCTGCTACAAGAGAAGCGCTGGTAGAAGACCGCCGCAGGGAGAGAAAGCGTGGCCGCGACCGGGTCGATAGAGGGTGACGGCGCGCGGACCCACCCTCTCGCCGGGGTTCGGGTGCTCGACCTGACCAATGTCCTCGCTGGCCCGTTTTGTTGCCATCAACTCGCACATCTCGGCGCCGAGGTGATCAAGGTCGAAGCGCCTGGCCGTGGCGATCTCGCCCGGCAGTTGGGTGCGGATCCGGACCTGAACAGCCGGCTGATGGGGGTGTCGTTCCTGGCTCAAAATGCCGGCAAGAAGTCGGTCACCGCCAATTTGAAGCATCCCGACGGCGTCGGGCTGTTGAGACGACTGGTCAGCCGGGCCGATGTCCTGGTGGAGAACTTTCGGCCCGGCGTTATGGACCGGCTGGGGATCGGATATCAGGCACTTCGGCACGAAAAACCGGCGCTGATTTACTGCGCGATTTCCGGTTTCGGCCAGGACGGCCCTTGGGTCGACCGCCCGGCCTATGACCAGATTATTCAAGGCGCCTCCGGCGTCATGGCGATCACCGGGGATGCAGAGAGTGCGCCGCTTCGGGTCGGCTATCCGATCGCCGACACCATCGGCGGGATCACCGCGGCCTTTGCCATCGCCGCCGCCCTCAATGCGCCGGAACGCGGTGCGTTCATTGACGTCTCGATGCTAGAGGCGGTGATTGCGACCATGGGCTGGGCGGTTTCAAACCATCTGATCGCCGGGGTCGATCCGACCCCGCAGGGCAACGAGAACGTCACCGCAGCGCCATCGGGGGCGTTCCGCACCGGTACAGGATTGATTAATATTGCGGCCAACAAGGACGAGCAGTGGACGGCGCTCGCCCGCCATCTCGGCCGGGAAGACCTGCTGGACCGCGCCAATTACAAAACGCGAGAGGATCGAAAGGCCAACCGCCTTGCCCTCCGGGCAGAGCTGGAGGCGGCATTGGCCAAGCGCCCGGCGCGGGATTGGGCCGCCGAACTCAACGGGATCGGCGTGCCGGCGGGTGAAATCCTCACCGTGCCGGAGATCCTCGCGGCCCAACAGATTGCCGATCGGGGATTGCTCGCGCGTTTCCCGGGCGCATCTGGCTTAGATCGGCCGATCACCGTGGTCCGCACCGGCGTCAAACTAGACGGCCAGGCCCCCGCAGTCTCCGACCCTCCGCCGGCCTTGGGTGCAGACAATGCTGAGGTGTTCGGAGCGCTAGGGTTGTCGGGAGAGGAGATCGCCAAATTGGAAGCGGATGGCGCGATATGACGGAAGACCGCCGAGAGATTGCCGATTGGTGGCAGACATCGATCATCGAAATGGAGCCCGGGGCGATCCGTTTCCGCGGACGCCCGGTCGAAGATCTCATTGGCGGTGTCTCCTTCCCGCAAATGGTGTGGCTCTTGACCCGCGGCGATCTGCCGACCGCGGGGCAGGCAAAGCTCCTCGAAGCGGCACTGGTTGCCGCGGTCGACCACGGCCCGCAGGCGCCTTCGATCGCAACGGCGCGGATGGCGGTGACCTGCGGGCTCGGACTGAACGGGGCTTTGGCGAGCGCGGTCAACATGCTGGACGACGTCCATGGCGGCGCGGGGGAACAAGCGGTGGAGCTCTACCACCGGATCGACGCCGCAGGGGGGCCGCCAGCCGCACCTGCCGAGATCGCACGATGGCAACGGGAGCGCTCCGCCTATCTGCCGGGCTTCGGACATCGCTTTCACAAGCCGGTGGATCCGCGGGCTCCGTGCTTGCTCGCGCTGGTCGATGCTGCTGCGGCGGAGGGTGTTTGCACAGGGCGCTTCGCCGGCATCGGCCGCGCCGTCGAGGCCGCCCTGGCTCGGCAAAAAGGCAAACCTGTGCCAATGAACATCGACGGTGCCACCGCCGTCATCTTCGCCGAATTAGGCTTCGCCCCCCCGCTCGCCCGGGGTCTCTTCTGCCTCTCGCGCTCGGTCGGCGCCATCGCCCATGCGTGGGAGGAAATGCAGCAGGACGTCCGTAACAAAGGCCCGGTGCCTCCGACGCATGTGTGGACCTATACCGGACCAAATCCGCTCTCACGGAGCGAAGACACGTTAGATAATCCGTAAAACAGCGAGGCTGACAGAACCTGTGACATCCTGGTTGCGGGCATTGTCACCCAATAGACATTTTTTGGCCGCAAATCGGCAAGAGATTAATTCCGGTCAGACCACGGCTCGTGCCAAACTCGGGGGGCTCTGGTTCCGCAAAGGATCGTACCATGAGATACTCGGCTCTTTCAGTGGCTGCTCTCGGGATTGCAACAGCGCTTGCCAACCCAACCACGGCGGCGGCTTGCGAACCGGAATACCAAGTCAAGCGCGGCGACAGCCTCAGCGAAATCGCCGAGCGTTTCCTGGGCCGCATCAGCGAATACCGAACACTGCATGCGATGAATCGCGATGTCATCGGCCCCAATCCGGCGCGCATCGAAATCGGGACCGTGCTGCGGATCCCGTGCCCGAACGGCGAACAAGCGTTTGTCCAACCCGAACCGCCGATCACTGAACCGAGCGACCCGATTTTGGACGCGGCAACCAGTGACCGCTTAAACGATTGGCATGCGCTGATCCACAGCGCAGATCTCGCAGCGCTGATCGATGCAGATGCGGTCGAAGTGGTGGATATCCGAACCACCCTCGAACATCGCCGCGGCGCCCCGGAGGACGCCATCTCGCTCCCTTTCGTGCTGTGGCGCGCGGAGGTGGATTCCGCCTCGGCGATGCCGAATACGACCAAACTCGCGATCGAGATCGCTGACGCCGGCCTCACGGTCGACCGTCCCATCGTCTTGGTCACCGCGAGCACGAGCCTGCAGGATATGGCAAGGGCGAGCTGGGTGTACTGGATCCTCAAATCGGCAGGGGCCGAGCAGGTCTCCATCCTTAATGGCGGCCTTGAAGCATGGCGGGAGGCAGGCTTCGGCCTCGGCCCGGGAACTCGGCGCAGCCCGGTGCTCTCGGCCTCCCTAACGCTTTCGAACGACTGGCGCGCCAGCAGAGACCAAGTCGGTCAGATCAGCGGCGGGCAGAGCTTCGGGGACTTGATCGACGGGCGAGACAAACCGGTCTTCGACGGCGTGGCACAAAATGATCCGCTGTTGCAAACCCCGCTCCCCGGCGCCCACCGGCTCCCCGCGGAAGCCACTTGGGAGGCGGGGCAAGGGCGCAGCGGCGGCGAGCAGATCTTGGAGCTCTTGAAAGGTCAACCGATCAATTGGGAGGTCGAGACCGTGGTCTCCGTTGCTGCGACCGGGCCGCTGGCAGCGCTCAACTGGTTTTATGCATCCGAAGTCGCGGGCATTCGCGATGTGCTCGTCTACCCGGGACGGGCAGCCGACCTTCTTTCGGGTCCTGGCAAGCTCGCGCCGACGGCGGCGCTGCAAACGAACAGCCAATAAGATCGAGCGGGCGGGCCACTTCGCCCGCCCTCGCTTGACGCCGCCTCGCCAAACGCCTAGCTCTCTGAAACGGGGGCCATTAGCTCAGGTGGTAGAGCAGCTGACTCTTAATCAGCGGGTCGTAGGTTCGAGCCCTACATGGCCCACCAATCAAATCAGACAGTTAGATCGGACGATGAGCGCTTTTAGTCTCGTCTCTCCCTAACTGCGGCTTAAGGTGCTGTGACCCCCGACGATCATCCAGCTGAAACCGGAGCCGGAGCTTCACGGGGGACCTGCCCCGGTTTCTGGTCCGGGCGTTATGCGATCTTTCGGGCTGGTTTCAGTTGGTCTTCGAACTCGGCGGTGGTCAAGCCG
>JBCCRM010000061.1:0-15901 GCA_039513195.1 Pseudomonadota bacterium | reverse complement strand
CGGCTTGACCACCGCCGAGTTCGAAGACCAACTGAAACCAGCCCGAAAGATCGCATAACGCCCGGACCAGAAACCGGGGCAGGTCCCCCGTGAAGCTCCGGCTCCGGTTTCAGCTGGATGATCGTCGGGGGTCACAGCACCGCGACGAAAGGCTCATACCAGCGCGGGGCAAAATCCGCATTTGATGCCTGCGCTTCCAACCGGTCGATGAGCGCCTTGAGCCCCAGTTCCTCACTGTGGGCACCAACAAGTCGCAAGTCTATGGCCGACTTCGTGGTCACATAGCCGCCACGTCGCGCGTTCAGAAGGTGCACGCAGAGGGTCGGGTTTGCAGCAGCGCCCCAGCCCAACACAAATAACGCGTCTTGTCCGTCCGGGCGCAGCCATAAGTGTTTCACCGTCACCGCGGCGCGCAACTGAGCTGCTATGTATTCGGAGATGACAGCATCCTCAGGCGCCCTCGCCAACACGGTGTCGGGGTCATCTCGCAACTGGAGCGGATACGACGACGTCCCAGTCTTGGCGCGCGCTTCAAACGTCCAGGCACCTGCCAATTGCGTCACCGGTGGCACGTCGTCCAGGCTGGTGCGTCCAGTAGCATCGCAGAATGCTCGTAACGCACTGTCCGGTCTAAACGGAGGCCCGTTCAGCCTCTAAGACCTCTCCGGCGCTGTCCGTCGGCGCAGGCCCTGCGGTTTTCCCCGACAACGACAAAGTGATCGAAATTGGCGAAACGGCCGCTCGGATCTCGGTCTATCCAGCTACCCAAGCGACGTCGTCAGGATTAACTTCGATAAAGAGGCAGCCTATCTCCTGCAGAAACCGCACCTGAAGACCCACGCTGGAGGACTCTGTGGCTCATGCTTTCCTAGACATAGCCTTCACGCCCGCAGTTCGCGAACAACAGGCGCGTCTCGGCTCGGCCAAAGTCTACGAGCGCGCCTTGAAGCCTGAAGCCGATCCGTCCAACCTGCTCGGCGAGGCGGAGGCGAAATTCATCGAAGCCCGCGACGGCTTCTTTCAAGCGACGGTGTCTGAGACAGGCTGGCCCTATGTGCAGTTCAAAGGCGGAGCGGCCGGTTTCCTCAAGGTGCTCGACGCGCGCACCATTGCCTATGCGGATTTAGGCGGCAACCGTCAGTATATCAGCCTCGGCAATCTGAAGACCGACGACCGGGTGTCGATGATCCTGGTCGACTATCCAAATCGCCGACGCCTGAAGGTTTTCGGGCGGGTACGCTTCGTTGAGGACGATCCTGAGCTTGTCGAGAGCTTGATGGTGCCCGCCTACCGCGCCCGGGCCGAGCGCGCGGTGATGATCTCCGTCGAAGGCATCGACTGGAATTGCCCAGCGCATATTCCGCAGCGCCTGACGCTCGAGGAGCTGAAGGCCAGTTTGGAACCCCTGCGCCAGGAACTTGCCAGGCTGACCGCCGAAAACGAGAGCCTCAAGGCGTCGCTCGCGGCGCGAACGGACGAGATCTGATCCAAGACCCCGGGAGACTGCCCTAGCGCGCTTTCCGACCCGATTGCATCGGTTCTAGCGCTCTAAAGTATTGTTTTGACGCACTTTCTAGCCAATCTGACTCAGATCGGCTGGAAAGTGCTCTAACGCCCATTGCCTGCGCGGAGGGCCAGTATCAATTGACCAGCAGCTTTGCTTCCTGGCCGGAGGTGTCGATACCGACGACCCGCAGCCGCCGCGTGCCATCTCGCTGAAACAGCAGCCGGGCGAGCGGGTTGATGAAATTGCTCTCGATCCGGTTGCCGATGCCGCGGCCGCCATCGATCAGCTCGAAGGTGCAGAGGCCCATGAGCGTGTCCTTGGCCTCGTCGGTCAGAAGAACGTCGATCCCATGTTCCTCCTTCACCGCATTGATCACCCGCTTTAGCACCGCGTTGAAAATCACACCCGCGCTCTGCGAATTGATGAATTCGAACGGCACGATGTTCTGGCCCAAACGGTTCATCAGCTCCGGCCGCTTCAGCTCGAAGCGGAAATGGTCGCCGACCGCGCGAAGAAGCTTTTCCTGCAGCACATCGCGGCTGTCGGATGGCAAGACGTTCTGGCCGGCATTGGCCGAGCGGTCGCCACCGACCATCCCGATATTCGAGGTGAAGATGATCAGAGATTCGGAAAAATAACCGGTCTCGCCCCGGCTATCGGATACTCGGCCGTCGTCGAGGATCTGCAAGAACGTATCGAGTATGCGCGGATGCCCCTTCTCAATCTCATCGAACAGGAACACGCTGAACGGACGGGCGCGGACCGAGTTTACCAAGTCGCCGCCATTCTCATGCCCCGGTGCGCCGGGAGGCGGGCCGATCATCCGGCCGATCGAGTTTTCCGCCATGAATTCCGACATGTCGAAGCGGTACATTGCGGTTTCGTCGCCAAACATTACTTCGGCCACAGCCTTGGCGAGCTCGGTCTTACCCACACCGGTGGGACCGACGAAGAACAGGACGCCTCGGGGGCGGTTGCCGCGGCTGGTGGTCTGGGCGCCGGAGAGCCCCATGATCGAACGAACGAGGATATCGTAGGTACGCTCCAGCGCAAGGGGCTGGCCCTTGACCCGACCGTCGAGGATCGATTTGGCGTTCTTCACCCGCGTTCGCATCACCGATGAAGTCCACGGGTTCCGCGTGGTCCCGAGGCGGTAGCTCCGTAACGCCTCTCCGATATCCGAAAGGCCGATCTTCTCTGCCCGGGCGAGATCGACAACGCTGCGCATGTCGGTCAGGGTCATGCCTTCGCAGCGCACTGCGAATTGCTCGATCTTCTCTTGGCGCGTCTCGAGCGACATCTCGGCATGGTCGGACAGCCGCCGGGACATAGCGGTAACGAAGCTGATCCGATCGCCGAGATCCGGCGTGCTGATGGCAATGTCGCGCAGCGCCGGATTGCGGGCCGTGAACCAGTCCGGCAGATCGCCTGGGCGGTCGACGATCCAAAGAACCGGGTTCCGAGGCGGGCATGCCCATCCAATCTCGGGCCGCTGCGGGGCTGGGCGCCGGGCCGCCTTGTCCATGGCGATGAAAAGGCGCGCGACCTCGTCGGGGTCCTGCCGGACCACCGTGGACGCATAGTCGAGCATCAGTGCCATCGGTGCGCGGCTTTCGCCCATGATCTGGGTGGCGAGGGTGGCGGTCTCGGCGGGCGTGCGTGCGATCGTGCCCAAGCTGATACCGCATTCGGTCAGGGCGGCCTCGAAGCGGGGGTCGCAGTCGGGGTGCAGCCGCAGCCCCTCCACCGGATCGTGGAGCAAGAGTGCCGCGCAGCCCTTTTGACGCAGCACGCGCCACACAGCCGTGTCGAAGGGCACGAAATCGATCTCGGACGCGCCGCGGACCGGGAACAGATCGCGGACATTGCCTGTCATCGCGAACTGCGCCCGGATCGAGAGGCCGGAAGCCAGTTCGTGGAACCAACTCGGCGCGACGTAATCGGCAAACACCGCCGGGTCGCGGGACAGATCGTTCACGGCCGTTCTCCTGCAAAATCAATGCCACCCCCGCCCGTAACCGTCTCGGGCACGCGGTGGACGCTCAACGCGCAGGATGTCGTGAATGGGGCGCCGCGGTGGCGGTAGTGGGCGCCACGGGGCAACGGGGCGCCCCTGCAACAGGCGCCCCTTACGACGATCAGGCGGCGAGCTCTTGGCGGCAGAAGCAGGAGGCTTTGATCGGCACTTCGGCCCGCGCGACGGCCTTCGCAAGCTGGCGTTCGATCATCGCGGCTTCGTCGTCGGCACCACGATGGCGCAAGCATTCGTGGAGACCGTGCAGGCTCCACACATTGCCCGGGTGCTGGCAGGCTCGGCTCAGCGTCGCATCCAGTCCCAAGTCGGCCCGATAGACGGCCTCTGCCTCCTCGAACCGCTCCTGATCCAGCAGCAGAGCGCCTAGGGCGTGGCGGGTCGGCTGCATCCATCCCCAAGGCTCATCATAGGGCAGCGAGTCGTCTATCGAGACTGACTTGCGCAAATGCGCGAACGCCGCCTCGGCGTCCCCCTTCTTGTAGGCGATCTCGCCGAGCATCATCTGCTCCGCCACCTTCAGAATATCATGGCAGGCGTTGTTGAAGAGCATCCGGCTTTCCGGTACCGCTTCGACAGCGGCGACGAAGTCGATCAATTCCTTCTCCGCGCTGGCGATGTCCCCGAGATTGGCCATCGCGACGGCTCGCGCATAGTGCATCATCGCCGTGGTGACACAGAACAGTTCCCGATCCTCCGGAAGGTCTTGCGCGATGATTTCCTCCCACATTCCGAAGCGGATCAGCACATGCTGCTTCATCGGAATGAAGGCCTCGAACCAATCCGCCATGGGCCGAAGGGTGTCCGCGGGTAGGGTCTCGATCAGTTCCTCAGCTGCCTCCAAAGCCGGTTGCGGCTGACCGAGGAACATCGCACCGTAGATTTTGAAGTGATAGTTGTGGCAGCGATAGATAGAATAGAAGTTCTCCGGCCCGGCGGCCGCGAGATACTTCCTATCGGCAACAATAGCCGCGTGATTGCGCAAAACGACATTCATGTAGTCGCCGCAGAGCACGTCTATATGGGTCGCCATATGAAGCAGATGTCCGGCATCTGGCACCATGGTGCTGAGCCGATCGCCGTGGCGCAGCGCCTTTTCCGGCTGCGGCGACATCTCCATCAGGTGGATGTACATGTGCAAGAGACCCGGATGGTCCCAGGCGCCGGGTAGCTTCTCGAAGGCGTTCTCAAGCACCTCGATCGCCTCCAGCGTATCGGCGCCTGCCGCTGGTTCGCCGGTCTGCAAGTCCCAAAGCTGCCAAGGCGTGCGGTTCATCAGCGCCTCGGCAAACAAGCAGGCGATGTCCAGATCTTCAGGACACGTGCGCCGCACGGACCGCATGGCGGCGGCATAGCTGTCGTTCCAAGGCGTGAAATCGTCCTCTGACGCGTCGGCGGGATAGCGGGAAGCCAGGGCCTCGATCAGCGCCTGCTCGGTCGGGGTGACTTTGTGCTTCAGCCCAGTCGCCCGCTCGATAGAGGTAAGAGCGAGGGACAGCGCGCCGGGCTTCTCCTCCGGCTCGAACGCTTCCCACGGCTTATTGTAATTCGGCCCGATCGCATAAGCGATGCCCCAATGAGCCATGGCGCAGTCGGGATCGGCCTCAACCGCCTTTTGAAAACAAACCACCGCTTCCTCATGGTGGTAGGCATAGGTCCATATCAGGCCGCGGTTAAACCAGGTCTGGGCAATGTCGGAGCCGGTGGTCACATCGCGCCCATAGGTGCCGAGATCATAGTACTCCATTTCCGCTTCTCCCCCCGCGCTGCAGCGCCTGCGGCGATGCCGCACGCTGTCGCATGCCGAACTAATGAACGATGTTGTGCCGGCCGGATGTAACTCCGCCTACACTCCCATGAATTGTCCGGACATTCGCCCCGCGCCGGTTATGCGCAGGGCGAACCGTTGATTACCGCGCGCCAGTTCCTCAGTGGATCAGGCGAGCCACCAACGCTCCATGAACCGACCACCATCCATGTCCCAATTGGCGGCCACATCCGGACCGTGCTGCACCGCATCAGACATGGCGTTCACGTAGTTCGCAAAGCCCCAGACCACGACACCGCCCTCGTCCCGGGTGATCTCCTGCGCCTCGCGATAGATCTCGCCGCGCACCGAGGGATCCAGCTCGGCCCGGCCTTGTGCCAAAAGCCCATTGAAGCGCTCGTTGCTCCAGAAGGTGTCGTTCCAATTGGCGCCCTCGGCATAGGCCTGGCTGAACATCCAGTCGCAGGTCGGCCGCCCGCCCCAATAGCACTGGCACCAGTCCTTCTTCATCCAGACATTCGACCAATAACCGTCATTAGGCTCCCGCACGACATTGATGTCCATGCCAGCAGCGGCGAGATGCTCCTTCATCAGAATGGCGGCATCGACGGCACCGGGATAGGCGGCGTCGGCGGCAGAGAGGTCGAGTGGGATGTTCTCGTAACCGGCGTTCTTCAGGTGGAAGCGCGCCTTGTCCGGATCATATGTGCGCTGTTCAAGATCCGCCCAGAATGGCACCGAGGGTGCGATGGGGTGATCGTTCCCGAGACTGCCGTGACCGCGCAGGATCTTCTCTAACAGCTCGTCGCGATTGATGCCGTGCTTGATCGCCAGGCGCAGCTCGTTGTTGTCGTAAGGAGAGTTTGTCGTGATCATCGGCGCGGTGTAGTGCAGGAAGCCGGTCGACTCCTGGATATTCACGCCCGGGGTACGTGCCAGAAGACGCTCGGTCTTCAGGTCCACCCGGCTCATCGCGTCGATCTCGCCAGTGATCAGCGCGTTCTGACGGGCCGCAGGGTCGGCGATCACCGTTAACTCGACGCGGTCCACATGCGCGCGCCCTGACTTCCAGTAGTTCGGATTGCGGGTAAGCGCGGCGCGGATGCCAGGCTCGAAGTTCTCCAGTACATACCCGCCGGTCCCGATATAGTTCTCCCAATCCGCCTTGCCGTCGACGGCGGGCATGATGATCAGATGATAATCCGCCATTAGATAGGGGAAGTCCGCGTTCCCGCTGCCAAGCTCAAACCGCACGGTGTTCGCATCGAGCTTCTTCATCTCGGCAATCGGGGCGACATTCGATTTCGCCGCCGACTTCGAGTCCTCGCCGCGATGGTGGTTGATCGAGGCGATGACATCGTCGGCATCCAGGGTCTTGCCGTCGGAGAACTCTACGCCCTTGCGGATCCGGAAGGTCCAGCTCTTAGCGTCGGCGGATGCTTCCCAGCTCTCTGCCAAATCGCCCACCAGCTCGCCAGCGGGCGAGATCTCGGTCAGCGAGCCGTGGGTGCCGAAACCGACCGACAGCATGAACGTGTCGGTGTAAGTCTGCGGGTCGAGATTGTCGGTAGTGCTGCCTTGGGCCAGGCCGACGCGTAACGTACCGCCCTTTTTCGGCTCTGCGGCCAGGGCGGTATGGCCGAGCCCTGCGGAGAGGCCGATGGCAGTGCTTCCAGCGAGGAAATCGCGGCGGTCGAGCGGGCGGGTGGAAAGGCTGTGTGGAGTGGGCATGGAACGCGGGCTCCCTATCTTTTTCTGTCACATCGCAACGCGTTGAGCGGGCTCCGGCCCGCACATGCAATGTGGCTTTCGAAGAGATAAGTTGCAACATCGCAACTTCTCATCGCGCAAGTTTCTACGGCCTTCGATGCCACGAACGGATCGGCTGAGCGCGATCATCGATGCGATCTTCCCGCGACGCGGCGTCTGTCTCGACGCTGGAAGTTCACGCCCGCGCCGCTGCCCGAATGGGGCAGTCGATCGGGCGCGTTTAGGTTGGCCCCGCACGCCGCGCGGGGCCTGGCACTCACAGGATCTGTTCGTCGAACAAGATCGTTTCGACCGTCCCATTCAGAGTCATCGTGACACCATCCTGGATCAGTGCATCGACCAGGCCATCGCCGTCCTCGTCGACGATCTGGAAGCTTTCGGCAGTGCCAAAACCGGTCAGGTCCAACGTGTCGTCCCCCCGTCCGGCATTGACGACGACACTGCCGAAACCTTCGATCCGGTCGTCGCCTCCGCCAGTGTCGAGCAAGAAGCCCCCGCCGAAGCCAGCGGCGCCGGCGCTGACGAGATCCTCGCCGGAGCCCGTGTCGATAATGGCGCCCTCTTCGCCGAAGATACCGAAGGCTTCGCCCTCACCATCCACAATCGCGTCGCCTTCAATGATATCCGCGCCCCCGCGGGTGCTGACAAAACCGTCGGCCCCCAAGAACAACCCAATCGCCCGCACATCGTCGCCCGTGGCACCGGAGATCTCGGCAAAGCCTGTGACGTGGTCCTCACCGCCGCCGCCGCGGATCATGGCGCCCTGCTGGGTTTCCAGCATCTCGTTTCGGGCGCCGTTGATCAGGTCCATGTCGTCATCGACCGAGATACCGATGGCAAGCGCATTTACCGCCGCCGTTATTTTGGCGGATCCTTCCAGCCGGTTGTTGCCTCCGCCGAGATCGGTCAGCCCGCCCCAATAGCCGAAAGCGGCCACATCGCCGGCGCTGTCTGGGCCGGTGTCGGTAACCGACCCTTCCGCTGTCGCGATCACCACATCGTTGCCGCTGGCAAAGTCGATGAAGGTGGCGATGTCGTCTGCGGTCCCCAGGATACCGTCGGCGCCGGCATTGGGCAGGTCGAAGCTTATATTCGACATCCCCGCCGCGAAGGTCGGATTGTCGTCTCCGCGGGCGATTCCCGTCACCTCTACCTCGTCATCGCCGGACCCGAACAGGACGGCAGGGCTGGTGACGTTTTGGTTCAGCATACCGCTCGCCACGGTGCGCTGATTGTCCTGATTGACCGTCCCGTCCGCAAGATCTGGGGTCTGGATCGCCGTGCCCCTGGCCTCCACCCTGTCGTCGCCCCGTCCGAGGCGCAGCGAGATCCCTCGGTCGCCGTCGAAGCGGTTGATGTCAGGGTTGCCGCGGCTGTCGATCCCATCGGCAATGGTGAGGACGCCGTTACCCGTAGCCGTCGCCTCGGCGATCAGGAGGTCGTCGCCAGAGCCGAACAGGATGGTGCCCCGGTTTTCGATCCCGTCTGCGATTGCTTCTTCCTGATCGCCGTCGGTTGGGTCGTCGACGAACTCGGCATTCGCCGCGACATCGATCACGTCGTCGCCTTGGCCCAGCCGGGTCGTGGCACGATTGTCGAAGCCATTCGCCAGGGCGCCGTCGCCCTCGGATCGGGACTGGCCGCGGCCGAAGATCGTGTCGTCGCCCTGGCCCATACGGATCACGGCATTCGCCACGTTTTCGTTGCCGACCGAGCTGCTGTCGATGCCGTCCGCGATGGCCGTTGCACCGCCGATCGCATCCCCTTGCGCCACACCCATCAGGGTGTCGTCGCCCATCCCAAAGCTCAGTTCGCCAACATTCTCCACCCCATCGGCGATGATTTCCAAATCCGCATCGCCGCCGCTGGCCCCGTCCTGTCCATTGTCGGTTACGGGATTGCTGCGCGAGGTCACGCTCGCGCTGCCCGAGAGTGTATCGTCGCCCCGGCCCATCGAGACAGTGCTGTCGAAATCGATGATGACGCCATTGGCGCCGGCGAAGATCAGCTCGAACCCCTCACCATTCGGGTCGGTCGCGTCGACGAAGGTCGTTGCTGTGCCGTCCACCACATCATCGCCCTTGCCGAAGCGCGCCGTGACGGTCAGGTTTGCGATAAAGTCCTCCGGCGACGGGCCGAAGTCCTCCTCGTCCTCGCCACCAGCATCGCCGCCATCGTCATCATCCTCAGGGTTACCGACGCTGCTGTCCTCGGTACCGAAGGATACGCCACGCGACTCCGCCTTGCCCGTGCCGGTGGCCGTGCCCTCACCGCTGAGGATGTCGGAGCCCGATGTCAGCACGGCATGGGGGCCGAACCGCGAGAGATCAGCCCCCGCCAAAACGCCGTAAGCGAGCGCATCGTCAAAGCTGTCGACGGCATTCGCCTCGGCGGTGCCGATGGCAGCAAAGCCGTGATCGGCGGTCTCATCCATTGCCAACTCAGCGACCTGGCTTTGATCGAGCGTGCCAATCGCGAGACCGGCAAGGCGGTCTTCGAGCCGCGCTATCGACAAGGCGAGATCGAGCGCGGGGATTTCGGTCTCTAGCGTGTCGAGGGTTTGCACAAATTCTGCATCGGCAGACATTTCTTTCTCCCGTCCTGGACCACCTCATGGAGGGTCCTTGGTCATCGGGAAGCGACGCTGACTGATTTGAAAAACAAGGAACCGGCAGGCCGGTACGGGGGGATGGCGTTGCTAAAGTGCCCATCTGCAACAACGGCGCAAAAATGGGCGTTTGTGTCCCCCAGGCCCCGGTTTCGCCGCATAGTGGCCAACTAAGGCCGAATTATGTCAAATATGATCGGATAAAAGACTGGTTTTAAGACAAAACCTCAGTTGAGAGCATCTCGCCCTGCAACCCATAACTGCGCAGGCAAGCCGTTCCGGCCACCGTGCCCCTGGCCCGCGGCGGAAGCCGGGGGCCTCAAGGTTCACCGTGCACCGGCTTCATAGACCCAAGCTCCGCTGCCGCATCTAAGGCATCGCGTCGGCGCCTGCCGGTCTTCCGTACAATCGCACTGATTTCCAGAAGCTGGTCCGCAAGCGGGCTGGTTTTGCGCCAAACCATGCCAATCGAGCGTCGTGGCGCCGGCGGCGGAAAGCGCGCGACCGAGACCGAGGCGGATCGGGTCTCTAACCCAATGGCCATATGCGGGATCAGCGTAAGCCCCATACCCGCACCGACCATCTGGACCAATGTCGACAGCGAG
Source organism: Pseudomonadota bacterium (assembly GCA_039513195.1). GTDB lineage: Bacteria > Pseudomonadota > Alphaproteobacteria > Rhodobacterales > Rhodobacteraceae > Thermohalobaculum. Next base: position 5,611 of record JBCCRM010000061.1, on the reverse strand, counting down.
CTGCCCTCCATCAGTTGGCGCGGTTGGGCGGCTGCGCTGCTGCAAAAGGACAGCGCTTGGTCTCGGAAGCAGTGTCCTTCTTCGAGAAGCAGGAGCTGCATGGTCTCAAGCATCTCCGGGCTCGGCACAGGGTTCGCGGCGTCCGCCGTCGGTCGAACCAGAACGAATTCCTCCTCAAACAACGTGAACTCGCGCAACCGAGGCTCAGAAATGGGCAGGGCGACAATCGCCGCATCGAGCTCCGCGTTTAGCAGCGCCTCGATCAAAGACCGGGTGATGGTCTCCCGCGGTTGTAGGGCGAGATCGGGAAAACGCGCCGAAAGCGCCTTGATGATGTCAGGCAGCAGATAAGGGGCGACCGTTGGGATAACGCCCAGCCGCATGCGGCCGGAAAGCGGACCCGTCGAGGCGCGGACCAGGTCGTCCAGCTCATCCACCTCCAACAGGATCTTGCGCGCCCGGGCCAAGAAGCTCTCGCCGAGGCCGGTCAATCGGATCTGCCTCGCGGCCCGTTCGACCAAAGGCGCGCCCAGCAATCCCTCCAGCTCTTTGATCTGTAGCGACAGCGCCGGTTGCGAGATCGCACAGGCCTCCGCCGCCCTGCCGAAATGCCCGTGATGGGCGAGCGCCTCGAAATAGCGGAGATGCTTAAGGGTGAGGCCATTCATAAGTCTGTCTTATCAGGACCTTTGGGAGATTCAATTGGGCCTTATCAATTAAGTCTGCTACGCCGAGATCGAGACGCCCAGCCAAACGCAAGGAGAGTCCCGTGGACGGAAACCCAGTCAATTCAGTCGGCGCCTGCCCCGTCATGCATGGTGGCAACACCGCGACTGGGGCGCCGGTTACCAAATGGTGGCCCAATGCCCTCAACCTCGACATTCTGCACCAGCACGGCGCCCGCACCAATCCAATGGATCCGAGCTATAACCACCGCGACGCGGTGAAAGCCCTGGATTTCGAGGGGGTTAAGGCCGATGTCCGTGCGCTGATGACCGAGAGCCAAGACTGGTGGCCGGCCGACTGGGGCCACTACGGCGGCCTGATGATCCGCCTCGCCTGGCACTCCGCTGGGTCCTACCGGGTTGGCGATGGCCGCGGCGGCGCAGGATCAGGCAATATCCGTTTCGCGCCGCTGAACTCTTGGCCGGATAACGCCAGCTTGGACAAGGCGCGGCGCCTCCTGTGGCCGATCAAGAAGAAGTACGGCAACGCGCTCAGCTGGGCGGACCTGATCATCCTTGCGGGCAACATGGCCTATGAGTCGATGGGTCTAAAAACCTTCGGTTTCGGCTTCGGGCGCGAGGATATCTGGGGCCCAGAGAATGATATCTACTGGGGCGCCGAGAAGGAGTGGCTGGCTCCGAGCGAGCAGCGCTACGGCGACTTGACGACGCCCTCGACCCTCGAAAACCCCTTGGCTGCCGTGCATATGGGACTGATCTATGTGAATCCGGAGGGTGTGAACGGCAATCCTGATCCGTCCATGACCGCGTTACACGTGCGGGAAACCTTCGCCCGCATGGCGATGAACGACGAGGAGACAGCGGCCCTAACCTGTGGTGGTCATACGGTCGGGAAGGCCCATGGCGGCGGCGCCCATGATCGGATCGGCGTGGCACCGGAGGCGGCCGGGGTCGAGGCGCAGGGTTTCGGTTGGTCCAATCCCGGCCATAACGGTCAAGCCGCGCGGGCTTTCACCTCGGGTATCGAGGGGGCGTGGACCAAGCAGCCGACGCAGTGGGACATGGGCTATTTCGACTACCTCTTCAATTATGAATGGGAGTTGACCAAATCCCCAGCCGGCGCATGGCAATGGCAGCCGGTGGACATGCCGGAGGATGAACGGCCTGTTGATTCATCAGACGCGACGAAGCGGACGATGCCGATGATGACCGACGCCGATATGGCCATGAAGGTTGATCCGATCTACAACGAGATCTGTCAGAGGTTCATGGCCGACGCCGACTATTTCGCCGACGCCTTCGGGCGGGCCTGGTTCAAGCTGACCCATCGCGATATGGGGCCAAAGGTAAACTACTATGGTCCCGACGTCCCCGCGGAAGACCTTTTGTGGCAGGACCCGATCTCTCCGGGCACCACCAGCTATGACGCCGCAGTGGTGAAGGCCAAGATCGTCGCGAGCGGCCTCTCGCCAGCCGAAATGATCTCAACGGCTTGGGACAGCGCGCGGACCTTCCGTGGCTCCGACAAGCGGGGCGGTGCGAACGGTGCCCGCATTCGCCTGGCGCCGCAGAAGGATTGGGAGGCCAACGAGCCCGCACGACTGGCCAAAGTCCTGGAGATCCTGGAGCCGATCGCTGCCGAGTCCGGCGCCTCCGTCGCCGATGTGATCGTCCTGGCCGGCAATGTCGGCATCGAGCAATCGGCCGCGGCTGCCGGGTACACCATCGAGCTTCCCTTCACCCCTGGCCGTGGCGATGCCACCGCCGAGCAGACCGATGTGGCGAGCTTTGCGGTCCTGGAGCCGTTGGCCGATGGGTTTCGTAACTGGGAGAAGGACGCGTACTCGGTGAGCCCAGAGGAGATGATGCTGGACCGCGCACAGCTCCTCGGCCTCACGGCGGCGGAGATGACGGTGCTGCTCGGCGGTATGCGGGTGCTCGGTACCAATTTCGGCGACACAAAGCATGGTGTCTTCACGGATCGGGTGGGCCAGCTGTCCAACGATTTCTTCGTCAACCTCACAGACATGGCCTATAGCTGGCATCCGGTCGATGCCGATGGCAGCTACGAGATCCGTGACCGCAATACCGGCACCGTCAGGTGGACCGCAACCAGCGCGGACCTGGTGTTCGGCTCCAACTCGATCCTTCGTTCCTATGCCGAAGTCTACGCCCAGGACGACAATGGCGAGAAGTTCGTTCGCGACTTCGCGGCCGCCTGGACTAAAGTGATGAACGCTGATCGGTTCGATCTGGTCGCTTGATAGCTTCGCTGCGGTGCTGAACGGGCGCCGCAGCATGTCTCCCGCCCCTGCCGCCGAGACACACTCGGCAGATGTTCTGTCGCGGAAGACATTCTTTTTTCCTCGCGATCCTCTGTCGCCAGGTTGCCCGATCCTCCGACAACGCCACCGCCATTATGAAAGCGTCCTCCTGGGCGAGGAAAGGCACTCTATTATACTCAATACCCGAATTCTGATCCGAAAGATCCGCCGTTTCATTCGATTATCGAAAATTTAAATTGGAGGCATCGGCCGGAAACGCCGCAACAAGCCCCGTCAGGAGATGTCACCATGGCTTATTACTCCGTCCTCGCCGTCACTCCGACTTCGGAAGACTGGATCCCTGGTTATCTGCCGGTTGCCAATTCCCTGGTCGCCAAGCACGGCGGCCGGTATCTGGCGCGGACCGCGACCCACGAGCAGGTCGAAGGCGCCGAACAGCCCGCCGCCCTGCGGATCATCCTCGCGTGGCCGTCCCGCGAGGCCGCTTTGGCGTTCATGGCAGACCCCAACTATGGGCCGCATCTGCAGGCCCGGACCAATGGGTCCACCAGTTTCCATTTCCTGGTCGAAGGTAAAGACGATCTCGCCGGGTAAACTCATGCGTTTGCAGGACCGAGGAGAACCCGATGTTCGACTCCGCAGAGAAAACCGCCTTTCCAACCATCAACAGGGCCTATAACGCCGCATTCCAGCCGGACCGGTTGAGCCTGGGTCTCGTCGTCCCTATCGAGGCGTATCCGGTCGGCGCCCGGCCCTCGATGGCGGACCACATCGACCGCGCAAGGCTTGCGGAGGAGCTCGGCTTCTGCGCTATCTGGCTGCGCGATGTGCCCTTCAACGTGCCTAGCTTCGGCGATCCGGGGCAGGTCTTTGACCCATTCGTCTATCTCGGGGCGTTGGCGGTCGGCACACGGCGGATCGGCCTCGGTGTGGCAAGCATCATCCTGCCGCTGCGCCATCCCGCGCATGTGGCAAAGGCTGCGAGCACGGCCGATGCGCTCTCCCAGGGGCGGTTGTTGCTGGGTATCGCGTCGGGCGACCGGCCGGAGGAGTACCCTGCGCTCGGCATGACGTTTCCGGACCGGGGCGAGCGCTTCCGAGACAGCATAGCCTATATGCGCGCGATGGCCGCGGACTATCCGCAGCTCGCAAATGGCTATGGGCAGCTCTCCGGCACTATCGACATGCTGCCGAAGCCGGTCGGCGGGCGCCTCCCGCTTCTTATCACCGGAGGCAGCCAGCAAGCGCCCGACTGGGTCGCGCGAAATGGCGACGGGTGGATGACCTATCCGCGCGATGCGGTCGCCCAGGGCCGTGCGGTGGCAGATTACCGTCGCAGGATCGCGGAGGCGGGCGGGCAGAACAAGCCGGTCATCCAGTCGCTCTATGTCGACCTCTCCGATGACCCTGATGAAGGGCCGCGACCGATCCATCTCGGCTTTCGCTCCGGCATGACTTTTCTGCGGGACTATCTGCGCGAACTGCGTGCGCTCGGCATCAACCACGTTGCGCTGAACCTGCGGTTCAACCGGGCGGATATCGAACAAACCATGGCACGGCTCGCCCAAGACCTCCTCCCCGAATTCACGGCATGAGGGCTAAGACCATGACCAAGACAATTCTCATCACCGGCTCGACCGACGGCATCGGCTTGCTTACGGCATCGATGCTCGCCCAGAAGGGACATAAAGTCCTGCTGCATGGGCGCGGTGCCGCGAAGTTGGAGGCGGCCGCGGCCAAGATCGGTGGCACCACCGAAAGCTATGTCGCCGATCTCTCGCGCATGGCCGAGGTCGAGACCTTGGCGGCCGAGGTCCTCAACAACCACCCGCAACTCGATGTGCTGATCAACAATGCTGGGGTTTACAAGACGCCTCAGACCCGCACGGCCGAAGGGCACGATATTCGCTTCGTCGTAAACTCCTTTGCGCCGTATCTGCTGACCCGCCGGTTGCTGCCGATCATTCCGAGAACGGGACGGGTCGTCAACGTGTCCTCGGCCGCCCAGGCGAGGGTGGACCTGGAGGCAATGGCCGGGAAGACGCCGCTCGACGATTTCAGCGCCTATGCGCAGAGCAAACTGGCGATCACCGTCTGGTCTCGAGAACTGGCGCGGGAACTTGGCGAGGGGCCGGCCGTGATCGCCGTCAATCCCGGGTCTCTTCTAGCGTCGAAAATGGTGAAGGAGGGCTTTGGCGTCCAGGGAAATGACCTCGGGATCGGGGCAGAGATCCTGTGCAAGGCTGCCCTCGATCCGGCCTTCGCGGACGCATCGGGCAAATACTTCGACAATGATGCGGGGCGGTTTTGCCAACCGCATTCCGGTGCGGCAGAGAGCGGTCAGGCCCGAGCAATCGTGCAAAGCATCGAGCAGATAATCCCCGCCTTGACAGGCAGTTGAACAACCCATGCCACCCACCACAGGCGTCGCTTCGCTGGAATGCGAAGGTGTCTTTGCGCCGATTCATGGTGACCATCGAGCGAAATCCAAGCTCACTTGGTAATCCCCCCATTCTTAGAGGGGTCGGATCGTAGAATTCATGCCGCCATTTTCAGTTTCTGAGCGGGCGTGATCCCGCCGATGCCCATGTTCGGGCGTTCGTGATTGTATGTCCAGAGCCACCGTGTGGCCCGCTCTTG
>JBCCRM010000060.1:0-16064 GCA_039513195.1 Pseudomonadota bacterium | reverse complement strand
GGCATCGACGCCAGCAACCCGGGCGATTGCGTGCTGTTCCCCGAAATGGATGGCGGCACCGAGGTGCCGGAGATCACCGAGGCCTGTTGGGGCATTCTCGGCAAGCAGCCGACGGATGTGATGTGCGCCTCCTCCCGGATGGTGGTCAAACGCAAGGGTGCGCCCAGCCCGACTGTGCTGGCCTGCACCTTGATCGCCTATGATCAGTCCTTTGAAATGGGTAAAACCCTGGCCGAGGCGAGCCGGCCGATCCCGCTCAACCACCCGCATTGCGCAAAGTTTTGCGTCCTCGGCGGCGCGAAATGCAGCGCCTAGAGAACCCTCCAGCCAATCTGCGTCAGATCGGCGTCGGGCAGCGGCGCCCCAAGAGCACCCGAAAGCGCGAGAACCGGTGCAATCGGATCGGAAAGCACTCTAAAGCACTTTCCAGCCAATCTGAGTCAGATTGGCGTCGCGAAAATGCTTCAAAACAATACCTTAGAGCGCGAGAACCGATGCAATCGGGTCGGAAAGCGCTCTAAGGCGCCGACCGATCCAATTCCTGCATTCCCGCAACATCAGGGCTCGGGTCAAGGATCGCGGCCCGCCGCGGCCGCGCGGCACGCGCGGCCTGTCCTTGACGCAGCCCGGTGTTGCTGACGCTCGGCCACGACCGCCATCGGCGGTCTTCCCCAGCCCAGTTCGGCCTGTCCACCAGACCAAAAACCTCCTGGACGGAGCGCCAGCGCGGGTCCGAGCCGCAAGGTGAGGCCCGCGCCCACGCATCGACCTATCGCGGGCGGCAGCCCGCGATTCCGCTTGGCTCAAGCCTCTGCCCGCTCCGCCAAGGCAGCGTCCAGGATATCCCGCACGGCCTCGAGATCCACCTCCTGCGTCACAAAGGCCTCGCCGATGCCGCGGGCGAGAATGAAGGTCAGCTTCCCTTGCCGCACCTTCTTGTCCTGGCCCATCAGCGCGATCAGCGCCTCGGCGCCAGGCAGTTCGCCAGGGATATCTGGCAAGCGGCGGCGAAGGCCCATCTCGGCGAAATGGGCGGCGACCCGGCCCGGCACTTCCTGCGCGCAGAGCCCCATCCTCGCCGACACCTCGAAAGCCAGTCCCATCCCGATCGCCACGGCCTCGCCATGCAACAATCGGTCCGAATAGCCCGTCGCCGCCTCCATCGCATGGCCGAAGGTATGGCCCAGATTGAGGAGCGCCCGATCCCCACGCTCCGTCTCGTCACGGGCGACGATCTCCGCCTTGATCGCGCAGGATCGGCGGACCGCCGCGACGCGCCCCTCGATATCGCCGTCGCGCAGCGCCGGGCCGTGCCGCTCCAACCATGCGAAGAACGCCGCATCGCCGAGCAAGCCGTATTTCACCACCTCCGCATAGCCGGCCAGCAGCGCCCGCGGCGGCAGCGTATCGAGCAAGCCCGTATCCGCGATCACTAGGCGCGGCTGATGAAAGGCGCCGATCAGATTCTTGCCGTGGCGGGCATTGATCCCGGTCTTCCCACCGACCGAGCTGTCGACCTGCGCGAGCAAGGTCGTGGGCACCTGCACAAAGCCGACACCGCGCCGCAGCACGGCGGCGGCAAAGCCCGCAAGATCCCCTATCACCCCGCCGCCCAGGGCAATGATCAGGTCATCGCGTTCGACCTTCGCATCGAGGAGCGCGTCGAGCACCGAGCCCAGTTGCGTCATCGATTTGCTGGCTTCACCCGCCGGGACGATAACCTCCGCGACGGAGACCCCTTCGGCTTCCATCGCCGCGCGAAAGGCTGGCAGATGCAGCGCCGCGACGGTCTCGTCGGTTACCACCGCCACGAAGGATCGCGCCAGCAATGGCCGCAGCAGAGAGCCCGCCGCCGACAACAGCCCGGGCGCGATGACGATCTCGTAGGCGCGGGCGCCGAGGCCCACACGCACCCGATCCGCGGCGATGGTCTCCATACTCACACCTCCTCCTCGCCGAGCGCGCCCTGGCCGGTGCGCTGCCCATGGACCACCAGGGCCTCGACGATCCGAACCGCCATGTTCTCGTGGCTTTGGCCGGCCTCGCTTTGCACATGCAAATCCGCCTTCGCGTAAACCGGGTACCGCGTCTCGATCAGCTTCGCCAGGGTCGCGCGCGGATCACCGGTATTGAGAAGGGGGCGATGCGTCCGCCCGGCCGTACGCTTGACGAGCAGGTCGAGATCCGCAACCAGCCAGACCGACACCGCCCGCTCGGCGATCACCGAACGCGTCTCCTCCGCCATGAAGGCCCCGCCGCCGGTCGCCATCACGCACGGCCCCGCCTCGAGCAGACGCGCAATCACCCGGCGCTCGCCCTCCCGGAAGCTCGCCTCTCCCAGCGCGGCGAAGATCTCCGAGACGGTCATGGCCGCCGCCGCCTCGACCTCCGTGTCGGAGTCGACGAAGCGCGTCCCCAACATCTGAGCGAGCCGCTGCCCGACCGAGCTCTTGCCCGCACCCATCAGGCCGATCAGCACGATGGGGCGCAGGACATGGCGCCCTCGGCCAGGCGTCCCCTCGATCATTCTGCAACTCTCCTTCAACGCCTGATTGCACTTCGGCCACACACGGGTTATCGTTAACGCGAGGCAACCAGACACGGCGATGATGGCGGTCATAGACCAGCACGGCGTGTCATAAAATACAGAGCAGAGGTCAAAATGGGCAGGGTTCTAAAACTCTTCTTTCAGGCGGCGGTATTGGGCAGCGTCGCGTTTGTGGCATATGCGCTATTCGCGGAGCTGCCGCCGCCCGAGCGCGACGTGGTCGTGGTTCTCACACAGCCGGCCAGCGGCGAGTGAGCGCCGATGGCGCACCGGCCTACGGGACCGGTTGGATCGAGCCCTTCCTCGAAGCGATGGCCGCCGAGCGCGGGGCTGCACCGAACACTTTGGCCGCATATGCGCGGGATTTGATCGACTTCGCCGCATGGTTGAGCCTGCGCGGCGGTCGGATCGAGACCGTGTCGCGGACCGAGATCGAAGCCTGGATGACTGCCTTGGAGGAGGAAGGACGCGCACCGGCGACGCGCGCCCGGCGCCTCTCGGCTGTTCGCCAGCTGTTCCGTTTTGCCGTGAACGAAGGCTGGCGCGAGGATGACCCCTCGGCGCAGCTTTCCGGGCCACGACCACCGCGGCGGCTCCCCGCCTCACTCTCCGTCGAGGCGGTCGACAGCCTACTCAGAGCCGCACGGGATCGGGCAAAACAGAAACGCTCCGGCCTGCGGCTGCTGTGCATGGTCGAGATGCTTTATGCAACAGGGTTGAGGGTTTCCGAGCTCGTCGCTTTGCCGGTCTCCGCGGTCCGCGGCAACCCAAAGGCGATCATGGTCACCGGCAAGGCCGGACGGGAGCGGATGATCCCACTTTCAGAACCCGCCCGCGAGGTGCTGGCGCAATGGCTCTCCCGGCGCGACAGCGAGGATCGGGAGCGGCGGCGCAGCGGTGGCAAGCCGTCGCCCTATCTTTTCCCGTCTCGCGGGCAGACCGGGCACTTGACCCGCATCGCCTTTTACCAGGCGCTGAAGACGCTCTGCACCGATGCGGGGATCGATCCGGCCAATGTCTCGCCCCACACGCTGCGGCACGCTTTTGCCACGCATCTACTGGCGGGCGGAGCAGATCTGAGGGTGATCCAAGAGCTCCTAGGCCATGCGGATATCGCGACGACCGAGATTTACACCCATGTGCTGGACGCTCGGCTAAAGAACCTTGTGCTGGAGAAGCACCCGCTGGTCGAGGCTGAGCAGCAATCCCACAAGGGCCCGGGCGGCAAGCAAGCAATGGGCTGACTGCGCGAGAGAACCGGGGCGCCTGGGGGGAGACCGCTAGGCGCCCTCTCTTTGACCGTCGAAGGCAATGGCGGCGTCGCCTTGCGCCTTGCCGGCCCCCGGTTGCGGAGCCATAACCAGGGCCGAACGCTCCGCAGCTAAGGACTTCGCGTCATGGACCCCACACTTTGGTGGCTCTGCCTCGTCATTATTGGGCTTCTGGCCTGTTCCGGCTTTTTCTCTGGCTCCGAGACGGCGCTGACGGCCATCGACCGCGCCACAATGCACCAGCTCGCGGCTCGAGGGTCGAAGGGTGCCACCACAGCGCTGAAACTGACCGAGGACAATGAGCGTCTGATCGGGTCGATCCTGCTCGGCAACAACTTGGTCAATGTCCTGGCGACCGCGCTGGCGACCACCCTGTTCACCGCGACCTTGGGCGAGGCAGGCGTCGCCTATGCCACGCTGGTGATGACGGTGCTCGTCACCGTGTTCGCCGAGGTGGCACCGAAAACTTATGCAATCACAAATCCGGAACGGGCGGCAAGCCGCGTCGCCGCGCCGATTGCCGTGGTGGTTCGGCTGTTTGCGCCCATCGTCTCGGCAGTCAGCATGCTCGTGCGGGCGGGCTTCACGCTGTTGGGCGTCAAAACCGACCCCGACGCCCATGCCCTGGCGCCGTTCGAGCAGTTGCGCGGCGCCATCGCGCTCCACCACTCGGAAGGGGGCGTGGCGAAGGACGAGCGTGACCGGCTCTTCGCCGCGCTGGATCTGCGCCACCGGGAGGTAGCGGAGGTGATGCGCCACCGCCGCGACATCGAGTCGATCGCGATCGAGGAAGGGCCGGAGGCGATCGTCTCCTTCTGCCTCGCCTCACAGCACACCCGTATCCCGGTCTGGCGCGGCGAGCCGGAGAACATAGTGGCCGTATTGCATGCGAAGGACCTTCTCCGCGCGCTGAACCGGCAGATCCGGGCGTCCGAGAACATCGAGAAGGCGCTGGCGACCCTCGATGTCATGGCAGTGGCGATGAAGCCATGGTTCGTGCCGGACACGCGGCCGCTCGACGATCAACTTCGCGCCTTCCTCAAGCGCAAATCGCATTTCGCCCTGGTGGTGGACGAGTACGGCTCGCTGCAGGGGCTGATCACGCTGGAAGACATCCTGGAGGAGATCGTCGGCGAGATCGCCGACGAGCATGACCTAGAGGCCGAGGGCATCCGGCGGGAAAGCGATGGCAGCGTCACAGTGGCGGGCACAACGACGATCCGCGACCTCAACCGCTCCTGCGACTGGGACCTGCCGGATGAGGAGGCAACGACGGTCGCGGGTCTGGTCATCCACGAGGCGCAAACGATCCCGACGGAGGGGCAGGTCTTTGCCTTCCACGGCGTCCGCTTCGAGGTCGTCGCGCGGGAACGCCATCAGATCACCAAGCTGCGGCTGACCGAACTCAGCCGGCGCGCGGCCGAGTAGCAGTGGAGGAAGCGCGATGAAGGCAATCTGCTATGAAGGCTTCGGCCCCGCTGCCGAGGTTTTGGCTCTGCGCGATCTTCCGACACCTGATCCGGGCCCGGGCGAGGTGCTGGTGGAGATCCATGCCTCCGGCGTCAATCCCTCGGATGTGAAACTGCGAGCAGGCGCGCGGCCCAGCGCGACGATGGCCTATCCCCTGGTGGTGCCCCATTCCGATGGCGCGGGCATAGTCCGCGCGGTCGGCGACGGGGTACCGGACACCAGGATCGGTGAGCGGGTCTGGTTGTGGAACGGTCAATGGCGGCGGGCCCACGGGACGGCGGCCGAGAGGATCGCCCTGCCCGCGGAACAGGCGGTGCCCCTGCCGGAGACGACCAGCTTTGCCGAAGGCGCCTGCCTCGGCATTCCCGCTATGACCGCGTGGGCCGCCGTGCTCGGCGACGGGCCGGTGGCCGGGCAAACGGTGCTCGTGACCGGCGGCGCCGGCACTGTCGGCCGCTATGCGATACAGATGGCCCGGTTGGCTGGGGCCCAGGTGATCACCACCGTCTCCGGCCCCGAGAAAGCCGCCCATGCGGGACCTGCGGATCACGTGATCAATTATCGAGAGGCGGATGTCGCCGCCCGCGTGCTTGAGATCACCGGTGGCAAGGGTGTCGAACGCGTCGTCGAGGTGGATTTCGGCGCCAATCTTGCGGTGACCGAGCAGATCATCGCGGAGCGCGGGACGGTTGCGGCCTATGCCTCGGCCGCGGCCATGGCACCTGTCCTGCCATTCTATCCGCTGATGTTCCGCAACACACGGCTATGGATGTTGATTGTCTACCTGCTGGATCCGGAGATGCGCGCCCGGGGGCACGCGCAACTGACCGCCTGGCTGGAACAGGCGGCGCTAAGCCACGCTGTGGCTGAGACCCATCCCCTGCCCGACGCAGCGTTGGCGCACCAATCGGTGGAGACCGGCCGCAAACTAGGCAGCGTCGTCGTCACCGCAACCTGATAAGCGCTGCAACGGTTCCCGCGGGGAGTGCCTCAGAAAAAGCGCGTCCCAATCTTCTGTGCCGCCTCCGCACGGCCCATGCCATCTTCGGCCAATTGGGCGTCGGTTCGGTTCGACAAACGGCGATATGCCTCGCCTGCCTCGAACGCCGCTCGCGCCACCCCGATCAACGCTGCAGCCGTCGCCGTGGCAGACCGCGCCACCGACTTCGCAGGCCTCGGATCAACCACGTGGTTTTCGGTTACGTAAGCCATTCTCGCCTCGCAAATCATCACATCGCGAAAGTCTGATAGGCATCAATTCGAGCAGGATCTGGGCGCAGAATTCAGAAACGCGTCCTGCCTAGTGGATGTGACTTTACGGTCCCACAAGGCGACGGCCTATGAGAATCGTCACGGGGCGGTGGAGACCTTCGGCGCCGCTCAAGGCAAGGGGATTGCGCCGACCTCTTTCGGGACGTGATAGCCTTTTTGGACGGCCGGGCGGTCCGCAATGCGGCAATACCAATCCCGCACATTCGGGTAGTCTGCCAGGTCGATCTGCTGCCATTCGAAGCGGCTGATCCAGGGCCAGGCAGCCATGTCGGCAATGGAGTAGTCGTCGACGATGTAGTCTCGACCCATCAGCCGCTTGTCGAGCACGCTGTAGAGACGCTTGGTCTCCTTGCCGTAGCGCTCCTCGGCATAGGCCGCTTTGCCCGGGTTGAAATGCAGGAAGTGATGCGTCTGGCCGGCCATAGGACCGAGCCCGCCCATCTGCCACATCAGCCACTCGATCACGCGCCACCGCGTCTCGCCAGTGCCGAGGAATTTACCGTGTTTCTCCGCTAGATAGAGCAGTCCTGCACCCGACTCCATTAGGCTGAGCCCACTCTCGTGATCATAGATCGCCGGGATCTTATTGTTCGGGCTGATCATCAGGAAGGAGGGCTGGAACTGCTCGTCCTGTCCGATATCGATTGGCTTCACGGTATAGTCGACGCCCAGCTCCTCCAGCATGATCGAGAGCTTTCGTCCATTCGGTGTTGTCCAGGTATAGAGATCGATCACGGCGTTTCCTTTGGGCTGTTTCGATGGTCGTGGGGACGCTGCTCATCCCTCGTGAAGGAACAGATCGAAGGCGACACCATCCTCTTTGAAAGTGCCGTCAGGCCGAAACCCGGCGGCCTGGGTACAACGGATGGCGCGCCTATTGCGACTGTCATGACCTATAAATAGACGGCGGTCGGGGCCGGTCAGCCGCAGCATCACTGCATGGACCAGGGCGCGGAGCATCGCCGATCCAAGGCCGCGGCCGAGCGCCCATGTCTCGCCGATGAAGTAGTCGATGCTCGCGCCGTTCGACCGCCCAATGGTCTCTCGGCCCCATTCTGGCCAGCTTCGGTTCAGATACCACTGCAGGTAACCGTAGGGTGTCCCGTCGACGCAGGCGATCGTGCCAAAGGTCGGCCCGGCATCGCCGCATTTGTTGCCGTAGGAGCGGTGCGTATCCTCGGGATCGGGCGGCTTGGTCTTGACGTAGAACGGGCGTAGATGCGGTTGCGATTTCCAGCGCACCATCAAATCGAGGTCGGGCGTCTGAAGCGGCCTTACGGTGACGAGCCCGCTCACTGCGGTATCAGACATGTTGGCCGCCATTGATCTCGATCTCGACGCCGGTGACATAGGCGCTTTCCGGCGTGCAGAGATAGTAGATGGTCCGCGCCACCTCCTCCGGCTGTCCGAGGCGGCGCATCGGGATCGCCTGCACCAGCTTCTCGGTGCCGGGGGAGAGGATCGCCGTCTCGATCTCGCCCGGCGCAATGGCGTTCACCCGCACGCCGAGCGGACCGAAATCATGCGCCATTTCGCGGGTCAGTGCGGCCAGTGCCGCCTTCGATGTCGAATAGGCGGCGCCAGCGAACGGGTGCACCCGCGCACCGGCGATAGACGTCACGTTGACGACCGCGCCCTGGGCCGTCGTCAACTCCTCCATCAGGCCGCGGGCGAGCACGACCGAGGCGAAAAAGTTGACATGGAAAACCTGCCCCCAGGTGCGCAAATCGGTGGTGATGGTGTTCAGCCGCTCCCCCTCCGGTCCCTTGGGCGAGATGCCGGCATTGTTGACCAGCGCCTCCAACCGCCCACCGTCCAGCCGACGTTTGATCTCCTCCACCGCTGCGATGGTCGATTTCGGATCGCCGAGATCGACTTGGATGTGGTCCTCCTCCCCCGCCTCCCAAGGGCAGTCCTCGGGGAACGCTTGGCGTGAGCAGGTGATCACCCGCCACCCGGCGGACGAGAAGCGCTTTACCGTCGCGTGGCCGATCCCGCGGCTCGCGCCGGTCAAGAGCAGTGTCTTGCGGCTGTTGGCCCGTGGCATCGGCGCTTCCTGTGGGTTGGGCTTTGGTCGTGTTGCGCCGATAATGACCGAGGCGGCAGGCCGCGGCAACAGCCGGGGTCACGGGGACAAGCGCTGCACAGTCCAAGACGCCGCGCCCGGGTTCAATCGGGTCCAGCGAAAACGGTCATGCAGCCGGAACTCTCCCGCCGCCCAGAACTCGATTTCGACCGGGCGCAGGCGGAACCCGCCCCAATGGGGAGGACGCGGCGGCTTGACCGGATGTTTCGAGGCGATGCGCGCGACCTCCGCCATCAGAGCTCGCCGCGACGCAAGCGGGCGCGACTGGCGCGACGCCCAGGCGCCGATCCGGCTCTGATACGCGCGGCTGTTGTAATAGGCATCGGCCTGGGCGGCGCCGACCTTCTCGACCGCGCCGCGCAGTCGCAATTGCCGGCCCAGCGACTTCCAGTGAAACGCCATCGCAGCCTTCGGGCCGGCCGCGAGTTCCTGGCCCTTCACCCCATCGAAATTGGTGTAGAAGACAAAGCCGCCCTTGGCTGGATCGGTTTCGATCTCTTTGACCAGCACGATCCGGACATTCGGCAACCCGCTCGTATCGGCGGTCGCCAGGGCAACGGCGTTGGCATCGTTCGGCTCTGACGCCTCTGCCTCCGCCAACCATGCGCGGGCCAACGCATAGGGCTCGTCCCCGGCGAAGATCCCGCTGAGCTTACCCCCTGTCGCCAAATCCACCATTTCTCACCCTCCGCAAAGCACCCGGGTGTTATGCCTCGGCAGCGCCAGAGCGCAAGCCCTGCCCTCCCTTGATGCCTCTGCCGAATTCACCTAATGCTCACCCCTCACGGGGATGGGAGAGCGGGAATGAACCAAGGGCTGATGGCAGGGAAGCGCGGCCTGATCATGGGGGTCGCGAATGACCGGTCCATCGCCTGGGGCATCGCCAACACCTGCCACGCCCATGGGGCCGAGCTTGCGTTCACCTATCAGGGCGAGGCGCTGCAAAAGCGCGTGATCCCGCTGGCCGAGAGTGTCGGCTCCGACATCGTTCTGCCCTGCGACGTGACCGAGACGGCCTCGATGGACGCGGTCTTTGCGGAGATCGGCGCCCGTTGGGGAAAGCTGGATTTCCTGGTGCACGCTATCGCCTATGCCGACAAGGCGGAGTTGAAAGGCCGCTATGTCGACACGTCAGAGGAGAATTTTCAGCGCTCCATGCTGGTATCCTGTTATTCGTTTACGGCGCTGGCGCAGCGGGCCGAAAAGCTGATGGAGCCGGGCGGATCGTTGCTCACACTCACCTATTTCGGGGCGGAAAGGGTGATGCCCCACTACAACGTCATGGGCGTTGCGAAAGCTGCGTTGGAGGCGAGCGTGCGCTACATGGCCGCCGATCTCGGTCCGCGCGGTCTGCGTGTCAACGCGCTGTCTGCAGGGCCGATCAAGACGCTGGCCGCCTCGGGCATCGGCGACTTTCGCTATATCCTGAAATGGAACGAATACAACTCGCCCCTGCGCCGGAATGTAAGTTTGGACGATGTGGGGCGCGCTGGGTTCTACCTGCTCTCTGACCTCGCCTCTGGCGTCACGGGAGAGTGCCACCATGTCGATTGCGGCTACCATGTCGTCGGGATGAAAGCCGAGGACGCGCCGGATATTGCCCTCGACAAGGGGTGACCGGCGCTGGCGCTCTGGATGTCCTGTCGTCGTCGAATTCACCACCGCCGTTCAGCGATGCGGCTCGCCGCATTGGTGGACCATGACTCACGGTACGCTGGTTCAACCCGCGCCGTCTTTTGGCTCCGATGGGCCAGCCCCCTCCGGCACAAGCCCGAGCCAACGCCCTTACGTCAACGAACCCTAATGGCGAACACCGATGCCAATGCCATCGGGTGGTTGCCGTACCGGGGTTTTCAGATCAAGACTGATCTTGTGAGTGACGCCAGCACCGTCTCTTGAGCCGCGGGACCAGCCAAACCTCATTGGAAATCTGTCCCAATGGAGTCGGGGAAGGCGATGGCAGGATTGGATTTGGAGGCGCTGTTCCGGGGAACCTATCACGATCTTCTTCGATTTCTTCGCGCCCGGCTCGGGGCGCGCCACACGGCCGCGCAAGACCTAGCACAGGAAGCTTTCATGCGAATGCATGCGGCCGATGCGGGCTCTGAGATCCGGGATACCCGCTCGTTCTTGTTCGCGACCGCGGCAAATCTCGTCGCCGACCATGCGCGGGTCGAAGGCAGAAGACGCGATATCCTGCGCGAAATGGCGGGCGTGCTGGACACGGATCACCACGAGATCACCCCGGAGCGCGCCGCCTTGGCCCGTTCGGATCTGGCCTGGGTGCGGGATGTGCTCCGCAGCATGCCGGCACGTCAGCGCCATATCCTTATTCGCTACCATATCGGCGGTCGCACCCAGAGCGAGATTGCAGCGGAACTGAGCATCGGCCTCACGACGGTGCGGGCCGATCTGAAGACGGCCATCGGCACGCTGGTCGACGCGCGTCGCCGCGTCTATCGTCGGGAAATCCGCGCATCGGAGGGTGCTCGCTCGTCCAAGTAGCGACGGCCGCCTGGCGCGGCGAGCGGAGATGGAACGTGGCCGAGGGCGGACAGAGCGACCAGGATCGCATCGACGAAGCGGCGCGCGACTGGTTCCTGCGGCTGTCTGAGCGGGATGTCACGCAGCGAGAAAGGCACGCATTCCGCGCCTGGTTGCGCGCGGACCGCGCCCATGCAGCCGCCTATGCCGAGATCGAGGCCACGATGGGCGATTTCTCGGTG
Source organism: Pseudomonadota bacterium (assembly GCA_039513195.1). Taxonomy (GTDB): domain Bacteria; phylum Pseudomonadota; class Alphaproteobacteria; order Rhodobacterales; family Rhodobacteraceae; genus Thermohalobaculum. The sequence continues at coordinate 4,691 of JBCCRM010000060.1, read as the reverse complement.
GCGTTCAAAAAGCGCCCGCGGCGCTGGCCGGCAGTCGCGATAGCGGCGGCTGCCTGCCTCGCGATTGCAGCCGGGCCCGAGGTTCTGCTGCGCCTCGAAGCGGACCATGTCACGGACACCGGCTCTCACCAGCGGGTCACTCTTCCGGATGGAGGGGTCGCCCATCTGAACACTGCCTCGGCGCTTGCCGTACGGTATGGCGCAGATCGGCGGGAGGTGGCGCTGCTGCGCGGCGAGGCGGTCTTCGAGGTGGTCGCCGACCCAGCCCGCCCATTCGTTGTTGTGGCGGCAGGTGGCGAAGCTGTGGCGACCGGCACCACCTATGGCGTTCGCATCGGCGACATGGTCACAGTGAGCGTCCTCGAGGGCAGCGTCTCCGTCTCCTCCGCGGGGCAACGCCGCGCCTTGGCGGCAGGCACGGTGTCCGACTATGCCGACGGGGCCGCTCCGGGACCCAGCCGCAGCGGCGCTGCGACGGCCTTTGCGTGGCGAGACGGCTTCATCGCCTTTGACGACGAGACAACGCTGTCGCAGGCGGCGCGAGAGATCGACCGCTATCTGCCCGGCGTCACGATCGTAACCGGCGACGTCGCACGGGTACCGGTGGCCGGGCAGCTCTCGCTCGACAGCTTGGAGGACGGTCTGGAAGCGATCGCCGCGACAGGCGGCGCGACCGTCGTTCGCATGAGCCCTTATCTGCGGCTGATCCGCTGAGGCGCGCAAAATTTGAAGAAAGTTCGATGCTTTCCCGCCTCTCACTCGTCCATCTCCGGGACGTCTGAAACAGAGGGGCATCATGCGAGAGAGGCCAGCACAAAGAGCCTATGGGACCAGCGGCACGGGACCCGCGCTCGGCAAATCGATTGCGGCGAGTGCCTGCGCTGTGTTGCTCGGTGCGTCGCAAGTCGGCGCGCAGGACAGCGTTTCCCTCGACATCCCGGCGCAACCGCTCGCCGGCGCCCTAAAGGCTTACTCCGACGAAACCGGCGTCTCGGTAGTTTACCAGGGCGGAACGGTTGCTGACTTGCGCTCCAGCCCCGTCAGCGGTGCCCTGGCACCGAAAGACGCGTTGAGCCGACTGCTGAACGGCACGGGCCTGTCCACCCGCTACACCAGCGACAGCGCCGTCACTTTGGTCGCAGGCCAAGCGATAACCGAGGGCCCCGTGCTTCTAAACGAGCTGACGGTAACCGCCCGGCGTTTCGAGGAGAGCCTACAGGATGTGCCGCAAAGCGTGGTGGTGATCACCGAGGAAGAGATTGAGAAGAGCAACATACGCAACTTCGAGGACTATACGCAGCGCACAGCGAATGCGAGCTTCACCGAGAACGGCTCACGCGGGCGCAACACACCCTCTATCCGCGGCCTGTCGGATATCGCGCTTTCCGGAACCTCCTCGGTCGTCGGCTTCTATCTCGATGAAAACTCCTTGACCCCAATCGGCCGGACGGACGGCATCGACACGGATCTCCTCGATGTCGAGCGGATCGAGGTGGTCTACGGCCCGCAGGGCACGACCTTCGGGCGGAACGCCCTGGCAGGCGCCGTGAACATCGTGTCGAAGAAGCCGACATCGGATTTCGAGGCCTATGTCGAGGGTTCGGTGGGCTCTTTCCCAAGCACCGAAGGCAAGGTCTCGATAAACGGCGCGATCCTAGACAACGATCTGTTGAATGCGCGACTGACGGCCATCGGCGGTTTTTCGGACGGGTTTGTCGACTTGCCCAATGCCGGGCCCGACGACCCGGACTCGATCACCGAAACGAATGGCGGCGTCCGCCTCGCGCTCCGCTCCAACCCGATTGACCCGCTGTTGCTGGATTTTGCGGTCGCCTACAGCCGAACCGAACAGGGCGGCGGGCTGAACGCGGTCGAATTGACCGACTTCTTGGCCGGTGAAGACTTCGCACAGGAATCGGGCTTGATCGGCGAGACCAAACTCGACCGCCTGCATTTGACCTTCCGCGGCGAGTACGACTTCGGCCCCGCGACGCTGATTTCGAACACGGCCTATTTCGACTTTCTCGAGGAGGAGACGTTCGACGGTGACTTCTCGCCGCTACCGTTTGCAATCGTTGACGTCGACTTCGAGCTTAACGAGCTCTCGCAGGAGTTCCGCCTGGAGAGCGATGCCATCGCGCTTGGCAGTGCCGGCGAACTGGAGGGGGTCATCGGCGGCAACTTTTCCTTTGCCGAAAGCATCTCATCGTTCGATGTGCTGACACCGACCGTGGCGCTCTCCTCCTCCGGCACGACCGAGCAGTTCACCGCAGCGGCCTTCGTCGACATCCGTTACCGCCCCATCGACGCGCTCGAGGTCAATCTCGGCGGGCGCTACTCGCGGGACGAGGTCGAGGTCGACAACCCGGCCACGCTGACGACCCCGGCCGTGATGGGCTCAGAAACGTTCTCGTCCTTAGACTTCAAGGCGGCGCTCTCCTATGACTGGACCGACGATCTGTCGACCTATGCCACCGTCGCCACCGGCTACCGTGGCGGCGGCTTCAATCCGCCCACCAGCCTGATCCCAGGCGCCCCATTCGACGAAGAAAACGCGATTTCCTACGAGGTCGGGATGAAGTCGACCTGGCTCGACGGCCAGCTCTTGGTCAATGCTGCCGGCTTCTTCACCGACTACGACAACATTCAGGTGCTGACGCCAGGCGTTCTCGGCAACGCGACCATTACGAACGCGGCCGAAGCTCGCAGCTTCGGTGGCGAGCTGACCATTGCTTCAGAGCCGATCTCGGGCCTGACGCTGGGGGTCACTTACGGCTATGCGAATGCCGAGTTCACTGACTTCCGGGAGTCCGTCTTCGGCGATCTGACCGGAGAGACGCTGCCGAACGCGCCGCGCAACACCTTCAGTCTGGTGGGCGAGTACAGCCATCCTGTATTCGGCGATTTTGCCGACGCGTTCTTTCGGGCCGAGTACAATTATCAAACCTCAACGACCTTCACCTTAAACCCGGCGCAGGTGCCGATCGACGCCTATGGAATTCTCAACCTGCGCGGAGGCATCCGGGCCGATCGCTTCGACGTCGAACTCTTCATCGAGAACGCGACGAACACGCGCTATGCAACCTCGACCGGCATCCTCGGCGTGGCCGGCCCGTTCCCGGCCACGGTCGCCGTCGGCCCATCGATTGAAGGCGGTATCCGCGCACGGATCCGCTTCTGAGCGATCTCGGTCCGGGACAGCGGTGGCCCAGCCCGGCGCAAGGGAAGGCTCAGCCAGCTATCCACACCGCGGTGTCGTGGCGATCCATCCCCGATCCGGCAACGGCCGACACCGAGTTCGTCGACAGACTGGCGCCGAATAAGCCACCATATCATCGGCCATTTGCGGGAACCCATCGCGGCTCACGCCGGGACCGGCAGGAACTCCGGCGCACCCGCCGCACCGCGTTGTCGGACTGCCATGCGGTCTGTCTCGACAACCAGGCGCGTTCGAAGCTTGCCGGATGTCGCCAGAAGCCAGGTCTTCAGGGTCCCCCATCGCTGAGGCTTTTCTCAGACATTCTGGGGGACGGGCCGCAATGGCAACGGCGCGTTTCGTCGATAGCGGATGAACGGCCGGCCAGTAGCGGCAGCGACTGCGGAAGCTGGCATGACCATCTGTCACGTCGCACCGCAACCAAGATCACCCGCCAGCCCCAAAACGGACACCGATGACTGATAGAGAACCCATAGTCGGTGCCCGACGCATGTACGGGCCCGGCGAGGGAGTGAAAGAAGACCATGTTTCGCAGCGCCTTATCCCCAAGGTCGAACGCCAGACTTGCGACATGCGGATAAGTCTGACTCGGTGACGAGGTGGGGGGTCATCACGAGCATCAAAGCGCTGCGCCCCGTGGCGGTGGTGGCAGCGCTCTGCTGGGTTGTTCTGCATACCCTAATGGTCTCCGCGACGGTGCCTGGGGCGCCGGGGCACGGAGATGCTGCCACCCAGACCGCGCCAGATCTCTATATCGCGGGCGAGAAAATCGTCCTCTGCACCCCGGCTGAAGCGACCGGCTCCGGCGAGGCCGATGAGCAAGCGAGCCATTTTGGCGGTTGCCGGTGGTGCCGCGGCATCAGCACCGCCGTTTTGCCCTGCCCCGCGGCGACCAGCGTTTCACGCCTTCCCACGATCACCCTCGCCTACCCGATCGCCGCTGCGAACGCGGTGCGGACCCCCTCGCCGACCGCCTCCTATGCGAGCCGCGCGCCCCCGGTCTGATCCGACCTCAGCTTGTTGGATCAGTCGCGGCCGTCCGCCGCTCATGGAGGTATGGATGCACTACAAACTGACAGCGCCGCTGGTCGGCGCCGCCCTGGTTGCGACCGGGGCAAGCGCGCATGACAGCGGCATTCGGGCAGACGGTCACGCGCCGATTGGCGTGATGGGCGACCACATGCACGAGGCGGGGGAGGTGATGTTCTCCTACCGCTATATGAACATGCAGATGGAGGGGAGCCGCGACGGCACCGACGAGCTTTCGCCCGAGACCATCGTGACCACCGTCGCCAACCCGTTCTTCGGCACGCCCGGGCAGCCGCCCACGCTGCGGGTCGTGCCAACCGAGATGACCATGCAGATGCATATGTTCGGCATGATGTACGCGCCGACCGATTGGCTGACCCTGATGGCGATGGCCAGCTATGTCGACAAGTCGATGGACCACATCACGTTTCAGGGCGGCATGGGC
>JBCCRM010000059.1:0-16643 GCA_039513195.1 Pseudomonadota bacterium | reverse complement strand
CGCAGGTCGTGGGCGCTGGTTTTTCGGTGAGTGAGGAAACGGGAGAGATCGCGACCCTGGTCAAGCTGATCCGGGTCACGATGCTGGCACCGGTCGTCCTGCTCTTCGCCCTTTCGATCCGGGCCATGGGGCAGGAAACGACCGAGGCCGGCTCGCGCCCGCCGCTCGTGCCGGGTTTCGTCGCTGCCTTCCTGGCGTTTGCAGCGCTCAATTCCGCCGGCGCGGTGCCACTGCCTGCCGTCGATCTCCTCAGCGATCTCTCTCGCTGGGCGCTTTTGGTCGCCATTGCCGCGGTTGGCATGAAGACGTCCCTAAGGCGTATTCTGGATGTCGGCGGACAGGCCATCGTGCTGATCATAGCCGAGACGGTCTTCATCGCCGCCCTGATCCTGGTGGGAATCCTTTGGCTTGGCTGACGAGAGGCGCAGACCGAACGACCTTGGGGATGGCGCGATCCCTTCTTTCGACGCTGGCTGTCGCTAATTCTATTGGCCCGCGCGGGAAATAGGGCCAACCGAAAACCGACGGCCCCGCCAAAACAAACGCCTTTGGCATGATCCGGCGGTCCTTCGCGCAGAATCTGGCTCTTCCGCTCGATCGGAGGCCGGACGGGATGTGTTTTGGGCGGTGGGAAGAGCGGCGCCCAATTGAATAGCCTTGGTCGGGGGCGCGGGGTCCGAGACCCGGGGAATCTCCGTCACGGGCTTCGCCGCCAGCCTTGCCGATGCCCTTTGTAGGATACTAACGACCCCAACACCGATAAGCGGTCATGCGGTACCCAACCCGCGCATCAGAGCTTGTTCAGCGACGTCTTGCCGACTGACCCCGCGCCCTCCCGTCGGCGCCTGCCTCGGATAACGGCTTGCTCGGTGGAAAAGGCATGCCTCGACCCTTGCAAAAAGACGTCGGAGCGGTGTGTCGGGCCGCGTTGCCGATGAGGGCTCGGCGAGGGTCAAAGGATCCCTGCGAAGAGGGGTCGTCCGATGAGATATCGCGACCAAAGCGATCAATGCTCGATAGCCTAAGCGAGGTCCGTTGCGGAGCGGATGTCGGTGATCGCGGGGCCGACCGGCCATTGGAACTCGCCGGCCAAGGATAGGGCCCGGATCGTCAGGGAGAGCTTTGCGCAGGGCGCGAGCCCCCCGGTGGGTTCGCCGTGGCGCAGCAGCGCCCAGACGATGCGCGCCGTCTTGTTGGCGATAGCCCGCGGCCATCCCAACGAGCGCATCGACGACCTCTTTTCCCGGAACTTCAACCCACCGCCACGCTGAAAGACCTGGGGCGCGCACGTGCTACCTAGCCCAAGCCTCGTGGCGTGAGCGGAAACTGGCCTATGGGCCATCTCGGTGTTGAGCGAGCCGAAAGAGCCCTCGCTCCGCCCGCTCGCCATCGGGCTCGAACCAACGGCGCCCTGAATGGCTCGCTCAAGGCACCTCCTCTTGCCGCTCATCGGCGCCTGTGCGCCAGAGGCCATGAGCAGCCTGCGGGAGTCGCCGCCGGGATATCGCCATTTCCGCCTTGGCTTCCTTCCGTCGACGGTTCTCGCGCCGAAGATCGGACAGCTCCTTCGCCAGGCGGCTCTGCGTCGCGCCAACGCCTGCTCCTTGAATTCCAGCGTGAAGCGCCGCCCTTGTTGCTTGCTCATCCTTCATGCCCCGTCTCTGGGGTACTGAACCGCCTTGTCCGGTCTCAGGGCGCGCGCTCACTCGGCTATTGGTTCAAGGACCGTGCATGCGAGGCTGGCATCAATTCACGCGAGTGAAGCGGGCCGGGATGCGCTGGCTGGGACTGCAATGGCGCGTCTGACGTGTCTAACCCCGCACAAACCTCGACCTGCCGTGCAGGCGAGTACGGTGCCGTGGCCCGCAGCCGCGCCGCAGAGCGAGCACTGATAGATGGTACGCCCTACGGGACTCGAACCCGTGTTTTCGCCGTGAGAGGGCGATGTCCTAGACCGCTAGACGAAGGGCGCGCGGGAGCTGCGATATGCCCTCGGTCAACCTGCGCGTCAAGACCCGCGGGCACCTGCTTGCCGCACGAGGCGGCGCTGCGAGACCTCTATTTGGTACGCCCTACGGGACTCGAACCCGTGTTTCCGCCGTGAAAGGGCGGCGTCCTAGACCGCTAGACGAAGGGCGCCCAACAGAGCGTCGGTTACATGATCAGAGGCCGGCGAGGCAAGCGGAATGTCAGCCAGGCACGGCTGCGTCCTCGACCCTAAGTTTCGCCCGACGCCGGCCGCCCCAATCGTCGATCTCCAAGCTGCCGGCCAGATGCAGCGGCGCCCGGCTTTCACCATGCTGGCGAAGCACCGGGCCGAGGCCGGTTTCATCGCAGCGAAACGCGATCGCCTCCAGCGCCGGACCGTTGCGAGACGGCAGGCGAAACGCGATATGACCCTGACCGACGCTGCGCAACCCAACTGGCACCGCTGCCGGGAATGCAAAGCGCGGCGGGCGATTGGCCGGGCCGAACGGGCCTGCCGCCTCCAACGTCTCGACGAGATCGACGGTGGCAGCGGCGGGCGCCAACACGCCGTCCAGGATCAAACTGCGGGTCGAGAGATCCGGGGCGCCCTGCGCGGCCAAAGCGGCGGCCAAAGCCCCCATCGCCGCGGGCAGATGGGCTGTCTCGACGCTGAGGCCCGCGGCCATGGCGTGACCGCCACCGGCCGTCAAAAGACCGTCGCGGGCAAGGCGCGAGACGACGGAGCCCAGATCGATGCCCGGGACCGACCGGCCCGAGCCCTTGCCTTCGCTGCCAGACAGGCCGATGACCACCGCTGGCCGGTTGAAACGGTCCTTCAGGCGGCTCGCGGCAATACCGACCACACCGGGGTGCCAGCCCTCGCCCGCGGCCCAAACCAAGGCGCTGGATGCGCCGCGCGCTTCGATCTGCGCGGTTGCGGCGGCCAGGACTTCTGCCTCGATGCGGCGGCGTTCGGTGTTGAGCCGATCGAGCTGTTCGGCGATTGCCACAGCCTCGGCCGGCTCTCGGCTGGAGAGAAGCCGCAGCCCCAGATCGGATCCGCCGACCCGGCCACCGGCATTGATGCGCGGCGCTAGGGCAAAGCCAAGGTCGCGCGCGGTCGGGGGTGCGGTCAGCCGCGCCGTATCGGCCAGGGCGGCGAGGCCCGGGCGATGGCGGCGGGCCATGATGCGGATCCCTTGGCGCACGAACGCCCGGTTGAGGCCGATCATGGGTGCGACATCGGCAACTGTCGCCAGCGCCACCAGGTCCAGGAGATCGAGAAGCCGCGGCTCCGTGCTGCGGGTGACGGCGCCCTTGCGCCGCAACAGGCGGTTCGCTGCGATGAGCAGCAGATAGACGACCCCCGCCGCACAGAGATGGCCATGGCCCGAGGCGCAGTCCGGCCGGTTGGGGTTCACCAGCGCCTCCGCCTCCGGCAGTATTTCACCGGGCAAGTGGTGGTCCAGGATCAACACCTCGGCCCCTTTGGCCCGGGCGGCTGAAACGGCCTCGTGGCTTTGCGTTCCGCAATCGACGCAGAGGATCAGGCCGTGGCCCTCTGCGAGCCGTGACATCGCCGGAATGTTAGGGCCGTATCCTTCGGCGATCCGGTCGGGAATATAGGCTGTGGCGGTCCGGTCGAGTTCACCGAGCCAGGCGAGCAGCAAGGCCACCGAGGCGGCGCCATCCACATCGTAATCGCCGAAGATCGCAATTCGATCACGCTTCAGCACTGCGTCGACCAATCGCCGAGCAGCCCGATCCATATCTGTGAAGAGGGACGGGTCGGGTAGAAGATCGCGCAATGTGGGGTCGAGATGACTGCCCGCTTCGTCCGGCGCGACGCCGCGGGCTGCCAGGACGCGGCCGACGGCATCGGGGACGTCTTCGGCCTGCGCTATCGCCAGGGCGAGGCGCTCCGTTTCCGGGTCGGGGCCTTGCCACCGGCGGCCGGTAGCGGAGGCGTTCACGTCTAGAAAGGCAGCGCTGTCATCCATACAATATCTATGCGCCATATTCTTCACGGCGGCTAGATGCTGAATCACTCAGGCGGCGGACCGGCGGTTCCCAGTGCGGCAGCACCGCCAGGGCGCCGCGTCTGCCGTCCGGCGCTTGGCACACTGGGCGCACGCGGCGCGCTTCACCGGCAATGCATGTGGCAACGCCGCGGGGCGCCCGCGGCCGTCCCACCAGCGATGAACTCGGCAATCGCGCCGCGTGCGCCTGTCCCGCCAGGTGCCGGGCGCTCGACGCGGCGCCCCGGATCAGTGGTTCTGGGTGCGGTAGAACAGTCTCCGGACCGAGCCCGTGCGCGAGCGCATCAAGATGGTCTCGGTCTCCAGATACTTCCCATCACGACGCGCTCCAACGAGGATCGAGCCATTAGTCACCCCCGTCGCGGCAAAGATCACATCGGCGCGGACCATATCGTCGCGCGTGTATTTGGTGTCGAGATCCTCAATGCCGGCCTTCCGGGCACGGTCGATCTCGGCGTCGTTGCGGAACTGCAAGCGGCCCTGGATCTGGCCGCCCATACATTTCAGCGCCGCAGCAGCCAGAACCCCCTCCGGCGCACCGCCTGAGCCCATATACATGTCGATCCCGGTTTTGTCCGGCTCGGCGCAGTGGATCACGCCGGCCACATCGCCATCGGTGATCAACCGGACCGCCGCCCCTGTGCCGCGAACCGCCGCAATCATCTCCCGGTGGCGGGGACGCTCCAGGATGCAGACGCTGATCTCCTCCGCCGTGGCCCCCTTGGCCTTGGCAAGCGCCTGGATCCGTTCCTCGGGCGTCATGTCGAGATCCACAACACCCTCGGCATAGCCAGGCCCGATCGCGAGCTTATCCATGTAGACATCCGGCGCGTGCAGCATCGACTGGCGCGGGCCGAGGGCGACCACGGTCAGTGCATTCGGCATCGCCTTCGCGGTGAGGGTCGTGCCCTCCAACGGGTCGAGGGCAATATCGACCTGCGGCCCGCTGCCCGACCCGACCTCCTCACCGATGAAGAGCATCGGCGCCTCGTCCCGCTCGCCCTCGCCGATCACAACGGTGCCCTGAATGTCGAGCTTGTTGAGTTCAGAGCGCATCGCCTCCACAGCGGCAGCATCGGCAGCCTTCTCGTCCCCCCGGCCGATCAACTTCGCAGCGGCAATCGCAGCCGCCTCGGAGACCCTGGCAAGGCCGAGCGACAGCATGCGATCCTGGAATGTGTCGGCGATGGTGCTCATGGACGGCTCCCCTCTGTCCGGCGAATGGCCGGTTTGCTCTAATCTCTGCGCCGGGGAAAAGGCAAGGGAGAGCTTGGCGACGGGCTCAGGTCTCCTCGATCTGGATCGCCACCGGCGCGCTTCGGCTGACGCCGAGCCCTGCGATCTCAGCCAATGCTGCATCGATGCGCTGGCGGGCAACGGGATGCGTCACAATCACCACCGGCACCGGATCCCCCTGGCCGTATTGCCGCATCCGGTGGATCGAAAGCCCCGCAGCGCCGAGGGCCGTCGCGATCTCCGCCAGCGCCCCGGGCCGATCCGCAAGCGTGAAACGAAGGTAATAAGGCGTCGCCTCCTGCCCGTGGGCGAGGCGCGGAGCCGCCGTCAACCCAGCGGCCGGCTGGCCGAAGAGCGGCACCAGATGCCCTCGGGCGGCGTCGAGCACATCGGACATCACCGCCGATGCCGTCGCGCCCTGCCCAGCCCCCGGGCCGATGAGCGCGATCTGACCCACCGGATCCGCATCGACAACCACAGCATTCGTGACGCCCGGCAACCCACCGATCGCCGTTCGCCGGTCGACCATGCAGGGCCGCACCCTCTGCTCCAGCCCGTCGCCATGGCGTTGCGCATGGGCAATGAGTTTGATCGCAAAGCCCATATCGCGGGCGGTTTCGATATCGGCGGGCGAGACCTGATCGATCCCTTCGCAGACCACGCCGTCGAAGTCGATGCGGGTGCCGAAGGCCTGGGATGCCAAGATCGCCAGCTTGTGTGCCGCGTCTATGCCGCCGACATCGAAGCTGGGATCGGCCTCGGCATAGCCCTTCGCCTGAGCCTCCGCCAAGACATCGACATAGGCGCGGCCGGTCGCTTCCATCTCGGTCAGGATATAGTTGCAGGTCCCGTTCAGCACGCCGAAGACCCGGGTGACGCGGTTGGCCGCCAGTCCCTCGCTTAGGCCACGCAGAACGGGAATGCCGCCTGCGACCCCTGCCTCGCCGCGCAGGACAACCCCGGCCGCCTCGGCGGCAAGCGCCAGCCCATGGCCGTGATGCGCGATCAGCGCCTTGTTGGCGGTGACCACATGCTTGCCGGCGGCAATCGCCGCCTCGACCAGATCCTTGGCGATCCCGTCGGCGCCACCGATGACCTCGACCACGCAATCGACATCCGCGCGATGCACGAGGTCCACGGCGTTCTCCACCCATGCGAGCCCGGACAAATCGACGCCGCGATCGCGGCCGCGGTCCCGGGCGGAAACCGCCGTGACGATGAGCGGCCGACCGAGCTTCGCCTCGAGCTCCGCAGCTTGGGTCTGTGCAATCGCCAGAACGCCCGTACCAACAGTACCGAGCCCCGCTATGCCGAGCCGAAACGGGGTGGTCATCGCAGATGTCTCCTGAACTGTGGGGAGTGGTGGCGCGTTCTTAGCGGCACCTGCGGGCGGCGTCCACCGGCGCCGCGTCACCGGCCTTGCCAGCGCCGTGGCGCAGTCTCAGCGCGCCCGTTCCAGCCGGCGCCGGGTCGCCTCGTCGACAACCGGGGCGGCAACCGCATTGCGCCGTGCCGCGGCCGACGCGGCGAGGCCGTCGAGATCCGCTTGCAACGCGCTTGCCGCCGCGGGGTCGGGTGCATCGGCCGTGAACTCGTCCTCGGCCAACGGCGCGGGCGTGTCGATCAAGCGTGGCCATGGCGCCTCGGCCACCTCTGGGCTTTCAGGAACGCGATAGGTGCCCAACAACTCCACCGAGCCGCAACCCGCCAGCGTTAAGGTCAGAATTGCTGCACCGATCCTGATCACCGCCGCCCTCTTCCGCTTTCCGAGGCTATGCCCCGTCGACGGCCCCTATCGGGCGGGCCGCGCGACTGCGACCCCTTGCGATAGCGTTGCCGGTCGGCACAATAGCCGTGGGAGGCGGAAGACACCAGGGGCCGAAGGGGATCCGGACTGTCGAGCACCGCGGCGGAGGACAGGAAGAAAGACGAGATGGCCAACGATATGAAAAAAGCTGAGGCTGGCACCGATCTTCAAGCGCTGCCCGACCGATTGACAACATTAGTCGAACGCTCGCAACGGGTCTGGGCGGAGTCGCTCGACCGCACCGTCGACGACATCACAACGCTGAAGCCCGATCCGCTGAACGCGATGCCCTCGATGGCGCGGCTCGCCTATGACTATTTCAACCATCCGCAAAAGCTGGCCGAGGCGAACATGGCCCTTTGGGCAAGCCAGGCCGATCTGTGGATGCGCATGATGCAGCGCAGCCTAGGGGGCGAAACCGTGAAGCCGGTGGCCGAGCCTGCACGCGGCGACAAGCGTTTCAAGGATGAGGCGTGGCAGGACAACCCGTTCTTCGACTATCTGAAACAATCCTATCTGATCACGGCGCAATGGCTGCGCGACAGGCTGGAAAAGGCCGAAGGGCTGAGTGCCCAAGACCGCAAGAAGCTCGACCTGGTCGTGCGGAACGTGATCGAGGCGCTGGCCCCGAACAACTATGCCGCGCTGAACCCAGAAGTTCTGAAGACCACCATCGACGAGCGCGGCGAAAACCTGCTCCGCGGCATCGAGCATTTGATCCGCGACCTGGAGTACGGCCACGGTGTTCTGAAGATCCGCCAAACGGATATGGACGCCTTCGCGGTCGGTCAGAACATGGCGATGACCCCCGGCAAGGTGATCTACCAGAACGAGGTGATGCAGCTTCTGCAATACACTCCGACCACCGGGGAGGTTTATGAGACGCCGCTGCTGTTCGTGCCGCCTTGGATCAACAAGTTCTACATTCTCGACCTCAATGAAAAGAAGTCGATGATCCGCTGGCTGGTCGAGCAAGGCCACACCGTCTTTGTCGTCTCCTGGGTCAATCCCGGTCATGGGCACCGCCACGAGACCTGGGAAAGCTACATGAAGAAGGGCGTGCTTACAGCTATCACTAAGACACTGGCAGAGGCCAAGGTCGATGAGACTAACATTGTTGGCTATTGCATCGGTGGTACGATGCTTGGCACCACATTGGCTTACTTGGCGCAGACCGGTGACGAACGCATTGCCTCGGCAACATTCTTTACAGCTCAGCTCGATTTCACAGATGCAGGTGAATTACAGGCCTTTGTGGACGATGAAGTTATTGAGAGTATTGAGACGGTAGTGCAGGAAAAAGGGTATCTTGCAGCCGAAAACATGTTCTCGGCCTTCAATTCGCTCCGCTCTACCGATCTGATATGGAGCTTCGTGATCAACAATTACCTTCTGGGGAGGGAAAACTTCCCGTTCGATCTACTCTATTGGAATTCGGACTCGACCGCGATGCCCGGACAGGTCCATGTCTACTATCTCGACGAGTTCTACAACCGCAACTCCCTGGCCAAAGGGGAGCTGGAATTGGCGGGCGAGACGCTGGATCTCGGCGCCGTTACGGTGCCCTGTTACCACGTCGCAACGGTCGAGGACCATATTGCACCGGCGCCTTCGGCGTTTCGGGGAGCAAAGCTGCTGGGCGGGCGCAGCCATCGCTTCGTGCTGACAGGGTCGGGCCATATTGCCGGTGTCGTCAATCCGCCTGCCGCGAACAAATACCAGTATTGGACAAAATCGGGGATGAAAGGGGCAGATATTGACGAATGGCGTCAGGCCACCACAGAGTCTGCGGGGTCTTGGTGGCCGGACTGGCACCAATGGCTCAGCAAATTCTCCGAGGCGATGGTGCCCGCGCGGACGCCCGGCGCGACTTTGGGCACCATCGAACCGGCACCGGGCAGCTATGTGACGCGAAGAGCCGACAGCCATTGATGTGCTAGGGGCACAGTGCGGGCCCCAACTGTGCCCGCCAGTCTCCCCAGTAATGCCGCATTCCGACGCAAGAGCTTGCGCGTTTGTCGGAGGTGGCGCCCATGCATATCTTGCGTTCGTTGTTCGCTGGCCTTGTTTTGTGCCTAGCGTTGCATGAAGAGGCCGACGGGGCGCGGCGCTGCGACATCACGAGCTTCGATCAACCCTGCCAGGTGCAGGGAGGCGTCTACCGGGCTCTTGTCCCGGAAGGAACGGGACCGCATCCGACTGTCGTCTATCTCTACGGGTCCGGAGGGCGGTCGACCGAGATCACCCGCCATCGGTATTTCCGCCAGGCGATCGTCGACCGCGGCTATGCGCTGTTGGTGCCGGCCGCCCGGGACGTCACCTATGTCGGCAATGTCCGCGACACCGGCTGGTCTTTGCGCAATCGCCGCGAGCCGCAGCGCGATGATGTCACCTTTCTCCGCCGGGTCCTCGACGATGCCGAGGGCAGGTTCCGCATCGACCGCAACCGCGTTCTTTTCGCTGGGCAGTCCGACGGCGGATTTCTCATCTGGGAAATCGCCTGCCACGAGCCAGATCTTGCCGCAGCTTATGCAGTCCATGCCGGCTCCTATGGCGGCGCATTGCCGGAACGCTGCGCGCGGCCGGTCAGGTTTCTCCACGCCCATGGGCGGCAGGACGACGTCGTGCCGTTTCAGGGAGAGCGGCGGAATTGGGGCCGTGTGACCTCCGCCGATGTGCGCCAGGGCCTTGCGCTCCTCGCCCGGACCAATCGCTGTGCCAGCGAAACGCCGCGGGCCCCAGTGCCGTTCCATGGTTTCCAAAGGGTCACATGGCGCAATTGTGCGATCGGCAGTGCCCTTGACTTCTTGATCCACGAGGGCGGCCATGGCTATCCAGGTCGGTGGATGCCGGCTGTGCTCGATTGGTTTTCCTCGCAGGTGGCGGAACGGCAGCCGCTGGTGCAGGGGAGCTCTACGCGGTTTCTCCGCCCTACCACCGAGAACAGCCGCTTCAAAAAGATTGGCAAGGGTTCTAAGAGTAACTGAGGCAATGCGGCTCGACGGCAAGACGGCAGTGATTACCGGGGCGGGTTCGGGCTTTGGCGCCGCTATTGCCGAACGGTTTGTCGAGGAAGGCGCCCAGGTTCTCATCGCCGATATCAACGGGGAGGCCGCTATCACTGTGGCTGAGACCCTGTCCGCTAAGCGTCAGGGATCGGCGCGGCCCTTTGCGGCCGATGTTGCGAAGGCCGGCGATGTCCAGGCGATGGTGCAGGACGCGGCCGATGCCTTCGGTAGGGTGGATATCCTGGTCAACAATGCCGGCGTCTCCCACCGCAACCGCCCAATGCTGGAGGTGGACGAGGCGGAGTTCGACCACGTCTATGCCGTCAATGTGAAGTCGATCTTCCACGCAGCGCATGCGGTCGTACCTGTGATGCGCGAGCAGGGCGGCGGCGTCATCCTCAACATCGCCTCGACCGCCGGAGTTAGGCCGCGCCCGGGCCTGGTCTGGTACAATGGCTCGAAAGGGGCTGCCATCACCCTGACAAGGGCGATGTCGGTCGAGCTTGCGCCCGATGCGATCCGGGTCTGCGCTCTGAACCCTGTGGCGGGGGAGACGCCGCTTTTGGCCACTTTTATGGGCGAAGACACGCCGGAGATCCGGGCAAAGTTCATCTCTACCATCCCGCTCGGCCGGTTTAGCCAGCCGCTCGACATCGCCAATGCCGCGCTGTTCCTCTGCTCTGAAGAGGCAGCTTTCCTGACCGGCGTTTGTCTTGAGGTCGATGGCGGCCGCTGTGTCTGACGGCGGGCATCTCGCCGCCGCGACCCAAAGGGCGGGCCCGTTCGGTGTGGCCGATCTGCTCGAAGATTTGCGTGCCTTGGGCATCGCGGCGGGCGACGGGCTGTTCGTGCACGCCTCGTTGGGTCGGGTCGGCCCCGTGATGGGTGGTGCTCGCACGGTGATCGAAGCGCTGATCGCGGCGGTCGGGCCTGCGGGCTTGATCTCGATGCCGGCTTTCTCGACCGATGCCTATCCGCCTGAGAAGCAGCTCGCCGGGGTGCAGGAACGCATCGGCGCTGCGAGACTCGCCACGTTGCGCGACCAAGTACAAGGTTTCGATCGCGACCGCTCGCCTGCAGTGGAGATGGGCGTAATTGCCGAGACCTTCCGTACTTGGCCCGGCGTCCTGCGGAGCGATCATCCCTCGACCTCGGTGACGGCGCTTGGCGAGGACGCCTGCGCCATCACGGCGCGCCAACCGCTGGATTTCGCCTGCGGGCCCGATGGTCCATTCGGCCGGATGGCGGAGCGGGCCCAGATGAAGGTCCTGCTGCTCGGGGTCGATTGGACCCGCTGTACCGCACTCCATACGGCCGAGACCATGGCCCGGCATCGCCGCTACAAATGGCGCCATGTTCTGGCGAATGATGGTCAGGGCCGCCGATGGGTCGATGCGCGCGATGTGGCCCACGATCTGGGCCGATTGTTCCCCGGGGCCGGGGCGGCGTTGGAGAGGGCGGGCGCCGTCGCTACCGGCAAGATCGGCCGGGCGGAGGCGCGCCTCGTGGCCCTGACGGACATCTTGCGCATCGCGACCCCCTGGATCGAGGCGAAGAACGCCACCCAGACGCTCCTGGGCCAGGATTGAGCGCACGGCCGGGGGCTCTGCCCTTCATGCTTGCCGCTGTTCTTCCCATGTCGCGCTGTTGCTCAGAGCTACCCGCAGATGGTCGATCAAGGCCCGCGCCTTGGCGGAGAGATGCCTGGTTTGCGGATAAACCGCATAGATTGCGATATCGGGCCAGCGGTAAGCGGCCAGGATTTGTTCAAGTCTCCCCGCGGCCAGCCCTTCCTCGACGATAAAGCTCGGCTGCATCGCGACTCCCAGCCCCTGCTCTGCCGCCCGAGACAACATCGTGCCGTTGTTTGCCCGCATGCGGACATCCATCTGCACCGAGCCGGTTTCGCCGTCCGCAGATTGGTAGCGCCAGATGTCCAACCGCTCCGACCCTTGATAGCAGAGCCCGGGCCAAGCCGAGAGAGCCTGCGGATCGGCTGGCCGGCCATGGCGGTCCAGGAAATCCGGCGCCGCACAGACCATCATCTGAACGTCGCAAAGCTTCCGCGCGATCAGCGAACTGTCCCGCAAATTGCCGATGCGCACGGCCAGGTCGAACCCCTCGCCCACCAGGTCGACCTGGCGGTCTGAGAAATCGAGGTCCATGCGCAACGCTTCATGCTCGTCGGCAAAGGCTGCGAAGATGGGCGCAAGATGCATCACGCCGAAGGTAAGCGGGACGGCCACCCGCAACGTCCCGGCGAGCGCCCTTGTGGCATCGGAGACCTCCGCTTCGGCCTCCTCAAGCTCTGCTAGGAGGCGGGCGGCCCGGTCATAGAAGGTCTGCCCTGCCTCGGTCAGGCTCATCCGCCGGGTTGTGCGCGCCAAAAGCTGCGCGCCGAGCCGGGCCTCCAACTCCTTGATGCGACGGGACACTGCCGAGGGCGCAATCGACATCGCTTCTGCCGCGCGGGTCACGCTGCCTTGGTCGACCACTTGCAAGAAACACCGCATGTCCTCGAACCGGTCCATCCTGCTTCTCCCAGCAAATATCCTTGGCCGACCATGGGGGTTTGAAATGCCGAGGCAAAGGCCAATTCTCCCGCTTAAGCAATAGGACAACAGGAGAGACGGCATGCAGACGGCGAAGAATGTGCTGCGGATCGATGCCTCGATGCGGCGGGAAGGCTCGGTGACGCGGCGCTTGACGGATCGGGTCCTCGACCGTCTGGCGGGGTCAGAGACCACCCTAGTGACCCGCGATCTGGCCTATGGCATGCCGCTGGTCGACGAGGGCTGGATCGTCGCAAACTTCGCCGACGATGCGGAGCGGACGGAAGCGCAGCGCCAGACGCTGGCAATCTCCGACGCTTTGGTGGCCGAGCTGAAAGCCGCCGACACGGTGGTCATCGGCCTGCCGATCTACAACTTCGGTGTGCCGGCGGCGCTGAAGGCGTGGGTGGATCAGGTGACGCGCGCCCGCGTGACCTTCAGATACACCGACACCGGACCGGTTGGGCTGTTGGAGGGCAAGCGCGCAGTCCTCGTCATCGCCTCGGGCGGGGTCGGCGCCGACAGCCCGGTCGACTTCGCGACCCCTTACATGCGCCACTTGCTCGGTTTCATCGGCATCACGGATGTCACAGTGATCGCGGCCGACCGTCACATGATGCGCGCGGACGCGGAGACTGCGGCGGAACAGGCGATCCGAGAGATCGCCGCCTGACCACGTTGCCAGAACGCCATGGATCGGCTAGCCGGCTCTCCTAGGGAATTCCAGGAGACCATCTTGCCCACCGATCCCGTCATTCCTCCCGGCAAACTCCGCGTGACCATCACACATCTAGAGATGTGGGAAGCGCCCTCCGCCCCAATGCCCGCTGCGCCTACGGGCACGCGGGTAGAACGGATCACTGCGCCGACGGTGCCGTTCTATCGGTATCTGTACAACACCGTCGGCGAAGATTGGCTTTGGGGCGACCGGCGGAGGATGTCAGACGCGGCTCTCGCAACGCATCTGGCCGATCCAGCCATCGCGATTTCGGTCCTCTATCGGGGCGGAGCGCCTGCGGGCTTTTACGAGTTGGACTGCCACTTGGACGGTGAAGTCGAGCTCGCCTATTTTGGGTTGTTGCCCCACGCGACCGGCCAAGGGTTGGGACCATTCCTCCTGGGCTGCGCCCTGGTCGATGCCTGGAAGAGGCGGCCGGACCGGGTGTGGGTCCACACCTGCAGCCTCGACCATCCGGCTGCGCTGAGTGTCTATCGGCGGGCAGGGTTTGCGGATTTCAAGACCGAGACTGTGCTCGACGACGATCCGCGGGTTCTGGGCCTGATCCGCCGGAGCGCCGCGCCACAACACGCGATCGTGGAGTAGCGCGCCAGGCCCTCAACCCATCCGGTTGGTCGGGTTGCCGATGATGTCCATGAACTCCTTCCGCGTCCGCGGATCGTTGCGAAACTCGCCAAGCATGGTCGAGGTGACCATGGACACGCCCGGCTTGTGCACGCCCCTGGTCGACATGCAGTGGTGCTCACCCTCCAGAACCACGGCGACCCCGCGGGGTTCCAGCACGTCGTTCAGCGTATTGGCGATCTGGGCGGTCAGCTTTTCCTGCACCTGCAGCCGTTTGGCGTAAGCATCGACCAGCCGCGCGAGTTTCGAAATCCCGACGACCCGATCCGTTGGCAGATAGGCGACATGCGCCTTGCCTATGATCGGCGCCAGATGGTGCTCGCAATAGCTCTCGTAGCGAATGTCGCGCAGGACCACCATTTCGTCATAGCCCTCGACCTCCTCGAAGGTGCGGGCAAGCATTTCGGCAGGGTCTTCCTGATAGCCTTTGAACCATTCCTTGTAGGCCCGCACGACGCGCGATGGAGTGTCGAGCAGCCCCTCACGCTCCGGATCGTCGCCCGCCCAGCGGAGCAACACACGCACGGCTTCCTCCGCCTCCTCCCGGCTGGGGGTCAGCGGTTCAGCCTCGGCGTGGAGTTCGCGCTTCACATCGATCTGGTTCATGGCGGTGCCGTCCTCAGTCAATTTTCGCGCCTCAGCGCGGCGCGTGCCGGGGGCATATAGGCTGTCACGGGGCTCAGACAATTGCGAGTAAGCCTTCGTTCACATCGTGGAGTTGCATCTTGCTCACACGGCGGCGAGCGCTTGATCCAGGTCCTCAGTGAGGTCAGCGGGGTCCTCCAGACCAACCGACAGCCGCACCAGTCCGGGTGTGATGTCGAGCTGTGCGCGTGCTTCCTCGCTCAACCGCTGGTGGGTGGTGGTCGTCGGGTGGGTGATCAAGCTTTTCGCATCGCCGAGATTATTCGAGATACGGATTAGACCGAGCTGGTTTAGGAAACGGAACGCGCCGCTCTGCCCGCCCTCGATTTCGAAGGACACCATCGTTCCCGGGCGCTCCATCTGCCGCGCCGCGAGGTTGTGCTGAGGGTGATCGGGCAGTCCGGGATGGATCACCTTGCCGACAGCCCTTGCGCCCGTCAGATGGTGGGCGACCGTTTCGGCGCCATCGGCCTGAGCGTTCGCGCGCAAGGCCAAGGTTTCCAAACCTTTCAGCATCACCCAGGCATTAAATGGACTCAGCGCCGGCCCGGTGTGCTTCACATAGGGTTCTATTTCGTCGCGGATGAAACGCTCCGACCCCAGCACCACGCCGCCGAGGCAGCGGCCCTGCCCGTCGATATGTTTGGTCGCCGAATAGACGACAACATCTGCGCCGAAGGCGAGCGGGCGCTGAAAGACCGGCGTCGAGAACACGTTGTCCACCACCAGCCGCGCGCCCCAGTGGTGAGCGATCTCTGCCACACCGGCGAGGTCGATGATCTCCAGTGTCGGGTTCGACGGGGTTTCCAGAAAGCAGAGCCGCGTCTCGGGCCGCATCGCCGCCCGCCACTGGTCTAGGTCGGTGCCGTCGACCAGCGTGATCTCGATACCGAACCGCGGACAGAGCGTCTCGACGATATAGAGGCAAGAGCCGAACAGCGCCCGGGCCGCCACCACATGGTCGCCGGCGCGGAGTTGCGCCATTAAAGCCGCATGCACCGCCGCCATTCCCGATGCCGTTGCAAAGGCGTCCTCGGCACCCTCGAGGGCAGCAATCCGTTCTTCGAACATCCGCACGGTCGGGTTCCCGTAGCGGGCGTAGATAAACCCCTCCTCGCCATCGGACAGCTCGCCCTTAAAGCGCGCCTCCGCAGTCTCGGCGGATGGGTAGACGAACCCCTGCGTCAAAAAGAGAGCTTCCGACGTCTCGCCGAACTGGCTGCGCCTGGTGCCGCCATGCACAAGCGCGGTGCGCGGCCGATGCGTTTTATCCATCATTTGTCCGGGCGAACCCCGGTCCCCTTATCGATCTGGACCGGTCAAGGGCCTGGCATCTCGGCGGCAGCCCCAACCTCTTTAGCGGAAAGTTTAACGTGACCCGCAAGCCGGTCCGACAAATCGCCACGGTCATAGGACGTTAAGACCAGCCGCCGGTGAGGTCAATGGCAGCACCGGCGCCGCAAAAGTCAGCTCGTCTGGTCGAGCAACGCTACAACGATTTCAGCCCACAGAGTTATCCACAGAAATCGCTAGGCTTGTGGGTATCTCACCGTGCTTTCATCAATGTGCATCGGGTGTGGCCCTCCAGACGGGCCCCGGCCGCCTCGCGGACGGGTATCTGAGCGGGGGAAGCGGTCCGGTGGAGTGAGCCACGGCTCGAGAGATTCGGCATGCCGCGCAACGGCCTAGAGGCCAGCGTGGTCGCGCCGACGGCGGCATGGAAGACGGTCAGACGGTCTCGACGAGATCCCGATGTGAGGAAGGGCCGGGCTGTTACCCGCTAGTCCCCGGGCGCTACCCGAGGTGCTGCACGATTTCAGGCCCGGCGGGAAGCACGGGAGAAACCGTATGGCACCCGCCAGGAGACGACCGACCGAGATCACGGGGTAATCCCCCCTGAAAGTAGGAGAATGTGGAAGTAGAATTTTCTCGCCATGATGGAAGAGGAGATTCAGATGAAGAAGTCACGGTTTAGCGAAGCTCAGATCATGGCTGTTCTACAACAGGCCGAGAACGGTGTGCCTG
>JBCCRM010000058.1:0-16911 GCA_039513195.1 Pseudomonadota bacterium | reverse complement strand
GCTGCGAGGCTCCGTTGGAGCTAGCCCAACAGCGCCGACTTGGCCTTCCGGCGAGACAATACCGATGTTTTCGCCGAGGGGCCGTTCGGCGGCGATCAACAGCGCGAGTTGTTTGGCGATGTCGGCATTGATCTCGGCGGGGGTGTTTTTGTCCCAGTCCTCTTTTTCGAGGAAGACATAGGCGCGGTCGCGGGGTTCTGAGAAGGGAGTGCCGTCGAGGCGGCGCTGGTACCAATCGGTCCAGACCCACCAGTTTTCGCCATGGACACCGCCGAGATGGGCCTTGAGCTTTGGCCAGGCGGCGGTGATTTCCGGTGGCGGATCGTTGTCGTGCCAAAGCGGTTTGCCAAGGGGGTTGCCGCCACCCTCGATCATCTCTGCATCGCTGCGCACCGCTGCCCAGAAGGCGTCGGCGGCGGCAGCGTCGGCGTCGGCGGTGGCGCGGGCGGCGGCGGCGGCGGCGATCTCTGCGTCTTGGCTTCCTGACCCAGCATACAGCCAAGACGCAGAGATCGCACGAAATGACGAAAATAGCAATTTATCGCGGCTTTCTGCCGCACGGCGTTCCACATCTTTCGCCATCAGCGGCAGGGCGCGCAGCGCCGCGCGGCAGGCGATGGTGACGGCATCTTGCTTGCGCGTTTTTTCCGGCCGCGCGTTTAGCCAGGCGAGTAGGCTTTCCTCGTTCTTGATCTCGGCGGCGGTGGTCATGGCAAGGGGTGCGTCATGGAATGCGGGGCCGGGCGCCACTGTCGCGGCCCGGACCGCCCCGGGTCAAGCCCGGCCTGTTGCGCGCCGCTGCGACGCTCAAAAATTGTCCTTGCGGCGGCGGATCTCGGCGAAGGTGGCGGCGTCGTCGGCGCCGGTGAGGCCGAGGGCGGCTTTGACCGACGGCTCGACCGCGCGGAGGAAGGGGTTGGTGGCGCGCTCCTCGCCCAGCGTCGCGGGGACGATCGGCCGACCCGCCGTATTCGCCGCCTCGATCCGCGCGATGCGGTCGCGGAGCGCCTGGTTGGTGGGCTCGATCGACAGCGCGAATTTGCCGTTCGCCACCCCGTAATTATGCCCGGAATAGATCGCGGTCTCGTCCGGCATGTCGGCGAATTTCGACAGGCTGTCCCACATCATCGCATGGGTCCCCTCGAACACCCGCCCGCAGCCGAGCGCCATCAGGCTGTCGGCGGTGAAGGCGGCGGGCACCTCCTCGATCACATAGGCGATATGGCCGATGGTGTGGCCGGAGACGTCGAGGATCTTGGCGTCGGTTTCGCCGAGATGGACGAGCTCCCCCTCGGACAGTTCGAGGTCGAGGGGCGGCAGGCGGGCGCGGTCCTTGGTGTGGCCGATCACCTTGGCGCCGTCGCGGAGATCGGCGACCCCGGTCACGTGGTCGTCGTGGTGATGGGTGATCCAGATCTGGCTGAGCGTCCAGTCGCGGTCGGCCAGCGCCGCCTGGATCGGCGCGACCTCGGGCGCATCGACCAGGGCCACCTGCCCGCTCGCCCGGTCGTGGACCAGATAGGCGTAATTGTCGCTGCGGCAGGGTATGGTGACGATCTCGACAGGCATGGCATGGCTCCCCCGGATGGCTTAGATTGACACTGGCGCAATGGAGAAGGGCGTTCAATGCACCTGGATGTCGTTGATCTGCGACGGTTTTACTACACCACCCGTCTGGGACGGCTGGCGCAGCGCGCGTTGCGCGACCGGTTGCGGGCGTTGTGGCCGGATGTGCGCGGCCAGCGGGTGGTGGGCTTTGGCTTTGCCGCCCCGTTTCTGCGCCCTTTCATGGAGGAGGCGGAGCGGGTGCTGTGTCTGATGCCGGCGCAGCAAGGGGTGTGCCCTTGGCCGGCGGAGGGGCCGAATGTCTCGAGCCTGGTCGAGGAGACCTTGTGGCCGTTGCCGAACGGCTTCATCGACCGGCTGATCGTGGCCCATGGGCTGGAGACCTGCGAGCGGCCGCAAGCGCTGCTCGACGAGATTTGGCGGGTCTTGGCCCCTGGCGGTCGGGCGCTGTTCCTGGTGCCGAACCGCGCGGGGCTATGGGCCCGGCGGGATGCGACGCCGTTCGGCTATGGCCGGCCCTATTCGGTGGGCCAGCTCGAGACGACGCTGAGCCAGCACAAATTCGCGGCGGAACGGCAGGAGGCGGCGCTCTATCTGCCACCCTCGCACAAGCGGTTTTGGCTGCGTGTGGGACCGGCGCTGGAGCGCGCGGGCCAGCGGCTGGACGCGCAGCGGCTCGCGGGCGTGGCGCTGGTCGAGGTGAAGAAGATGGTCTTTATCCCGCCCGCAACCGGCGTGCGCGAGCCGGCGCGCCGCCCCCTCCGTGTTTTGGAGGAGTGGGCACAGCCACAGCCGAAACCGGCCACCGGACGCCATGCCGCCCGCGATGCGAGCCGCCGAGGCTATACCCCAGGGGACAGCGCGGTGAAAACCCGGACATAGTCGCCGGGGGTAGAAGCTTGCCAGTCGACCCGGATCCGGTAGGGGTTATCCGGGTCGATCCAGACTCGATCCTCCCATTCCAGACCGCGAAGGGTCGGATTCAGATAGGTCACATTGGTGTTCACCAAGAAATCCGTCGCCCGCAAGGTCGGGCGGCTGGTGGCGATGCCGAGGACGGCCGCATCGAACTCGACATAGCCGCGTTGCGCCGCCCCATGCAGCGGATCGAAGAACACATAGTGGCTGGCGATCACCGTGCCGCTGGGGATCACTTTGCCATGGGCGCCGACATCGACACGGAGATCGGCTGCGAGGCGAATATTCTGATCTTCGTCAAAGGCATAGAGATTGTTGCTCTGATACGTGTCGTTCCCCACCGCAATCCCGGTACTGGGGTCGAGCTTCACGAAAACGCCTTGCTGCGTACCGTCGGTGATCCCGCCGCCGAGCGTTGTCGCGACAGCGGGACCAGCCAAAGAAACCAAAGCGCCGGCAAAAATCCATTTGAACATGGGCTCCTCCGCATCTGTGGTTATTGGAACGCAAATGCAGGCATGCGCGGCCCGAAGACCGGCCTCGCCGAACCGACGACTCAACTCTGTGACAGGCAACCCTGGGCCGAGGCTTTCAAAAGCCTCGCCTGATGTTTAAACGAGGGCGCTATCTGCAAAAGGCAAGGCTCATGGACCAGTCACCCGCGCACCCGACAATCAAGCCGAAATCCGGTGTCTTGGCGATCACACCTTACGTGGGGGGCGAGGCGAGCGTCGCTGGCGCCAACCGGGTGAGGAAACTGTCGGCGAACGAGAACCCGCATGGCCCCTCGCCGGCGGCGAAGGCGGCCTATCTGGCGGCGGGCGAGGCGTTGGGTCTGTATCCGGAGGGTGGCGCCGTCGAGCTGCGGGCCGCGATCGCCGAGATGCATGGCCTCGATGCGGAGCGCGTGGTCTGCGGCGCCGGCTCCGATGAGCTGATCGCGTTGCTGTGCCAAGCCTATGCCGGCGAGGGGGACGAGGTGCTCCACTCGGCCCATGGCTTTCTGATGTATAAGCTTTCGGCGCTCGCAGCGAACGCGACCCCGGTGACCGCGCCGGAGCGGGATCTGACGGCTGATATCGACGCGCTGATCGCCGCCATGACACCTCGGACGCGGCTTGTGTTCCTGGCCAATCCCAACAACCCGACCGGGACCATGGTACCGGCGGAGGATCTCGGACGGTTGGCCGATGCCCTGCCGGCGCAGGCATTGTTGGTGATCGACGGCGCCTATGCGGAATATGTCTGGCGGCCCCGGTTCGACGCTGCCCGATCTGCAGTGCGGGCGGCGCCGGACGATCCGGGCCTGGCGCTCGCCGGATCGCGGGGGAATGTGGTGATGACGCGCACCTTCTCGAAGATCCATGGGTTGGGCGCGCTGCGCCTCGGCTGGGCCTATGGGCCGGCCCATGTGATCGATGTGCTGAACCGAGTGCGCGGGCCGTTCAACGTGACCGCACCGGCGCTGGCCGCGGGCGAGGCGGCGATGCGCGACCAGGCCTATGTGCTGGCGGAGGCTGAGGCGAACGAGGCCGCACGCGACGGCTTGGCCGAGGCGATCCGGGCGGCGGGACTGCGGGTAGTGCCGAGCATGGCGAACTTCATCCTGGTCGAGGCGGGCGACAAGGTCGCGGCCCTCGACGACGCATTGCGGGCGCGCGGGCTGATCGCCCGGCGCGTCGATGGCTATGGCCTGCCCGGGTATCTGCGTATCTCGATCGGGACGGAGGAGGATTGCGCCGCCGTCGCCGAAGCGGTCAACGCCTTCACGGCCAGCCCGTGACCGCGCCGCATTTCGGGCGCGTGGCGCTGATCGGGCTTGGGCTGATCGGCTCCTCCATGGCATGGGCGATGCGCCGCTCTGCGCTGGCAGGCGAGGTGGTGGGCTATGCCCGCTCGGCGGAGACGCGGGCCATGGCGGCGAAGCTGGGGTTCTGCGACCGCGTGGCCGCAAGCGCGGCGGAGGCGGCGGCGGGTGCGGATCTGGTGGTGCTCTGCGTACCGGTGGGCGCCTGCGGTCCAGTGGCGGCGGAGATTGGGCCTGCCATGCCGCCCGGCGCGATCCTGTCGGATGTGGGCTCGGTCAAGGCCGATCTGATCGCGGGCGTCGCACCGCATCTGCCGGGCCAGGTGCATTTCGTACCGGGCCACCCGCTGGCGGGGACGGAGCAGTCCGGGCCAGAGGCGGGATTCGAGACGCTGTTCGACAATCGCTGGACGATCCTGACCCCCCTGCCCGGCACCTCGGCCGAGCCAGTGGCGCGGCTCCGCCGGTTTTGGGAGGCGCTCGGTGCCAAAGTGGCCGAGATGACACCGGAGCATCACGACCTGGTGCTGGCGGTGACCAGCCATGTGCCCCATGCCATCGCCTATACCATGGTGGGGGTGGCCGACGATCTGAAGCGGGTGACCGATTCCGAGGTGATCGAGTATTCCGCCGCGGGCTTTCGCGATTTCACCCGGATCGCGGCTTCCGACCCGGTGATGTGGCGCGATGTGTTCCTCAACAATCGGGAGGCGGTGCTGGATATCCTCGGCCGCTTCACGGAGGAGTTGTTTCAGCTCCAGCGCGCGATCCGGATGGGCGACGGGGAGTATCTGCACGACTACTTCACCCGCACGCGGGCGATCCGACGCGGCATCATCGAGGCCGGCCAGGACACCGCCGCCCCTGATTTCGGGCGGGCGCCGAAGACGGTGGATTGACTGAAGCAAAGGGTCGGACGCTGCTCGGGACTGCGTCCCGGAAAGGCGGGTGACCGATCCCGACCCCGAACCCTACGAAGGCGCGCGGTCAGAGACTGCGGTCAGGGCTCGGCTATTCGCGGGGCCTCGGCAATCGGGATCGGGCCGAGGCGGACGCGGCGTTCCTTGAACACCAGGGTCAGGTCCAGCGCCTCAGACTGGCTGAAGATCGAGAGCACGCTGACGGCCCCCTCCACCGCGTCGGCAAGGCCGGGGCTGAGAGCGCCGGAGCGCCGGGCGATGGCCAACATGCGCTGCCAATTCTGGATAGAGAGCGAGATCTCGCCTTCCGCGTAGCCCTCGGCGTCCGCATCGAGGCGCCCCTGGGCGCGCAGGACCATATCGCCCCAGAGCAGTTCGGAGGGGCGGAGCAGCAATGTCCGGGCGTCGAGATCGCCCTCCTCCAGCGTCGACCGGTCGAGCGGCCGGTCGAAGGTCGCCAACCCGTCCGCACTGAGGGTGCCGCGCACCCCAGCCAGGCCGCCCGACGGGTCGAGCCGAGCGGTCAGCATCTTCGGCAGCACCACCTGCACGGCCGTCATATCCAGATCATAGGTGTTCTCCGGCGCCCCCTCGCGCCGCTCGCGAAGCGTCGCGGAAACGGTCTCGGCCCCGGCATCCCAGCCGGACTGCGCCGCGAGCGCCAGGGCCGTGGCGTCGATGCCGGTTTCGCTGAGCTCCAATCGCGCGCCCGGCTTGACGTCGAGCACCAGGCGAAACCTCTCTGAGGCGACCGAGATCCTCTGCCCCGGCACCGCGAGCGATTGCTCCTGCGGCAGTGCAATCTCGAACCGCGTCGGCTCCCAAGCCGGGCTGTCGGCCCGGAAAGACGGCGCCTGCCAGGCCCAACCCGCCTCCGGATCGGCGAGTTTCGGGGCCTCGACCCGGCGATGGAAGGTCTGGGGAAACCCGGTGATCGCGATCCCCGCATGCTCGGCCTGCCAGCCGGCGGCGCTGCGCCCCTGGAACCAGCGGGCCAGCGCCTCCTCCTGCCCGCGGGCCCCAATCCACCACCAGGCAGACCAGCCGAGGGCGGCGAGAACCAGCACCGTGACCAGCCATTTGAGACCGCGCATGCCCCTCTCCTTGCGCCCGCGCCACGCACGTAATACGCCCGGGGCCGAGTGTGCAAGCTTGGGGCATCGGGCAATGGCAGTGGCGGAGGACGGCGGGTTCTGGGTCTTCGCCTATGGCTCGCTGATGTGGGACCCTGGCTTCGCGTTCGTCGAGCGGCGCCAGGCGAGGCTGAGCGGGTACCGCCGCAGCTTTCGTCTGCGCTCGCTGCGCTATCGCGGCACACCGGAGCGGCCGGGCCTGGTCCTCGGCCTCGATTGGGATCCGAATGCGAGTTGTGCAGGCGTCGCGTTTCGCGTGGCAGGCCCCGAGACCGAGCCCGTGCGGGACTACTTGGCCGAGCGGGAGCTGATCACCAGAAGCTATTTCGAGGTGTACTATCCGGTGGTGATCACCTGTCCAGGGCCTGGGCAAGGCGCGCCGGTGAATGCGATTTGCTATGTGCTTGACCGGACCCACGAGCAATATGCGGGGCCGATCGGGCTGGAGGAGCAGGCGGAGACCATCGCGCGGGCGGAGGGTCCGCGCGGGCCGAACTGGGAGTATCTCTACAACACTGCCGAGAAGCTGGCGGCGGAAGGATTGCCTGACCCGGATCTGGCGCGTTTGGCCTCGATGGTGCGGGACCTGCGCGGCGAGGCTTAGAGCGCTTTCCGACCCGATTACATCGCTTCTGGCGCTCTGAGGGATTGTACCGACGCATTTTCACGACGCCAATCAATTCAGATCCGCCGGAACGTTTTCGAATGTCGTCGCCGCCGGGTTGCAGGGCTGCCAAAGAACCCAAGAGGCCGGGCCTTGCCCGGGGATAGCTCGAAAGGCGGCGGCCCTTGGCGTTGCAAGGGAACGTCGTGGCGATGGCACGGCGCCAGCCTGTGGAACCGGGGCGGCCTGGCGCAGGCAGGATGCGACCCGATCGCATCACTTGCCATTTCTGCCACCCGCGCGGCCCCCGACCCGCCCCAACGGGCGCGATCCGTCGTCCGGGCCCGGGGGTCAGTTCAGCCGCTTCGTTCGCTCCGCGAGATGGCGGGAGACCACCGCAAACCACTCCCCGCTCTCTCTGAGCGAGCGCAGGCCGCGATTGATCAGCGCGATATAGGTGCGCCCGAACGGGTTCGATTTCGGGCTGAGCACATGCAGCGTGCGCACCGTGGAGAGGTCGGAGTTCTCAACCACATGGCCGCGGAGGGATTGGCGAGCGACCTCCTCCTCGGCCAGAAGCACATTGACGCTGGCCACATCCACCTCGCCGTTGCCGAGGGCGGCAAAACACTCAGCGGGCGTGGCAGCGCGGATCATGGTAACCGTGGTATCGTTGAGGCCGCGCTCCTCCAGATCCGAAGTGGGATAGCCCCGGGGACGGCAGATCCGCTTGCCGATCAGCGCCGCGTGCTCGGTCGCGGTGGCAAGGATGTCGTCGGAGCGCATGTAGAATCCAACCACCACCTCGTATAGCGGATGGGAAAAGTCGAAATCCGTGCAGCGCAGGCGCATCGGCTCCGACAGGCGGTCGAGATTATCGCAATTCGGCTTGTACCATGGGAAACCCAGATCGAACGCGCCCTCGGTCAAGAGAGGATCGAGATGCGGCGCCCAGTCATTGACGAAGGTCACGCGATAATCGCGGGAGGCATCGGCATCGCGCATGGCCCGGCGGACCAGTTCGGTGATCATCCCGCCCTCGGGCAGCGCCTCGTCGGTGAACGGCGCGAAGTCGGAACCGGTGAGGAAGCGGACCCTTGGGGGAAACGCATCGTCTTCGAACCCTGCTGGGCCGGTGCTGCCCTGCTCCACCAACCCCGCCGGCAGGGTGCGCGCGCTCCGCTCTGGGGCCGTCTCCGCCGGCGCGCCCGCCTGCCCAGGTGGTTTGCCATCCGAGGCCCCCGGTTCCGGCGCTGCGCCCTGCGCCCGGTCTTCTGGCGGCGCCCTATCCTCCGCCACCGTCAGCACTTGGATTGCGGCGCCGTTTTTCAGTTCGGCGTCACCCGTCAGCTCCGCCGCCTTATTGAGAGCATTCCACCGGGCCAGCGCCTCGACCCGGTCTTTGGCGCCGCTGCCATCCGGACAGGGTATGAAAATCGGGTCCCCGGTCTCCAGAAGCGCCGGCGACCGCAAAGCACCGCGATTGGCGTCGAAGATAAGACGATAATTGTCGTGACCCAAAGTCTCGATTGTTATGTAACGAAGTGTATCGCCGGGTTGGACAACATAGATGCCGCCGCAACCTGGCCTGCCGTCATCTTGGGCAAGGCTGGTCTCAGGAGATCCCACAACCAGACTTAAGCCGACCAAGGCCGCCCCAGCGCCACTGGTTCGGCCGCCCGAGCCAATCATTCGCCAACCCTGTCCTTTACTGCCCGATTCTCTTTGGCCGAATTCTGTCGCTTTATTCGTTGAGAGGAGAAAACACCCCCTCGTTAAGCAACTTATTCTCCGACGGATCGCACAGTAACACAACGGAACTGGGGCGCAAGCGGCGCCACGAACCGATAACGCCTTTCCTCACGGCGCCCCTCAGGTGTCTCTCGGAAGACTCAATTATGGCGAAGATGGGGCAGTCAAGGGGTTTTGCGCGCGAGGATCAATGTGGTGCCGTCGACATCGGCGACGGTCACCACCTCGCCTGGCTCCGGCACCGTCCCCCCAGGCTCGGCCAAGCGCCCGCGCCATTGCACGCCGTCGATCTCAACGGGCCCGATGCCGGCCGAAAACGGGCCGCGAACCACCGCCTCGCGCCCGGCGAGACGCGCATTGCGACGGTTGAGACCCGGTTCAGGCTCTGGCTGTGGGCGCATGCCGCGGAGGATCAACCAGCCGATGGCGCCGTAGAGTACGGTGAGCACCGCGAAGCCCGTGATCTGAAGGCTGCCCGCGAGGGTCGGCACTGCGAACAGCACCAGCCCCATGCTGAGCGCCGCCAGCCCCGGCCAAAGAAGCGCATAGGTGAAGGTCGCCATTTCCGCGACGCCGAGGGCGAGCGCGAAAGCGACCCACCACCACGGCGAGATGCCGGTCAGAAAGCCGAAGAGATCCGCGCCCATCACGCCCCGCCATCATCGATCCCGCCGCGCCGCGGCCCGGCGGGGCCCGTGGGCCGGCCGGTCGCATCGCGCTCCGCCTCGGCGGGTTGCGCCGCCGACTGCGTGCCGACCTGCTGCGGCGGTCCCAGATCGAGCGCCGGCGAGGCGGTAACCGGCGTGGGGCGCGGTGGCAGCGGATCGGACCTGACCGCGGGCGCGGATGGCGAGGCCTTGATCGATCCGGTCAGTTCCGCGATCCCAGCGATGGCGCCTGCGATAGCGCCAGCCTCGATCGGCAGGATCACGGTCTTGGTGTTCGGTGCGGCGCCGATCGCCTGCAGGCTTTCGACATATTTTTGGGCGACGAAGTAGTTCACCGCCTGCACGTCGCCCTCGGCGATGGCGCGACTGACCATCTCGGTCGCCTTTGCCTCCGCCTCCGCCAGGCGCTCCCGGGCCTGGGCGTCGAGGAAGGCGGCCTCGCGCCGGCCCTCCGCCTCGCGGATCTGGGCCTCGCGCTCCCCCTCCGCCTTTAGGATCGCGGACTGCTTCTCTCCCTCCGCCTGCAGAACCTCGGCGCGCTTCTCCCGCTCGGCCTTCATCTGCCGGCCCATCGCTTCGACGATGTCCGCCGGCGGGCGCAGATCCCGGATCTCGACCCGGGTCACCTTCACGCCCCAAGGATTGGCGGCCTCGTCGATCACGCCGAGCAGCTTGGAGTTGATCAAATCGCGGTTCGACAGCACGTCGTCGAGATCCATGGCGCCGATCACCGTCCGGATATTGGTCGCGGAGAGATTGGTCAGCGCCCGCTGCAGGTCCTTGACCTCGTAGGCCGCCTGGGCGGCGTTGACCACTTGATAGAAGGCGATGGCATCCGCATGCACCATGGCATTGTCGCGGGTAATCACCTCCTGGCCGTCGACATCCAGCACCGTCTCCATCATGATCAGGCGCTCGCCAACCCGTTCTAGCAGCGGTATCAAAAACCGCAGGCCCGGGCGAAGCGTGCGCGAATAGCGGCCAAAGCGCTCGACGGTCCATTCCTGGCCCTGCGGCACTGTCTTGACCGCCCGCGCAATCAGGATCAGCGCGAACACCACCAGAACGATGGCTGCGATGCCGAATTCATTGAGATTGCCGAACTGCGAGACTGCGTTCATCTGCTTCCCCTCAGCGGCCCGCGGCGCAATCCGTGCGGGTCCGGTGCCTATCCCTGCCTGTGGGTGCGCAGCGCACGCCCCGCGGCACTCATGACGCAGGCGCGCGGCGGTGACAACAGGACACAGCGCCTAGGACTTCGGATCGAGATCGGGTGCCGCCGGCCGGGCCGCCGTCTCGACGCGCGCGAAGCATTTCATCTCGGTGGCGATGCCACCGATCTTCGACCACCTACCCGGCTTGGTGAACAGCAGAAAATACAGAGTGCGGCAGCGCGTCGAGGCGTTCGACTGGCACCTTCATCGCCGCGAGGTCCTCGGTGAAGGCGGTTGTCTGACTATCGGTGGCGGCGCGCAGGTATTGGATCCCGCGGGGCCTGGAGCGTCATCTCCGCCTCGTCATCGCAAGGTTGCCGGAACCTCTTAGACCGGACGGACCCTGACATTTGCCAGTGTCGGTCAAGTTGCTGTTAAAGGGCGCAACTGGCTGCCGCGGAATGGCGACGACGCCGTTCAGAGGTCGCCGTGCCTCACCCGCATTTCGAATACCCGCAGTCAAGGCAGACCGAGCAGCCATCGCGCATCGAGGTATTGAAGCTGCCGCAGGTCGGGCATGTGGCCGGCGCGGTCTGCGCATCCCCGACGGCCACGGCCTGCGCGCCGTCGTCGTCGAGGTCCCCGGTCAAGCCCGGGACGGCGCCATCCCCGGCGATGAAGCCGATCTCAACCAAATGGCGCTCGATCACACCGCCGATGGCCGCGAGGATCGAGGGCACATAGCGCCCCTTCATCCACGCCCCGCCGCGGGGATCGAAGACGGCCTTGAGCTCCTCTACCACGAAGCTGACATCGCCGCCGCGCCGAAACACCGCCGAGATCATTCGGGTCAGCGCGAGCGTCCAGGCATAATGCTCCATGTTCTTGGAGTTAATGAAGATCTCGAACGGCCGCCTGCGGCCCGACACCATGATGTCGTTCATGGTGATGTAGATCGCATGGGGACTGTCCGGCCATTTGAGCTTGTAGGTCATGCCCGCGAGCATATCCGGCCGCTCCAACGGGTCGGCGATCCAGACCACATCGCCCTCTGCCGGCGCTACTGGGGCGGGGGCAGGCTCTGCGGCGGGCGCAGCGCTGAGGACCGAGCCGGTCACCGCATTGGGCCGGTAGGTGGTGCAACCCTTGCACCCCTCCTCATAGGCCTGGAGATAGACGTCCTGGAACGCATCGAAGGCGATATCCTCCGGGCAATTGATGGTTTTGGAAATCGCGCTGTCGATCCATTTCTGCGCCTCCGCCTGCATGGCGACGTGGTCGGCGGGGGCGAGGTCCTGGGCGGTCACGAAATGCTCCGGCAGCGGCCCATCGCCGTTCAGTGTGCGCCAGCGGGCGACGGCGAAGTCCTCCACCTCCTCCTCGACCCGGGAGCCGTCGGGCTGCAACACCTTGCGGGTGTAGGAAAGGGCGAAGACCGGCTCGATCCCCGAGGAGACATTGCCAGCGAAGAGCGAAATGGTGCCTGTCGGCGCAATGGAGGTCAGGAGCGCGTTGCGGATACCGTGTTCAGCAATCCCCTCGCGGATATCCGCCGGCAGGGCCGCCACGGTCTCTCCCGCCAGATAGGCATCGCGGTCGAACAGGGGAAAGGCCCCCTTCTCCGCCGCCAGATCGACCGAGGCGCGATAGGCGGCATCCCGGATCTGGCGCAGCCAGGCGCCGGTCTGGGCCACGGCCTCCGGCGCGCCATAGCGCAGCCCCGTCATCATCAGCGCGTCGGCGAGCCCGGTGACACCGAGGCCAATGCGCCGTTTCGCCAACGCCTCCTGCCGCTGCGCGTCCAGGGCGAAGCGGCTGGCATCGACGACATTGTCCATCATCCGGACGGAGGTCGCGACCAGATCCGCGAGGTCTTCGGGATCGACATGTGCCGCTTCCTCGAACGGCTGCCGCACCAGGGCGGCGAGATTGATCGAGCCCAGCAGGCAAGCGCCATAGGGGGGCAGCGGCTGCTCGCCACAGGGATTGGTGGCCGAGATCGTCTCGGCATAATGCAGGTTGTTGGCCCGGTTGATGCGGTCGATGAAGATCACCCCGGGCTCGGCATAGTCATAGGTCGCGGCCATGATCTTCTGCCACAGCGCCCGGGCGGGAAGCGTGCGGTAGACCTGCCCCTCGAACACCAGATCCCAGGGCTCGTCCGCCTTCACAGCCGCCATGAAAGCGTCGGACGCCAGAACGCTGAGATTGAACATGCGCAGCCGCGCGGGGTCGGATTTGGCGGCGATGAAATCCTCGATATCCGGGTGATCGCAGGCCATGGTCGCCATCATCGCACCGCGGCGCGAGCCCGCCGACATAATGGTGCGGCACATGGCGTCCCAGACATCCATGAAGCTCAGCGGGCCGGAGGCGTCGGCGCCCACGCCCCGCACCTCCGCCCCCTTTGGCCGGATGGTCGAGAAGTCATAGCCGATCCCGCCGCCATGTTGCATGGTGACGGCGGCTTCCTTCAGCATCTCGAAAATACCGGGCATCGTGTCCGGGATGGCGCCCATGACGAAGCAGTTAAAGAGAGTGACGGAGCGGTCGGTGCCAGCCCCGGCGAGGATCCGGCCTGCGGGCAAAAACTTAAAACCATCAAGCGCCTGGTGGAACGACTTCTCCCACCGCAGGGGGTCGGCCTCGACCGTAGCGAGGGCCCTTGAAACCCGCGCCCGGCTGTCCGCCAAGGTCGCGTCCAGCGCCGTGCCGTCCGCCGCCTTAAAGCGATACTTCATGTCCCAGATCGCCTCGGCGATCGGGGCGTGAAATTCATCGGAGCTGAGGTCGGGCTTCAGCACCATGGCCTCCCAGATCGAGAACTTAGCATGAACACCTAGAATTAACGAATTTGCCCGGCGGCGTACAGACCCAATTGAGCGGTGGAGATCCGCCGAGACCGAAACGTTGTTCCGGTCGCCGGGTCCAGGCCGCTTCAACCGTTCTGAGGCCTCCGCGCGACACAACCGTAGAAAGATTGCCGAAACTTGCGCGCATCCCAAAGGGTTGATACGTTTTTCGCAACCTGCGGGGGGAAACGGCAGGAGCTTGAGGCTTGGGCGTCTATCGGGTTGTTACAACCGTCGTCTTCGTGACGGCGGTGCTTGGCCTGCCAGGACGCAACCTGGCGGAGGAGCCGGTCAACGCCGAGCCCCTGCGCCCCAGCCACAACTTCTATGGCATGACCGGACTGATCGACATGCCCTCGGCGGAGATGCAGCCGGACGGCCAGATCAGCGCGACCACCGCGTTTTTCGGCGGATTTTCCCGCAACACCATCTCGGCGCAAATCCTGCCGGGTGTCGAGGCTGCGTTCCGCTATTCGGTGCTGGACGACTTCCTCGCCTCGGGCGATCTGTTTGACCGCAGTTTCGATGTAAAGATCCGCTTTCTGCAGGAAGGCGACCTCTGGCCCTCGGTCGCGGTGGGGCTGCAGGACTTCCTTGGAACTGGCATTTATTCGGGCGAGTATGTCGCTGCGACGAAGGGGTTTTTCGACGGTACGCTGAAGGTCACCGGCGGCGTCGGATGGGGCCGCTTCGCTGGGCTCAACGATGTGCCAAACCCGTTCGCCGAGGTGTTTGAGAGCTTCGAGGACCGGGGCGAATTCGACGGATCGGGGGGCGAGGTCAGCTTCGGCCGGTTCTTTCAGGGCGAGGACATGGGGTTCTTTGCCGGCGTCGAATGGCAGACCCCGGTCGAGGGGTTGCGGATCAAGGCAGAGTACTCCGGCGACGACTATGACGAGGAAGCACCCTTCGCCGGTTTCGAGCCATCGGTGCCGCTGAGCGCAGGGGTCGAATACCGCATCCTCGACGGCATCGAGATCGGCGCCTACTACGCCTATGGCACCGATTTCGGCGTCCGCCTGACCGTCAGCGGCAATCCCATGGCGCCTCTGTCGCCCAGCGATGGAGAGCCGGCACCGCTGCCAGTGAACCCGCGCCCTCTGCCTGTGGATCTGGAGAGATTGGCCGGTCTCGGCACCGTCGCGGGCGAGATCATCGCCGGCGCGCCCAGTGTCTCCTACCACCAGGCCGGGATCCGCAGCGTCAGCATCGACGAGCGGGTGATGGGTGTCCGCTGGGCGCAGGCAGAGACCGCGCCATCGGCCGATCATGTCTGCCCGTCCGACAGTGCCGCGGCGATCGATGCGGAGTATGGCGTCATCGATGTGGTGACCTTCGTGCATGCGGATACGACGGTGCTCTGCACCGTTGCGCTGCGCGAGGCCGGTGCCCGGGCTATCGAGCTGACCCAGCGGGAGCGGTATCGCCACCCCACCGACTGGTTCGCCGATGATGCGGTGCGCAACGCGGCGGTCGATGCGGTGGTGCGGGAGTTGGAGCCCGACCGCCTCGGCCTGCTGGGCATTGACCTGCAACCGACAGAAACGACGATCTATGTGGAGAATGGCAAATTCCGCTCCATGCCGCGGGCCATCGGGCGCACGGCGCGGGCCATGGCGCGGAACCTGCCACCCTCGGTCGAGACCTTTGCCATCGTTCCAGTGGAGGGGTCGCTGCCCGTCGTGAAGGTGATCCTGAACCGATCCGACATCGAGGACTTTATCGAAAAGCCCGACGCGGCGCTGGCCATGTGGCGGGCCGCCGAGATCACCGATGCCGAGCCGCCGAACTGGTTCGCCACGGACCGGACGCTGCAACAGTTCCCGCGGTTTTCCTGGGGCATCAGCCCGCTGGTGCCGGTGAACCTGTTCGATCCGGACCAGCCCCTGCAGGCGGACCTCTCGCTCGCCGGCGATGTGAAGGTCGAGGTGCTGCCCGGTCTTTCGTTCGCCGCAGCGGCACAGGGGCGTCTGGTCGGCCAGCTCGACGGGCTGGAGGCGGAGTCGACCTCGGAGCTGCCGGCCGTCCGTTCGGACATTGCCGAGTATCTGGACGAGGGCGACCCGGCGATCACCCGGCTGACCGCCGACTATGTCACAAAGCTCGACAACGCGCTCTATGCCCGCTTCTCTGCTGGGATGCTGGAGCGGATGTTCGGCGGGTTTTCCACCGAGCTCTTGTGGAAGCCAGCCGCGCAGTCCTGGGGCGTCGGCGGCGAGATCAATTTCGTCCGGCAACGGGATTTCAGTGGCTTCTTCGGGTTTCAGAACTTCAACCAGGTGACCGGCCATGTCTCGGTCTATTGGGACACCGGCTTCTACGGCATCACCGCCCAGGTCGATGGCGGGCGCTATCTGGCGGGCGATTACGGCGGCACCCTGACGCTGAGCCGCCGCTTTGCCAACGGCTGGGAGTTGGGGGCCTTTGCGACCTTCACCGATGTCCCCTTCGACGAGTTCGGCGAAGGCAGCTTTGACCGGGGGATCATCCTGACGATCCCGTTCAACTGGGTGCTGCCCTATGAGAGCCGGTCGGAGCTGCGCACCGTGCTGCGCCCGCTGACGGTTGATGGCGGGCAGCGCCTGGTGATCGCCAACCGTCTCTATCCGCTGGTGCAGGACGCGGATAGAGGCGGCCTCGGCACCCAGTTCGGGAGCTTCTGGCAATGAGAGCACTTTGGCTCGCCGTTTTGCTGTTGGCCGGGTGCTCCAGCGAGGGCGGCGGCACCTTCGAGCGGATCGGCACCTTGGCCGCCGACCGGTTGTTTGGCGAGGATGCGCCTGTGCCGCCCGAGGTCACCCGCGCGCAGCTCGACCAGATCCCGTTCGCGACCATAGCCGTTTCTTTTCAAGCAGAGAGCGGGCGCGCCTTCGTGGTGCCCCTAGCGGATAATGACGGCTATCTGACCTATCAGGATCAGAACCGCCGCGGGTTGGTGCTGCTCGGCGGGGCCGTTGCGGGGACCGATGGGCTATCGCAGGATCTGCTGGGCGTGCGCCATGCGAGCGGCGACCCGATCGCCTACCCCACCCGCCTGGCGGACTGGCCGGGCCAGATCGACCGCGAATACCAATACAAGATACGCGATTTGCAGCGGTTTTCGATCACGGTGACCTGCGTCTATGCCCGCGATGTCCGCGAGGAGATCGAGATCGTCGAGCGCCGCTATCAGGTCGTGCGCATGCTGGAAACCTGCACGAGCCCGCGCCGGCAATTCACCAATCTCTATTGGGTCGAGCCGGACAGTGGGTTCGTCTGGCGGTCGCGCCAATGGTTGGGACCGCAGCTAAACCCGGCGCTGATCGAGATCATCCGCCCCTACGACCCGGCCTAATCGGGCTGGCGGGTGCGGCCTCGGTCTTTGCCCGGGCGAGGAGAAGTCCGCCGAGGATGATTAGCGCACCGCCGAAGACCACGCCGAGGCCCGGCACCTCGCCGAATGCGAAGAAGCCCAGCAGGATCGCGAAGATCAGCCAGGAATAATCGACCGGCCCCACCACCGAGAGGGGCGCCATGCGATAGCCGCGGATCGTGCAG
>JBCCRM010000057.1:0-18701 GCA_039513195.1 Pseudomonadota bacterium | reverse complement strand
GCAGCCCTCAAGTGCTTCTGCGCCTTCAACATGCCCGCAGAGCACATGCCCGATCTCATGGAAGACGACAAAGGACGAGCAGATGTCGGCAAGCGTCCCAGCTGCAAAAGCGCGTGGCCCGGTCAGTTCGATCTTCCAATCAGATCGTTTTGAGAAGTCGCTCGGATCGACCACCGCAGGAAGCGTGTAGTCGCTCTCGAGACGTCCGCTCGTCGGGAGGTGCGGAAAGAGACGCGGGTCCGTGAGGAGGCGCGAAAACAGGATCAGGTTGAAGAGCGGTACGGCGGCATTCATCTCGATACCGTAGGTGCCGGCCTCTTTGCCGACCCGGGCGTTGAAGCGCTTCTCGTCGACAAACCGAAAGGCTATTGGAGCGCGGCCTTGGCCATAGGCCTGTTGCACGGCACGGATCGTCGCGTCGGCCCGTTTCTGCAAGAAGGCGTACTCCCTCCTGATGCCTTCGTCCGAGATCGCAGAAAGATCGAAGGGTTCCAACACGCACCTCAGCGAAGAGTGAACATCATGGCGGACGCGTTGATACGATACCGCAATCAGACCGGCTTCCAAGGTTCGTGTCTCTGGGACGAGCCCCGGTGCCGAACATTGCCCATAGCGCGCAACGACGGCCGTTTGCAGGTGAACGAGATCTGCGCACGACATTCAGGTCACTGTCATTGTCGCTGGCCGCAAGATGTGCACGCTGTATGACAGCGTGCCGGCTTCGCGGCCCTTCCGGACCGCTTACGAGGGGGGCTGTGCCCCCCGTTTCACCCCCCGACAAGACTGTGACTATGGGCTTCCAAGCAGCGAGATTGAGAGTGCCCCAGTGCCCTGAGCACGGTGCAAGACGGCTGTTGTCACCGCTTCCAGCCACTCACGACCCGAGCGTCTAACGGTACCCCAGAACCCCGAAGCACGTACATCGAGCCGCGCGCCCGTTCGGAGGAGAACTACAACCGCTGCCAGACAAGTGACCACCTCCAAGCAACCGGATGCCCTGGCCCCGTCGTCCGAACCGGTCCTTTGCCGCGACTGCGAAATCGGCGTCGCGGCAGTTGGCAGAGGTGCGGGACGAAGCTGACCTCAATCGCTGTCAGATCACTGGAGCATCACGGTGTCCCAGACCTCTCGCCAAGGTACAGCCAGAGCGCTTATTGGGGTGGCATTTGTTTGTTTGAGGAAACGGCGCACCAGCAAGTGCCCCATCGCGGTTGCTGCGCGGATGCCGGGACAGGGTAGTCCTGCTTCCCTATCAAACCAATTGACCTCAGAATACCTCGCATCAACGTCAGGCTTAAGCTTGTCGAGAAGTGGTTCGACAAGCTTATCAGCCACTTTGAGTGCGTCATGCGCAGGATAGCGCAGAAACAGCTCGCAATTGGTGGCGAGGCCCTCGAGCACCAATACCTCGCCTGGGGTCCAATCCTCGAATGAGCGAATTGATAGTGAACGCCAGCGAAGGGTGTGGTGAAACTCATGCGCAGCAAGATGGGAGAAATGGCCCTGGGTCCATTCTGAAAGAATGGAATCATTCGGGTTCAAGTAAATTGCAAAGCTTTCGGGCCCAAATGTTCTTGCGTGTACTTCGAACTCACAGAGCTGGATGACGACGTCAATCTGCCGCACGTCCACATAGGCCGAGAATCTCTGGGCCGCGTCGATCACTCCATTGCGTACTTCCGCCTCAATAGCGGCATCAAGCCGACCGGCAGCGTTCAGCACGGTTACAGACACCATGACCGCAGACCATAAGAGAACTCAACGATGTTGAACAGTTCGACACTCTTCCTCAAGTCATCCATTTGGGCTCGAACCGGTCATGTTCCACCATGCCGCATCGGGAGATATCGGATGAGCCCCACCAACGCGAGCGGCCCTCAGCTGCCATTCACCGGTGGGGTCAATGCTGCGGTCGCGCCCCCGTTTCCCGGCATTCGCCGCAGGCGCTCACCGGCCAAGTCGCCGAAGGCCTGGATGCGGACAATGCCGCCGTTCGAATTTCAGCCAATCTGCGCTCGCTGATGCAGCGCTGAGCATCAAAGCGCGAAATGCACGCGGCGTGGTTCACCTGGTATCTCCGGAAGCCGCCATCTAAGCACGTTCGCGCCGTTGCTCACTTGCAATGCACCGGACACCCATGGCGACCCTACCTAGGGTTCATTGCCTTTGCCCATCAGGAGTGGTGCTGATCTTCAGCGCAATGCTCTGATAACCGCGCCGTTCCGCCTCACGCTTCGTTTCGTCCAGAAGCCGCTGGGCTTGATCGTGTTGGCCGCGGCCTTTCATGGCGTTGCCGAAAGCTACCAACGCGGAGAGCTTTTGAAGACGCAGTCCACAACGGTTGGCGACCGCCGCCGCGCGTGAGGCGAAGCGACCGGCCAACATGCGATCACCCTGAGCAGCCATCAAATTGGCCTGCAATCGAAGCGCCTCCACCTCGATTCGTGGCACGCCCATCGCTTGCGCGAAGCTCAATGCATCACTGACGATTTCGCCTACCTGTGTGCTGGAACCTTCTGGGTCAATGATGTCGAGCTGTGCTCTCGAAATCCGCGCGAGCTGGAAAACGTCGCGTTG
Organism: Pseudomonadota bacterium; assembly: GCA_039513195.1. Taxonomy (GTDB): domain Bacteria; phylum Pseudomonadota; class Alphaproteobacteria; order Rhodobacterales; family Rhodobacteraceae; genus Thermohalobaculum. The sequence continues at coordinate 16,124 of JBCCRM010000057.1, read as the reverse complement.
CACGCACTGCATCGAAGCGTCCATCGCGTCTTCGACATAGCGCCGAGCCTTCTTTAGATCACCGTGGCGCCGCTCCAGATCGGCCAGGTGTTTTGAGAAGATCGCTACAGAACGCATCATGGAGCGGTCGCGTGAGCGCTCCAACGCAGTCTTATAAGCCGCTCTTGCGCCTGAATGATCTCCGGACAGGTGTCGGACCAGTCCTAGATAGCCTTCTGAAAGCCAACTGACTTGGCTGCCTGAATGATCCGAGAAGCTGGACGGTAAGGTAAGCGCCTCCAAGCTCGATTTAGCGCGGTCGAGGTGACCGCGCTCGATCAGCGCAATGGCCATGTTGAGCCGGACACGCCGCACCGCGGCGTGCAACGAAGGATCGTAGTATCCCTCGACGTCGTCATGGTGCATTTCGTCAAGGGCCCGTTGGAACAGTGGTATTGCGTCGAAAATGTTGCCTGTTACCAGCGCCATCAAACCGCGCTCGTTCAAGATCCAGCCAATTTCGTCTCGATACAGTGGCCTGGAGAAGCGCCCGACCTTCACGTCCTCCGCTGAAAACTTGACGCCGTTAACTTCGGCGACCCGCTCAAGGGTCACCTGGAAGTTTTCATTGCCATCCTCTGGGAAGAAATGGTCCACGACGTAGTCCCAGCTGATCGCCGCGTTGGTCACCCCGCGCAGCCATCCGCGAAAGCGCTCGTAGGGTTGGTCAGGCACCTCGTCGTCGAGCCCTGGAAGCCGGGAGATCGTGCCGACCGAGAAGCCGCTTCGAAGCAAGCCATAGAGCGCACGCACCCGGTTCGGAACGGCGTGCAGGGACTCGAAGTGCGGCGATGCGTGACCTTCGCCTAGCTCCAGATCGAACAGGCGACGCTGTGAACCAAACTTAACCAACTCCTGTTCGTGCGTTGAGAGCGTCTCAAAGCCACGGGGTCTCTTTTTCGGATCGTCTTCGATCGGGCGCGTAAGCTGAAGCATGCACCAGATCGTATTTCTGGTGCTCTTGATCTGGCGCTCCATGATATCGCGGACGAGACGATAATGGTCTTCATTGGGAGATGGTAAGTCCCTAGGCTGGTCACAGTAGATTGAGAGCTGGAAAAAGTTTCGCTCCCCTTGATCTGGCACGGAAAGATCCATCAGGCGCGCAGTGAATTCGCGCAACTGATGTTGTATCGTGAAGCGCGTGTGAACATCATCTGAATTTAGTACGTTACCGCCGAGTTTTAGAGAGCCTTGTTCGTCGTCATTATGGGACGTATTCTTACCACGAACAGCAATCACTAATCCACTCATATGTAAGTAGCTGAGAACTTGAGAAAGCAGGCGCAAGCGACGTTTGCGAAGAAGGGCAAGGCGTCTGTCCTTCTCCTTCTGCTTCTCGTCTTTCTCCAGTGGGAGTGGATCGTCCTCACCAGGCGCCGGCGCGCAGATCTGACTTAGCAGATCCTTGATTTCGTCGCAGCCGTAGAGCACTCGCGGCTCGACTGGCATCGGGAACAGCGAAAGATGCGCCATGATAACGTAGGTGAGTTCGACAAGGCGATTGCCCTCTTGCGTGGTAGGGTCGTGGGTCGGTGCCGCACGCAGCGCCTCGCCGAAGCACGCACCATCGGGCCAAGTCAGATTTGTCGACCTGCGGCCCTCAACGTCTTCGGCCAGCAGACTGCCCCACGCCCTCAGTTCCGTCTTGTGTATCTCGAATATCTCGCGAAGGACCTGCGCGATGCCGCCGCGCGCGATCGCGCCGTCGAGCGTCTGAACAAATTCTTCGACTCTCGGCTTGACATCATTGTCGCTCTTGTGCGCCCAGGTGCCCGAAAGGCGCGCACCGATGGCCCCGGCGCACCACGAGGAGAGGGCGACGCCACTTTCAAGGCTGCGCCGGATATTGCGGCTGGAATCACAGTCGCGGAGTTCATGCTGCTTGAGCACCTCCCAGAACAAGCCGCGACCAGACGAGCCGAGCCAGCTGCGCTCGCTGACTGAGATCGGTGGGATGATGGACCAGTCCTGCAGGTACCGCTTGCGACCGCGTTTGTCCGACGCCTGGCGCGGCGCGATGAAGTCGAGCGGGCCACCCTTTCCGGGTGCAGCGATGATCTCTTCGACTTCGCTTTCTTCGATCTCCGGCGAGAGGTAGCGGATCGGCGCGCCACGCCTTCCGCTAATCAGCAAGAGATCGTAGGGCGCCGTCACATCGGACTCTGACGCGTACTTCGCGCCGTAGCCGGTCAGCATTCTGAACAGCGCACGGAACATCGGATTGTAGGCGATGCCCCGATCGTCGCAGAGTTTGTCGAGCCCAGACATCGCAATGAACAGCCGAAGGTTCACGTTGCACATGATGTCCACGACATCGGTGTATGCCGAGAGCCGCAAGCGAAGTTGTTCCAGGCGATGGACGCGCCCGCGTCCGTGCGGAAGGCTTCGTTTCGCCCAGAACGCTTTGATGAGTTCCTCTCGGATCCTCTTCGCCGCGTCATTCTTGTCCATCTGGCCGTCCCGAGGGCTCTCGAGCACTGCCTTGAGCCTGCTCTGCGAAGCTTTCGAGCCGCGGAGATGTTCGTGGAGCACGTGAAGGAACGTGTCCTGGTACTCGGGCTTCGCGCTCTGGAGCCGGCACTTTGCGCGCTTAAGAAAGAGTTTGGTGTGCTCGGTCATGATACCGATCAGCGCGTCTTCCACGAAATCTCTCAGCGCGCTGATGACCGAAGCGAACTCCATCGAGAAGCTGAGGTGGAGGCAGAAGGCTCCGTGATAGCGCCCATGCGGGGTCGCGGCGGTCGGCGTTCGGACATCAGGGAAAATCCCGTCGAGCACCAAGCGTCTGCCCGTCTCGTCTGGCTGCTGAAGGATATGCAGCAGAGACCCCTTGCCAAAGCCCCTTGGCATGCATCCTAGCACGACGCGCCTCGGCGGGGTCGCTATGAAGTCGCGCTGCGTGCCGGCAGCAGCGTCTTCGAAGTATTTAAAATTATTGGAATTTTGCGTCTTCAGGTGACCGCCGGAGATGGCGCGGCCCACCTCCTGTTTGTTCAAGCTCTCTGGATCGTCGGTTCTGCGCCTCAAATTCTTTGTGACCGCTTCTTCGACCTTGCGGTGCTGCTCCGCTGCTAGAGACTGCAGCTCCTTGATTGCCGCGAACTGTTCTGTCGCCGGCTTGCCGCGCAGGTCGATCGGGCTGTAATGCGGGCGGTGACGCGCCAGGGTTGGGATTTGCCGCGTGGTACGGTCATGATCCATGTAACGGGGGCGGAAGCGCGCCTTGCGCTCCTTCGGCAGCGACCTCCAGTCGCGCCACCACGCCTGGCGATCCTTCTCGATCTGCTTGACTGCATCCGAAAGCGCGCGACTGCGCAGTTCGGTTTCGATCGCGTCGAGATGGTCCTTCGTAGCTTTGCATTGCTTGAGCGCGGCGTCCAGCGCCTTCGCCTGGACTGGTTCCACGCCCAGTGAGTCGTCAAGCACGCGAAGCATCTGCACGAGCTTCATTCGCTCGTTATCGTTCAGTAGCGCCTCAAAAACGTCGTCATCGCGCTCCAGCTTGGCTCTGACGGCGCGGGCAGCAGCACGCAGCGCCACGGCGACTTTTGGATCGCTCGCCTCAGCTAGAAGCTCGCTCTTCTTGCACTCACTGTCTGCCTGTTGGTCGGGATACGGCTCCTCATGCGGTCCTGCCCGCTTGAGCAAGTTGATTGCGATACGCACAGCACGCAGCGCCTCGCCACCGTGAAACAGAGCGAAGACGCCAAACTCGTCCCTGAGCCGCAACGCCTCTTGCTCGTCAGCGTTGAAGTCATCCCGACTAGCGCCAGACATTTTCGGCGCATGGCGGCGCGCATGGTGCAAGTGCCGTTCAGCGAACTCAGCCTCCAAGGTCTCACGATCGCGGCCGAAGGGATTTCTGAACCACGCATCGTTGAGCGTGACCCTGTGCTCAAGCATCGCGAAGACGTGCCGCTGCGCGAAGTCTGGCGACTTGTCCTGACTGATGAACTGCCTCAAAGGCCGTAGGATGTCTGCTTCCCGCATTCCAGATCCGACGAACAGGATGTCGTTGCCGGTGTGGAGCGCGGAGAGCGCCTCTTCAAAACACAACGCATTCTCGTCCGAGCGCATATAGGTCTGCCGATAGTCCTCGTCGGTCAGAACCATGTCTTCCGGCTTGTCGAAGCGGCCATGTAGGTGCACGACCTGCCCGACGAACTGGCGCGGATGCAGTGCGAAGTTCACCAGATCAGAAATGTTGTCGCCGCTCATAGAGACGCTGAGGACTGATCGGCTGGTCCCATCGGAGTATTCGACTCGACGCGGTAGGTCCAACGCGCGCTCGAACATGGCCTCTTTCTCATTGTCATCGTCGGTCGGTTGGGTGCAGCCGCACAGCACGTCAAAGGCCGACAACGGCTCTTGCTTCCCGGTACCGCGCGGCAAGACATCCCGGCGCGAGGTGCCGCCTGTACGATATAGCCGCCGGAACTCTTCCTCGATCTCGACGTCGTAGTTGAGCGTGAGCAACCGGCTCAGTCTCAAATCGGCGATCAGACTGCGTAGTGGGTTGGCGCGCTGCGTAAAGTCGACCTCCGCCAGCTGCTTTAAGGGCTGTTCTTGCCGCGTCTGCTGGAAAAGCTTGGCCACCTCGCGCCGAAACTCCCGTCTTCGGCCGGCCAGCGTCGCCAAGCGACTCGCCAGGCCCAGGACGTGGGTGGCGTCACGCTTGATCTGGCCGCTATTCTTCATCCGGCTCAGCGTTTCGTGGGCCGACCGTATCGCGCCGCTCCGGCGGGTGGCTGACGAGTCCGACGTTTCGAGCGCGATCTTTACGACCTCAGCAACAAGGTCGTCCCAGCTCTTCTGCCCGTAACAGGTGGTCGCGCCAGAGGCGACAAATCCGATTACCCGACCGATGTTCAGCGCTCGGGACAACGCAAGGCGGCCTCGACGCTCGACATAGAGCCGGGTCTTCTCATCGGGGGCGTAAGGCGTATTGTAGGTCCACATTGTAATCGATGTTCACACTGCCAAATATAAAACTCTTGATCTCTTATATATATTTGCAATCCCTAGCATAAATCACCACCTTGTAATTTTGCTTACCAGCCACTTACGCAAATAGTGTCGGCACTATTGCAGTCTCATCTTCTAATCGGATCGGGCCCGAACCCAGGCATGTTTATCAAGCAACTTTCATACCATGTGGCATGATATCAAGCCTGCACACGTTCAAAGCATGGCGCGCTCATAGAGGTTTGGCAAGAGCCCGATACCGTTCAGCCGCGCAGGCTACATGCTCTGCGCTGACTTGCTGGCTCAACTACACCGTGCAAGAAAACTGGTGTCTTGTGCCAATCTCCTTTCGCAGGAGCCACTGCTCGGCTCCTTCTTGTGGCAAATTGCGATCCAATACCGCGTTGCACTCAGTACGTCAGAGCGAGAAACTAACTGACTTCGCCGAATGCTCCACTTGAGTGCTGGCTTCCAAAGCTGTTCCTGAGAGTTCGTTCAACCAAGGGAGCGCCAGCTAACAGCGGGATTGTGTTGTGCGTTGGGCCTATAGCTGAGTCTTCCATCGCAACGCCTATGACGCGCTTTGCACACGATCGAAATCGGAGGGATGGCCGGTGCGGCCCCGGGAACCAAGGTCTCAATTGGGCTCGTTCCAGTCATGTTCCGCATCGCGTCGGTCCTGAGGTATTCTGCTTTCGCCAACGTCGGGTTGGTGAGGAGGTGGGACGTGGCGGGTCGGAGGAACTGCCATGCGCATTGTGAACCTACCTGCCATCCGGCCCCGCCGCCCTGCCTGGAACAAGGGACGGATCGTCGGCCAGAAGCGCCCACTCTTACCGAAGCACGTCTGGGCGATCCGGGTGCGGCTCGAGATCGCCGAGAACGTCCGCGACCTTGCCCTCTTCAACACGGCGATCGACCGCAAGCTCCGGGGCTGTGACCTCGTTCGCCTTATGGTCGCTGACGTCTACGCGGCCGGTCAGGTCAAGGAGCGCACCTCGATCCTGCAGAGTAAGACGCAGAAACCAGTGCGCTTCGAGCTCACGGAAGGCACGCGGAGGTCCATCGAGCAGTGGCTCGGGCATCCGATGATGGTCGGGCAGGAGCATCTTTGTCCTGGCAACTTCCACGAACCGCTGCATATCTCGACGCGCCAATACGCACGCCTGGTTCGCGACTGGGTGACGTCGACCGGGCTCGAGTCGAGCGCCTATGGCACGCATTCGATGCGACGAAAGAAAGTGGCTCAGATTTACCGGAAGACGGGCAACCTCCGCGCCGTCCAACTCCTTCTCGGCCACACCAAGATGGACAGCACGGTCCGCTACCTTGGCGTCGAGCTCGAGGACGCACTGGCGATCTCAGAGGCAGTCGAGATCTGATGCCGACGGGCCGTCCTCTGCGGGCGGCCCCAATCTGCCGTTCACAGGCAGCTGGGAGGCTACGATTGCGTGCCCGACACCGAACACTCACGGCTTGCGCTGAATGACCCGAGCATTGGAGTTGTTGCTTTGATGCTGTTCGTTAAAGACTGGGCTGGACCGAGGCGATACCACTGAGTAGCATCAGGGTTGAAGGGAGTGCTGCATGTCGGTCAAAGCTTCGGTCTCGATTACGGAGCGCCAGGACGCATTCGTCCGCCAGCTTGTGCAGCATGGCCGCTACCCGAGCGTCAGCGCCGTCGTCCAGCGCGGTCTGGAATTGCTGAAGGCCGAGACGGAGCGCCAAGAAGCCGAAGTGGCGGCACTACGCCATTTCTTCGAGGAGCGTGCCGCGGGACCCTTCGTGCGAGCGGCCGAGGGTCGAGAGCGCACCGAGGCGATGATAGCGCGTAAGCGCGCTCAGCATGGCCGATGAGGTTTTTCGCTCCGCAGAATGCGACGAGGACCTGGACATCATCTTCGAGTTTCTCATGCGGTCCTACGAAGCGGTCGGCGAGAGCGTGCTCGAGGCATTCGAACGAGCCGCGACCCGTCTTCGAGACATCGAAGATGATCTCGCAAGCCTCGGTCAGGTGCCACATCAAGGGTTGCTTTGGCCAGAGGTGCGTCCACGTCTGCGTTGGGTGACGAAGCGCAGGGCGATTTTCTACTTCGAAGTCGACGACGAAGCCAAACGGGTCAATGTCCTCGCCATCTTCTTCGGCGGACAGGATCATCGCAGGTTGGCGCTCGATCGGGTCCTTGGCCTAACGTGAGCGGCCCCCCCCCCCGGACATTCGCCGGTCACCTCGATGCTGCGACGCAGTCCGCGGGAGCGGGCGTTCGTTGGTTGCGCAGCATGAGCAATGCCCACGGCGACGCGATGCGGACAAAGCGCCATTTCGCAGCGGTTGCTCTAACGTCGGCTTTGCGGACAAAGGGGCCGTTCGATGAATGCGTGACGCGCGGCCGCTTCTGGGTATCCACGCCCAACCGTTACGGTACCCCTCTATACAGGACGAGTTAGTTTAGGCTCGCTCTATTGAATGGGACACAGTGTGCAGGCGCAAGCTGCCTTCGCCAACGGATCGTTGATAGGCTTCAGGTTCTCAGCTTCTATCAGATGAAGAGCAGGGCCGCGGCCCTGCCCTCGATGTGGTGCGATCAAGTCGCTTGCTAACGACCCGACCACGATCTCTGATGTCGCGATAATCATCAGGAACACCGCGTCGGTCAAGCCGCAGCAAGCGAGAGCTTCGGTTCATCAATCGGGAACTAATGCCAACCTTCTAGATCTTCCTCGAGGCTCAAGGAATCCCAGCGTTTGGCCCCGCGGGCGTCATCGTCCTTGACAAATCGGTATCTGCCGCATCCCCTAGGGCAATGTAATTGCTATAGAAACACCACATGCCCTACCGTCTCGGCCTTGATATCGGCACGAATTCAATCGGCGGCTGGCTCCTCGCTCTCGGGCCCGACGGCAGGCCTGCAGAGAGCGTTGGCGGCTTCGTGCGGATCTTCTCCGACGGGCGCGACCCCAAGACCGGCGCCTCCCTCGCCGAGGACCGGCGCCTCGCCCGCGCTATGCGCCGAAGACGCGACCGCTACCTAAGACGCCGGACCGTCCTCCTTGAGGAAATGATCGCTGCCGGCCTCATGCCCGCTGACGAGCCAGCCCGCAAGGCGCTCGAAGGGCTCGACCCGTTCGCTCTCCGAACCCGCGCGCTCGACGCCCCTCTAACTCCCGGCGAGATCGGCCGCGCACTCTTCCATCTCAACCAGCGCCGTGGCTTCAGATCGAACCGCAAGACCGATCGGCGCGACAACGAGGCCGGCAAGATCGAGACCGGCATCGCCCGCCTCGACGCCGCCATGGCCGCAACCGGCGCCCGCACGTTCGGCGAGTTCCTGCAGATGCGCCAGGCAAGGGGCGAGAGCGTGCGCGCGCGGCTGCGTCCGGAACGCGAGGACGATGGCAGAGGGGAGAGCTACGACTTTTACCCCGACCGCCTCGTCCTCGAGCAGGAGTTCTACGCGATCTGGACGGCCCAGGCCCACCATCACCCTGATCTCATGACCGACGCGCTCCGCGACCGTCTCTTCGAAGTGATCTTCTTCCAGCGCCCGCTGAAGGAGCCCAAGGTCGGGCGCTGCCTCTATCTAGACGAACCCCGCCTCGGCAAGCGCCACCCACTCTTCCAGCGTCGCCGCCTCTACGAGACAGTCAACGCCCTCAGGATCGAACGCACCGGCGCCGAAAGCCGGCCGCTCACCCGCGATGAACGCGACAAGCTGATTTTACACCTACGCGATAGACGTGAGGCGACCTTCAAGGCGCTCGCAAAGACCATCCGGCTCGATGCGGAGGAACGCTTCAGCCTCCAGAGCGAGCGGCGCCCCAAGCTCGAGGGCGACGCACTGCGCGCGGAGCTTGGCCACAAGGATCGCTTCGGACCCGCCTGGAACGGCTTCGACCTCGAGACCCAGGTCGAGATCGTCGAGCGCCTGCACGCCACCGAGGATTCCGGAGAGCTGCACAACTGGCTCACCGCGGGCTTCGGCCTGGAAGAGGGCAGGGCGCGCGGCATCGCCGCCGCCCGTCTGCCCGAGGGATATGGCCGCATCGGGCTCACGGCCACCCGCGAGATCCTCGCTCAACTAGAAGCCGAGGTGATCCCCTACAGCACCGCCGTGGAGCGCGCGCCCTCCATCGACCACCATTCCGACTTCCGCACCGGCGAGGTGGCCGACCGGCTGCCCTATTACGGCATAGTGCTCGATCGGCACGTGCTCCCCGGAAGCGCCGATCCCGCCGACCCGCCCGTCGAACGCTTTGGCCGCCTCTCCAACCCGACCGTGCATATCGGCCTCGGACAGCTCCGCCGCGTCGTAAACGCCGTCATCGAGCGCCACGGCCCCCCCGCCGAGATCGTTGTCGAACTCGCTCGCGAGCTGAAGCTCAACGAGCGCCAGCGCCGCGAGAACGACCGCCGCCTCACTGAAACCACCAAGGCCGCGCAGGTCCGCTCCGCCCTCCTGCGCGAGAACGACATCCCCGACACCGGCGCCAACCGGCTGCGCCTGAGGCTCTGGGAAGACCTCAACCCTAAGAATCCGCTCGACCGGCGCTGCGTCTACACCGGCGAGCAGATCGGCGTGGCCCGGCTCTTCTCGAACGAGGTCGAGATCGACCACATCCTGCCCTATTCGCGCACCCTCGACGACTCGCCTGCCAACCGCATGCTCATCCTGCGCGAGGCCAATCGCATCAAGCGCAACCGCGCGCCCTTCGAAGCCTTCGGCCACCGCGCTGAATGGGACGAGGTTGCTGAGCGCGCCTCACGCCTGCCGAAACCGGCGCGCTGGCGCTTTGCGGCCGACGCCATGGAACGCTTTGAGGCGGAGGGCGGCTTTGAGGCGCGCCAGCTCACCGACATCCAGCACCTCGCCCGCCTCGCGCGCCAGTACCTCGAGCACATCGCACCCGACCGAGTCACCGTCACCCCCGGCCGCCTTACTGAGATGCTGCGCCGCCACTGGGGGCTCAACTCCGTCCTCGGAGACGAGAACGTCACCGACACGTCGAAGCGCAAGAACCGCCTCGACCACCGCCACCACGCGATCGACGCGGCCGTCGTTGCCGCGACCGACCGGGCCCTCCTCCAGCGCATCTCGCGCGAGGCTGGCCGGCGCGAAAGCGAGGAACTCGACGAGGTCGTGGGCCAGGTGCCGCCCCCCTTCGAGGCCTTCCGCGACACGCTCCGCACCCAGGCCCGCGCGATCACCGTCTCGCACAAGCAGGACCGCGGCCGCATCGGAAAGGGTAGTGACGGCGGGTCCTCCACCACCGGCCGGCTCCACAACGATACCGCTTACGGCCTGACCGGCGAGAAGGACGAGCGCGGCAACGACATCGTCGTTCGCCGCTTGCCCGTCACGGCGCTCACGAAGAAGCACCTCGCCGGCATCCGCGACCCGCGGCTCCGCACGGCCCTGCTGGAGGCAACCGGCGATAAGAGCGGCAAGGAACTCGAGGCCGTCCTCCGCGCCTTTTCGCGAACGCATCCGATATGGAAGGGCATCCGCCGCGTCCGCGTCTCGGAGCCGCTCTCTGTCATCCCGATCCGTGACAAGGCAGGGCGTGCCTACAAGGCCTATAAAGGCGATAGCAACCACGCCTACGAGATCTGGCAGATGCCGGATGGCAAATGGGTCTCCCAGGTCATCCCAACCTTCGACGCGAACCAGCCCGATCACGACCCGACGAAGAGCCGCCCGCACCCCGCGGCCAGAAAGATCATGACACTCCACCGCAACGACGCTGTCGCGTACCAGAACGACGACGAGCGTCGGATCGCGCGCGTCGTGAAGTTCTCGGCCCAGGGCCAGCTCGTCCTCGCCGATCATGAACAGGCCGGCGACGTGAAGCGCCGTCACAACAACAACAGCGACCCTTTCCGCTACACCTTCACAAGCGCTTCCGGCATGAAAAAGCTCGGGGGGCGTCTTGTCCGTGTCGACGAAATCGGGCGCGTCCTCGACCCCGGCCCGAACTGGCACGCCCGGTAGCGGCCACAAGATCACCGCGAATCCGCGCCATGCTCCCACCATGGAACGGATCGTCGACATCGAGACGGACGGGCGCCACCTCGCGACAAGCCGCGGCTTCATGACCGTGTCCGCAGGCCGCGAGGAAGCCGGCCGCGTGCCACTCGACGACATCCTCGCCGTCATTGTTCATGCCCATGGCGTCACCTACTCCAACAACCTCCTTGTCGCTCTCACCAAGCGTCGGGCAGGGCTCGTCGTCTGCGCCTCCAACCACGCGCCCGTCGCCTGCCTGTGGCCACTCGACGGCCATCACGAGCAGGGCGCGCGCATGCGCGCTCAGCTCGCGGCCACGCTGCCGCTCCGCAAACAGGCCTGGCGCCATATCGTCGCCGCCAAGATCCGCATGCAGGGCGCCATCCTTGAGGCCGCAGGCCGCCCGACTGGTGCCTTCGACCTTCTCGCCCGCAAAGTGCGTTCGGGTGATCCGGAGAACGTCGAGGCCCAAGCCGCACGGCGTTATTGGCCGCTCCTGATGGGTGAGGACTTTCGCCGCGACCAAGGCGGTTCTGGCGCCAACGCGCTTCTCAACTACGGCTACACCGTGCTGCGCGCGGCTACCTCCCGCGCCGTCGCGGCCGCCGGCCTCCATCCCACCCTCGGCGTGCATCACGCCAACCGCGCCAACAGCTTCGCCCTGGCCGACGACCTCATGGAACCCTTCCGCCCCCTCGTCGACTGGTCTGTTCTCCGCTGCCTGCGCGACGGAACTGAAACCCTTTGCCCGGAGACGAAACGCCACCTCGTAGCCGTCATCGGTGGCGACATCCGCGTCGAAGGCGAGCGCAGCACCGTCTCGACCGCCCTCCAGCGCCTCGCGGGCTCTTACGCTCGCGCCTGTCTCTCCGGCAAACCCGGTCTCGTCCTGCCCGAGCCGCCCTCCGGCCTCGACCTCGCGGGCCTCGCTCCCCCCTAAGGACGCCGCATGAACCATGACCTTCCCAATCATCTGAGTGGATACCGGCTTATGTGGATCTTCGTGATGTTTGATCTGCCCGTGGACACGCCCAACGACCGGCGCGCCGCCACCGGCTTCCGTCACAGCCTTCTCGACGAGGGCTTTGAGATGAGTCAGTTTTCGATCTACGCTCGGTTCTGCAACGGCAAGGAGCAGGTCGAGAAATATGTCCGCCGCATCGAGGCTAGCCTGCCTCCGCGCGGCGAGGTCCACCTCTTCACGATCACTGACAGGCAGTACGAGAACATCGTGCGCTTCTCCTGCCAGACGCGCGCGCGCCGGCGAAAAAACCCCGACCAGCTCGCTTTGTTCTGAGGATGCGACATGAAAAAGATCGGCTCCACCCTCACTTTATCTCTTTATTACAGAGGGATAGGTGAGGATGGAGCCTATCAGATCAGAGATCGCGGTCGAGCCGCAGCTTCGTCATGAACCGGAGCCTTATGATCAGGAGCCTATCAGATCAGAGATCGCGGTCGAGCCGCAGCGTGAGTGACGCGAGATGTTGGCTGGCGAGCAGCCTATCAGATCAGAGATCGCGGTCGAGCCGCAGCAGCAGCGATGCGGTTGCGCTTGTACCAAGAAGCCTATCAGATCAGAGATCGCGGTCGAGCCGCAGCGCAACGCGTATGAGGGGGTGTTTGGAAAGGAGCCTATCAGATCAGAGATCGCGGTCGAGCCGCAGCCATGGCTCGATTGCGCCGAGCTCTTCAGGCAGCCTATCAGATCAGAGATCGCGGTCGAGCCGCAGCCGACGGCGGTGGCTCTACGGACGGCACCTAGCCTATCAGATCAGAGATCGCGGTCGAGCCGCAGCGGAGCCGGTGTTCACCTTGGTCCTGCGCGGAGCCTATCAGATCAGAGATCGCGGTCGAGCCGCAGCCGCTCCTTCATTCGCCTGTAGAGCGCATTGAGCCTATCAGATCAGAGATCCCGGTCGAGCCGCAGCTTGGATCGACTGGCCGGGCCTGCGGGCTTGAGCCTATCAGATCAGAGATCGCGGTCGAGCCGCAGCCCCAGCCGAGCCGCTGCGCCTGACCGGGGCAGCCTATCAGATCAGAGATCCCGGTCGAGCCGCAGCTGCCACATGCGCGTTACACTATCAGCGACTGCGTTAAGCGCGGCGCTTGGGATGCGCCGCAAAGCGCAACGAAATCAACGTGCGCAGGCATCGCGCGAATTGGGGATCGAACACTTCTTGCGTGATCTGTCCACTTAACCGTCTCACCATAACTCCAAGGCGCGGGAGGCGAGACAAAGCTGACATTGGTCTTGCTCGCAGCGAACGGCAGCTTACCTGAAGGTTTTTCGATGCGGGCGGCTGCGCGACGGCTGCGGCTGGGCGAGTTCGGGCCGCGTCGACAAACCTCGGAAGGAGGAAGCCGCGGGGGTCTGGCCCCGGCGCCTATGGGGATAGTGTACGGGTGTTGTTGACGCCGGCGCCTGTCCGGCTGCCGGTCGAGAAAGCCGGGAGGACTTTTGGCTGCTGGAGAACGGCTCGCGAGGGCTCGAACGACGGCCCGTTAAGGCGCGGCGAAAGATCTGAGGTTCGTAGGGACGAGCCACGCCGATCGACCCGGTTCCGGACTGCCTTGGCGTTCCGGAGTGGGGTCGTCGGATGGATTGAGCGGATAGTCATGCGACCACCTTTCTCGGTGGGGCGCGGGTGGCGGGGCGCTCGCCGCGCCTGAAGGCCTCAACGATGCGCATTGGCCCGCCGCAGTCCGGGCACGGCTCCTTTAGTGTGAGTGGCGGGGCTGCGTCTGTGTCGACCGAGGCCGCATGCGTCGCCGGTTTGGCGCCGATCAGCGCTCGGATCTTCGCGATATTGGCCTTGCGAGCCCCGCTGGCGAGCAGGCCGTAATGACGGATCCGGTGGAAGCCATCGGGCAGGATGTGGAGAAGGAAACGGCGGATGAACTCCCCGGTTGCGAGCCGCATGACCTTCTGGCGCTCGCGGTTCTTCTGCCGGTAGTCCTTCCAGCGGAACGCCACCGTCTCGGCATCGGCGCTGATGAGCCGGCTGTTTGAGATAGCGATACGGTGGGTGTAGCGGCTGAGATAGGCAAGCACCACCTCGGGACCGCCAAAAGGTGGCTTGGCGTAGACCACCCACTCGGCCTTGCGCAGCAGTGCCAACCAAGCGGCGAAGGCGCTGGCATCGGCAAGCACCGTCATGTCGCCGAAGAAGGAAAGCTTGCCGGTGCGGTGGAGCGCGATCAGCCCCTCGAGGAAGAGACGCCGGAACAGCCGGGAGAGGACGCGGACGGGTAGGAAGAACCCGGAGCGGCATGGGATCCAGCGCCTGCCATCGAGCGAAAGCCCGCCACCCGGCACGATCATGTGGATGTGTGGGTGGTGGGTGAGCGCCGAGCCCCAGGTGTGAAGCACGCTGGTCATGCCGATCCGGGCGCCGAGATGCTTCGGGTCCGCAGCTATGGTCGTCACCGTCTCGGCGGATGCCTCGAACAGCAGGCCATAGACAGCCCTCTTGTTCCAATAGGCGATCCGAGCAATCTCAGCGGGCAGGGTGAAGACGAGGTGGAAGTACTCGACCGGGAGCAAGTCCTCGGCGCGGGCTGCCATCCAGTCCCGCGCGGCCGGTCCCTGACACTTCGGACAATGCCGGTTCTTGCAGGAATTGTAGGCGATGTGCCGGTGGCCGCACTTCGCGCACGCCGCTACATGCCCGCCGAGCGCATCCGTCCGGCAGGCTTCGATGGCCGACATCACCTTGAGCTGCGCGAGACTGAGATGCCCGGCATTTGCCCGCCGCCACGCGGGGCCATGCTCACGAAAGATGTCAGCAATCTCCAATCTCGGCCGGGGCAATGCCCCGGGCTGTCACTCCAGGCCTCGCCTCATCGTGCGATCCTGCAGCGTCGCCAGCATCTCGAAGGGGCTCACCGTGCTCCGGATCGTCTTCGTGGCGACATGCGTGTAGCGCGCCGTCGTGCTCAGCTTGGCATGGCCGAGCAGGACCTGAATGATCCGAACGTCCGTCCCGGCCTCCAGGAGGTGGGTGGCAAAGCTGTGCCGAAGCGTATGGAGCGTCGCCCGTTTGTTGATGCCGGACATCTGCTTGGCCGCAGTGAACGCGCGGTTCAGCTGTCGCGGAGAGAGAGGCGTGATCTTCGGCTTGCCCGGGAACAGCCAGCCTTCTGGCCGGGACTCGCGCCAGTAGTCGCGCAGCAGCTCCAACAGACCGGGCGACAGCATCGCCTTGCGATCCTTGTCATTCTTACCCTCATCGACGTGGATCAGCATTCGGTTGCTATCGATATCCGCGACCTTGAGGTTGCAGACCTCTGCCGCCCGGAGCCCGGCGCCATAGCTTATCCCGAGGGCCGCGCGATACTTGAGCCCAGGACCCGGAACCGAGGCGAGGAGATCACCCACCTCCTCGACACTGAAGACCACGGGCAGCTTCCGCGGCTTGCGCCGGAACTGCATGTGCCGCTTCATCTCCTCGCGTCCGCAGGTCACGCCGAAGAAGAACCGGAGCGACACGATCCGCGTGTTGAAGGTCGCCGTCGAGACGTCCGTATCCGTCATGTGCAGCTGATAGGCGCGCAGCTCGTCCGGCGTCGCGGTGTCCGGCGAACGCCCCAGGAAGGCGGCAAAGCACTTCACGGCTCGGATGTGGTTGCGCTGGGTCGTCTCCTTCATCCCACGAATGCGCATGTCTTCGATCATCCGCGCCCGCAGTGGCGTGGTTCTCTCCTCCGTCATGGGAACCTCCTGTCTGACGATTGGGAAGACCCCGATCGTCACGCCAGGCGGCAGCCTCCGCGAAGAATGTCAGTCGGGTGAGAGCGCCACCGCTCGCAACAAGCGCCATTGCCGCGCGAGCGGCTTAGTCCATCCGCCCAACGACGAAAGACAACGCGCGGCAGAGGCAGACTTAAGAGGGCGCTCAGTGCCTCCCCCACGCGGGTGCGGGACGGAATTTGAGTGTGAAGCCATGTGTTGGCGCTTGGGATCAGGGCGCGTCCGGCGGTCTGCCGGACCGGGCTCTATTCGGCTGCGCCTCACGGAGCCGCGGCCCGGGAGCTGATCGCCCCGGGCCGGGTCTCCGCCCATGCGGGTGACGATCCCGCGCGCTGATTTCGGGACGACTGCCCTGGCCG
>JBCCRM010000056.1:0-18822 GCA_039513195.1 Pseudomonadota bacterium | reverse complement strand
CCTCAACCCGGAAGCCTACCTCGCCGACGTCCTCGCCCGCATTGCCGACCACATCAACCCAAGGCTCGACGAACTCCTGCCATGGAACTGGGCAGCAGAACAAAATCAGAAGGTCAAGGCGGTGTATAACGGCCGATTACGATGGACTCGCGGAGAGCTGCCCCTCCGCCGGGCAAAGGAGGGCGCCGGCGAAACTGAGATTGTCTCTGCCCTGCGCGCTTCATTCCTTAAAGCAGGCGCCGAATTCCCTGAGCTCTATCGCTCTATCGCTCTGTCGATGAGGGCATGGGCGAACTGGCCTCGGGGCCTGTCGAAAGGCGAGCATCCCGAGGACAGTGCCGAGGCCTCCGAAACCCCAAACGAGGGGGCGGATTTGATCGCCTTGGGCAGCCAGAAACACGCCTGACAGTTTGATAGGACGGCTTCTTCGATGATCTGGTTGCATTCCCTATGTCGTGGTCATGCACAACGCGGTCCAGCGAGGGAACGCGACGCTTCAAAAGCGCCTGCCGGTTTAGGTGCTTCAAAAATGGAACGATTGAGAATACATTTTCAAATTCGCCACCCGCCAAAACCGGTATATATTAACAACATTTAATATTACCCAGAATTAATACTCTTATCTATGCCGGTATTACACCTTTAAACCACTTTTTAAAATTCAACTTTTCAGTCTCTGTCAGAGCCAGCCCGTGTTTTGTTCGGCGTTCCAGTATATCATCGGGCGTTGTCGCCCATTCACTCCTAATCAGCCAATCCGCTTCGCGCTCATAGAAAGACGCGCCGAATGAAGTTCCCAAACACGCAATGCTGTTCATACCGGCCAGCAGATCATCCACTTCAGTGCCATAACTACGGCCGTAATGCAGGGCCAATTCTTCGGGCAGCCATGGGTAGCGGGTGCAGAACCGCCTGAACCAGCTCTCAAAATCCGCATCCGGCACATCGCCACCCGGCAAGGGCACGGACCGTGTCCAGGCTTTGCCCATGTCCGGGAAGAACGGTGCCAGCCGCTCAAGCGCGTGCTCGGCGAGTTTTCGATAGGTCGTCAGCTTGCCACCGAAGGCCGAGAGGATCGGGGCCCGGCCCGGCCCGCCCTCCAATTCGAACTCGTAGTCCCGCGTCACCGCCGAGGCAGATTTCTTGTCGTTGTCATCGAAGAGAGGCCGAACGCCAGAATAACTGTGCAGCACATCCTCCACTGACAGGCTACACCGGAAATAGCTGTTCAGAATGTCGATCAGATACGACGCCTCGACCGCGTCGATGGTGACGTCTTCCGGGTGACCATCGAACGGAATGTCGGTGGTTCCAACCAGCGCCAGGTCCTTGAAATACGGATTGACGAAAATAATCCGCTTGTCGGGGGCCTGCAGGACATAGCCGTGATCGCCGTGCCACCAGCGCTTCAAGATGATATGGCTGCCTTTCACCAAGCGGATGCGTTTCGAGGAATTGACGCCAGCGGTGTTGCCCAGGACCTGTTCGACCCAGGGTCCCGCCCCATTGAAGATCGCCTTGGCGGCAATGTTGCGCGTTGTGCCGTCCGGTTGCGCCAGAACCGCGTGCCAGAGACCGTCTTCGCCCCGGCGAGCGGACACACATTTGGTGCGGGTCAGAATTTCCGCGCCTCGCCGGGCCGCGTCTTTGGCGTTCAAGAGGACCAGGCGGGCATCGTCGACCCAGACGTCCCAGTAGGCGAAACCGCGGCTGTACTGCTCTTGCAGCGCGTCGCCCTCCGGCCCGGTGCGCAGGTCAAGTGCTTCGGCGCCTGGGACTCGTTTGCGGCCCCCTAAGTTGTCGTAGAGGAGGAGGCCCAACCGGATCAGCCAGCGTGGCCGCAAGGCCGGGCTGTGCGGCAGGACGAGGCGCAGCGGCCACGCCAAATGGGGCGCGGCCTCCAGCACCACCTCTCGCTCGATCAGCGCTTCCCGGACGAGACGGAATTCATAGTATTCGAGATAGCGCAGCCCGCCATGGATGTATTTGCCCGAGCGCGAAGAGGTTCCTTCGGCAAGGTCATCCTTCTCGCACAACAGGACCGACAGGCCGCGGCCCGCCGCATCGCGGGCGGCACCCGCCCCGTTAATGCCGCCGCCGATCACCAGCAGATCGATGGGCGTCTCGGTCATCGGCTCAGCAGGGGTTCAGCGGAGGCTGGTCCGCTTTCCACCTTCGGACCTCCTCGGCAGCTTTGGCGGCGGCGATGCGGACGGTTTTCAGTGAGGCGCCAGCGACATGCGGGGTCAGGGTGACATTCGGCAATTGCAGCAAGGGCCAGTCTGGCGGCGTGGGTTCGATGGCGAAGGTTTCCAGCATCGCGCCGCGTATCCTGCCACCCGCCAAGGCCTGGTAAAGCTCGTCGTAGTCGACCAGCGGCCCCCGCGCCGTGTTCACCAGCGTTGCCGTCGGTTTCATTGCCGCCAAAGCCTCGGCGCCGATCATGCCCGATGTCTCCTCGCTGACCCGAGGATGGAGGGTCACCACGTCGGAAGCGGCCAGGAGCCGTTCCAAAGCGACAAGCTCGACCCCCGCCGCGGCATCCTCCGGCGAGAGTTGCACATAAGGATCTGTCACCAGAATGCGGCAGCCAAAGGCGCGCAAGAGCATCACCACCCGGCTCCCGACCGCACCATAGCCGACAACGCCCACAGTCATCTCCGACAGCTCGTCGCCGGTGACATCTGCCCGGTAGAGATCGCCTCGGTAATCGCCCCGGCGCAGCGCATCGTGGCCCCGGGTGATGTTGCGGGTCTCTGCCAGGATCGCACCGATGGTAAACTCGGCCACCGCCGAGGCGTTGCGCCCGGGCGTGTTGACAACCGTGACGCCGTGCTCACGCGCTGCCACCATATCGATGTTCACGGGCCCACCGCGGGAGACGGCCACCAGCCTGAGGGCTGGCATGCGGGCGAACATCGCCCGGGATAGGGGGGCGAGATGGGTCACCAGCACCGGCGCCCCACCGGTATGGGCGATAACCTGATCCGGATCGCCCATATACTCCTTCAGCCCTTCCATGCCGGGGGTGGCATAGCCGTGCTCCATCGGCTCATCCGGCCAGGGCAGATCCAGCTTGCGGCAAGCGATGTCATCGCCACAAGCCTCGATCAGCGCCGCCTCGAACACATCGGACAGCATGAACCGGTCGCCGATGATCGCGATCTCGGTCACGGCAGCGCCTGCCGCATCCGGGCCAACGCGGTCCAGGCCGGGGCTGCGGCATCCCGCCCGGCGAGATAGGCATCAAAGAGAGCATCGTAGATCGGCACCAGGCCCGCGTCCGGCGACTCCGGCGGTTGCAGCAGCGGGCTTACCCATCTTTCGGCAGCTTCGCCGATATCCGAGAAGACGCCCTGGGCCCTGGCCGCGATCATGCAGGCGCCAGCGGCCCCGGCCTCTTCTTGTGCGACGACGCGGACCGGGCGATTCAGCGCGGCGGAGACGATCCGGCGCAGAGCCGCAGAGCGCGCAGCGCCACCGGAAAGGCGGATTTCGGAGGGTACTGGCCCCATCGCGGCGTAGCAGTCCCGCGCAGCCAGCGCCAAGCCGTCATAGACAGCGCGCACCATGTCGAACCAGCCCGTGTTCTGATCCAGCCCGCTAAATCCGGCGCGGGCGTCAGGTTCGGTGAACGGTCCGCGCTCGCCGGCCGATGAGATGAACGGGTGATAGACAGCCGCCCCGGGTCTTGCAGCCATGACCCGCGCATCCAGGCCGTGCAGCAGATCGGCGGGAGAGCGCTGCACGCCTTCGGCCTCCAGAACCTGAAGCGCCAGACCCAGGATCCAGTCGATGTTCAGCGTCGCGGCCATGTTGGTTTGCAACTGGGCATACGCGGCGCCAGGGAATGCCATGGTATAGCCAGAGCGCGCGGGGTTCAGCACCACCGCGTCCGCATCGGGCGCAAATCGCATGTGCACCCCGGTCGAGCCTAGAATAGTCAATCCAGGCTCGACCGCGGCATCGTGCAGCCCCGCCCCCAGCGCCGTGCACATGATGTCGACATAGCCCAGCGAGACCGGCAGGCCCGCGGGCAGACGGGCTGCCTGGGCCGCCCCCTCCGACAGCCCGTGTGCCGTCACCGCGCCATCCACGATAGGCGGCAGAAGATTGCGCAGATCCGAAAGTCCAAGCGCCTCGATCACGGCGTCGGAGTAGTCCCGCGCCCGGAAATCGCCAAAGGTGAACACGCCTTCGGTCGGATCGGTCGCGCTCTCGCCGGTCAAGTTGAAGTAGAGCCAGTCCTTCGGGTGAAAGGCCGTCGCGGCACGGGCAAGCAGATCCGTTGCGTGCCGCTTCATCCAGGTCAGATGCGTGCGCATCTGGCAGACATTCACGCCCGACCCGGTGGTCCGGTAGATCGTGTCGATGCCGGGCGAGGTGGATAACTCGCGTGCTTCTGCCGCCGCGCGGGCATCCAGCCAAAGCCAACCATCATGAACCGGCGCACCCTTTGCGTCGACCAGCCAGCAGCCATCGCCCTGACCGGTGACGCCGATGGCGAGGGCGCGGCCCGGCAGATCGGCCATCTCGCTACCGAGATCGCGCAGCACCGCTACCGTGTCGTTCCAGGTGCGCGCCATGTCCTGCTCGACCCCACCATTCGGCAATCGGGCATAGCTGTTGCGTCGGCTCGCGATGGCCAGTTGCTGCCCGGACAGATCGAAGGCGACCGCCTTGATCACCGAGGTTCCCGCATCCACGCCGATCAGCACGTCCCGGCTCATGCGACAACCCGCTCGCCGCCATGGCTAATGGCGACACCGGTTTCGGCATCAAAAAGATGCAGGTCATCGGCCGCGATCGAGATCCCTATCGAGGCGCCTTTTGCCAACCGCGCGCGGTCATGCGTGACCGAGACAATGGTCGCATCGGCGAATTCCGCCGCGATATGGGACTGGTCGCCCAGCCATTGGTTCACCAGCACAACAGCAGGGGCGCCATCGTCAGCCATCCTGACGGCATAGGGTCGAACCCCCATGGTGACCCTGCGCCGGTTCAGCAGCTCGTCTCGTAGGTCCGGGGCGAACTGTTCCTGCGGATAGCTCAGCGTGATGCCCCCGCCGATTACAAGCCGCAGCCGGTCGCCATCGACCATCGCCTCGGCGGGAAAAACGTTCATGGGCGGCTCGCCGATGAAGGTGCCGGTGAAAAGGTTCGCCGGGCGGTCCTTCAGTCGATCAGGTGTGTCGAACTGCTGCAGCGCGCCGTCCTCCATAACCGCGATGCGGTCGGCCAGGGCGTTCGCCTCGGTCTGATCATGGGTGACAAGGATCGCCGTCAAGCCGCGCTCTTTGATGAAATGCTTGAGCCTTCCCCGCAGATGGGCCCGCAATTGCGGCTCGAGCTGCCCCATCGGTTCATCCAGCAGGTGGAGGTCGGCATCTCGGATCAGGGCGCGCCCCAGGCTCGTGCGCTGCTGTTGCCCGCCGGAAATCGAAGACGGATAGCGCCCGAGGATATCCTCGATTTCCAGAAGCTTGGCGATCTCGCCCACCCGGCGCGCGGTCTCGGACCGGTCGAGGCGCTGGGATTTCAGGGCAAAGGCGATGTTTTCGCCGACGGTCAAAGGCGGGTAGAGCGAGTACCCTTCGAAGGCCATCGCCACCTTGCGCCGTGCCGGTTGCAGACTGTGGATCGCCGTCGAGCCCAGCGTGATGGTGCCGGAGGAGACCTCCTCAAACCCCGCGATCATGCGCAAGGTCGAGGTCTTCCCACAGCCGGAGGAACCCAGGAGCGCCACGATCTCGCCCGCCTCGACGGTCAAATCGAAGTCGCGCACCGCGTGGACTTCATGCGTCGTGCCTGGGTTGTAGCGCTTGTTGATCCTGTCCAGCGTCAGGGAAGCCCCGCTCATGCCGCTTCCTCTCCGGCGGTGCTCTCGGTCGCGGGCACGATCCGCATCCCCGTCGCCCGGTCGAACAGCATGAGATCGGCGCTGTCGACCTCGATGGTGGCCGGGCCGCTGGCGGGCGCCAAGGTACCGGCAGGCCGCGAGATAAGGATCTCCCGTCCGCCCTCTGTCAGGGCCAGCGTTACGGTCTTTTCGTTCAGTGGGGTCTCGGCTTCGACCGTCACGGGAAGGCCATCGCCGGTCGAGAGCCGCAGCGCCTCGGGCCGAATGCCCAGGACGCAGTCCTTGCCGGCCGCCCCATGATAGCCCTGAGGCAGGGCCATCCGTCGCCCCGAGATCTGAACATGGACGCCGGTGCCATCCCGTTGCGGAACGACATTTAGCAGATTGATCGACGGGTCGCCGAACTGGCTCGCGATCTCAACATTGGCGGGGCGCAGGTAAATCTCCTCGGGGGTGCCGGCCTGGACAATGCGGTGCCCGCCCAAGACTGCAATTTGGTCGCCGAGCGCCATCGCTTCTTTGTAGTCCTGGGTCACGTAAATCACCGTTGCCCCGCGGTCGGCTAGCAAACGGGGCAGCTCCAGCCGCATCTCAAAGCGCAGTTTGGCGTCGACATTCCGTAACGGATCGTCCAGCAGCAGAATGCAGGGCTCTGCCACCAGGGCGCGGGCTAGCGCCGTGCGTTGTTTCTGCCCGTTCGACAGCGCCCGGGGCGCATGACCCAGGACGTGGTCTATCTTTAGCAGCCGCGCCACGGCCTCCACGCCGCCGCGGATCCGCTCCCGCGCCGAGCGCTGCGCCGTCAGCGGCGAGGCGATGTTTTCGAACGCCGACATGTGCGGGAACAGCGCGAAGTTCTGAAACGCCATGCCGACACCGCGCTGTTCCGGCGGCAGGTCGGTGACATCCTCGCCGCCAATGAGGATGCGGCCCGCGTCGGGTTCCTCGGCGCCGGCAATGCATCTGAGCAGCACGGTTTTACCGGTACCCGAGGGACCGAACAGGACCAGCGTGCCGCCAGCCGGCACCTCCAAAGAAACGCCGTCGAGCACCGTTCCGGTCTTGTACCGTTTGGTCAGGCCCTCGATCGACAAACTCATCAGCCTATCCCTTCACAGCGCCGAGGCTGAGGCCCTCGACCAGATAGCGCTGCGCCCAAAGCGCCAGCGCTAGTGTCGGCATGATCGATAGCACCACCGCGGCGGCGATCTGGCCGAACTGAATGCCCGACGCGGTAACGAAGGCCAGCGCGCCGACGGTCACCGGCTGCTTGTCGGCGCTTGCCAGCACCAGCGCGAAGATGAAGTTGTTCCAGGCGAATATGAACGCCAGCAGCCCAGCGGCGGCGATCCCAGGACCAGCCAGAGGCAGCGCAATGTGCCGGAAGGTCGACCACCAGGAATGCCCAGCGATGCGGTAGGCATGTTCGACGTCGGGGCTGATATCCTCGAAATACCCGCGCACGATCCACAAGATCAGCGGCAGACAGATCAATTGATAGACCCAGATAAGCCCAAAATAGGTGTTCGCCAGCCCGATATCCTGAAAGTAAATCGTCAGCGGCAGCAACACCAGTAGCGGCGGGGCAAAGCGAAAGGACAAAAGCGTAAAGGCGATATCCTCCGACCCCCGGAACTTATGCCGGGCGAGAGCGTAGGCCGCCGGCACTCCGAGCATCAGGGCCAGGGCTACCGAGCCGACCGACAGGATCACCGAGTTGAGCAGATTGGACATGAATGCCACGTCCAGCGTGCCCGCATTGGTCTCTAGCTTGCCGGTGATCAGCGCCTGATAGTTCTGCAGGGTGGGCGTGTAGACGAGCGAGGGCGGCGAGCGCAGGATCGTCTCGTTGGTCTGAAAGCTCATCTGAGCAATCCAGAAGATCGGGAACATGAAGAACAGCACGACGAGCGTCAGGGCAATGCCGCGCAGCCAGCGTTCCAGGGTCGATCGGTGGTCCATGAGATCTTTCCCCTAGATTTCGCCGCGCGCGCGTTCGCGCAGTTGCAGCCAATGCTTGATGAAGATGTTCGACAGGAAGAACGTCACCGCCCACAGGATCATCAACAGCGCCGCCGAGCGGCCGACATTGGTGGATTGGAAGAAGTTCAGATATGCCTCGACCTGGAACACCATCAGCTTGTCGCCTGGCCCGCCCTGGGTCAGTGCATAGATGATGTCGAATTGCTGGATGCTGTCCAGCAGCCGGAACAGCGATGCGGTCAGGATGTAGGGCATCAACATCGGCAACGTTATGCGCCAGAACTGCTGCATCCGCGGCACGCCGTCCAACGCCGCCGCTTCGAAGGGCTGCCGGGGCAACGACCGCAGTCCGGCGAGCAGCAGGATCATTATGAACGGCGTATAGACCCAGATGTCCACCAGCACGACAGTGAACAGCGCTGTGTCGGGCGAGTTGCCCCATTTGAAATCTTCGAACCCCACCAGCCCGGCGAGATAGCTGAGGATCCCAAAGTTGGGATTGGTCATCAGCTTCCACATCAACGCGGCCAGCGCCGGCGCCACCATCAGCGGCATCAACAGCATGATCGAGATGAAGTTGTTCACCAGCGTTCGCCGCTGCAGTAACAACGCGATGCCGAGGCCCAGCAGCAGCTCGAGACCAACCGTAAGGAAAGCATAGGTCAGGCTGATCTCCAGCGTGTTCCAAAAGTCCGGGTCAGAAAAGAAGTTCAGATAGTTCTCGCCCCAATTCATCCCGCGGTTCCAGGGTTGGCTCATGCGGAAGCGTTGCAGCGAATAGTAGACCGCCGTCCCGAACGGGATGAGAATGCCGCTGCACACCAGCAAGGCCGGAAGGCTCAGCAGATAGGGCAGCGCACGCCGCGAAAGCCGCGGTCGGCGCATCAGAGCATCGGCGGCGCGTGCCATCGGTCCATCTCCGGGAAGCAGGGTGCGGCGGACCGCACCCCACCTGAGCAATCAGCCAAGCCCGGCGTCTTTGAGCTGGCGGTCGACGCTCTCGGCCAACTGGTCCAGCCCTTCGTCGACAGGCACTTCCTTCGCGACCATCTTCTGCATCGACGCCGCCCACTCGGTGGTGAGGTCGAAGAACAAAGGCTGTGCGGTGAAGTGGATCTTTGCCCCCGGCGCCGATAGGTCATGCATTTCCACATAGCCTGGATAGCTGTCGCTGAGGCGCTTGCGGAAACCCGCATCCTCCCAAACCGACTGGCGTACCGGGTTGACGAAGTCCATCTCGGTCGCGCCGAATAGGCCATGTTCGGGGCCGGATGCCCACTGCATGAAGTACCAGGCAGCATCTAGATCCTTCGAGAATTTGGACATCGACAACGACCAAATCCAGATGTTCGGCGTCGGTGCCGAGGCTGCCGGGTTCGCCGCGAATGGCGCATAGGCGAGCTTGCCCGCCATGGCATTCTCGCCGCCATTCATGAAGTAGCCGAGGATATCGGCATCGTAGATCATCGCCGACTTGCCGGCGCCCAGATCGGTGCCGACCTGATACCAGGTATGGGTCGACCAGTCCGACGCGCCGGAGTCCTGGATCATCTTGACCCATTTGGCATGGTAGTCTTTTGACCCAGCCGTGTTCATCGCCGCCGAGAGCTTTCCATCCGCCGAGACGGTCAGATCCTTCTCGCCGAAATTCGCATAGCCCGACAGGAAGCCCGGATGGATCGTCGCCCAGGACCGCGAGCCGCGTACGCCGATTCCGTAGATACCCTCGTTGGCGGACTGCAGTTTGGCGGCAGCCTCGACCAGCTCGTCCATATTGGTGGGCACACTGACCCCAGCCGCGTCCATCATGGCGGCGTTGTAGGCAAGATTGTTTTGCTCGTAGCCCCATGGGATGCACCATTGCTTGGCATCGGCCGAGCCTAGTTCGCCACCCGGGCGGCCGTTCCAGGCACAGGACTTCCGCACGCCCTCGAGCATATCGGTCCAGTTATAGCCCGGATAGGTCTTGGTATCGTCGTTGATCCATTCGTTGTGATCGACAATCCACCCGGCAGGGCCGTAGGTCCAGGTCATGTAGGCGCCGGTCATGAAGGCGTCGTATTCCGACGATCGCGACGACAGAGCCGCGGTGACCTTGTCGAAATAGACGTCCTCCGGAAATACGTCATAGGTCACACCCATGCCCGTCAGCGCCTTGAAGTTTTCGAGGTTTGCGATCATTGCGTCGGTGTAGGGATGTTTATTCAACAGCAGCTTCAGCTCTTTGCCGGAGTGCCTTTTCCAGTCGAAGTCGGCGGCCAGAGCTTGGGTCTGCATCATGTTGACCAGCGTGCCGGCGCCCGCTGCGGTCATACCCAAAGCGCCGAGACCGCGGATCAGATTGCGGCGCGACATCTGCCCCCGCTGCCAAGCGCGAACAAGGTCTTTTTCCTTCTCATACATCTTGGAAGTTCCTCCCGTTCGCCCGTTGTCTATTCCGCTGCGACGGCACAGCCGTCATCCCCGACAATGGCGCGAGCGGTCGCCTCGTCGGTTATTAACCCTGTCAAGAGCCCACTTTTGAGCGAGGCTCGGATGGCAGCGGTCTTGGAGCTGCCGCCGGCAATGGCCACCGCCTCGCGCCCTCGCAGGCTTTCCAACGGTGGGGCCATCACGCGGTCGTCACTGGCGGTTGCCATGACCTTGCCATCGGCGTCTAGGTACTGGCCTAGGATTTCTGCGCAGGCTCCGCCGCGGCGGAGATCCGCGATGGCGTACCCACCGTTTTCAATGGGCGCATTCGGCGCCCGGCCGGCATCGTCCAGCGTACCGATCCCAACGACGGTTAGTGAGGCCGCCCCAATCAACTGCATTGTCGCGGCAATCCCGGACTGGCTCATCATCATTTGCTTGTGCTCGGCCGAGTCGACAAACATTGGCGCCGGCAGCATATAGCTGTCCGCTCCCGTGGTTCGCGCCAAACGATGGATCACATCGTAAGGATTAGCCGCGAAGGACCGGGTCAAACCGCCCAGCATCGAAACGAAGGTGATCCCTTCCGCTGCGACCCTACCCATGGCATCGACCGCTCCGGTGATGGTGCGGCCATGGCCGATGCCGATC
Source organism: Pseudomonadota bacterium (assembly GCA_039513195.1). Classification (GTDB taxonomy): domain Bacteria; phylum Pseudomonadota; class Alphaproteobacteria; order Rhodobacterales; family Rhodobacteraceae; genus Thermohalobaculum. The sequence goes on along the minus strand of JBCCRM010000056.1, from coordinate 7,916 downwards.
ACCTGGTGGGATTGTCCGACCACAAGCTGCATCAGATATTCCCCGCCGACGGTGCTGAGCGCTCTCAGGGGCAAAACCTCGGTTTCGGGCACGGCCATTGCGACCCGGCAGAAATCCAACCCGAAGATCTCCATCAACTGGGTCTCAAGCAAAACGCAATCCGAGGCACTGGTATCGACCGAAATCCGCACAAGCCCTTCGGCCTGAGCCCGAACGATTAAGCGGTGGGCCCGTGTCGCTGAGACATCCAGTCGACGCGCCACTTCGCCTTGGGTGAGGCCGCCCACGAAGTGCAGCCAAGCGGCGCGCGCCAGTAGATCCGCGTCGTTGGCATTGGTTGTGAAGCGTTTACTCGTGCTGAGGGCCACGCCGCTTTCGCCCCTTGTTCCCGGCGACCCTGCGCTGGGCATGAAATTTCTTTCGCCCGTGAAATATTTTTCGTAAAGCGGTCCTTGTCAAGGGAATTGACCTGACGATGGCGGCGCGATGGAACTGGCGCATGTTTGGAGCACTGCGGGCGTCCGACGAGTTCTCTGCGCTGGTCGCGATATCGCACCGGTTAGGGAGCGATCCACTGCAGGTGCAGGGACCCGGCGGCAATACGTCCCTGAAAGATGACGAGGCGATGTGGATAAAGGCCTCGGGCACCTGGCTGGCCGAGGCTGGCGCGCGCGACATTTGGGTGCCCTGCAATGTCGGAGTGCTGCGGCGCGCGTTGGAGGACGGCGCCACCGAGCCACCGGAGATGAGCGCGATCGTTCCGGCGGACGTGAATCCGCTGGGTCTGCGTCCATCAATCGAGACCGCCGTTCACGCGGCACTCGACTGGCCGGCTGTGCTGCACACCCACTGCGTTGCCACCATCGCCCTTGCCATCTGCCGGGGTGGGCCAAAGCGGATCGCCGCGATGCTACCGGATCTCGAAGTCGCGTGTGTGCCCTATGTCAAACCCGGTTGGGACCTTGCCAAAGCGATACGGGCAGCGGTCTCGCCGGAAACCAGGGTTGTGGTGCTGGGCAATCATGGCCTGGTCGTCTGCGAGGAGACGGTCGGCGCGGCGGAAGACCTGCTGCGCTCGGTCAGCGCGCGCCTTCAGCCCGCTGCGGTGCGTGCGCCGGTGGATGCGGCGCCATCCCTTGCGCTCCGGCTGCGTGGGACGGGCTGGCATCCGGCGCCGGAGGCGATCACCCATGCCGTGGCGCGCGACCCCGTCCGGCTGGCGATGGCCCTTGGGCCGACCTTGTACCCCGATCACCTGATATTCCTGGGGCCCGGATGCCGTGAGGGTGGAGCGGAGCTTCGAGATGCCGCCGGGGCCGGCACTCTGCACAAGATCCTGCTTTTCGCAGGCGAGGGCGTCGCCGTCCCGGCTGCAGCCAGTCCATCGGACCTGGCGCTCGCCCGTTGCTTGGGCGATGTGCTGGCCCGGGTGCCGGCTGGGGCCGAATTGACGCGCTTGACGGCGCAGGACGAGGCCGCTTTGCTGGACTGGGATGCTGAGAAGTATCGCCAATCTCTGAACAGGGCTGGGCAATGACCGGGCGCCTGGCGCTTGGCATCGATGTTGGCACTTCTGGGGTGCGCTGTGCGGCCCTGGCACCGGATGGGCGTTTGGCCGCTTTGGCTTCGGCGGACATGTCGGAAGCGGGAGACGACCGGCGCGTGCCCGCGACCTGGCAGGGCGCGCTGGAACTGGCGCTGGAACGGTTACGCAAAGAGGTGTCGGCGCGGGAGATCGGTGCCTTAGCCGTGGACGCGACGTCGGGAACCGTTCTGGCGCTGGATGTGGCAGGGCGTGTGGCGGGGCCGGTCTTGATGTACAATGACCCGGTCAATGATGCCGCGATCCTCGCGGCCATTGCGTCTGCCGCCCCGCGCGAGACCGCAGGCCAAGGTGCAAACTCGGGTCTCGCCCGGGCGCTGGCATTACAGAACAGGTCCGGCATCAGGCGCATCGTTCACCAGGCAGACTGGATCGCCGGGCTTCTGGCGGCGGCCGCGGTGCCTAGCGACGAGAGCAATGCCTTAAAGACCGGGTATGACCCGGTCGCCCGGCGCTGGCCGGAGTGGCTTGCGAGGACAGGTCTGCGGACAAGTCTTTTGCCCGACGTGCAGCCCTGCGGCAGCGAAATTGGCCGCACCGGCGGCACCTTCGGGCTGCCCGCCGGCATCCCGCTTGCGGCCGGCGTTACGGATGGCTGCGCTTCCTTCCTTGCGACTGGGGCTGCGCAGCCGGGTGAGGGTGTTACGGCGCTCGGCACTACTTTGACGATCAAGTTGCTCTCGGACCATCCGATTTTTGCGCCGGAATACGGGATCTACAGCCACCGGATCGGCGACGTATGGCTTGCAGGTGGGGCGTCAAACACAGGTGGCGGCGCCCTTGCGCAGCATTTCACACCGCAGCAAATCGCGCATCTGAGCGCCGAGATCGATCCTATGCGCGACAGCGGGCTGGACTATTATCCTTTGCCGAAGCCGGGCGAGCGGTTCCCAGTCAACGACGCAGATCTAACGCCGCGTGTGGAACCGCGCCCGCGAGAGGACTCGGCGTTCTTGCACGGGTTGCTCGAAGGCATCGCGCGGATCGAGGCACAGGGGTACGGGCGCTTGGCCGAACTTGGCGCACCGGCACTGACATCGATACGCACGGTTGGCGGCGGGGCTGAAAACTTGGTTTGGCAGTCGATGCGGGAGCGGATCCTCGGGGTTCCGGCGGCGGAGGCCGCCTCGGATGTCGCGGCCTGTGGCACGGCGCGGCTGGCCCTGCCGCATCTGGTGCGCCCGTGACCACGGACATTGCCGGGCTGTCGGAAATCGTCGCGACCGTCGATGCCGTTCTGATTGACCAGTTTGGGGTTCTGCACGATGGCCGCACAGCTTTCCCAGACACAGTGGAATGCCTGGACCATCTGTCCGCGGCGTCGATCGGGGTCGCGGCACTCAGCAACTCCGGAAAGCGGTCGTCACTGAATGTTGCCCGGCTCGCGCGCATGGGGTTTCCGGCGACCCTGTTCCGATCCGTGATCACGTCGGGAGAGCTGGCACATGCCCGGATCGCAGCCTGGCTCGCCCATGGACAGCTCAGGCCGGACACGCCGGTGGCGGTGATCTCCCGTGATGGCGATCTCAGCATGATCGAAGGCCTGCCGTTGCGCCCAGTGGGCCTGGACCGGGCGCCAGAGTTGCTGATCATCGCGGCGTGCGAGCCGGAGACCCGGTCGCTGGAGAGCTACTTGCAAGACCTCAGACCCTTGGCACGCGCCCGGGTTCCTGCGCTGTGCATCAATCCCGACCTTCGGATCTATGCGAACGGTATCGCAGCCTTCGGCCCTGGTTTGCTCGCTGAGAGTTATAGCGCGTTTGGGGGCGCCGTAGAGATGCTCGGCAAGCCCGGGCAGGAGATGTTTCAGGCGGGTCTCGATGCTCTGGGAGGAGTGCGGCCGGGGCGCTGCCTGATGATCGGGGACAGTCCCGAGCACGATATTGCAGGGGCCAAGGCAGCGGGATGCCAGACGCTATTGATCTCAAGCGGCGTGCAGGCTGGAACAGACCGGGCCGGCGCCGAAGCCGATTACCGGATGGAGCGATTGCGGTGGTGAGGGGGCGTTCTTCGCGCGGGCAGGTCAGAGCTTTTGCGCCGCCGGGCGGTAGGCGGCCGCCTGTCTCGCACTCGCCGCTTGCCATGCCGCACGAACCGAAGCGTCGGGCAGGATTGGCGGGCCCATGCCGCTCATCGCTTCGGCAGCAGCGTCGAACCCATCAAACCAATCCGCTCCGACTGCCGCAGACATCCCCGCGCCCAGCGCCGATGCTTCCAAACTGTTGGACACATGCAGAGGCAGACCTGTCGCATCGGCAAACATTTTTGTCCAAAGTGAGCTGTTCCCGCCACCGCCCACGGCGACGATCTTCTCAGGAGCCAGGCCGTTCCGGCGCATGGCCTCGATGCAACGCGCGCTTTCGAGGGTGAGAGCCTCCAATGTCGCGCGGTAGATATGGCCAATCCCGTGTTGGGGGCCAAGCCCATCGATCGTGCCGCGCGCCGAGGGGTCCCAGTGGGGGTCCATGCACCCGGTTAGATACGGACAAACGGCAACGCCGTCCGACCCTATGGGCATGCCCGCCGCCTCTTCCTCGAGCCGCTCGAATACCATCGGGTCGTCGCGCCCGCCCGCAAATGTGTCTATGATCCAATTCAAGAGGAAGGCTCCAGCCCGCTGACACCCCTCCAGGAAGTATCCCTCGCCGGTCGGTGAGGTCATGGTGCGCCACGCCATCCCCGTCATCGGTTCGGCCGCCCAGGCCCCTGTGATGAGCGCTGTACCCAGATTGAGATAGACCACGCCGGGGCGCGCTGCGTTGACCCCCAGCCCGGCACATTGTCCGTCGCCTCCCGCTGCGAACACCGGTGTGCCCTCGACCAGTCCGGTGGCATCGGCGGCCGTGACCGTCAGGGTTCCGATCTTATCCCCAGGACGCGCAAGTTCGGCGAATTGATCGGGCCTCAGTCTCAGATGGGTAAGCAGCCGCGGCCACCACTGCTTTTTCGCGATGTCCATCACGCCGAACGGGTCGGCACTGGTCCAGCTCGATGTCATTCGTCCTGTCAGGCGAGACGCGAGAAACGCATGGGCATCTGTAATCTTTGCCGCTTGGTCCAGATCCGCTCGGGCGTGGTGATGCAGCCAGCTCAGACGGTACACCACCGGGGTCAAGTCAGGGGGCTTGCCGGTTATGCGATGAACCTCTTCCAGATCGATCTCGCGGCCCATCCGGTCGATCTCATCACGTCCCCGTTCGTCCAACCAGACGATCGCGGGCCGGGTCGGGTGCCCGTTTGTGTCGGCGAACGCCACTGTCTCCCGCTGGTTGGAAATGGCGATACCGGCGACACGTGCTGGATCCACCTGGTCTACCAGGGCCCTCAGGGTGTTCACCGCCGCCTTCCACCAATCCTCGGGATCCTGTTCGAACCGCCCGACCTCAGGGTTGGACATCGGCGTCGGCGCGCGGCCTTCGGCCACCGCTTCGCCGTCCTTGGTCCAAGCGATCGATTTGGTGGATTGGGTCGAGCTGTCGATGCCGATCACGAGGTCTTTGGTCATGAGCTCTCTTCCAGCAATTGGTCCGCGGTGGCGCTATCGGTGACGAGATGGGTAATGTAGCCGCCAGCAAGGCTGGCGCGGATCGCCGGGGCCTTGGCGATGCCGCCGGCAACGCAGAGCCTGATGTCGATATTGCGCAAATCGTCGAGTTCCATCCCGATCTGGCGTCCGCTGAGCGGGCCCGCCACGGCGGCGCCATCCGCGTCGATGAACCGGCCAATCAGGATTCCGGCACTGCCCGCGGCGCGGTAGGTCTCGGCCACAGGGCGGATCATTTGGTCGCCATCCGCCCAACGGGTCGTCTCGGTCAGTTCGCCGACGCCGAAGACGACCATATTGCAGCCCTGGACCCGCTGAAAATGCTGGGTGAGCGGGGCTTCGGCCATCAGAAGCTTCTGCAAATCGCGCGCCGAGACCACCGCTGGGGCGTGAAAGTTATGGCAATGGGCACCTAGGCGCGTCGCGATCAGAACCGTGCAAGCCTCGGGCGAACTGGCCTCGTCGCCGAGAGAAGAGCCCGAGATCTGAACGACCCGCATATCCGGCATGGCGCGCTCGGGCAGGGCAGCGGCCAGATCCGCCATGGTTCGACCCCAGGCGACCCCCAGCACAGTGTTGCCGACGATCATGCCGCCCAACACTTCGGCCCCGGCGGCACCGAGGCGTCGGCGCAGCGCGGCGGTGTCGGACACGTCGTCAGGTAGGGACGGGATCACATAGGCACCGGCCAGGCCGAATTCCGCCTCCAACCGCTCCGCCTGACGCACCCCGCGCAGAAGGTCTGGGTCGAGGTCGATCGAAACGAGCCTGTTTTGACGCGCCGCGGCCAGGTGGTTCGCAACGGTCGCCCGCGAGATCCCCATCGCAGCGGCGATTTCGGCCTGGGTGCGCTGCTCGGCATAGTAGAGCCAAGCGGCGCGCACGATGGGATCCTTGCCAAACTTGATCGCCCTTCTCCCGACAGACATGAAACAGTTGACATTTGCCAGGAAGCTAGTGGCATATGTCAACCAAGAACCAGCGAGGGTCCCGTGACGCCAGAGACGGCAGTAAGGTTGGACGGCCCGCCGGCCGGCGGCTGGATGAGCCATATCGAGGACGTCTATCTCGGGCGCTGGGTCGATCCCCGTACGGGCCTTCCTGGGCCGAGGGCCGCGGTCGAGCGGATCGTCATCGCCGACGATCTGGACGGGGCGGAGGACGATCTTCTGACTGAGATCGGACTTGCGAGCGACGTCACGCTGGTCGCCGATCCGAACACTTGGGACGCTCTGGGCACGCGGGTTGCGGCGACACTGCGCCGGACCGGGCGCACGGTGGGCGAGGTCCTGCTGGAGAGTGGCCCGCACGCGACGGTCCGGGCGGCCGATGCCCTGGCTGCGCGGCTGGTAGGCGCCGAGGCTATCGTTGCAGTAGGCTCGGGCACCGTGAACGACTTGGTGAAATACGTCACGGCGCAAGATGGGCGTGAATACGCGGTCTTCGGCACAGCGGCCTCGATGGACGGTTATGCCTCGACCACCGCGTCGATGGGGTTGGAGAGCGGACTGAAGGTCTCCTTGCCTGCCCACTCGCCTAAGGGCGTGTTCTTGGACATAGGCGTAATGGCTGCGGCGCCGGCACGGTCGAATGCGGCCGGTTTTGGCGATTGCCTCTGCACCTCGGTCGCGCGGATCGACTGGTGGATGTCGCACCGGCTGTTCGGTGGCTACTACGAAGAAGCCCCCTACCTGATTGCCGAGCCGGACGCGGGCGAACTCGACAGCCGCGCCGCTTGCGTCGGTGCGTGCGACCATGTGGCGACGGGATACCTGACCAGGGCGCTGGTGCTGTCGGGGCTGGGTGTCGGCTTCACCGGCGTGTCGAACCATGGGTCGATGGGCGAGCACCAGATCTCCCATTACATCGACTGCTTCGCACAGGGCCGTCACCCGGGCACGCTTCACGGGCAGCAGGTTGGGCTCGCGACCCTAACCATGGGGCGCATTCAGCAGTGGTTCTTGGCGCAGGACCGGCCTCCCGAGATCCGCCCCACGCAGATGGACCTGATCGACATGAGCCGGCGCATGGGTGCGGAGATCGCCGCGCAGTGTGCGGCAGAATACGCCAAAAAGGCGCTCGACGCCGATCGTGCAGCGCAGCTCAATGCGCGGCTGGCGGAGATTTGGGACGATCTGCGCGCAGAACTCGCCCCGTGGGTCGATACGGTCGCCGACATGACCGCGCGCTTGGCGGCAGCGGGCGGCGCGACCACCGCCGGGGACCTGGGCCTGCCGGTTGAGTTTTATCGCGAGGCGGTGCGCCACGCCCACGAGATGCGCAACCGGTTCTCGTTTGTGGATCTCGCCTGCGATGCGGGCCTCCTCGACGACTTTGCGGCGGCGGAGGTCTGAATGCGTCCGATCACCGAGTTGCCGACCGCCACTGCCGCTGCCATCGACGTGGTCCTGGCGGATATCGACGACACATTGACCACAAACGGCCGCCTGACTGCGCAGGCCTATCAGGCGCTGGAGGACCTGATAGCCGCCGGGATGGCCGTGGCACTGGTCACCGGTAGGCCCGCTGGCTGGTGCGATATGATCGCGCGGTTCTGGCCAGTCGACGGTGTAATCGGCGAGAACGGCGCCATGTATTTCAGCTATGACGAGACCGCGCGGCGCATTGAACGCGTCTATGCGGTGGACGCCGCGACCCGCGCTGCAAATGCGGCGGGCCTCGCCCGGATCCGCGACCGTGTGCTCTCGGAAGTGCCCGGCACCGCCGTTGCCGCCGATCAAGCGTACCGTGAAGCGGATCTCGCCATTG
>JBCCRM010000055.1:0-21719 GCA_039513195.1 Pseudomonadota bacterium | reverse complement strand
CGGATTGATGGTCCTCCTCGGTGCCGAGTTCGTCGCGATGCTGTTGATCATCGTCTATGTGGGCGCGGTGGCTGTGCTGTTCCTGTTCGTGGTGATGATGCTGGATGTCGACTTTGCCGAACTCAAGCGGGGCCTTGCCGAGTATCTGCCGATAGGCGCGCTTATCGGGCTGGTGCTGCTGGTGGAACTGGGCCTCGTCTTCGGCGCCTGGATCTTCGCCGAGAACGCGCCGGCCGCCCGCTCCGCCGCCTATGAGATCACCGAGGGCGTGTCGAACACCCCGGCGCTCGGTCGCATTCTCTATGACGAGTACATCTATATGTTCCAGGCGTCGGGGCTGATCCTGCTGGTCGCGATGATCGGTGCCATCGTTCTGACCCTGCGCCAACGCGAGGGCGTGAAACGCCAGGACGTGCTGGCGCAGATGTATCGCGACCCGGCGAAGTCGGTGGAGCTGAAAGACGTCAAGCCCGGCGAGGGGATCTGACCGCCGGACGCCCGGCAGAAGCGAGGGACCGAGATGGAAGACCTAGGCGGCGTCGGGATCGAGGCGTATCTCACCGTGGCGGCCATCCTGTTCGTGATCGGCATCTTCGGCATCTTCCTAAACCGCAAGAACGTCATCGTGATCCTGATGTCGATCGAGCTGATGCTGCTTGCGGTCAACATCAATCTGGTGGCTTTCTCGGCCCATCTCGGCGATCTCGTGGGCCAGGTCTTCACGCTTTTCGTGCTCACCGTCGCGGCGGCAGAGGCGGCGATTGGCCTGGCTATCCTGGTCTGCTTCTTCCGCAACCGGGGTACGATCGCTGTCGAAGACGTCAACATGATGAAGGGCTGACCGCAGATGTATACGGCCATCCTCCTCCTGCCGCTGTTGGGCGCGATCATCGCGGGCTTTTTCCACCGGGCCATTGGCGAGCGAGCGGCGATGGTGATCTCGACCGGGTTGCTGTTCGTCTGCGCGGTTCTGTCCTGGATCGCCTTTTTCACCATCGATGGCGCCCACGAGCCGACGATCACCCTGATGCGCTGGATCGGATCCGGCGATCTGCAGGTCGATTGGGCGATCCGGGTCGACCAACTCACCGGCGTGATGCTGGTGGTGGTTTGCACGGTCTCGACGCTCGTTCACCTCTACTCCATGGGGTACATGGAGGAGGATGACGCGAAGCCCCGCTTCTTCGCGTATCTCAGCTTCTTCACCTTCGCCATGTTGGCGTTGGTGACCGGCGACAACCTCCTCCAGATCTTCTTCGGGTGGGAAGGGGTCGGCGTCGCCTCCTATCTGCTGATCGGCTTCTGGTTCAAGAAAAAGACTGCCAATGCCGCGGCGATAAAGGCGTTCGTGGTCAATCGGGTGGGGGATTTCGGCTTCCTGCTCGGTATGTTTGCGCTGTTCGCGCTTGTGGGGTCGATCCAGCTCGATGACATCTTTGCCAAACTGCCGGAGCTGGCGGAGGTCTCGGTCGGGTTCTTGGGTTACCAGATCCCGGCGTTGGAACTGGTGGGCTGCCTGCTGTTTGTCGGGGCCTGCGGAAAGTCCGCGCAGTTCCTGCTCCATACCTGGTTGCCCGACGCGATGGAGGGGCCGACCCCTGTCTCGGCCTTGATCCATGCGGCGACCATGGTGACAGCGGGTGTCTTCTTGGTCTGCCGGATGTCGCCGCTTTACGAGCTGACTGAGGTCGCGCCGGTCGTGATCACCATCGTGGGCGCCACCACCGCGTTTTTCGCGGCAACCGTGGGCCTGGTGCAGAACGACATAAAACGGGTGATCGCCTATTCGACCTGCTCGCAGCTCGGCTACATGTTCGCGGCGGCCGGGGTCGGGGCCTATCAGGCGGCGATGTTCCACCTGTTCACCCATGCTTGGTTCAAGGCTCTGCTGTTTCTCGGCGCAGGCTCGGTGATCCATGCGATGCACCACGAGCAGGACATGCGGAAGATGGGCGGGCTGAAGGACAAGATCCCGGTCACCTATTGGATGATGATGGCCGGCACTTTGGCGATCACCGGGGTGGGTGTGCCGCTTCTCTATGTGCTGGAGATACCGATCGGGCTCGCAGGCTTCGTCTCGAAGGACATGATCATAGAGTCCACCTTCGCCGCCCAAACAGCATCGGGCGGTTTCGCCTTCTGGCTGCTGGTGATCGCCGCCGCGATGACCTCGTTTTATTCCTGGCGGCTGATGTTCATGACCTTCCACGGCCCGACGCGGGCGGACAAGCACAGCTACGACCACGCCCATGAGAGCCCGAATGTCATGATGGTGCCGCTCTACCTGCTGGCGGTTGGCGCCTTGCTGGCGGGGGTTGAGTTCTACAAACCCTTTGTCGGCCATCACAATGGCGACTTCTGGGGGCCGTCCGTTGCCGTCGGCATGGTAGGGGCAGAGCCGATCCTCGAGGCTGCCCATCACGTCCCGAAATGGGTGAAACTGGCGCCTTTTATCGCGATGGCGCTGGGTCTGGCGCTAGCCTATCGGTTCTATATCGTGGCGCCCGAGACGCCGAAGCGCCTGGCCGCCCGCCACCGACCGATCTACCTGTTCCTGCTGAACAAGTGGTACTTTGACGAGCTCTACGACGCTATCTTCGTGCGTCCAGCAATGTGGATGGGCCGAGTGTTTTGGCGTCGGGGTGACGGCAACATCATCGACGGCCTGATTAATGGCATTTCGATGGGGCTGGTGCCGCGGCTGACGCGCTTCGCGGGCCGGGTGCAGTCGGGACTGATCTTCCATTACGCCTTTGCGATGCTGATCGGGGTCGCGATCTTGATCACTTGGTTTTCGGTCGCTGGAAGGGCGCCCTGATGTCGAACCTGCTCTCGCTCATCACCTTCCTCCCCTTGGTCGGTGCGCTGGTTTTGGTTGTCTTCCTGCGGGGTGACGACGAACCGGCAAGGGAGAATGCCCGCCGCTTGGCGCTGTTGGTCACCTCGGCCACCTTCCTCTTGTCCCTCTCGGTCATGACTGGGTTCGATCCGGGCAACCCAGATTTTCAGTTCGTCGAGGAGGGGACCTGGATCCTCGGCCTCACCTACAAGATGGGCGTCGACGGCATCAGCGTGCCGCTTCTTATGCTGACCACGTTTTTCTTCCCTCTGACGATCGTCGCCTCCTGGGGTGTCGAGCACCGGGTGAAGGAGTACATGGCGGCCTTCCTGCTTTTGGAGACGCTGATCATCGGCGTGTTCACGTCCCTCGACCTGGTGCTCTTCTACCTGTTCTTCGAGGGGGGGCTGATCCCGATGTTCCTGATCATCGGGATCTGGGGCGGCAAACAGCGGATCTACGCTGCGTTCAAGTTCTTTCTCTACACGCTGCTCGGCTCGCTCCTGATGCTGGTGGCGATGATCTACATGTTCTACGACGCCGGCACGACCGACATCGTCAGCCTGCTCAACCACCAATTCGATGCCGGCGCGGTCGAGCTGATGGGATACGAGATCGTCGGCGGCGCGCAGACCCTGATGTGGCTCGCCTTCTTCGCCAGCTTCGCGGTCAAAATGCCGATGTGGCCGGTGCACACCTGGCTGCCCGATGCCCATGTGCAGGCGCCGACCGCGGGCTCGGTGATCCTGGCCGCGATCCTCCTGAAGATGGGCGGCTATGGCTTCCTGCGCTTCAGCTTGCCGATGTTCCCGATCGCATCGGAGCTGATGGTCACCTTTGTCTTCACGCTCTCGGTTATCGCGATCATCTACACCTCGCTGGTCGCCCTGATGCAGGAGGATATCAAAAAGCTCATCGCCTATTCCTCCGTCGCGCATATGGGCTTCGTGACCCTCGGGATCTTTGCGGCGAACCAGCAGGGCGTCGACGGCGCAATGTTCCAGATGATCAGCCACGGCTTCATCTCCGGCGCGCTCTTTCTCTGCGTGGGTGTGGTCTACGACCGAACCCATACGCGGGAGATCGACGCCTATGGCGGGCTCGCCAACCGGATGCCGATCTATGCCACGGTGATGATGCTGTTCACCATGGGCAATGTCGGGCTACCCGGCACTTCCGGCTTCGTTGGTGAGTTCCTGACGATGGTCGGCGCTTGGCAGGTCTCGACCTTTGCGGTGTTCGGCGCCGCCTTCGGGGTGATCCTGTCGGCTGCTTATGCGCTTTGGCTCTATCGCCGGGTGGTGTTCGGCGATCTGATCAAAGCGAGCCTAAAGACGATCGAGGATGTCACCCCGCGCGAGATGGCGGTGCTGGCGCCGCTGGTGTTCTTTACCCTGCTCCTCGGGATTTATCCGAGCCTCGCCATAGACCTCTACAGCCCTACGGTCGAGGCGCTTTTGGAGCAATTGATCACCGCGCAGCAGTCGGAACCGCAACTCGTCACGACCACCGACGGAAAGGGATGACGCGATGAGCGGCGACTACGCGATCGTTCTGCCCGAGATCGTGATGGCGGTCGGTGCGATGGCGCTGCTGATGCTCGGCTCCTATGGCGGGGGAGAGCGGCAAACCGGCACCATCGTCTGGCTCGCTGCCGGGCTGATGATCGTGGTGGGGTTTTGGATCGGCACGGTCGGACCCGGTGCCCGGGTCGCATTCCAAGGCGCCTTCGTCTCCGATGCCTTCTCCCGCTTTGCAAAGGTGCTGATCCTGTTCTCGTCCGCCCTGATGCTGTTGATGGGGCGCGATTACCTGGAACGCCGCGGGATCCTGCGTTTCGAATACCCGGTGCTCATCGTGCTCGCGACCCTCGGCATGATGATGATGGTCTCCTCCGGCGGGTTGATCTCACTCTATATGGGGCTGGAGCTGCAATCCCTCGCGCTTTATGTCGTGGCGGCCTTCAACCGCGATAGCGTTCGGTCGACCGAGGCGGGGTTGAAATACTTCGTTCTCGGCGCGCTCTCCTCCGGCATGCTGCTCTACGGCGCCTCGTTGGTCTATGGCTATACCGGTTCGACCCGTTTCGACGTGATCGCCAGCGTGATCGAGGCGGAAGGCGTGTCCCTCGGCCTCACCTTCGGCCTGGTGTTCCTCTGCGCGGCGCTCGCCTTCAAGATCTCGGCGGCGCCCTTTCATATGTGGACGCCGGATGTCTATGAGGGTTCGCCCACCCCGGTGACCGCATTCTTCGCCACCGCACCCAAGGTTGCGGCCGGGGCGTTGTTCGCACGGATGCTGTTCGACGGGTTCGGCAACGCCACCGCGGACTGGACGCAGGTGTTGGTCTTCGTCTCGGTCGCGTCGATGTTCCTCGGCTCCATCGCCGCCATTGGGCAAACCAATCTCAAACGGCTGATGGCCTATTCCTCGATCGGCCATATGGGGTTTGCATTGGTCGGGCTCGCCGCGGGGACCGAGGCCGGGGCGCAGTCGCTCCTCCTCTATCTCGCGATTTACGTGGTGATGAATCTCGGCGTCTTTGCCTTCATTCTGGCGATGGAGCGGGACGGACAACCCGTGGTCCAGATCTCCGATCTGGCGGGGCTGGCGCAGGCGCGGCCAGGCCAGGCGCTATCGGTCGCGGTGTTGATGTTGTCGCTCGCCGGGCTGCCGCCAATGGTTGGTTTCCTCGGCAAGTTCTTCGTCTTCAAGGCGGCGGTCGATGCTGGGCTGACGGCGCTGGTGGTGGCGGGGGCCATCGCCTCGGTGATCGGGGCGTTCTACTACCTCAACATCGTGCGGATCATGTATCTCAGCGAACAGGAGCAGCCCCTCGACCTGCGCTCAGGCATCTTGCAGCAGGCGGTGATCAGTCTCTCTGCCGTCATCATGGCGACGGGCTGGCTGCCCTTCTTCGGTGGCCTCGGCGTGCCGGATCTGGCCGAGGCGGCGGCGGTCGCGCTGGTCAAATGAACACTTGGCCCGATGGGGTCGGGCGGCTGATCCTGGCCGAGACGGACAGCACGAACGCCGAGGCCGTGCGACGCGCCCAGTCCGGCGAGCCCGGGCCGCTTTGGGTCATGGCGCAACGCCAGGCCAAAGGTCGTGCGCGGTGCGGCCGCCGCTGGCAGGGCGGCACCGGCAACCTCACCGCGAGCCTGCTTGTGCGCCCCCAAATCACTGCAGAGACCGCGGCGCTGATGAGCTTCGTCGCCGCCCTCGCCGCCGCCGACACCATGGCCCGCATTGCGCCAGGGGCGAAAATTACGCTGAAATGGCCGAATGACGCGCTGGTGAACGGGCGCAAGGCGTGCGGCATCCTGCTGGAAAGCGGTGCGAAAGCGGGTGGCCGCCTCGGCTGGCTGGTAATCGGGGTTGGCGTCAATCTCGCTTCTCATCCGCCGGCGGAGACATTGCCCGCCGATGCCGTGACGCCCACCGACCTGGTTGCGGAAGGGGGCACGCCGACGGCCCCGGAACCGGCACTGGACCTTTTAGCCGCCGCCATGGCCACCTGGTCGGACCGCTTCCGCATCGAAGGCTTCGCCCCGATCCGCGAAGCGTGGCTCTCCCGCGCCGCCCGGCTGGGCCAGTCGGTCACGGCAAGCTTTTCCACGGGCCGCATCACAGGTGTGTTCGCGGATGTGGACGCCAGCGGTGCCCTTGTTCTAAACACCCCCGATGGTCTGCGGCGGATTGCGGCGGCAGATATCCACTTCCCGGAAGGCGTCTGATGCTGCTCGCGATCGATGTGGGGAACACCAACACGGTCTTTGCCCTGCATGACGGGCAAGGGTTTCTGGCCGAATGGCGCTGTAACACCGAAAGCGTTCGCACGGCGGACCAGTATTTCGTCTGGCTCTGCCAGCTCATGGAGCATGGCGGCTTTTCCCCGAGCGATGTGGCGGAGGTGGTCATCTCGAACGTCGCACCGGCGACGTTGTTCAATCTCCGTGTTCTCTGCGACCGATATTTCGGCACCCGCCCGCTGGTGGTCGGTAAGCCCGAATGCCGCCTGCCCGTGGCGGTGAGGGTCGACAACCCGGCCGAGGTCGGGGGCGACCGCCTGGTCAACACTGTCTCGGCGTTTCGGACCTATGGGCCCAATCTGATCGTGGTCGATTTCGGCACCGCGACCACGTTCGACGTGGTTGCCCAGGATGGTGCCTATGTGGGCGGCGTGATCGCACCGGGCATCAATCTCTCGATCGAGGCGCTGCAGGCCGCGGCCGCCCATCTGCCCCATATCGACGTGACCATGACCCAGCAGGTGGTTGGCACCAACACTGTCAATTGCATGCAATCGGGGGTGTTCTGGGGCTATATCGGCCTGATCGAGGGGATTTGCGCCCGCATCTCGGCGGAGCGGGAGGTCGAGATGACGGTCATCGCGACCGGTGGCCTTTCGCCGCTCTTCGCGCGCGGCACGACGATCATCAAGCATGTCGACCCAGACCTGACCGTGCGCGGCCTGGTGATGATCCATGAGTTCAACCGCCCGGAAAGGGCAGAAAGCACCGCATGACAGATACGGCGAACGGGCCGCTGACCTATGTCGCCCTGGGCGGCGCAGGCGAGATCGGCATGAACTGCTATCTCTACGGTCTCGGCGATGGGGCGGCCCGGCGTTGGATCATGGTCGATCTAGGCATCGGCTTCGGCGATATGGACACGGCGCCGGGCGTGGAGCTGGTGCTACCCGACCTCACCTTCGCGGCGGAGGAGCGTGGCCGTATCGACGGCATCTTTCTCAGCCACGGGCACGAGGATCATATCGGCGCGGTCTCGCATCTTTGGTCACGGTTGAAATGCCCGATCTTCGCGCGGCCGTTCACGGCCGAGCTGGTGCGGCGCAAGATGAAGGAAGCGGGGCTCGACACCTCCGTGGTGCAGGAGATCCGCCTCGGCGAGCGGGCGGAGGCGGGGCCGTTCTCCGTCGAGTTCTTCGCCATCACCCATTCGATCCCGGAAGCATCGATGCTCGCCATCCGAACCGGGGCGGGGATGGTGGTGCATACAGGCGACTTCAAGCTCGACCCGGACCCGCAGCTGGGGGAGGGCTATGATCTCGCCCCGCTCGAGGCATTGGGCCGAGAAGGCGTGCTGGCGGTCGCCTGCGATTCGACCAACGTCTTCCTCGATGGCGAGGCGGGGTCGGAGGCCGAGGTGATCCCCAACCTCCGCCGCCTGATCGCCGATGCGCCGGGCGCCGTGGCCGCGACCTCGTTCGCATCGAACGTTGCGCGGATGAAAAGCCTCGCCGAGGCCGCCAGAGATGTTGGGCGCTCGGTGGTCATCGCGGGGCGCGCGATGCGCCGAATGATCGAAGTGGCGGTGGAAACCGGTCAGCTCACCGATTTTCCGAGCGTCGTGCCGGACGACCGTGCCGGCGACATCCCGCGGGAGCATGTCTTCTATCTCGTCACCGGCAGCCAGGGGGAGGCGCGGGCCGCCATGGCCCGGATCGCCGCAGGCACCCACCCGACCGTTAGCCTGACGGAGGGGGACCTGGTTCTCTTCTCTTCCAAGACCATTCCGGGGAACGAGGCCGGCATCTACCGCCTCTACAACCGCCTCAGCGAGCAGGGGGTCCGGGTGATCGATGGCGATATGGAACGGATCCACGTCTCTGGCCATGCGCGGCGCGGCGATCTCCAGCGGGTCTATGCGGCGCTGAAGCCGCGGGTGGCGATACCGGTCCATGGCGAGCACCGGCATCTGGTCGAGCACGCGCACTGGGCGAAGCAATGGGGCGCGGACCACGCCATCGTCGCGCCCAACGGACGTCTCGCGCGGCTCGACGGCAATGCGCCCGGCGTGGTGGAGGAGGTTGAGAGCGGGCGCATCTATCTCGACGGCACCGCCATGGTCGGCGCGCTCGACGGCGTGATCCGGGAAAGGCTGCGCCTCGCGCGCCAGGGCCAGGTGGTGATCTCGGTCGTGATCGACGAGGAGGGCGAGCTGATCGCCGATCCGGAGGTGCGCTGCATCGGCGCCCCGAAGGATGGCGACGGCTGGGAAGCGCCCCTCGATGAGATGATCGCGGATGCGGTCGACGAAGCGCTGGAGGACACCGAGGCACGTCAAAAGCGCAGCGATGGCCAGATCGAGGAGATTGTTGGCCGGGCTGCGCGCCGCGTCGCAACGCGCTATTGGGGCAAGAAGCCTGTCACCACAATCATCGTGCAGCGGTTAGAGGACGAGTAGCCGCCGCTTACGCCGCCTCGTCCTCTGTCTGAGGCTCGGTCATTTCCACCTCAGCCGCCTCTTCGTCGGCCTTGGTGGGCTTGCGGGTCGCGGTCAGCTTCACAGGACGCAGCAGAAAAGCCGGCACATGGTCGCCGAGGCCCACAACCGGCTCGTCCGGCACGCCATTGCGCCGGCCATTGCCGCGGCGGTTGCCATTCCCGTTGCTGCTGCGGCTCTCGGCCCGGTCGCCATCGCTACGATCCTTGCCCCGCCGTCCGCGGCCGCGCCGCTCGCCGCGATCCTCGGTCTCCGCCGCTACTGGGGCAGGGGCGGGAACGGCCCCCTCCGGAGGGTCGATTCGGGGAACTTGCTTCGAGATCAGCTCCTCGATCCGCGCAAGATACTTATCGTCCGACGGGGCCGCGAGCATCAGTGCGGTGCCGCTGCGGCCTGCCCGTCCGGTGCGCCCGATGCGATGGACGTAGTCCTCCGCATGGATCGGCACGTCGTAATTGAACACATGGCTGACATTCGGAATGTCGAGCCCGCGCGCCGCCACGTCGGAGGCGACCAGCAGTTTTAGCTCCCCATCACGGAAGCCGTTCAGCGTCGCCATCCGTACCGATTGGTCCAGATCGCCATGCAACGCGCCGGCGTTGTAGCCGTATTTCGCCAGCGACTTCTGCAGCACGCCGACATCGCGCTTGCGGTTGCAGAAGATGATCGCGTTGGTAAGGCCCTCGCCCTCCTTCTCGATCAACGCGCGCAAGAGCGCTCGCTTCTCTTTGTCAGCGCGATCCCTGGCGGAGGGACGGAACTGGCAAACCCTTTGGGACACCGTCTCGGCCGTCGTCGACTGTTTTGCGACTTCGACCCGAACCGGATTGTGCAGAAAGGTCTGTGTCAGGCGTGTGATCTCCGGCGGCATGGTGGCCGAAAAGAACAGCGTCTGGCGCTTCAGATTGTCGGTCAGGCCGAAGATCCGTTCGATATCTGGGATGAAACCCATATCGAGCATGCGGTCCGCTTCGTCCACCACCATCACCTGGATGCCGGTAAGCATCAGCTTGCCCCGCTCGAAATGGTCGAGCAGACGGCCTGGCGTTGCGATCAGCACATCGACGCCGCGGTCGATCAGCTTGTCCTGATTGCCGAAATTCACACCGCCAATAAGCAGCGCCATGGAGAGCTTGTGGTAGGTGCCGTACTTCTCGAAATTCTCGGCGACCTGGGCGGCAAGCTCTCGGGTTGGGCAGAGGATGAGGCTCCGCGGCATTCGAGCGCGGGCCCGCCCCTTGCCGAGCATCGTGATCATCGGCAGAGTGAAACTGGCGGTCTTCCCGGTACCGGTCTGCGCGATGCCGAGCACGTCGCGCCCATCCAACGCATGGGGAATTGCTTCGGCCTGGATCGGCGTGGGCGCCGAGTAGCCTGCTTCATCGATGGCCTGGAGCACCTTCGCGTCCAAGGCAAGATCGGTAAACTTCATGGAACCTCTAGATGTGGCTGCGGGTCGGTTGCGGCTGGTTTGGCCGCATCCTCCACGCGGCCGGGGCACGGATCTGCCCCATGACATCCACGGGTGAGATGGCTCAATCCGCTCGCGCTGTCAATCAAACCCGTCCAATGCTGTGGATAATTTTGTGGAGGGATTGACATCGGCAAAACCTTCGATATTTCTGGAAATATGGATATCATCGATAAACGCCGCGCCGCCAAAATCGACGCGGACCTTGCCGCCGAGGCTTTCGCAGCGCTTGGATCGGCGCCGCGGCTTGCCGTCTTGCGCAGCCTGGTGCGCGCCGGGGGCGACGGGCTCACGGTCGGTGCGCTGCAGGATCGGACCGGGATCGCGCCGTCCACGCTCAGCCACCATCTGCGCGCCCTGGTCGCCGCGGGTCTGATCGTGCAAACCCGGTCTGGCCGCAGTCTGATCTGCACCGCGCGCTTCGACCGAGTGCAGGGCCTGGCCGACTTCCTCATCATCGAGTGCTGCGCCGATATCGGGGGGCGCCACGATGCTTCGGGAGACTGAGAATGTCGTTCGCGATACGGCGCCGGACCGGCCCTGTCTGATCGCGCCGCAGCCCGTCGGCCATTGGGCCGAGCGATTTGAAGAGTTCGCCACCATGGCAACTGCGGTCGAGGAGAAAGCGGCATGAACGAGTTTGTCCAGGCCCGAGCGGGGTCTCTCTGGCGAGGGATGCGGGAGGCCGATGCCGTCTGGCTGATCGTGGCGGGGCTCGCGGCGGCGGTGGCTCTCCTAGACCCGGCGCAGGTGCGGGAGGTGTTGACCTTTGCCCTGGCTGCCCTGGGGCATACGGCGCCCTATATCGCGATCGCGGTCGCGCTGATCGCCTATTTGAAAGCGTCGGAGGCGGAGGGTATTGTCGCCAAGGCATTTCAGGGGCAGGAGACGCGGATGATCGTGCTCGCCGCCCTCGTCGGTGGGCTGGCGCCGTTCTGCTCCTGCGAGGTGATCCCCTTCGTCGCGGCCCTGCTCGCGGCCGGTACGCCGCTGTCGGCGGTGATGGCCTTCTGGCTCTCCTCGCCGCTGATGGACCCACCGACCTTTATGATCACCACCGGGGCTTTGGGGATTGAATTCGCAATCGGCAAAGTTGTCTCGGCGGTCGCGATCGGGCTCGCCGGCGGGTTCGCGATGCGTGCGATGATGCGGACTGGGTGGTTCGAGAACCCGCTGCGCGACCGGCTAGGATGCGGGTCCTGCTGCGGTTCAAGCTTCGGGGGGAAGCCGGTTTGGCGGTTCTGGGAGCAGGCGCCGCGGCGCAGCGTCTTTGCGGCGACGGCGCTGCAGCAGGTGCTGTTCCTGCTGAAATGGATGTCGCTCGCCTACATGCTGGAGGCGATCTTGGTCTTCTATGTGCCGGCTGAGGCGATTGCGAGCTTTGTCGGCGGGGAGGGTGCCTGGCCCGTTGTGCTCGGCGCACTGCTGGGGGCACCCGCTTATCTGAACGGCTATGCCGCACCCGCATTAGTGGCCGGGCTGATGGAGCAGGGCATGACCGCGGGGGCCGCCATGGCATTCATGACCGCCGGGGCCGTGAGCTCTGTGCCCGCCATGGCGGCTGTCTGGGCGCTCGTGAAGAAGGAGGTGTTCGCCCTCTACGTCCTCTTCGGAGTTGGCGGCGCCATTGTCATCGGCCTCGGTTTCGGGGCGCTGATGGGAATGTAGCCGGGCCATCGCGGCACCGGACCGCCGCCCGCCCCCACCCACCCACCGCGGACGGGGCCCGGTGCCGCGATGGCCCGGCAGGCCGACGTCGAGACGCGTTGAGACGGCCCAAAGAGACGGGTGGTCCGGTGTCCCGAATGCCCAACAATTTTGGCGAGGCCTTCGCCGAGCAATCGGGAGCCGCCTCGTGCGTTGCCGGTCCGATTCGGATTGGACCGGACCCATTGCTCCGGCGCGATGGACGGGTTCAGCGCGCAAAGAAGGCAGATATCAGCGCCTCGGCCTCGACACTCCTCCGGCCACAAACGCGCCGCTCGGGAGACGACCATAGCAGGGGCGTAGGGCTCCGCGTCCTCCCGCTCTCTTGGCGAGAAGCTTTCACTTCGGACCCCTGGGGCGCTTTCCGACCCGGTTGCATCGGTTCGCGCGCCCTAAGCTAATATTCAGGCGCATTTTCGCTACGCCAATCTGACTCAGCTTGGCTGGAAAATGCTCTGGACATGCGTTGTGGCGGACCGACTTATCTCGATATTTGAATGGTTTATCACTTTCCCGACCAGCCTCACATAGGGGTTCAAATGTCTTGGTCGATCCGCTGGAGCACCGATTTCAATCTCAAAGAACGCGCTTTCGGCGATCGCTGCGCCCGGTTCCCGCGCATGTCAGAACGCCTTGCCGGTAGCCTCCGGAACAGGATCGCGAAGCCCGGCGACGCTGTTGAAGACGACAATGCGCCAGCGCGATCACCACCGCCAGTTGCGCGCCCCAGCGTCCCGGCAGCGCCCTAAAGAAGGGTTTCCTTGGTTGCGGAGAGACGGATCTCTTTGTTGTCCCGCTCCACCCGGTCGAGGTCCCATTGCAGTCGGACCATGTAAACCGGGTCGCCGTCATGGTCGGTGGCCATCTGCCCGCGATTGGCCTTCGCGAAGGCGTCGATCGCGTCCCGGTCGCCATGCACCCAGCGGGCGCCGACGAACTGCGTCGCTTCGAAGCGCACGGGCAGGCTGTATTCGAGCTCGATCCGGCTCGCCAGCACCTCGAATTGGAGCTGCCCAACCACGCCAACAATCCAGCCTGACCCAATGCTAGGCTTGAATAATTTGGCTGCACCCTCTTCTGCGAATTGGGTGAGCGCCTTGTCGAGATGTTTCGCCTTTAGCGGGTCGCCGGCCCGGACCGACTGCAGAAGCTCCGGCGCGAAGGAAGGAATGCCGGTGAAGCGCAGATCCTCCCCCTCGGTCAGCGCGTCGCCGATGCGGAGTTGCCCGTGGTTCGGGACCCCGATAATGTCGCCCGCCCAGGCGTCGTCGGCGATCTCCCGCTCCGCGGCGAGGAAGAGCACCGGGTTCGAAATCGCCATCGGCTTGGCTGCGCGGACATGGCGAAGCTTCATGCCACGCTGAAAGTGACCGCTACAAAGCCTTACAAAGGCGACACGATCTCGATGCTTTGGATCCATGTTCGCCTGCACCTTGAAGACGAAGCCAGAGACCTTTTGCTCCTCCGCACCTACCTCGCGGGAAGAGGTCATCCGCGGCTGTGGCGGCGGGGCGAACTGGGCGATGCCGTCCATCAGCTCCTTCACTCCGAAGGAATTGATGGCCGACCCGAACCAAATCGGTGTCATATGACCTTCCAGGCACGCCTTTGGGTCGAACTCGGGCAGGAGACCGCGGGCCATCTCGACCTCTTCCTGTAAAGTTTCGACCTGTTCTGGCGCCATGTGTTCAGAGAGGCGGACATCACTTAGCCCATCCAAATCAACGCTTTCCGCCCGTTTATTACGATCAGCGCGGTCCATGATTTCCAGCCGATCCCGCAGCAGATCGTAAGCACCCACGAAGTCGCGCCCCTGACCGATGGGCCAAGAAGCCGGCGCGACATCCAGCGCCAAGCTCTCCTGGATCTCGTCGATGATCTCGAAAACCTCGCGGCTCTCCCGGTCCATCTTGTTGCAGAAGGTGAGGATAGGGAGATCACGCAACCGGCAGACTTCGAACAGTTTTTTGGTCTGGCTCTCAACGCCCTTCGCGCCGTCGATGACCATGATCGCGGCATCCACGGCGGTGAGGGTCCGGTAGGTGTCCTCGGAGAAATCCGAGTGCCCAGGCGTGTCGATCAGGTTGAACCAGTGCTCGCCATAGGGAAACGACATCGCGGAGGCGGAGACCGAGATGCCGCGATCCTGCTCCATCTTCATGAAGTCCGAGCGCGTGCGCCGTGCCTCGCCCTTCGCCCGGACCTGGCCCGCCATCTGGATCGCGCCGCCATACAGAAGCAGCTTTTCGGTCAGGGTCGTCTTGCCTGCATCGGGGTGCGAGATGATCGCGAAGGTCCGCCGGCGCGCAACCTGCGGCGGTAAATTCGGTGCATTTGAGAGACGGTCCAGCATGGGCCAAGGCTTTAGGCCAAGCCGTTGAAGGGCGCAAGAAATCCCGATGCACGAGACATGCACATCTTATGCACAAAGCATATGCATACTGTTCTGGTTGGGAATAGGCGGCCGCGCCGCCCTACGCCACCTCTCCCGGCGCGCATCCTTGCCATCGAGCGATCCCGGCGGGGGATCGCCCCATCTGGGCGGTCGCGATCCTGGCCGCCAGTTCAAGCAGGCCGCCGTGAGGCTGTTCGGGGAGGGTCGGATAGCTGGCGCGCCCATGGTTCCCCGTTGTTTCGGACAAGATGGGACAGCGGATCGACTGGTTCCGAAGCGGGCCACCCGCAAGGACGATGGGTGCCCGCACCGCGGTGATGCAAGCAAGGCGCTGCACTGGGAATGGGTGCGAGCGGCGCTGTTGTTGCCGGGCCCGAGACCGGTTGTCCCCCTAGCGCAGATTGGCGGGATCGGGCATAGAGCGCTCGGCCCAAATTGGGATGACCCCCGTGAAAGGAGGGGCCTGCCGATGCATGATATCCGGCTGATCCGTGAGAACCCCCAAGGCTTTGACGCGATGCTCGCGCGGCGCGGGCTCTCCGGTCTCTCGTCGGAGATCTTGGCCATCGACGATGCCCGCCGCGCCAAAATTACCGCCGCCGAGGCGGCGCTGGCCGCGCGCAATGCGGCCTCGAAGGACGTGGGCCGGGCTAAGGCTGCGGGCGACGAGGCGGAGTTCGAACGCCTCCGCACGCTCGTCACCGCCAAAAAGGACGAGATCGCCCGTTTGGAGGAGGAGGCGAAGGCGGAGGACGCCCGCCTCTCGGAGCTTCTGATGGGCATCCCCAACGCGCCGCATGACGATGTGCCGGAGGGCGCCGACGAGGGCGCGAATGTCGAGCTGTCGCGCTGGGGCAGCCCGCGCAATTTCGCTTTCACGCCGCGTGAGCACTTCGAGATCCCGGCTGCGGCGGCCTGTCTCGACTTCGAACGGGCGGCGACGCTGTCTGGGGCGCGGTTCATGGTGATGCGCGGCGCGCTCACTCGGCTCCACCGGGCGCTGGCGCAGTTCATGCTGGATCTGCATGTGGACGAGCACGGCTATGCCGAGACCTGGACCCCGGTTCTGGTGCGCGACGAGGCGCTGCTCGGCACTGGGCAGCTGCCGAAATTCGCCGACGACCTGTACCGGACCGAGAACGGCTGGTGGCTGATCCCGACGGCGGAGGTGACGCTGACCAACATGGTCGCCGGCGAGATCCTAGACGAGACCGCGCTGCCGCAGCGGATGACCGCCTGGACGCAGTGTTTCCGTTCGGAGGCCGGCAGTGCGGGCAAGGACACCCGCGGCATCCTGCGCCAGCACCAGTTCGAGAAGGTGGAGCTCGTCTCGATCACCAAGCCGGAGGAGGGCCTCGCCGAGCTCGAGCGCATGACCCGCTGTGCCGAGACGGTGCTGGAACGCCTCGGCCTGCCTTATCGCCGGATGGTGCTCTCGACCGGCGATATGGGGTTCGGGGCGCGACGGACCCACGATTTGGAGGTTTGGCTACCCGGCCAGGGCACGTTCCGGGAGATCAGCTCCTGCTCGGTCTGCGGCGACTTCCAGGCGCGGCGGATGAACGCCCGGTTCCGGCGCGAGGGGGAGAAGCGGCCGGAGTTCGTGCACACCCTCAACGGCTCGGGCGTGGCGGTGGGGCGCTGTCTGATCGCAGTCCTGGAGAACGGGCAGGAGGAGAACGGGTCAGTGACGCTGCCCGAGGCGATCCGACCTTATCTGAAGGGCGCCGAGCGGTTGGCACCGGATGGGCGGCTTGGCTGAGCGTCTCGCCCCGGTTGTGATTGCCCAGAGCCATCGCGGCCCTGGGCGCGGGCGCCGCTAGGCGCTATAGTCCGCGCCAAAGGCGGCGGGCAGGGACCGCGTATCAAAGACCGACCAGAGCAGAACTCACGAAGGAGACGCGCATGCGACCGCTTTTGGCGTTCGCCGCCCTTGCCGTGGCAGGCTGGGTTGCGGGCTGTTCCACCGATTGGGAGGACGAGGCCGCTGCCGGTAGCGGTCCGGAGGCAGCCGCGGCAACGACACCGGCCGAGGCAACGGATCGACCGACCTTCCAGGCGGTAGAGGAGCTGGAGACGACCGCAGGTTCAGAAGCGAGCGGGGGCAGCGGCGCTGCAGAGGCCGAGGCAGCGCCGCAGGTCGCGGCGGCGGAGAGCGCGGCCCCGGCGGCACCGGCCGAAGCGGAGGCCCCGGTTCGGGTCACGCCGGCGCAGGCCTCCGGGCCGGCCTTCGACCTCTCGAGTTGCCGGGAGGAAGCCGATCGCCGCCTTCATGCCCGCATCGGCGGTGCGGTCTTCGCGCTGCCGGCGGAGAAGATTCTGCGCTTGGTTCCCGCCGGCGGAGCGGCGGGCCAAGGCGCCGTTGCGCCGGGCGATGGCTGCCCGGACCGCCCGGTGGGCGTCGATGTGGTGCTGATCGGCGATGCGCTGGACGCGCCCAGCCTGCTCGGGCCGATGGGCCTGCGCAATGTGGCGCCCCGGGACCGTGGCTTTGCCGAGGTGGTGACCGGCCTGCAGCAGGAACAACCCGCCGAGGCCTGCAAACCGGCGGGCGAGGGCCTGATCCAATGCTTCGGCACCGAACGGAACGGCGAGCGGGTGACGCCGGTGCTCTATTTGATTTCAACCCGGGGGGATCAGCGGCTGGCCATGGGCGCCCCGCTCACCGCCCGCTGCATCATCGATGCGGAAAGCCAGTCGATCCGCGGTTGCGGCGTGCTGGATATGGCGGGCGACGGGGTGATGTTCGAGGCATCCTTGGCCCCCGGCACCTACACGACCGAGACGCTGCAGGCGGCGTTGGAGACCGCGGCGGTCTATGTGGAGAGCTTGCGCGCCGGGTGATCCGGCCGCAAGGCGCCGCCCGAGGCAGCCTGGCACGGGCCGATATCGACGCGGCCGCGTCTCTGCGAACCGGAGAGCGGCCTGGCGGCCGAGGGCGGCGGCCCGCGACCGGACAAAGGCCGGTTTACCCTTGACCGGATTTCCAACCCAACCGGGCTGGACTAGGCCGGCCTTGTCGGTCTTCCCCAGCAGTCGGCGCCAGAGGTCGCTGAAGGCGCCGGCGTCTGGTCCGCTCTCCAAGACACCGCGACCGCCGCGGCGATAGCAGGTGTGCCGGGCCAAAGCCCGGGTTCTCAGGGCGCCGCGTCCGCCGCCGCCCTGCTTGGCGCGGTCTCACCCGCGGCGTGCTTCTCCATGGGCGCTTTTGGGACCGCCCCGGGCGCCCAGCGGCCCTTCCACAAGCGATGGCGTTGCCCCTCCGCCGCGCGCGCCGATCCAGCCAAAGGCCGGGTGGAAGACGCGGCGGCCCGGACGGCCGGGCGATAGCCCGGGCGGAACCCGTTTCCTCCGACGGCCCGGCGATAGCCCGGGCGGAACCAGGTTCCGTCGTCCGCCGCGTCCAAGACCCGCCGGAGCCTCGTTGCGCCGGCACAAAGCGACAGACCATGCGGAAGCCTTCTGGCAAGCAGCCGCGAGCCGGATCGGCAGCACTGCGCTCTTCTCCCAGATCGCTCCACCAGACCGTCGGTGTCCGAGGCGGTCAGAGGCGCGCCGGCTCCATCGCCTGCATCCGCCGCGGCACCCGGCTCCACCCACCGCAATCCCGCTGGACGCCACCTGGCCCGCCCCCTAGAAGCGCCCAGGCAATCACCAAGGCAGGGGGACCGGCGCCGATGCGCATACTCATCACCAATGACGACGGCATCACCGCACCCGGTCTCGCCGTGGCCGAAGCCATCGCCGCCGAGATCGCCGGACCGGAGGCTGAGCTTTGGGTCGTCGCCCCCGAAAGCGAGCGCTCCGGCGTCAGCCACGCCATCTCCTACACCACACCGTTGCGCAGCACCGAGCTCGGCCCGCGCCGCCACAGCGTCGACGGCTTCCCGGCCGACTGCGTGCTGGTGGGTCTGCGCCGGCTCCTCGCCGAAACCCCGCCCGATCTGGTGATCTCCGGCATCAACCGGGGCCATAACCTGGCCGAGGACGTGTTCTATTCCGGTACCGTCGGCGGCGGTATGGAGGCAGCGCTCGCCGGCGCCAAGGCGGTCGCGCTCAGCCAGTACTACCGCCTCGGCGCCCCCGACGCGCCCGAGGATGTCTGGGAAAGCGCCAAAGCCCTCGGCGCCGAGGCGGTGCGCAAATGCCTCGCCATGCCCTGGCCGCCGGGCGTGTTCTACAATGTCAATTTCCCCGCCACGAAGGCCGCGGCCGCAAAGGGCTTCACCGTCTGCCCCCATGGCATCCGGGCTGCGGCAACCTTCGACGTCACGCCGATCACCGCACCGAACGGGCGCGAATACCAGTTTCTGCGCCACACCACCGCCAATGCCTCGGCCCCGGCCGGCACCGACGCGGCACTCTGCGCCGAGGGCTGGGTGACGATCACGCCGCTCCGCCTCTCCCTCACCGCCGAGGATCTGCTGGAGCGCGCGCGCGCGGCCCTCGACTGATCGACGCCCGTCCCGACCCCGTCGGATCGGCAGGACAACCGCGCAGCCGCGCCGCAACAGACGCCTGGGGCGAGAGCACCCGCCGCGGGGCCGAAACCTGCCCCGGCCGCGCGGCAAGCGTCCCTGACATTGGTCGCGAAAGGGAAGGGACCCCGAGGCCTGTTGGACCAGACAGGAAGAACACGCCGAAGGTCCCCGCGTTTCGTCGCGGCCTTTGCCAATGACCAAGGCGTGGTTGCGACGTCCCGAAACCCGGTCTTCTTCCGGAACAATGTCACGGCGCAGGTCGAAGGCCCATCCCCGGCCAGGAAGCTGGCATGCCCGAGCCCGGCCGCCCAGGGTCCAACGGATGCTCAGGCCAACGCTCCTCCTCGGCAGTGTTTCCCACGCTAAGCGCTATGCCGATGCGGCCATCGCGCACTACCAAAACCCGTTCGCGAAGCAGAAGCGCAACCCGACCGAGGCGTTCGAAACATCGAAAGCGTAGGACATCCCGAGGCGCTCAACCGCGCCTCCCCCGCGATGGACCGTGCGTCTCGACCCGGCGGCGCCGGCCGCCGGCCGTCGTAGCGCGGGCGAGATCGGAAAACCGGCGCAGCAGGCCACAAGATCCGCCCATCCGCGCCGCACCGCCCCGCATAGCGCTGGCATCGGTGCCGCCGGCATCTTAAGCTCTGGTTCATGGATCAGGCGGAAGCGGGAATGGAGCCGAAACCCCAGGCCGAGCAGCTGATGCAGCTCCTCCTGGCCATGCGCCAGTCGGGGGTCCGGGACCCGCGCGTCCTCTCGGCCATCGAGAGTGTGCCGCGCCAGCATTTCATCGACCGCGCCTTCCAGCATCGGTCGTTCGAGGATGTGGCCCTGCCGATCGCTTGCGGGCAGACCATCTCGCAACCCTCCGTGGTGGCGCTGATGACCGAGGCCCTGGACGTCACCCCCCGCTGCAAGGTTCTCGAGGTGGGGGCGGGATCTGGCTACCACACCGCCGTTTTGGCGCGGCTGGCGCGGCGGGTCTATGCGATCGAGCGGCACCGACCCCTGGCTTATGAGGCACGGGACCGGCTGCGGGCGCTTGGCGCCGACAATGTCACCATGCGCGCCGGCGATGGCACCCGCGGCTGGCCGGAGCAGGCGCCCTTCGACCGGATTATCGCCAGCGCCGCTGCCGACGACGCCCCCGCACTGCTGTTGGAACAATTGCGCCCAGGTGGCATAATGGTGTTACCGGTCGGGCAGACCGACGAGATTCAGCAGCTCATCCGTATCGAAAAGACGGCGGGCGGGCTTGACTACCGCGAATTGCGCGAAGTGCTGTTTGTGCCGCTGATCGAGGGCGTGCCGGAGGACAGCGAAACCTAACGAGACCGGTCCAGCAAAGGTCCGGCCGATGGTGAGGCAAGGCAGAGGACAACAGAGATGGTTCAGAGCATTCACGGAGTGACCGGCGCGCTGGCGGCCTTGGCGGCGCTGGCGGTCGGCGCCTGCACCTCGGGTGGGTCCGGCCAGGCGCCGGCGCCGGTCGAGATCGCGGGCACCGATCCCGGCGGCACCACGGCGGCGCCGACAGCGACCGCGGGGGCCGCCGCGGGCAATGGGATCGTGGCCTATAACGGCTACGAGGCCGCCTTGGCCCAGGATGGCGATACGGTGGCGACGGTGGCGGAGCGGATCGGGCTTTCGGCGTCGGAGCTCGGCGCTTACAATGGACTCTCGCCCAGTCATCCGCTGCGCGGCGGCGACGAACTGGTGCTGCCGCCGCGGCCGGGAGGCTATTCTCCGCGGACCGAGGAGATCGCCGCTGCGCCGGACGCCTTGGACGGGGCCGGCGTGCCGGTCGACCCGGCCACGGGAGAGGCAGTGGCGGGTGCCCAGACCCCGGCGCCGGTGACGATCGCCGGCACCGACCCGGGGACCGTTCCCGGCACGGGGCTGTCCCACGAAGCGACAAGCGCAGGCGCGACAGGCCTCGGGACGTCGACGGTGGCGCTGTCGCCCATCGGTGACGGTGCAGTCGCGGCGACCGACCCCGCCGCGGCCAGTGCCGAGGAGGCCCTCGCCGCCGCCGAGCCCGGTGGCGGGGCCGGGTCCGGCGATGCCTGGAGCCCGGATCTTGCCGAGGCGGCGATTGCCCGCTCCGAAGGGTTGGATGGCTCCGGCGGGCTCGGGGTGCCGCCCTCCTCGGCGGAGCCGCTGCCCGAGACGCCGGTGGAGCCGCGGGATTTGCAATCTCCGGGCCTTAGCCAATACCAGACCCCAGGTCGTGCGGGCGTCACGCCCGGCGCGATCGGTGGAGCTCAGGCCGCTGAGACGGCAGCGGCGGAGATCGACGATACTGCCGCGACCGAGCTCGCGCGGACCGAAGCCGCGACCGCGCCGCCGGAGCCGGCGGTGGAGCGCGGAAAGCTCACGTTGTTGCGCCCGGTCGACGGTCCGATTGCGGTGGGGTACGGCCAGGGCGTCGGCCAAAGCCGCAATGAGGGGCTCGATTTCGCAGCGCCCGCGGGCAGTCCGGTGATCGCCGCGGCGGATGGTGAAATCGCGCTGGTTAGCCAGTCGCTCGGCGGTCTCGGGACCATCGTGCTGATCCGGCACCCGAACGACATT
>JBCCRM010000054.1:0-22023 GCA_039513195.1 Pseudomonadota bacterium | reverse complement strand
GCAGCCCTCAAGTGCTTCTGCGCCTTCAACATGCCCGCAGAGCACATGCCCGATCTCATGGAAGACGACAAAGGACGAGCAGATGTCGGCAAGCGTCCCAGCTGCAAAAGCGCGTGGCCCGGTCAGTTCGATCTTCCAATCGGACTGTTTTGAGAAGTCACTCGGATCGACCACCGCAGGAAGCGTATAGTCGCTCTCGAGACGTCCGCTCGTCGGGAGGTGCGGAAAGAGGCGCGGGTCTGTGAGGAGGCGTGTCTCCGTAAGAGAGCATCTTCCTCCTGATCCTTTCATCCGAGATCGCAGAAAGCTCGAAGGGTTCCAACACGCACCTCAGTGACGAAAATAGGTCATGGCGGACACGTTGATGCGATACCTTGATCAGACCGGCTTCCAAAGGTTGGCTCTCTGGGGTGGGCTGCGGTCCAGAGCAGCGCCCGCGGTACGTCTTCACGGCGACTCGCAGCTGACCGGGATTTGCGCGCGACGTTCAGGTCACTGTCATTGCCGCTCGCCGCAAGATGTGCACGCTGCATGACACCGTGCCGGCTTCGCGGCCCTCCCGGACCGCTCACGAGGGGGGCTCTGCCCCCCGTTTCACCCCCCGACAAGACTGTGACTTTAGACTTTCAGAGTCGATCCTCGATGTGTCCGTGCCGCCTTACCGGTAGCTGCGCTTCCCTCGAACACATGCCAAGAGATCCCCGCAGCGTCGGATTAGGGAGGTACTCTGTACCGAAGGCGTGCAGGAGTTCGATTCCCCACGAGCGTCGAGCTTCGCTGGCTGCTGAACCCGGATCCGCATCGTCCCAGGACGCCGCAGCTGGATGCAGTCCGAGAGCGCGGTTGGCCAGAGGAGAGAATGCAAAGCTGTTTCGCCGGCGGGCATCGTACGGCGAAAGCGACCGGAAACCCATTGCTCCTCGATCGTGGTCTCGACCGACGCGATGTCTATATCTTCGGCTCAGGAAAGATCGGGCTGGTCGAGAAAGTGCGCCAGTCCCCCAGGAGTTTACCCGACGGGGCGATATGATCTGGCATTTGGGCTTTTGGCACCATCCGGTAGCAATGGCTGTCGTTGCGCTGATACTGCTCGGTGCCGGCCGCGGTTTGGCGTCCGACGCAGGCCACGGGTTCTCTCCGCTGGGATCCCTCCGTTATCCGGCGAACTTCGAGGCCTTTGACTACGTGAACCCATCGGCATCAAAGGGCGGCACGCTTCGCTTCGGCAGTACCGTCAACTTTGACAGCACCAACCCGATGAGGTCACCCGGAAAGATGCCCAACCTCCTCGCCTACAGCTTCGACAGCCTGATGGTACGCGCCGAGGACGAAGCGGCGTCCTATTATGGCCTGTTGGCGCAGAGGGTGAGGGTGGCGCCAGATCTGTCGTCGCTGGAGGTCAGCCTACGAGAGAGCGCCCGATGGCATGACGGCACGCCTGTCACGGCTGAGGATGTGCGCTTCACCTTCGAGACGCTCCGTGCCCATGGACTGCCGGCCTACCGCAATGCGCTGCGGGGCGTGTCGATCGACATCACGCCACCACGGCGGATCGTCTTTCGAAACGATGAGCCGGGCAATTGGCGCTATCTCGATGTCGTTGCGACCTTTCCCATCCAATCGAAGCGCTTTTGGTCCGAGCGCGATCCCTCGGCGGGGACACTGGACGTTCCGCTGGGCAGTGGGCCCTATCGGGTTGAGACGCTCCTCTTGAACGACCGGGTGACGATGGCTCGGGTGGAGGACTATTGGGGACGCGATCTTCCAGTCAGCCGTGGGCAATGGAATTTCGAGCGTATCGAGACCGTGCTCTTCAATGACGCCACGGCAATGATCGAAGCGCTGAAGACCGGCCTCATCGATATGCGCCGAGAGAATGATGCGCTGCTGTGGCAGAAGGCCTATCAGGGCGCGGCGCTGGATGCAGGCGAGATCGTTCTTGATAGCTTTGCCAGGCCAGGCGCCGGGCAGATGATGTCGCTGGTCTTCAACCGACGCAGAGCGCCGCTCGAGGATATCCGCGTGCGCGAAGCTCTGGCGCTGGCTTTCGATGCCGAATGGACCCGCCAGACACTTTTCGGCGGGCTGTATGCGCCGATGGTGGGGTTCTACGGCAACACCGAGCTTGGCGCTGTCGGCCCAATCACGCCGGAAGAGCGCGCTCTGCTCGCACCTTTTGCCGCGGCGCTTCCGGAGGGCCTCTCGGCGATGCCTTCGCCCCCGACACCCTTCGGTGCAGATCGCCGTCTGCGCCTGCGCCGTGCCGACAAATTGCTGACGGAGGCCGGTTGGGTAGTCAGGGACGGACAGCGCGTGAAGGTCGAGACCGGCGAGCCTCTCACGCTGCGCTATGTCGGAGCCCATGCATCGCTCGAGCGGATCCTCACCCCCTACGCGCAGAACCTCGCGCGTCTTGGCATTACGCTGTCAATCGAGGTCTTCGACTACATCGTCGGGCGCAGGCGCATTCTCAACCACGATTTCGAGCTGACGGCGCTTGGCTGGACTCCGAGCGTGCCGGCCGGCGAGCAGGAGGCTCTGTTCTGGCACAGCGTTCAGGCTGTCGATCATGGCTATGGCCTTGCGGGTATGCAGATCCCGGCCGTCGACGCCACGATCGAGACGATGCGCGGTGCGCGAAGCCTTGAGGAAATCCTGCCTGCGACCCGCGCGCTCGACCGTCTGCTGCGGTGGGATCACGCCGTGATTCCGCTCTGGCAGAGCGACGAGATCTGGATCGCCCATGATGCGGCGTTGCGTTTCCCGTCCGGCGGCACCTATCGGGACCCCGTGGCGACGTGGTGGTACGAGGCCCCATAGGGACCTCGCCGTCTCGAGCGATCCGCTCAGAATTTCACGCGCAGGCCGAGCGCAAAGACCCGGCCGGGCCCCGCAAAACGCGTGGTGTTCAGGCTCTCGCTCTGCGAGCTTACAGGGATGTAGTCGTTGTCGAGGAGGTTCTCGATCCCCGCGCTGATCGCCACATTGCCGAAGCTGTAGGTCGAGAGGACATCGACCAGAGTGTAGCCGTCGATACCGATCGGATCGGTCCCGTCGTTGAAGCCGCGATCACGGCTGCCGACATAGAGCAGCGAGAGGCGGTTGCGCCACCCCGGTAGGGTCTCGTCCTCGACAAAGGCGCGGAGCTGCCAGGGAGGCGCATCGACGGTCGTGAGCGCAACGAAGCTTCCGTCATCTTCCGGATCGAAATTGCCATCAGTCCAGGTGATGGACCCGCCGAGGAGCAGCCGGTCTATGGGCCGCCAATCGCCCTCGAACTCGATGCCGAAATTGCGCTGAGGGGCCGACACCTGCTCCAGAAATCCCGTGTTCGGATTAAACACGAAGGAGCTGCCTTCTTCGGAGAAGTTGTAAAAGCCGCTGAGCGACACGAAAAAACGCTCCGCCGCGTAGCTGATGCCGCCTTCAAAGTTGTTCACCTTCTCCGCCTCGATGCCGAAGGTGCTGGCATTGACCGCATTGATCCCGCTCGAGGCCGGAAAGGCCAGCACGGTCGAGCCGAGGAAGGGCGGCAGCGCGAAACCCTGGCTGAACGCAGCCCGCACAGACAGCGCGTCCGTAACGTCGTAGACCGCGCCCGCGTTGAAGACGAAGTCGTCGGTGGAGATGGTGCCGCCCTCGATATCCTCTGGTGTGCCCTCGAAAGCGTCGAAGGGCGAGGCGGTGAAGTCGTCGATGTCGAGGCGGATATGCTCGTAACGCATGCCCGCGTTGAGGCGCAGTGCAGGCCGGGCCTGCCACTCACCGAGGACGAAGCCAGCGACGTTTCGCTGCTCGAAACCCGGGATCGCGGTAACAGTCCCCGTGACCACAGCGCGCTGTTCCGTATCGAAGAGGAATTCGTCGATCACGTTGTTGCGGCCGATCTGGTCATCGAAGGAGAAATCGGCACCGAAGGTCAGCACCACGTCCTCCGTGATCGGCGTTTCGACCACGAGCCGGCCACCGAACTCCTCGGAATTGAAGGTGGTCTGGAAGATGGCGGGCGCCGCAGGGAAGAAGGGAAGGAATGGCGCGTCGCTGATATCGGAGAGCTGCTGCGCGATGTCGGTCTTGCGATAGTAGAGCTGCGCGGTGATGGAAGATCCGAACAGGTCAGCGTTGCTATAGCCAAGATTGATGTTCTGCACTGTCTGCGCCGGTGTGTCGTCGAAGTCGATATCGCCCACGTTGAGTGCTGTCGAGACTGTCCCGATCGGGAGGGCGTTTACCGCCGGATCAGGCAAGAATTCCGTCTCGAAATTCGTGTTGAAGAAGTTGTAGCTGACGCTCAGTGATTGGTTTTCGTCGATGTCAAAGCCGAGCTTCGCCAGCAGGTTGACCTCACGATTGTCCAGCGCAATGTCGGCCGGGATCCGATCTCCGTCCGCATCGAAGAAGCCCTGATCGATATCTGTCGAAACCGAAAGGAGCCCGTTGAAGGGGCCGTGGCGCCCCGAGACGCTCGCATCGACCCGACCGCTCAGGCCATCGCCCCCGTCGTCGAGCGACGAGGGCTGGAGCCGAAGCGTGCCGCCGGTCTCGAAGGCAACGCGGTCCTCGTCAGTCGGCCTGCGTGTGATGATGTTGATGATACCGCCTGAGGCGCCTTCGCCGTAGATCGCCGAGGTGCCGCGCAGCACCTCGATCCGTTCGATGGCCGAGGGATCGATGGCGTTGAACTCGGTACTAAATCCGTCATTCGATGCCTGCGGAATGCCGTCGATGAGAAGAAGCGCAGGTCGTCCGCGGATTGTTAGGTCCTCGCTGCGCCCATCACCCTGGGGGGGAGAGACGCCGGGCACCAGCCGGGCGATGAGGTTGATCAGATTGTTGTTGGCGAAGATCGTCTCGCGCTCGATCTCCTCCCGCTCGATGACAGTGACAGCCTGCGAGAGCTCGCCAAGCGAGCGCTCCGTACGGGTCCCCGTGATGACAAGCGTGTCGAGCTCGACCGCACTACTGCGTGCCGCTCCGTCGGTATCAGCCTGCGCCACAAGCGCGACGCCACTGTCGCCAACGGGTACAAAATCCAAGCCGGTGCCCACCAGCATGCGTGACAGCGCGTCGGTGGGGGTCAGCGTGCCGCTGACGGCCGTGCTCCGGCGATCATCGAGCAGCGCCGCGTCCGAACCGACCTGGAGCCCAGTCGCCCGAGTAAGCTCTGCAACTGCCGTTGCCAGGGGCTGCGCTGAAATCTCCATGGCTACCGGGGTTTCCTGCCCCACTGCCGTAGAGGCGCACAATACCGCTGCTGTGATCGAAACGCCTCTTATCGCGCGCAATGCGACGCTAACGCCGTTCTGGTCTGCCATGGTCTCCCCGTTCGCTACGAGGGTGCGTTCAGACCCTCTTACGAACGAGACGCTGCAGTGCTTTGTCCTTTAAGGGTGCGATCCTCAAAAATCGGGCAACACGAAAATAATTGCCGGCTGCAGGGCGACGACGCGCGCGTTTTGCGTGGCGGCGAGGACTCGGAGCGCGGAGAGCGGTCGATCAAGATCGAAGCTTCCACTGACCTTCGCAGCACCGATATCGGCCGAGGCAAGGATCACGCGGCCGCTCAATCGTCGGTCCAGAAGCGTTGCGATCTCCGCCAAAGGACGGTGTTCGACGACGAGATGGCGGCCGCGCCATGCAGCGACAGCATCTGGCGCCACACGATCTTTGAAAACGGCCCCTGCCCCGTCCACCGTCAATCGATCGCCGGCATCGAGCTCGTGGGTGCTCTTCGATGACTGGACCCGCACCCGTCCCTCGGCGACGGCGATCTCCGTGCGCCCGGGCAGCCGGTCGACGGCAAAGCGCGTGCCGAGCGCTTCCACTCGAACGTCTCCCGCTTCGATCACGAAGGGCCGCGGGTCCTTCGATACATCGGCGAAGACGCCCCCGCCGCGCAGCAGGAAACGCCGACTGCTAGGATCCACCCTCTCGTCAACGGAACTGCCCGCATCGAGATGCAGACGGTCACCCGTTCCTACAAGAAACGTACGGTCATCCGTGCTGGTCACATGGTCCGACAGGGGAAGCGAAAGCGATCCAAGATAGACAGCCAAGAAAAGCGCGGCTGCCGCCGCCAGCGTTCTGAGACCGCGCCGCCTGGTTCGCTTTTCGGTGGGCGCTGTGATCCCCCAGGCGAGTTCGGCCTTGCGAAAGGCATCGCGTTCCGCAGGACCACGCGCCAGCCAATCGTCCCGCTCGCGGCGTAGGTCCTGGTCATACGGCCGGTCGCTAAGCCTTATGACCAGGTCGGCCGCTTCCAGAAGAAGGTCTTCGCGGTCTCGGCGCGCCATGGCGGTCTCTTTCGGTCTTCCTCGCCCGGTCTCGGGCAAGCAGCCTGTTACTTCGCGGAAAGTAGGCTTGACGGCGCCTCAGTCTTGCAAGGCCCCAGCGATACGGGCGACAGCCTGACAAACGAGTTGGTGTGCCCTTGGCTGTGAAACACCGAGGACATCGGCGATTTCGCGGAGCGACCTTCCTTCTATACGCCTCATTCGAAACGCCTCGCGCGTGCGCTCCGGTAGCTCGGCCAGGGCCCTTTCCGCCGTAGCAAGCCGCTGGCGCTGGATTGTTGTCTCTTCGGCATCGGGCGCTCGGGGCGGCTCCAGCTGCGGTGTGCACAATAGAACGCGCTCGCTGCGCCTGCGTCGGATCCGATCCAGCGCTAGGTTCCGAACGATCGCTCTTAGGAAAGCTCGAGGGCTGACGCAGTCCGCCGAGCGATTCTTCCAGCGCAGCCAACTATCTTGGACCACGTCTTCCGCTTCTGCCTGATTTCGCAGTATTCCTTCGGCGAGGCTTAGAAACTCCTCACGGCCGTCGACGAAGGGCCCCAGATCCTGATCTCCGCACATTCGGTCGGCCATCGCTCACCCTTCGACCAAAAACCTCGCCCTGGCTTGGTTGAAAAGTAGCTTGGGACGCTGAGTAAACCGGGTGCCGCATTCACGCGTCAATCATCAATGACGCCCATGACTAGTCGTTCACTTGGCTGCTCATCAGCGGGACGAGCGGCGCGCGCTTGGGTCGATACATGGAGGCGCCATCGCCTGACAAAACGGACAAGCCAAACTGGACCACGGAGGGCTAAGGCACTTTCGCAGTCGCGATCCAAATTCTCATTTGAAACAATGCATTACGGCGCAACAGAAGCAATCCGTAAAGGGCACCTGGTGGCTGGCTATCACGGCCGCGGGAAGGAGCTTGGCCATGATTGGGAGGTTTTGGACGGTGGCGGCGAGGTTGAATTCATCTCTGGTGCCGTTCGGTCCTCTCAGGCGCAATCTGTAAAGCCCACGGATCTGCTTCACGCGGGCGAAGAGCATCTCGACCTTTCGTCAAGCGCGACGAAGCGCCGGCTAGGGCGCTTGCCGACCCGATTGCATCCGTTCTGGCGCCCCAAGGTATTGTTCGGGCGCTGCTTCACGACGCTCATCTGATTCATATTGTCTCGAAAATGCTCTCGAAGCCGGAGGGTAGCCCCTGCACAATCCACCAGCGGCAGCGTCACAGGATCAGGTAGCTTGTCCGGATGGCCCGGAGTTCCTGTCCGGATGAAATTGGCAACCGGGTCTCGGCCTTGTCGGATTCCCTGTCCAGATCATCCAGGAATGTGCAGGCGCGCTGCTACGCGACCACTGGCAGCACATCGAGCGTGTAGCGCAGCGACAGGCCACGATCCGTTTCCGGGTCGAAGAGCGCGGCGCGGAACCAAGGCGTCGGTCGCACGCCGCCGATCGCGGGGAGGGTACCGCAAAAGAGCGCGGCGCCCGTCTCGCCGCCCGGCATGGCAGCCGCCAAGTCCTCCAGTGGCCGGATCGCCGCCAAGGTGCCGTCTTGATAGGGGGTCCACGTGCTGCCATCGGCGCTGATTTCGGAGGTCAAACGCAGGCTGTCGAGACGGTCCGCCACTTCGTCGAATAGCCAGAGCCTGCGGGACACAGGCTTCGCACAAACCGCCTTGGAATGGGCGACGCTCGTCGCCTCCAACGCCCGGTCCGTGTGGTCGGAGCCAAGGCCGAGCCAGCGACGCGATCCGTCATGGAAGATCACCGGTTCCGCCTCCCCGCCGGTTTGGTCGCCTAAGACTGCGATCCGCTCTGCATGGGTGAGGAGAGTTTCGGGCACTTGGTAATAAAGTGGCGTGGCAGAAGGACGGCGCACGCCGATCGCCGCCAGCTCTTCGATATGGTGAGCGACCTTCGCAGCGTCCCGACCGGTCCAACCGGCGATCAAGCAACGTTCTGGCGCCATGGCGACCGGCCTTTCCGGCGTGTCGAACTCAAGCGAAGCGCCCAAGACCCCTGCCCCTTCAGCCCAAGCTCGGCAGCCAAAGCGCGAGGCCCGGGAAGGCGAGCAGCAGCCCGGCCATCGCCAGCATGACGCCGGCATAGGGCGCGGCGCCGATCATCACCTGCCCGAGGCCGCCCGGTGCTCCCACCGCCCGGCGCGCACCCTGCACGACGAAGAGGTTCAGCCCCACCGGCGGGGTGATCAGCGCCATCTCGACCAGCAGGATTAGCATCACGCCGAACCAGACCGGGTCATAGCCGAGCTGTACGACGATGGGTGCCACGATGGGAATCGTCGCGACCATCAGAGACAGCGTCTCGATAAAGAAGCCGAGCACGATATAGAGCGCCACGATTACCAGCATGGTCTCCAACGGCCCGAGCGCGAGGCTGTCCAGGAGGGCGGTGAGGTCCCGACCAAGGCCCGCGGCCCCGAGCGCGTAATTGAGATAGGAGGCCGCGATGATGATGAAGGCGATCATGCCCGTGACTTTCACCGTGCCGAGGAGCGCCGCAGCTAGGGTCGGGATCGTCAATCCGCGAACCGAGGCTGCGATCAGCATCGCGATGGCA
Organism: Pseudomonadota bacterium; assembly: GCA_039513195.1. Taxonomy (GTDB): domain Bacteria; phylum Pseudomonadota; class Alphaproteobacteria; order Rhodobacterales; family Rhodobacteraceae; genus Thermohalobaculum. The sequence goes on along the minus strand of JBCCRM010000054.1, from coordinate 13,159 downwards.
ACCCCAACCGCTGCCGCCTCGGTCGGCGTCGCCCAGCCCTGATAGATCGAGCCGATGATTACGCCGAACAGGATGAAGATCGGCACCAGATCGGCGAGGCCCCGGACCCGGGTACGCCAATCGGCGCTGCGGCTCGGCCCGCCGAGGCCGGGACGGAGCGCGCAGAGCACCCCGGTCAGGACCATGAACAAGAGTGCTAACAGGATCCCGGGGATCAGGCCCGCGAGAAACAGCTGCGGAATCGAGGTCTGCGTCAGGAAACCATAGACGATCAGGTTGATCGATGGCGGGATCATGATCCCCAAAGTACCGCCGGCCGCGATGGCCCCAGCGAAGAGGCGCGGGTCATAGCCGAGGCGGTGCGCCTGCGGGCTCGCGACCGTGGCCACGGTCGCAGCCGTCGCAACCGAAGAGCCGGAGGTCGCCGAAAAGAAGGTGGCGGTGGCGATATTCGCATGGATCAACCCGCCCGGCAGCCAAGAGAGCCAAGCGTCGAGCGCGCGATACGTCCTCTCCGCAACCCCGGAGCGCACCAGGATCTCGCCCAGCAACACGAAGAACGGGATCGCGATCAGCAGGCTGCTGTCGCTTGAGGACCAGAGGATCTGCCCCAGCCCGCGTATCAGCGGGAAGGGGGAGAAAAACGCGTCTACCCCGAAGGCGAGTAGAAAGAGCGCGAGACCCACGGGCGCCGAGACCACCAACAACATCAACAAGGCGATGGTCAGACGCAGGATCATCCGCGTATGCCCGCCGCCTCGGCGGCTTCTGGGATATCGTCGCCCTCGGGCCCAGCGATCTCGGCGGCATCTGCCCACTCGCCACGGGCCATGGCCCAAGCCGCCAGGACCAGGAGGGCAAGGCTCGCCAACGCAAACCAGACCCAGCCGGCGAGCCAGATCGTTTGCGGGATCCAGAGCGGAGTTTCCAAAGGCGTGTTGGCAGTCGACCCGGCGCTGATCGATTTGCCGAGCACCCGGCCGCCATAGACCAGGATCACGATCGAGACTGTCAGCAATGCGGCAAGAGCCAAGAGATCGAGCCCTGCTCTGGCCAGCGCCGGTAGGCGCCTGTGCACAAGATCGATGCGGATATGCGCCCGCTCGATCAGCGCGAAGCCCGCGGACCAACTGGCGACCGCGGCCATCACATAGCCGGAAAGCTCGTCCGTGCCGCCCAGGATCCCGAAGGCTATCCGGCGCGTGACGATCTCAACCAAGATAACCGCACAGGCGAGCAAGAGCACCACGCCGCAGGTAAGGCCGACACCGCGGTTCACGCGGCACAGGCGGTGATGCCAGTCGATGGGGGTCATGGGCTCTCCCGGGATCGCGCGCCTAGGGCACGGCACGCGACAGGGTCAGGCGGATGCTCCGCTCAGGGGATCGCGACACCCGTCGCCGCGCCGACGCTGGCATTCCAACGGGCCTTCCACTCGTCGCCCGCCCGGTCGGCCCAGTCCGGCAGCACCGTCTCGATAAGCACCTTCTCGGCAAGCGCGGCATCGGCGTCGGTCGCCTCGGCCATCACCAGCGATGCCGCATCGCCCTTTGGGCAGGTGCCACCGGTCAGGCAGGCAAGGTCGACCTCAAGCACTGCGCCCACCTCGTCCCAGGCCGGCGTCTCCATCTTCGCCGTAATCTCGGACTGGATCAGCGCCTGCGTCTCCGGCGGCAGGGCGTTCCACTTGTCCATATTCATCGCCGTCACCACCGGATCCCAACCACCGATGGGCAGCGGCATCACATGGGTGGTCACTTCCCACCAACCGGCGCCGTAGCCCGCGCTCGACCCGGTGATCGCGCAGTCGACAACACCCCGCTGCAGCGCGCCCGGCACTTCGGAGAAGCCGACATTTACGCCCTCGGCCCCCAGGGCATCGAGGAACTTCGTGGTGAGCCGACCGGAGCCGCGGACCTTCAGGCCCTCCAGATCCGCAAGGCTCGTGACCTCCGGCTTGCAATAGATGATCTGCGGCGAGAACGGCGTGATTGCGAGCAGCTTCGCATTGAACCGGTCGCGCATGATGTCTTCGATCATCGGGCGGGCAGCCTCCACCGCCTTGCGCGCGGTGGCGGCATCTGTGGCGATCAGGGGTACGTCGAGCCCCTCTAGCTCCGGCGCGTCACCCACGGTGTAGTCGGCAACCGTGGCGCCCACATCGAAGACCCCATCGCCGAGGAGACGAAACACATCGCCGCCCTTAACGCCCATCTGGTCGAAGGTGGTCAGCTCCACAGCAATTTTGCCACCGGCGGCCGCTGGGAGCGTCTCGCTCCAAAACGGTTTCTCGTAGTCCTGGAAGAGGTTCTGCCCGGACCAAGAGCCAACGACCGAGAAGGTCTCCTCCGCCCAGGCAGCGGGGGCGAGGGCGGCGAGGGACACGGCCCCAGCGAGCAGGCAGGCCGTGGGGCGCAAGCGGTTGGTGCTCATGATCTTCTCCTTGTCTTCCTGTCGCTGAGCGTCATGGCCCAGTCGTCGTCTCGTTTCTTCGGTGATCCTTTTTGCGTCAGGCGGCGCGCCAGTCTGGCGGGCGCACGGCCGCCACGCGGTCCGTGACCAGCATATGCCCAGGCTCATGGGTGGCAGCGATCTCCAGCCGCGCGCCGAGGAGGGCCAATTGCGGCGTCACTCCGCAGGCCCAGAAGGCGCAGATCTCCCCCGGCTCGATATCCGGCGTGTCGCCGAAATCCGGAGTATGGACGTCTGCGATGCCGATTTCGGCCGGGTCGCCGATATGGACTGGCGCGCCATGGGCATGCGGGAACGCGGCGCAGAGCTCCCGCACCCGGTCGGCGTGCCCCGGCGCAATGGGACGCATCGAGACGACCATGGGCCCAGAGAACCGCCCGACCGGCACCGTCTGGATGCCGGAGCGGTACATCGGCACGTTCTTGCCCCGGCTAATATGACGGACATCGATGCGGGCCTCCTCCATCGCCGCTTCGAAGGAGTAGGAGCAGCCGATGGCGAAGGCCACGAAGTCCGGCCGCCAAAGGGTGGCGAGGCTTTCCACCCGCTCGGCCCGGACGCCGTCGCGGAAAATCCGATAGGCCGGGATGTCGACAGCCACATCGATATCCGTGCCCAGGCCCGGCATGTCGCGCGCGCCCATCTCGGTTCGCGCCAACAGCGGGCAGGGACGCGGATTTTCCATGCAAAAGCCAAAGAACTCCTCGGCAGCCTCCGCAGGGACCACGGCGAGATTGGCCTGCAGCGCCCCGGGCACGATCCCCGCGGTCGGGGCGCGCCAGCCGCCCGCGCGCACCATGCTGCGGAAATCTTGTGCGCCCCGGGCCATCTGCTGTTCGGCTAAGCTCATACCACCCACCTTGCACCCCTTGCGCCTACAAATGCGACACAGTTTCGGCGGCTGGTCAAGGGACCGGGTTCCATTGGGGAAGTGACGACCAGGTCTGGCCTGGCCCGAGACGCTCCAGACGGGACCCCGGCCTTGGATCCGGGACGGGTCGCTGCCCGCAAGATGCATGGAGTTACAAAGAGCCGTCGATCGCTTGTCGCAGACCGGAATGCCGGTTTCCGCCTCGGCCGTCTCCGCAATGCCTGCCCTGCGAGAATTGACGCAGAAAATCGAGACCGCGTCGGGCCCCTAGGCGGCGACAGCCCGGCACATCCCAGGGTCTCGGCCTCAATACAGGGGCAGAAGGAGAAGCTCCCTGAATCGCCGAGATGCTTGTCCGCGGCCCCAGCGAAACCTTCCTCGGGGTCGATAGCGAGGTTGAACGCGGGGACAAGAACCGCCCGCCAAGCGAAGATCGGACCGACACCATTGCATGAAGGGTTTGGCGGCGGGTTGAAGAGATCGATCGACCATGAACCGACGGTCAGGATGGTGCGAGCTCACGGCTCGCCGCTTGGCACGCCCGCTGCCAAGCGCCGGCTGCTCGGACATGACTGCATTCGGAACGCGGCAGCAGCCGAGTTCCCGGGGACTTAGCGCCTTTAAAACCAAAACCCTAAGCATGTGCGAAAAGCCGGGTGTCTACCCGATGCCGGAGTTTCCCGGGAGCTGCGCAGCAATTGCGGTGTGAGCACCGCGGCAGCATTTGCCGCAGCCCTTCGCATCGACGTCGATGACCCAGACCGGCACGCGGCGCTGTCCCTTAGAACCACGTAGCCGCGCTGGGCCTGGGCCCGGTCGCATTGCGCCGGTCGCAGGCATCCGCTACCCCATCGTTCAAGCACGCGAGGGGCGACGGGCCTGCAAATCGATCTGTAATTGTTGGCACCCGACGGCGCGGAATACTCGGCCCGTGATCTCGGCTTCCTCCTGCACAAACATCCAGAGCATTTGCACGAGCGGAAGACCACCGCCGGCAAGATTTCGATCTTTTTTTCCAGAGATCGGCGAGGCGCGGACCACCGCCGCGCTGCATCTTGAAATCGATCCTGCCGGCCTGGCGCGCGGAAAGACAAAACAGTCAGACGGCCTTCTCGCCCAATACGTCAACGACCGATCTTATGTCGCGAATTCATTCCTGTCGGTAGCGCTCCACCGGTCCTACGGCCAGTCGATGTCGGGGAAGTCGAAGGAGCGTCAGGCGCTCCCCGAGCGTGCGCTGCCCCTGGAAGCGCGGGTTGTTCCCGTTGCGGTGTCCAGCGGCATGGCGGTGGTCGAGCAGGTGTTCGCCCCTCTCGGCTATTCAATAACCACGACAGTCCTCGACGCAGGCGGCCAGCGGGAGATCCTCGACCTGCGCCTTGCGGGCACGGTGCGCCTTGTGGATCTCCGGAACCACCTCTACGTGCTCGTGCCGGTCCTCGACAACGCCAAGCACTGGTGGATCGACCGCGACGAAATCGAGACACTAGTCGCCAAGGGAGAGGGCTGGCTGGCCGATCACCCGGCAAAAGAGTTGATTGCCAGACGGGCGCTTAAGCATCGCGGCAGGTTGGTTCATTAGGCGCTGGAGCGCCTGACCGGGGACACGACCGAAGAGGAAGAGGGCGAGACCGCCCCGGCGCCCGAGGAGGCGTTGGAACAGCCGATCCGTCTCCATGACCTGCGACTGGACGGGTGGCTGCGGTTCTCAAAGAGGCGGGTGCACGGACCGTGCTCGACATCGGCTGCGGCGAGGGGAAGCTGATCCGCCGACTGGTCAAGGAGCGCGCAGTCGAGCGGATCCTTGGCGTGGATCCGTCCGTGCGCACATTGGAGGTCGCGGCACGGCGGCTCCGCCTGGACCAGGCCGGCGATCGGATGCGAGAGCGGATTGCTCTCCAGATGGGCAGCCTCACCTATGGCGACCGGCGGTGGCAGGGCTTCAACGCGGCGACCCTGGTCGAGGTGATCGAACATGTGGACCCACCTCGCCTCTACGCGCTCGAGCGGTCACTGTTTGGCATCGCGCGACCGCGGCTGGTGATCGCGACCACGCCGAACCGCGACTATAGCGCGCTGTTCACAGGGATGGAGGCGGGCGCGGTCCGCCACCCGGACCACCGTTCCGGATGGACCCGCGCGGAGTTTGCGGCCTGGTTGAACCGGGTCGCCGCCGAGCATGGCTATCCGGTTCGGCGCGCACCGCTGGGGCCGGAAGACGAAACCCACGGCCCACCCTCGCAAATGGCCGTGTTCGAGATCGGGGCGTAACGTGAAGATCGCTACCCCGGATTTCGCCATGGTGGTGCTGATCGGCCAGACGGGCTCGGGTAAGTCGTGCTTTGCCGGAAAGCACTTTCTACCCACCGAGATCGTGTCCTCCGACCACTGCCGCGCCGTTGTCTCGGACGACGAGTCCGACCAGGCGGCGACCGGCGATGCATTCGATCTGCCGTACTACAGCGCGGGCGTGCGGCTGCGTCGGCGTAAGCTGACGGTGATCGACGCGACCTCGGTCCAGAGGCCCGATCAGGCGCAGCTCGTGGCCCTCGCCCGAAAGCACCAGACGCTGCCTGTGGCGCTTGTGCTCGATATCGACCCGGATCTCTGCCACCGGCGCAATCAGGGGCGGGCGCACCGCGGTTTCGACACGCATGTCGCACGGAACCATTCGAAGGCACTGCGCCGGGGCCTTCGGGGTCTCAAGAAAGAGGGGTTTCGCCAAGTCCACAAATTGCGAAAGCGAGAGGAGAGCGACGCAGTCGAATTGGTGCGGGAACCGCTCTGGACCGACCGACGTCAGGACCACGGACCGTTCGGCGTCATCGGCGACATCCATGGCTGCTTCGACGAACTTGCCACGCTGCTCGATCGGCTCGGCTATCGCATCGATCCGTTCGAGCCGGGCGAAGATCTGATCAGCGCTCGCCATCCGGAGGGGGGGTCGCGTACTTCGTCGGCGATCTCACCGATCGCGGCCCGCGGAATGTCCACTGCCTGCGTCTGGTGATTGGCATGTGCGCGGAAGGCTCGGGCCGATGCGTGGTGGGCAATGACGACTTCAAGCTCAGCAGGTGGCTCCGGGGCCGGAAGGTACAGCTCAGCCGCGGGCTCGACCTCACGGTGGCGGAGCTGGAGGGATGCTCGGAGGGGTTCCGCAAACAGGTGTCGGCATTCCTCTACGACCTCCGATCCCACCAATGGCTGGCGGGCGGCGATCTGATCGTGGCCCATGCCGGGCTGAAAGAGGAGATGCATGGCCGCGGATCCGCCGCCGTCCGCAATTTTGCGATGTTTGGCGAAACCACCGGCGAGATCGACGAATTCGGCCTGCCCGTCCGCCTCGAATGGGCGCGGGATTATCGTGGAAAGGCCGATGTCATCCACGGCCACACCCCGGTGCCAGAGGCTGAATGGCTGAACTCTACGCTCTGCATCGACACAGGTTGCGTCTTCTGCGGCAAGCTTACGGCGCTCCGCTGGCCGGAGAGGGAGACGGTCTCGGTCCCCGCTGCGCGGCAATATGCCGAGCCGGCAAGGCCGCTCGACACCGGTAGGGGACGGACGGCACAGCGGGACCATGATCGCCTGCTCTATTTCGACGACTATGCGCGCAAGCAGCGGATCGAGACCCGCCTCGGCGGCACCGTTCTGATCCCGGAGGAGAACGCGCTCGCGGCCCTCGAGGTGATGAGCCGCTTCGCTATCGACCCGCGCTGGCTGATCTATCTGCCGCCGACCATGGCCGCCTGCCCCACCGCGCCGGAGGGTCCGTTCCTGGAGCAGCCGGCAGAGGCGTTGGACTTCTATGCGAGCCGCGGCGTGACCGATCTGGTTGCGGAGGAGAAGCATATGGGCTCCGGGGCGATGCTGGTTGTGTGCCGCGATCCCGAGGCCGCAAGCGCGCGTTTCGGCACCGAGGACGGCAAGCAGGGCGTCGTCTACACCCGCACCGGGCGGCCGTTCTTCAAGGCAGAGGCGGAGGAAGCGGCGGTGGTGGCGCGCCTGGCAGAGGCGGTCGAGGGAGCGGGCCTGTGGGACGACCTGGCCAGCGACTTGATTCTGCTGGATGCCGAGGTGATGCCCTGGTCGGCGAAGGCGCAGGAGCTCCTGCGCCGGCAGTACCCGCCCACCGTGGCGGCGGCGCGGGCATCGGCCGAGGCGCTTTTGGAGACCTTGGAGCGAAGACGCCATGTCGTTAGCCTCAGCCCGCTCAAATCTGCGACAGAGACGCGACGCCACAACGCCATCCGCATGGGTGAGACCATTGACGGGTATTGCTGGCAGTAAGACAGCATCGAGGACCTGCGGATCGCGCCCCTCCATCTTCTCGGGGCGGAGGGCGCGGTCTTCGTCGACCGGCCCCATCCCTGGCACATGGAGACGTTGACGAAGCTGGCTGACCAAGACCCAATCCTGCAGGCGACCGGATGGCGGCAGATCGACCCCAGCGTCGAGGCCGAGCGGCAAGCCCTGACCGCCTGGTGGCTCGACCACACGGGCCAGGGCGGCGAAGGCATGGTGATCAAACCCGCAAGCTTCATTGCGCGCGGTACCAAGGGGCTGATGCAGCCGGCCATGAGGATCCGCGGCCGCGACTATCTGCGCATCATCTACGGCCCGGACTACGACCCGCCCGAGAACATCGACAGGTTGCGCCAACGCGGCTTGAACCGGAAATTCTCCCTCGCCGACCGGGAGTTCCGGTTGGGGCTGGAAGGGCTCCAACGCTTTGTCGAGCGCGCGCCGCTGGCGAAGGTGCATGAGTGCGGCCTGGCCGTCTTGGCCTTGGAGAGCGAACCGGTCGACCCGAGGCTCTGACCCGGTGGGGGAGATCGGTCCAGCACTTTCCGGATTGCGATGCTAAACAAGTCATAAAAACGCGCATCGGTGACACCGCTTCTATACCCGAGGAAGGTTGCCCGTCGCGGCCGCAGATCGAGGGTCGCGGTCTGAAGCATCTCCTCGGAAGCGCCACCTTCGCCCTCTCCACAGCGGCAGCACTGTGCAAGACCTTCAAGATCGGCACCGAACGATCTTGGGGACGGCGCGATCCCTCCCTTTGACGCTGGCTGTCGCTAATTCTATTGGCCCGCGCCGGAAACAGGGCCAACTGAAAACCGACGGCCCCGCCAAAACAAACGCCTTTGGCGTGATCCGGCGGTCCTTCGCGCAGAATCTGGCTCTCCCGCTCGATCGGAGGCCGGACGGGCTGTGTTTTGGGCGGTGGGGAGAGCGGCGCCCAATTGAATAGCCTTGGTCGGGGGCGCGGGGTCCGCGCCCCGGGGAATCTCCGTCACGCGCTTCGCCGCCAGCCTTGCCGATGCCCTTTGTAGGATACTTACGACCCGAGCACCGATAAGCGGTCATGCGGTACCGAACCCGCGCATCAGAGCCCTTGCACCGACGTCGTGCTGACCCAGCGCCCTCCCGTGGGCGCCTGCCTCGGATAACGGCTTTCCAGTCGAAAAGGCATGCCTCGACCCTTGCAAAAGACATCGGAGCGGTGTGTCGGGCCGCGTTGCCGATGAGCGCTCGGCGAGGGTCAAAGGATCCCTGCGAAGAGGTGAGTCTCCCCCACTGAGTTGGCCCACCGTTATGTTTAGAAAAACGGAGGATCAGAGATGGCAAACAAGCGAGCCAAGCCAAAAGAAATTGTCACGAAGCTGCGGCAAGTCGAGGTACTTGTCGGCCAGGGAATGCCGCGCGCGGACGCGATCCCGCAGATCGGTGTCACCGAGCAGACCTATTATCGGTGGCGAAAGAAGTATGGCGGCATGGGAACCGAGCAGCTCAAGGAACTGAAGAAGCTGCAGAAGGAGAACGAACGCCTGCGTCGTGCAGTTTCGGACCTCACGCTCGACAAGCTCATCCTGGCGGAGGCAGCAAAGGGAAATTACTAAGCCCCGCGCGTCGCCGGCGCTGTATCGACCGCGTGCGGCAGTCGCTTGGCGTGAGTGAGCGCCGCGCCTGCCGCACGCTCGGCCAGCACCGTTCCACGCAGCGTAAGGCGCCTCGAGGGCGATCCGATGAAGCCCTGCTCACCGAGGACATCATCGCGCTCGCGAGGGACTACGGGCGCTACGGCTACCGCATGATCACGGGCCTGCTGAACAATGCAGGCTGGCATGTGAACCACAAGCGCGTGGAGCGGCGAGCCATCAAGTCCGCCATTGGTCCGAGGACAATGGCGAGCGGCGGCGCGAGGGGCTCAAAGTGCCGATGAAACAGCCGAAGAAGGGCAGGCTCTGGATGAATGACGGGTCGTGTATCCGGCTGCGCCCCGAGCGGCCCAACCACGTCTGGTCCTATGACTTCGTCCAGGACCGCACGCACGATGGCCGGGTCTTCCGCACTCTCAACATCATCGATGAGTTCACGAAGGAGGCGCTGATGATCCGCGTCGATCGCAAGCTCAACTCCGTCGACGTGGTCGACGCGCTGACCGATCTCTTCATCCTACGGGGGCCACCCGAGTACATCCGCTCCGACAACGGTCCGGAGTTCATTGCCGAGAAGGTGCGGAGCTGGGTTAGGGCCGTCGGCGCCAAGACGGCCTTCATCGAGCCCGGATCACCTTGGGAGAATGGCTATTGCGAGGCGTTCAACGCCCGGTTCCGCGACGAACTGCTCAACAGCGAGATCTTCTTCTCGCTCCGCGAGGCACAAGTCCTCATCGAGCGGTGGCGCCGGCACTACAACACCGTCAGGCCCCACAGCGCCCTCCGCTATCGACCACCCGCGCCCGAGGCCATCATCCCGGTCGACCAGAGGCCGGTCATGCACTAACAATTCAAACGGACCACTCGCTGGGGGCAGGCCAATCCCTGCAACAAAGCCAGACGCAAGTGCGAAAGTGACAAGAGTAATGAGTGTCAGAAACCACTTACTACCTAAATACCTCGGATTCATTTTGGAATGTTAATATCAAAAGGGCGAGATCACTAGTTGCGTCTGACATAAAAATACCAGAAGCTGTCGTTTCATCCGATAGCCGTTTCCCGTCGCTCACCCAAGCCAAGCTCCCGAGGTCTGTATGATCTTGGAGTATGACAGAGATCCATGACATCCATGTAATGCGCCGCAACACCTTATTTTCTGCGATTTATTTGCAATGGCGACCAGTAATTGATACGATAGACTCAGATGACAGGTGGACAAACCGCGCTCTCAGCGCGGGATGTCCGCCTTTTTTGTTTGTAAAGCAATCATCGCCCGAAGAAGAGAACGGGGCCCTCGGGGGTTCGCAAAGGAGGCGTCCATGACGGAAGATGTGGACCATACACGTGATGTTGACCAAACGATCGGGTCCGATGGGGCAGATCAAGCGGCGCATGCTTCTCCAAGGATCCTCGAGGTGGACGTCGAGCGCTATCAGCATCTACTCGACGATCCTGCCCTCACAGATGCACAGAAGCGGGAAATCATCGAAGCGCTGTGGTCGATCATCGTCAGCTTCGTCGATCTCGGCTTTGGAGTTCATCCGGCGCAACAAGCTTGTGGACAACTTGGCGAATGTCAGCCGGAGCACCCCGCGGTGACGCGCAATGGGGTATACTGCAGGCATCGCCTGAATGATCAGTTCGAAGAGGTTGCTGGGGGCTTTGAGCCTGCTGCAGCCAAGGAGTAAGAGTCATGTCCGCTGAACGTCAGATCGAACCATATCTCAGACCTGCTGTTATCTATTGCCGGGTCTCGAGCGTGAAGCAGACGACGCGCGGTGACGGCCTCTCCTCGCAAAAGACGCGCTGTGAAGAATATGCGCGCTTCAAGGGCTATGAGGTCACCCGGGTCTTCAGCGATGATCTTTGAGGCAGCCTGACCACCCGGCCCGGGATGAAGACGATGCTCGCCTTCCTGCGTCAGCACAAGAAGCAAGAACCGGTAGTGATCATCGATGACATCTCCCGGCTCGCCCGTGGGATCCAGGCGCACTACGAGCTGCGCGCCGCAATCAACACCGCAGGGGGAACCCTCGAGAGCCCCTCGATCGAGTTTGGTGAAGACCCGGACTCGGTCCTGGTCGAGAACCTGCTGGCGAGCGTCTCCCAACATCAGCGGCAGAAGAACGCGGAACAGACGATCAACCGGATGCGGGCGCGGGCGATGAATGGCTATTACGTCTTTCGCGCACCGGTTGGCTATCGCCTTGAGCGGTCCGGCACACACGGCAAGCTGCTGGTGCGGGATGAGCCGATCGCTTCGATCCTGCAACAGGCCCTCGAGGGCTATGCCTCCGGGCGATTTGAGACGCAGGTCGAAGTGAAGCGCTTCCTCGAGAGCCAGCCCGCCTATCCGAAGGATTTGCCGAACGGAGAGATCCGCAATCAACGGATCACTGAGCTGCTGACCCGGGTCCTTTACGCGGGATACATCGAGCTGCCGAACTGGGATGTCTCCTTACGCAAAGGGCATCATGAGGGGCTGATTAGCCTCGAGACCTTCGAGCGCATCCAGGAACGCCTTAAAGGCGGCGCCAAGGCTCCGGCGCGCAAAGACATCAATGCCGATTTCCCGCTGCGCGGCTTCATACTCTGCAATGACTGCGGCAAGCCGCTGACCGCCTGTTGGTCGAAGAGCAAGACCGGCGCCAAGCACCCCTACTATCTCTGTCCGACCAAGGGCTGCCCCAGCTACCGGAAGTCGATCCGGCGCGACGTGCTGGAGGGTGAGTTCGAGCAGCTGCTGCAGGCGCTGGAGCCGAGCGACAGCCTGTTCGCGCTGACAAAAGCGATGTTCCGCGATGCCTGGGACATGAAACTGGCGCAGGCAACGGAGGCAGCTAAGACGCTGAAGCAGAGCCTCACCAAGCTCGAGAAGCAGATCGAGGGACGGCTTGACCGCATCGTCGAGTCAGGGACGCCGTCCGTTGTGAAGGCCTATGAGCAGCGGATCGCAAAGCTGGGAGCGGGAGAAGGCTCTGGCATCCGAACACCTCTCTTCGATCGGGCGTCCGCGGCACACCTTGGAGGAGTCGTTCGAACTCGCCTTCGATTTCCTCTCAAGTCCTTGTAAAATATGGAAAAATGCTGGCCGCGCACTGCGCAAAACAGTGCTCAGGCTGGCGTTTTCAGACCCTGTTCCGTACCGTCGGGATCAGGGACTTCGAACCCCAAAAATAGCATTACCTTTCAGGGTGTTAGGGGGTTTTAGAAGGCAAAAATGCGAGATGGCGCGGTGTCGGTCGGATCGAACTTGGGAAAGACGAAGTCCTTGCCATCGACGCAAAGGCGGAGGGGGGCGAAATCCTCGCCGGTCGCCTCTCGGTAGCGGCGCTGCACGCCGGGGCGTTGCTGAAAGCCATCGAGGTCCAATTTGACGCGCCTCGCAGGACCGGAATCCGGGTCCGTGGCATGGCTGACAAAGGCGTCGTATATGATGCCCTCTTCAGCAATATCCTCGTTCTGAGCCATCCTGCCGCCGCCAGACCGCTTCTGAGCAAACCTACTTGAGCAGCGATCTGTCGGACCGCACATCCCGCGGTCAGCATCCAGAACCTGCTTTGCCGTTTCAAGAGGCGACCACCGGGAATGGGCAGAGTGGCCCGCCTCGGCTTTGACCTGCGCAGCGGGCGGCCCAGCGTCGAGAGATCAGGTCAGCGGGACGGTCAGGTCTGCGATCAGCGAAGCGGTCTCCGGGCGGACGCCGCACCATCAGTGGAAGGCTTCCGCCGGCTGCACGTCCTGCTGTGCCGGGAAGGCTGGGAGATCAACCACAAGCGCACATACCGCCTTTACAGCGAGGAAGGGCTCTCGATCCGCACACGAACCCCCCGTCGCCGGCGTGCCTGTCGGTATCGATCGGGCCGCACCGAGG
>JBCCRM010000053.1:0-22216 GCA_039513195.1 Pseudomonadota bacterium | reverse complement strand
TTCTCGGCGCTCGACTGGCGCTCGATCACCACGATATCGCCCTCATGGATCCCAGCATCGATCATCGAGTCGCCCTTGACCTCGAGCGCGTAGTGTTCGCCGGAACTCGACAGCATCATCGAGGGCACGCCGACCTGCGCTTCGCCATGCTCGATCGCCTCGATCGGGGAGCCAGCGGCGATCCGGCCGATCAGCGGTACTGTCGCGGCATCTGCCTCAATCTTCGTTGGCCGTCCACCGAGCTGACCCAATGTGTCACGAAAGCTGTCCGAGCGCGCACGATCCCCTTCTATCACTGACGGTCGGAAACCGCCGCGGGGCCGCTCCTCCTCGACATTCTCGGGCAGGCGCATGATTTCGATCGCCCGCGCCCGATGGGCAAGGCGGCGTATAAAGCCGCGCTCCTCCAGCGCTGTGATCAGGCGGTGAATGCCGGATTTCGATCGTAGATCCAAAGCGTCCTTCATTTCATCGAAGCTCGGCGAGACGCCATCGCGCTGCACGCGGCGATGGATGAACATCAAGAGATCGTATTGTTTTTTGGTCAGCATCGCGACGCCCCACTGCCGGTGATTATTCGCCTGACACCCTCGTTCTCTCACTGTTCCCGTTTTGTGTCAAGGGCTGTGGATAAGTCTGGGGAACAGGGTGTGATTAGTCCAAGCGGATCACGTCGATGGCACTCCCGGTCGGGGCCACGGGAGCGTTTGGGGGGCGGATCGCGAGCGCGTTGGAGGCGGCGAGGGTTGCGACCAAGTTCGAGTCCTGTCGCGTTGCGGGGCTGCAAAGAGGCCCATCTGGTCCATCCGTGAGCGCCGCCCGCATGTAATGCTCGCGCGGGCCATTCGCCTCGATGGAGGTGGCGAGCCGGGCACGGCCTCTAGGCCGTGGGCCCGCTGGCAACCCCAGCATCGCGTCCAATGCCGGGCGCAGGAAGATTTCACCGCAGACCATCGCCGAGACCGGGTTGCCGGGCAGGCCCAGCATCACCGAACCGGCGACCCGGCCCGCCATCAGCGGTTTCCCGGGACGCATGGCGACCTTGTAGAAGGCTCGGCTCAGGCCAGCAGCGCCCCAGGCCTTGGCAACGAGGTCGTGATCGCCGACCGATGCGCCGCCGAGGCTGACGACGATGTCCGCGCCCGACGCGTGGTCGAGGGCTTGCAGTAGGCTCGCCTCGGTATCTCGCGCGATCGGGCACAGCCGGGAGAGGCAGCCCCATCCGGCAATCGCCGCCGCGAGGCCATGGGCGTTCGAGCTGACGATTTGGTCTGGGCCCGGGCTCTCGCCAGGCCAGACGAGTTCGTCCCCCGTGGGAACCAACGCGACCTCGGGTTGCCGCGCGACCGTGACGTGGGAGACATTCATCGCAGCCAGCAGCGCGATGTCTCGCGGCGTTAGACGCCGCGGCGCGACAACGGCAAACCCGGCCGGAAAGTCCATGCCTGCCGGGCGAATGTAATCCCCTGCCTCCGGTGCCGAGGTGACGGTGATGCGGTCGCCCTCGCGGATTGCGTCTTCCTGGATCAGGATGCTGTTTGCGCCCTGCGGCAGTGGCGCTCCGGTGAAGATCCGGATCGCAGTGCCGGGCTCCAGCGGGGCCAAATGCCGCCGTCCCGCCGCGGCCTCTCCGACCACGGGCAGGGCGGTGCCCGCCACGGCGTCCGCGGCGCACAGGGCATAGCCATCCATGGCGGAGGCGGCAAAAGGCGGTTGATCGCGCGATGCCCGGGCGTCGGCGCGTAGCACGCGGCCGGACGCGGCGGCAAGAGGCACCTCCTCCGTCCCAACCACGGCTACAAGCCCAAGAACTTCGCCAAGCGCCTCGGCCGTGGAGATCATGACGCCTCGTAGGTGCCTGATTTACCACCGGATTTATGGGTCACGCGGATCTCTTCGATGCGCATCCCGCGATCGACCGATTTGCACATGTCGTAGACGGTTAGGGCCGCCACGCTGACTGCGGTCAGAGCCTCCATCTCGACTCCTGTCTGGCCAGAAAGCTTGACGGTCGCGGCAATATCGACGCGGTCCGGTGGGGCAGGGGTCAGATCGACCTCGACCTTCGATAGGGCGAGCGGATGGCAGAGCGGGATCAGATCCGGCGTTCGCTTCGCCGCCATGATGCCAGCCAGGCGGGCGACTGCCAGAACATCGCCCTTCTGCGCCCGACCATCCAAGATCATCGATAAAGTCTCTGACGCCATCACGATGGCGCCCTTCGCGCTCGCGATCCGCGCGGTCACGGGCTTGTCGCTGACATCGACCATGCGGGCATGGCCGTCCGCGTCGAAATGGGTGAAGCCGCTCACGCGGCGCCCGCGCGGGGCACGGGATCGGCCAGGATCGCACGGGTCGCGGCAGCGACATTCTGCTGGCGCATCAGGCTCTCTCCGATCAGGAAGCTGCGGGCGCCTGCCGCGGCGAGGCGCGCGAGGTCGCGGGGCGCAAAGAGCCCGCTTTCCGCGACCAGGTGCCTGTCTGTGGGCAGATGCGGAGCGAGTGCCTCGGTGGTGCTGAGATCCACCGCGAAGGTTTTGAGGTTGCGGTTGTTCACCCCGATCAGCGGCGAGCGGAGGGTCAGTGCGCGATCGAGCTCTGCCCGATCATGGACTTCGATCAGCGCGTCCATGCCCCAATCGCGGGCCGCGTCCTCTAGTTCCAAGGCTTGACCGTCGTCGACCGAGGCCATGATGATCAAAACGCAATCGGCGCCAAGCGCGCGGGCCTCGGCCACTTGATAGGGATCATAGAGAAAGTCCTTTCGCAACACCGGCAGACCGGACGCTGCGTGAGCGGCGGTAAGATAGCCGTCGTCGCCCTGGAAGGAGGGACCGTCCGTCAGCACGCTGAGGCACGCGGCGCCGCCGTCGCGATAGGCGCTCGCCAGCGAAGGCGGATCGAAATCGGCGCGGATCAGGCCTTTGGAGGGGGACGCTTTCTTAATCTCGGCGATCAGCGCATAGCCGCCCTTGGCTTCTGCCCGTCGGAGGCTGCTCAAGAAGCCCCGCGGCTCCGGCCCAAGCCGGGCGGCTGCCTCGATCTCGGCCATCGGGCGGGCTGCCTTGCGGGCTGCCACCTCCTCGAGCTTGTAGGCTTTGATCCGATCAAGAATACTGTTCATATGCCGTGCTATAGCCCGGGCGCGGGCAAAACGCCACGGTGGTCGCAACGGCCCCAAAGGGCGGCTCACTGGACCCGTCCCCCGGCGGTTGGGTGGGTCACAGTAGGGCCGACGGGTTGAGTGCGGCATGAAGCGGTCGCTCGCGGTGCGGACGATGGAGGCCGAGGTCGGCTGGCGGTCACTCGGTTCGCCAGTGCCATGTGGGCGGCAGCTTCGAGCATGACTGCAATTGAGGGGCAGTGGCGCCTTCACCGATTCCGCCTCCGCGTCACGGCCCTTCGGAGATCGACGCTGTTCCATCTCCATGCGCCCTTCTTTTCGGCGCCGGCAATCGTCGGGTGCCGCGGCGTGGCCGTCGGGCAGTGCGTGTCCGATGCCGCGGCGCTGAAGGATCGCCAATCCATTCTGAGCGTCGCGGCGGTTCCCCCGTGCGTCGCGTCTCTTGCCCTGCGCCGCGGTTGTCAGCGACCTAACGCATTGCGTAAGTCATTCCATTCACGGGCTTTGCTCAAGACCGTTCCGCCCAGGCTTGCGCCTGGCCGTCCCGGGCGCCGCGTCTGCCACCGGGTATGTGGCGACGAGGGCTCCCGCGGCGGGCTGCCGGTGGTTGCGCGCGTGGTGATATCGCGGGGCGCCCGCGGCGGTCCCAAATGCGCCGCCGTCGATCCGCCGCCGCGAGGGCACACGGCGACACTTGCTTCGGCGGTCGACGCGGCGGCCCTGGAGCTTCCGCAGGTCCGGGGTTTCGCCAGCATCCTACCCGTTTGCCGGCGCGAGAACGATGCCCGGTAAGGCATCACGCCTGCGCCGCGCCCCTCGCTTGTCGGCCAGAGTGGCCGAGCGCTGGGGCCGGCAGCGAAGCCCGACCGTGCCGCCGTATCCTTAGACCTGGCCAAGCCGAAACGGATCTGGAGAACATCCGCGAACGATTGTTCAAGCGCCGAGCCGATTGTTCAAGACGGCCGATCCTCCCTTCCTGTACCCGCGATCCGATGTTCCCCTGGCTGGAGAGGCCTGACCCGTGACCGCATGCATCGTGACCAATGTTAGACGACAAGGCGGGCTTCTTCGCCTCCCGGCAACCGTTCTCACCTTGATCGCGCTCGCGCCCCATGGTTGGGTGCAGGCGCAAAGCGACGAGACTATCCAGCTCGACACGCTGGAAGTGGAGGCCGAAATCGACCGGTACCGCGCGCCGAACAGCAGCACGGCGGCGAAGACGGACCTGCCGATCGCCGAGACACCGCAGTCGATCAGTGTCGTCACGCCCGCCGAAATTACCAATCGTCCGGCGCGCAACGTGCAGGAGGTCATTCAGTTCGTGCCCGGTGTCTTCGGGGCGACATTCGGCAACAACCTGCGCAACGACTTCTTCCAGATCCGTGGCTTCGCATCCGAACAGCAGAGCTATTTCGCCGACGGCCTGCAACTGCCCTCCTTCGCCTTCGCGACGTGGCGGATGGAACCTTACACCCTATCGCGCGTCGAAGTGCTGCGGGGGCCGTCCTCGGGCCTCTATGGCGCGAGCAATCCGGGTGGGTTCGTAAACGCTGTAACGAAGAGGGCGGGGCCCGAGAACTTTGCCGATGCATTCCTATCGGTAAACGAATTCGGGAATGTCCGGGGTGGCTTCGACGTCAACCGGAGCATTGATGACTTTGCTCTTCGGCTCGCTGCCACCGGCCGGATTGGCGATGGCGAGGTCGATTTCACCGAAGATGACAGCCTGGCCTTTGCGCCGAGCCTGTCCTGGACACCGAACGACCGGACGGAGTTCGAGGTGTATGGCAATGTACTCTTCGATCGCACGAACGGTCAGAACTTCCTGCCCTATGTCGGCACCGAAGTCGCAGCGCCCTTCGGCTTCATCGACCAGGATCTCTTCACGTCAGAACCGGCAATCGACGAATTCGAGCGTAATCAATGGTTTGCCGGCTATCGTTTTTTGCACGAGTTTCAGAACGGGCTAACCTTCCAGCAAAAGCTGCGATATGGCGAGCTCGACGTGAGTTTCATCAACCTGTTTGGCGGCGGCTACGTCACCCCCCCGACAGCAACCAGTGCGGAACTCTCGCGCTTCAACTTCATCACCACGCCCGAGGCCAGTCTCTTCAACCTGGACAACCAGTTGTCCTTCTCGGTCGATACCGGTCCGGTTGTGCACGATCTGCTGTTCGGCGTTGAATACAAGCGGTACAGCCTTTTGAACGAGCAGGGCTTCGAGTTCGGAACGCCGCTCGACATCTTAAACCCGGTCTTCGTCGGCGCCGAGCCGCCGGCATCCCGCTTCATCGTCGACCGCAACGTTCAGGACCAAGTCGGGGTCTATGCCCAGGACGCCCTGACCTGGGGCGGGCTGCGCGTGCTCGCAACTGGACGCGTCGACTACGCAAGCCTCGATGTCGACAGCGAGCTGGGCGAGAGCTTTAACACCGACGACTTCGCCGCCAGTGGGCGTCTCGGCGTACTCTACAAATTCGATAACGGGCTGGCTCCCTTCGCAAGCTTCTCCCGCAGCTTCTTGCCTGTGGTCGGCCGCGACACCCTGACCGGCGAGCCGTTCGAGCCAGAGACCGGCCTGCAATTCGAATTGGGCGTGAAGTACGAGATTCCGGGCCTGAACACGCTCGTCTCGGCGTCCGCTTTCAACTTGAAGCGCGCGAATGTCACCACAACAAACAGCGTGTTCGTGACCAGCCAAATCGGCGAAGTTCGGTCGAGAGGGATCGAGTTGGAGCTCCGCGGCGATCCGCTGCCCGGATTGGCGCTTGTCGCCTCCGGGACCTTCATGGATATCGAGACGACCGAGGGCAACGATCCCGAGGTTGGGAACGTCCCCACGGCGACGCCTGAGATCCTTGCATCGTTTTTCGCCGACTATACGCTTCAGAGCGGGCCGCTCAAAAACGTCGGTGCTGGTTTCGGGGTCCGCTATATTGGCCGGTCCTTCGCCGACACTGCCAACACCCTAGAGGTGTCCGACAGCGTGATCCTCGATGCAGGGCTGCACTACGATCTTCCTCAGTTTCCCGGCGCGTCTATTGCCCTCACCGTGACCAATCTTCTCGACAATCGCTATGTCGCGTCCTGCAGCGATCCGAATTCGTGCTTCTACGGGGCCGGACGGCAGGCGCTGCTGACGGTTGGCTACTCGTTTTAGATCCTTTCCCACGGTGTCCGCTCTCCGACGCAGGGGCGGGTATCGTTATCCAATCCGTTGAGGATGGGTTTGAGAAGGTCTTCTCATCGGCTGCCTCAGGCGGGATCGGGGGCCTGTTCGAGTTCCGGGCGCGCTTCTTCCAGCAGCCAATCCCGGAAAGCGGCGACCTTCGGGAGCTCTGCGCCGTCGTTTGCGCTGAGGAGATAATAGGCGAAGCTGAGCCGCGTGCTGAGGCTCGGATCAAAGGGCCGGATCAATCGCCCCGTGGCCAAGTGGTCGGAAACCAGCCGGTCGCCGACGAGTGCGACGCCGTGGCCTGCCAGCGCCGCCTGTACCGCCATAGTTTCCATCGTGAACCGTGGCCCCACGGTTGCGTCGACGTTGGGCAAACCGGCCGCCAGGAGCCACATGCGCCAGCTCGCCTCTGCATCCTTCCAGTCGACATGCAGCAGCGTGTGATGGCGCAGATCGTCGGGTCTGCCCAAAGGCTTCTCGCCGTTCAAAAGCTCCGGGCTGCAGACCGGCGTGTTGATCTGGTCGAATAGCTTATCGACCCGCACGCCTTCGTATCCGCCTGGGCCATAGCGCAGCGCCATATCGGCCTCGCCCCGTGCGACATCCACCCGGCGGTCCGTTCCGTCGAGGCGGATCTCGATTTCTGGGTGCTTGCATCGAAACCGCTCCAGCCTGGGGACCAGCCATAGCGCGCCGAAGGATGGGCTAACGCTGACCGTGAGCATCCCGCCGCCGGCATGAGCGCGCATCTGTTCGACCGCCGTGGCGAGCTTGTCGAAGCCCTGGCCAAGCGCCGGCAGGGCGGCTTGGCCGGCTTCCGTAAGGCGCAACGCCCGGGTCAGCCGGCGGAACAGCGGCGTTCCGAGAAGTTCCTCCAGAGCCTTCACTTGGTGGCTGACAGCGGCCGGCGTCACATTGAGCTCGGCCGCTGCCTTGGTGAAGCTGAGGTGTCGGCCAGCGGCCTCGAACGCCCTGAGCGCATTGAGTGGCGGCAGCGGTCGTGCCATGTCTATACCCTAGTTTTCCTGATGCATAAGCTAAGATCATCTCGTTTGTCCTACGACGACAGGATATCTAAATTTATGTTTCTAATCAATGCTATCTTGGCTGAACTGCCGAGGCACTGGAGGTCTGTAAATATGAGGATTTTTCGCGTCAGGTCACCTAAAATCAGCAGATGGAGACTGCAATGACGAACCGGGAACGATCTGCCCTGTGTGGAGCCGGCTGCGCGCCAGCTCTGGCCCCTTGGGAAAGGCCGAGCCATCTGCAAGACGGGGTTCAAAACCTCAGTCTTGGGGGCCTCTTGCAGGGCGCATTATGGGCGCCCCGAATGTGCATCGACTACGTCATCCGCTGGAACCGGCGGCGAGCGACGATCCGTTCCCTCCAGGCGCTGAACGACCACTACCTCGCCGATATCGGACTGGACCGGTCGCAAATCGTTGCGACCGTCGAGACGCGCGCTCAGGGTGGCGCGGGGTCAGTCTGATGCGGGCGGCGCCATCCGACTATGCGGTTGGCGTCCTCCTTATCGTGACGGCTGCGACGACCTACAGCACCGCGGGTCTGTTCACGAAAGGTGTCGATGCCGGGCCGTGGGAGGTGATCTTCTGGCGCGGTCTCTTCGCGGCGGCGTTGACCACGGTCTGGACGGTCAACCGCGGCACCTTTCGGCCGAACTTCTTTTCGATGGGCGCGACCGGCTGGGCAGTGTCCGTGATCGGGGCCCTCGGCACGGCCGCATTCATCCCGGCTTTCAAGCTGACGAGCATCGCGAACGTGTCTTTGACTTATGCGGTTGCGCCGTTAATCGCAGAAATTCTGGCCTGGATTGCCATTGGGGAGAGGGTTTCGGCGCGGACATTGGCTGGCAGTGTGGCGGCTTTGCTGGGCGTTGGCGTGATCGTCGCGGGGTCGATCGGTGAGGTCGGTCTCTGGGGCGACCTGCTGGCCCTATGGATGACCATCGCCATGGCTTCGATCATGGTGATCTATCGACGGTCTCCAAACACGCCAGGCGCGGGACCTGCGGCGATGCAATCGATACTGCTGCTGCCCGTGGCCGGGCTGCTGGGGGATCCTTTCGACATTCCTTGGGTGGAGGTCTTTGTCCTCGCCGCCTTTGGGCTATTGTTCGCAATCGCTTCGGTGACGCTCGCGGAGGGGGCGAAACGTGTGCCGGCGGGTCAATCCGCGCTGCTGAGTGCGCTGGAAACACCGCTCGCCCCGGCGTTCGCGTTCCTGCTGTTCACGGAGGTCCCAAACCGGGCGACCTTCATTGGTGGTTCCGTCGTTTTACTGTCGGTCCTCTTCTCCATCAGGAGCGACGGAAGGCGGTCTCGCTCGCAGGTTCAAGATCGGGTCGGATAGTCAAGCAAGCATCCAACGCCACACACTCTCGAAGGGTATCCCATGCTCGCCAACCGCGGACATGCCGGGCGTTTCGTGGACTGCGGTGTCCGCGGCAGAGCCGCCCGACATTGTCCGGGCTGCAAGGGTCCGCTCCCCAACTGCCCCGCGGGCGCGACCCGTCACACAGCCTCGAGCGGTGCCTTCAAAGCGCCTGGCGAACCAGGGCGTGATACGGACGGCTCACCGGGATCTCCAACCCGGACCTCGTGATAAGCGTCATCCTGGCACCGGTGTCTTCTGTGCGCAGGATTGCGTCGCTGCGAACCCAATACGATCGATGAACCTGAAATCCCTCCTCCCCATGAAGGTCCTGTAAAGCTTGGCCGAACCGGTATGCGATCAGCTCTTCGGCATGGTCGCCGCGCACGCGGACGTAGTGTTCCTCCGCCTTTACGAGGATGATTTCCGATAACGAGCCGAAACGCTGCAGGCGTTGGAGCAGTCCCGACCCTGCCTCTTCCTCCGCCTCTGAGCGCGGGGGCGAGGCCTTCTCGGCTACGACGCCCTCATTTCTGAAGCGCGGATATCCAAGCAGCCGGTCGAAGGCATAGTTGGCGGCCGTCCAGAAGACGATTGCCCGGGCAGTGTGCACCAGCCCTTCGACCAAACGGTTTTCCCCGGATGCGCTGATCATCTGGACACCGTCCCTCATCGGCCAGTGACTTTCGAAGACAGAGGAAACGAAGGTCACATACGGGCTGACGATCGCAGACGCGAGCAGAGCGCCGAGCGTGCAGGTCAGCCACAACGGTGGCCGATAGCGGCGACAGCAGTACCAAACCAGCTTGGTCGTGCCCTCGGCGATCCACCAGGGGATCACCGCCAGATGGGTCAGGTACAGCATCGCCCCAGTGTACCCGAGCGCACGGTTGTACCCGGTTTCCGTTGCGGACAGCGCCGCCAGCGACAGCGGAACGACGACGAAGAACGCAAAGCCGCGCATCTCAATCTGGGTGACGGCCGTGAACAGACGATCCAGTTTCGCGCGAAGCAATGCGATCGGCTCCGTGGTCTAGGGGTCAAGACAATGGCTGGCGCGTCCTGCCGTTATGGGCTTCCGCCCGCGTCCTCGGCCGTTTTAGCTGCTCGCTGACGTTCCGCATCCTAACGAATCGTCCGTTTGTGAAATAGAGCCGTGCGAAGCCCCGATCGTCGCGCATTGCTCTTGCGGCCTGGCGCGGCAATCCCTCAGATCTCAGCGTATCGAGAGCCGAAATCCAGAAGTCGCCGAAACAGTGAGCATTGCCGAGAAGAAAGACACCGAACGGGCAGACCGTCTGCGAGCCTTGCAGATTGACCGCCCGCGCGGATCGCCGTCCACGCCCTGGTTGGCGGTCGTGCTTGGCATCGCGGTTCTGGCCGGCGTTCTCGGTGCTGGGTCGATTTACCTCCCACTCCCAGCAAGCTCCGTGACGCCCGCTCCGGTCCCGCCGATGGCCGCGACCGCCCCAGCGCATGGACTGGCGCCGGTCGCGCGCTCCGATTGGATCGTGGCCGGATACTTGGTGGCCCGGCGAGAATCCCTGGTTAGCTCTGAAGTTACCGGCCGGGTGAGCCGGCTGCTGGTCGAAGAGGGGGCGTCTGTCGAGGAAGGCCAAATCATAGCAAAGCTCGACGGCACTTTGGCCTCGGCCGACCTGGCGATCGCCCAGGCGCGGGCAGAGGCGGCGGCGCGCTCCATCGACGCGGTCCAGGCGGAACGGGTCGAAGCCCAAAGGGCGCTAGAGCGACGTCGAAAACTCATTGCCCGCAACCTGTCCAGCGACGCTGAATTGGGTAAAGACGAGGCCCGTTTCGCGGTGTTGACCGCAGAGTATGAAAAGGCCAGGGCGGACCGAAAGATGGCTTCGCTGGAGGCCGACCGAGCCGCCGCCGTGGTGGCCATGCACACGATAGCGGCACCGTTTGCGGGAACGGTATCGAGCTGCTCGGTGGATGTCGGCGAAACCGTTTCGCCGATGTCGGCGACCGGTTCGCCCCGCGATGGCATCTGCAGGATCGTCGACACCTCCTCGATTGAGGTCGAGCTAGAGGTCCCAGAAAAGATGCTGAGCCGGGTTCCCCTCGGAACCAAGGTCCAAGTGATCCTGGATGCGTTTCCCGACCATGGGCAGACGGCGACGGTGCGGGAGATCGCACCGACGGTGAATCGGGAGAAGTCGACGATCAAGGTGAGGCTGGGCTTCGATGAACCCGATCCTCGCCGCCGCCCCAACATGGCCGTGAAGGTCAATCTGCTGGATGGAAAATCGGAGGTCGGCCAATGAGCGTCGCACCGTTTGTCGAGGTTTCGGCAGCCCGGAAGGAGTACCGGAGCACTGGCGGCAAGATCTTGGTCTTTGACCGGCTGAACTTCTCGATGCCACAAGCCGCATTCATCGCCTTGATGGGGCCGTCGGGGTCGGGCAAATCGACATTGCTGCATGCCGTCGGTGGGCTGGAGCGTCTGGACGGCGGCTCGATCCGTGTGGGCGGTCGTCAGATCGCCGGGGAAAGCGAAGCCCATTTGTCGCGGTGGCGAGCCGAGACGATTGGTTTCATTTTCCAATTCTACAATCTCATGCCGATGCTGAATGCGGCAGGAAATATCGAGCTGCCGCTGCTGCTTTTGCCGCTGGGGCCGAAGGAGCGCCGTCGCCGTGTCGAAGCTGCGGCGGAATTGGTCGGCATCTCGCACCGCCTACGGCATCGCCCGCGCGAGATGTCGGGTGGCGAGCAGCAACGTGTCGCCATTGCCCGCGCCATCGTTTCGGATCCGCCCCTGTTGCTCTGCGATGAGCCAACCGGCGATCTCGACCGGGCGACATCGACCGAGGTCTTGGAAATCCTGCGGACGCTCTGCCGCGATTTGCGCAAAACGATCCTGATGGTGACCCACGATCCTAGCGCCGCGGAGTTCGCCGACCGGATCTTCACCCTCGACAAGGGTAGGCTGGACACCGCCGGGATGGCGGCGTGAGTGCGCTGAAGCTGATCTGGCACAGCCTGCGCCACGGCTGGCTTCGCAACCTTCTGTTGCTTTTGTCCATTGTCATTGCCTATGCGCTGTTCGGCACTTTGATGGCATTCGAACGGGCATATGGCGTCGGCGCAAGTGACGGCGCGAACCGGATGATCACGGCCAATAAGCTCAGTTTCACGCAACTGCTACCGATATCGCATTTTCGCGATGTCCGGCGCCTGGATGGCGTCGGAAAGGCCAGCTTTGCCGCCTGGTTCGGCGGATACTATCGGGAGCCGAGGAACTTCCTGCACACGCTGGCGATCGACCCACAGTCTTACCTGGATCTCTACGGCGACGATATCGAGCTGACCGAAGCCGAACGCCAGGACTTTCTCAATGACCGTGGGTCTGTCTTGGTCGGAAGCTCGAAGGCTGAGAGCCATGGCTGGCGGGTCGGCGACCGGATCCCGCTGTTCAATCGGCGGATTGCCCGGCGCGATGGAGCGGAGACGTGGGAGTTCCGCGTCGCCGGGATCTTCAAGGGCGCCACGCCGCAGATCGATACGACCTTCCTCTACATCCACTATGAAATGTTCAACGAGGCCCGCGCCGGCGATCGCGATACCATTGGCTGGATCGTTACGCTGCCCGCCGCGGGGATCAAGCCCGGCCAGATGGGCCAGGCCATCGACCGGTTCTTCGACACCTATGCCGACAGAACGACCACCGACAGCGAGCGCAGCTTTTCGCAAACCTTCGTCGCCCAGTTTGGCGATCTTGCCCAGGTCACCATCCTCGTTCTGAGTGCCGCGTTCTTTAGCCTGCTGGTGATCGTCGCGAGCACGACGGCCCTGGCGATCCGTCAGCGGTCCAGGGAGATCGGGGTTCTCAAGGCCCTGGGCTACTCGCATATGCGGGTGCTGGTGCTGCTGATCGGCGAGAGTATTGCGCTCGTCGGGATCGCGGGCTTCGCCGGTTTGGGGTTGGCTGCCGTGCTGGTGCAGGCTGCGGCGCCAAGCATGGTCCAGATTGCGCCGGGCATGGCCATCTCACTGGGCATTGTGGGCGTTGCGCTGGCTTCCATGATGGTCCTCGCCGTCGCCGCCAGTGCGCTGCCGGCATGGCAAGCGGTGCGGCAGACGACATCAGACGTTCTTCGTCGGGGATGAAGCGATGCGTGGCTTGATCGGCCAGACCTTTGCCATCGTCGGACTGAACCTCAGGGCACTTGGGGGCCGCGCCAGCCTTATCCTGGCGACATTGCTCTGCGTCGCCTTGGTCGTGGCGACGCTGACGGGCCTCGATGCGTTGCGGCAAGGCTTGCGCGTGACGCTTGAGCAGTCCGGCGCCCGAGACATCGCTCTGTTGATGCGGGGCGGATCGCAATCCGAAATCAACAGCATCGTGACCCGAGAGCAGCTCGACGTCCTGCGTGGCGCGCCGGGCATCCGCGTGCTTTCGCCGGAGGTCAATCTCGTCGTGGACGGCTATCGGCGCGAGGATGGCAAGCGAGCGAATATCAGCCTGCGTGGGCTTTCGGCTGACGGGATCGCGCTGAGACGAAATGCGACGCTGATCGAAGGCCGCTGGCCGGCGGAGGGCTCTTCGGAATTGTCGGTCGGCCGCGTGATTGCCGAGACCTACCGAGGTATGGATTTGGGCGCCCGGGTGGCGGTCGGCAGCGACAGCTGGACGATTGTCGGCGTCTTCGAGGCGAAGCGCAGCGTGGCAGAGTCCGAGATTTGGGCGGACCTGACCACCGTTCAGAACTTTTTTGACCGAGCGAACACGGTCCAGAGCGTCCGCGCCGGGTTGGAAAGTCCCGCAGCCCTGGATGCCCTACAGGTCATTAGCGATGGCGATCCCCGGCTTCAGCTCGCGGTGCAATCCGAGGCCGAATACTACGCCATCCAGGCCGCTCGCACCTCGGAATTGGCACAGAAATTGGCTTGGCCGCTGGCGACCTTGATGTCGATTGGGGCAGCGGTCGGCGCACTGAACATCATGTTGGCGGCCGTCGCGACCCGCCGCGTCGAGATCGCGACACTTCGCGCCATGGGGTTTGGCCGGGGTCCGATTTGCTTCGGTCTGGTGATTGAGTGCCTGGCGCTTTGTCTCGTTGGGGCGCTGATCGGGGCGGGTGCGACATATCTGTTTCTGGAGGGTATCGGCGCGACGACGCTCGCGGGTGGTATCACCCGGATCGGCTATGCGCTGACCTTCACGCTTTCGGGTTTGTTGCAAGGCATCGCCCTCGCCCTGGTTATCGGACTAATCGGCTCAATCATCCCCGCCGCGACAGCATGTCTGCGAACCGTTACAAGAGATCTGGCGGAATAACTGAAACTATGAAGTTCTTGTGGCTAGCAATCGACTTGACGCAATGACGTCACGCGCTGGCAGCGGTCGTTCAAGACGAACGGCACGACTGCACCTTACTCCTGGGCCGGTATCGAATCGTTGCTGACGGGCTCGAGGTGTCGAGGCTTCGGTGCGTTCTGTCCGCTCGATTGCACACAATCAGGCGAACGCGGGCGGGCCGGGTCTCGCTCCGCGGCTGGAACCTTGCAGTCGTTGACCCGCTGGGCATCGGTCCCTTTGCCGCCCAGGCGTTCTTTGCCGGTTAACACCCGCTCCTCCGCCCACACATATGGATCGCCGAGGGCCAGTGCGGCGAGGGTGACAAAGGCGGCCAGCGTGTGCCGCGCGGGGCTTTCAGGCCGCGTCATGGAAGATGATCCCCATGGTCCGCCGCTCGCCCGCGCGCAGCCTGCTGACCCCGTGACGCTGACGGACCCGATATGGGCCCCGCGCACCCCGTCGCGGGCGTTGGTTCACGGCGAAGGCCAGCGCGTGGCCGCGCGGCAGCGGCACCACCTCGGCCCTGCTCTGCATGCGCGGCCGCTGTTCCGTCATCACGAACTCGCCGCCTTCGAAATCGGAGGGATCGGACAGGAGGACCACGACCTGAAGCGGGAAGGCATGCTCGCCATAGAGGTCCTGATGAAGGCAGTTGTAGTCTCCCGCGCGATATCGCAACAACAGAGGGGTGGGCTTCGTTTGACCTGCTGCGTGACAGCGCTCCAGAAACGCCGCATGCGTCGGAGGAAAAACCCGTCCCGTTCCCAATGCCTCCTCCCACGCGTTGGCGATATCGACCAGTCGTTCGTACAGCGCGGCGCGAGCATCGAGGATCTGCCGGGGCAGTGGGTGGGCGAAGTACTTGTATTCTCCGTCACCGAAGCCATGGCGGCGCATCACGATGTGACTGCGAAATCGCGCGTCTTCTTCGAAAAGCCCAGCCAATTCGGCGCAGGCCTGGGCATCGAACAGCGGTCCCAAATCGGCGTGCCCGTGTGCGTCGAGCGCCGCGAGGATATCGCGCATCGCTTGGGGGCTCTCAGTGATCCCGCAGCTTTCGGCGTCTAACGCGTTCGCTCCGGCCAGGCCGTCCTTGTTTGTGGTCTGAGCGTCGGTCATGTCGTTCCTTTCTCCGCTCGCCTGTCCGATCCGCGGATCCATTGGTTTTGGTGGCCTACTCTGACGCGTGTACCTCGGGGCACGACCCGAATCTTGCGCTCCGTCTGCCGGAGGGGCGGAGTGCCGACCTCGCGCCCTCGGCCGACGGGTCTTATCCGAGCTACCTGGGTGAGCCTCTTCAGCGCGTCGTCTTCGGCGGCCGCGCGGGCCACAGGACCCTGCCAGGATAGCGACCGCCGCGGAAGGACTGCAGCGCATTGCCGGACTGTCTGTTTCATCCCCGGCCGGCTGTGATCACGGATAGGCGGGGAGTGCCGTATGTCGGATGCCCCGCCGATGCGAGCATGCCGCGGCAAGAGCCAGGATTGATCCCCCGCGGGTGGCACATAAGGGTCGACATATTCGGCAGATGGAGACCGACCCCCGCTAGTGGCCAAGTCGCTGCCGCTTCTCCAACCCACCACAGGACTGCTTTCCGACGGTGCGGGCCGAGCACCGCCCTCCAATCGAGCCGGCAGGAAAGACACCAAAAGAAATCCCTTCCCGGCCGCCCTGCAAACGGGCGCCCAGGACTTTCTTCGGCGGGCACGGGCAGGTCCCCGCCCGGCAGAGGCGATGGCCACGACATGCGGGCCCAGCCGACGCGACGGACGCAGGCTAGATGCTGCCCTTCTTGAGCTCACCGGCCAAATACTCGGCCTGCCGGATGGCCAGCGCGACAATCGTCAGCGTCGGGTTCGCGGCCGCCCCGGTCGTCATTACCGATCCGTCCGAAATGAACAGGTTCGGCACATCATGCGCCCGCCCCCACCGATCCACCACCCCGTCCTCGGGCCTCTCGCTCATGCGGCAGGTGCCGAGATTATGGGTCGACGGATAAGGCGGCGTACGATGGGTGCCGATTGCGCCCACGGTTTTGTAGAGCGCCTCGGCTTTCTCGTAGGCGTAAGTACGCATGGCGACGTCGTTGGGGTGGTCGTCGAAATGGACATTGGG
This sequence comes from Pseudomonadota bacterium, assembly GCA_039513195.1. Classification (GTDB taxonomy): domain Bacteria; phylum Pseudomonadota; class Alphaproteobacteria; order Rhodobacterales; family Rhodobacteraceae; genus Thermohalobaculum. The sequence goes on along the minus strand of JBCCRM010000053.1, from coordinate 6,082 downwards.
AGCGGGCAACCCCCACTGGTCGGTCACGCTGTCCGACAGGGTGATCCGGTTGGTTGCCTGCGGCATGTCCTCTCCGACGATCCACATCCCCGCCATATTGGCGTAGTTGTCCATGATGTTAGTGAAGTCCGGCCCCCAACTCCCCGGCTCGACGAAGGCCGCCAGGAAGGCCGGGCCAAGCGCCAGCGTCTCCATGTAGTATCCGCCGACAAAGCCGCGGGACGGGTCGTTCTGCACCTCGTCCTTGATGATGCCGGCCATGGTCTCACCGCGATACATCTTCACGGGCTTGTCGAACCACGCATACATCGAGCCGGTGAGGTGACGCATATAGTTCCGTCCGACCTGGTCGGAGCTGTTCGCGAGCCCGCTCGGATGGGCAGGGCTGTCGCTCATCAGCAGCAATCGCGGCGTCTCGATCGAGTTCCCGGCAACGCAGACGGCCCGCGCTGCCTGCCGGTGCAGCCCCCCGTCTTTGTCGACATAGAGAACGGCATCGACCTTGCCCGACGCGTCATGGGTGATCTTCACCGCCTGAGACTCCGAGCGTAAATCGCAGAGGCCGGTCTCAACCGCGCGTGGGATCTCGCGCACCGCCGTGCTCCATTTCGAGGTGTGTTTGTCGCCCTGGAAGTTAAAGCCGTCCTGGATCGATCCCGGCCGCCCGTCATAGGGCTCGGCATTGGTGCCATAGGGGCCGGTGGCATAACGGGAATAGCCGACCCGCTCGGCACCGTTGGCGAAGACTTTGTAATTGTTGTTCGCTGGCAGGGGAGCCCGACCGTTTGTATGGGTCGACCCGATCGCATCCTCGGCGCGGGTGTAATAGGGCTCCATCTCGGTGAGAGAAATCGGCCAGTCCAGCAACGTCGCACCCTCGATCTCGCCATAGGTCGAGCGGGCTTTGAACTCATAGTCCAGGAATCGCGGCGTGGCGCCGGCCCAGTGGGTGGTCGTCCCGCCCACCGCCTTGACCAGCCAGGCTGGTAAGCCTGCGAAATCCTTCGCAACGCGCCAGGATCCGCTGGTGGTGCGCGCATCGAGCCAGGCCATCTGGCCGAAAGACTCCCATTCGTCGTTCTTGTAATCCTCGGGCTTCAGGAAGGGTCCGGCCTCGAGCACCACGCAGGGTATACCTGCCTTGGTCAGTTCGAACGCCATCGTTCCGCCGCCGGCACCGGAGCCGATGATGACAACGGCCGCTTCATCGTTTGCAATCGCCATGATCCCCTCCTCAAAGCTCGGTGATGCGCGGATCGGGCAACCAGTCGAGGTCGTTGAAACCGCGATTGATGTAGCCGCCCTGGTCGTAGCTCGGCCCCTCATAGCCGAGGATCGTCCAGACTTCCGCGTCGCTGTAGAGCGAGACGACGGCGGTGCCGCGGGCAAGTTGGAAGAAGGCGGAGCTTTCGATCTCCTTGAGATGGGCGAGCGCTGCCGCGTCGTCGAGATCGCCGAACCCGGCACGCCGGAGCTCGGCAAACCCGTCCGCCATCATCAGGGCCTGGGCGGGGGTCTTGTTCCCAGCGGCCAACACCGCATCCGCTGTCCTGTCATAGGGGCTGTCCGGGAACTGGGCGTGCGGAAACATAACTCGCAGCATGCGCCGGAGCAGGGCGCGGCTGTCTGGGTCCTCGCCGACCTTCATGGCCGCGATTGCGCGTAGCGGCGAGATCGCGGCCCCGATCACGGCCGCCGAGGCAGTGCCGAGTAGTAGCGAACGTCTAGAAACGTTCATGGTGGTCCTCCCTTTTGTTGTTAGTCTTGTTGCTAGATTTATCGTTCGGCCCATCCGTCGACTGCAGGGCAACCGGTCATCGCTGATGCAGTAGACCGCTGTGGGGCGGCGGCTGCGACTGCGACGGCGCGCGCGTCCACGCGAATGGCGTTCGTGATCTCAGTCGAGGCTGTGCGGCCTTGGCAAAGGTCGTTGGTGCCGGCGCGCGGCCTGCGTATCACCAATTCAAGGTTAGTGGCCTTCTGAGAATTGCTCATCCGGGTCGGCAGGACGCCTGCAAAGCCGCGTCCATACGGGCCTTCCGAGCCTATCATGCTGCGGTATCGGTTTGCCGACCAGGCTCCGGTGGGGTCCTGAACCGAGCGTGAGCAGTCCTTGCCAAGCGTGTCTCCCATATTCAGCTGTTTTTAGGAACATGATGACGCAGTGGGAGCGGGACGGGTAGTACCACGATACTACCGGCACATTTTGCTTCGGCTGATCGGCGACGATGCAGTGGACGGCGACCTGCTGGCGAGCCTACTTGCCGGTCTGACCGCTCTAGCCAATCCCTCTGATGTGTCATCGATGGTGTCGATGGAAGACCGTTGGTGCGCACGCGGTCACGTCCGTCAAGGTGGTGGAAATTACGGGATCGGCAGAGGGCATGATCCACACCGCCCGGAAGGCTGGCTCAAGAACACCGATCTGGAAACTGGCTGCCGGCTCGAATGGGAGAAACGCAACCTTCTCCGACTGGAGGCACGATTGCCCACGCTATCTCGCCGTCGCCGGGGTCTCGCCCGTACAAAAGTGGCGGGCGATGCGGTGTTCCCAGGCTGACCGCCAGCGCCTAATCGGCTAACGCCTTTGTCTTCGACGCGGCCGCTCTGCAGAATGATGAACTGCAGGCCGGCCGCGCCGCGGCGACCGTCACCCGCTCAATGTGTCTGAGCGAGGGCCAGTTTGTGGGGCAGGCCCATCCGAAGCTTCGGAGCGTCGCCAATTTCTACCCGGAGGATCTTCATCTTGCGATAGCGAAGGTCAGTACGGCTGCGCCCGCTCGCAGAGTGGGCGCCCAAAACTCCGACGCCAGGGCGACGTTGGTGCTGGGCAATAATCAGGCGCATTGCCGGCATCGCGCCGACGTTGTGAATGCTGTCAACCGCTGCGGCGGCGCCTCTTTTTTTTAGAACGCCGCCAGAAACTGGCTTGCTTCTCGGTCCGCCCCCTCGAACTGTGAAGCTGACAGCAACAAGCAGTGGGGAGTTATGCGCATGGCTGGCTATTGGACCCAATCGGTGCAGCCGGATCCGGGCAATCTCGACGCGGTCGTGCTTCTGAACCGGACCGTCTACGGCGGCGAATTCTACCTCGAGAACAGCTTTCGCGCAGACTACGACCCTAGCATCGATCCAGCGGCTGAGGGCGCCGACAATCAACGCTTCGCTCTCAATGTGTATGACCGATACGACACCTACCTAGCCCAATTCGGCTATCAGGTCCTGGGCGCTGAGGAGCTTGGCTTCGCGCCGGGTGAAACCGCCGCAGGCGCCACCTCGGCCGACGATCTGAATGTGTTCTACCGGGGCGGGCTCTTCCGGAACACTTTTCAAGAGCTGCCGGACGGGACGTTGCAGAACGTGCCCGATGCTGGCGCCGTGGCCCTCACGACGCTGAACGACAACGCGACAGGCAAGACACTGAACCTGGTCCTGCGCGGGACGGATGCGGATTTCGGATCGGATGGCGAGGCCGGGACAGGGCCTGGCCAGGTGCGTTACTATGGCCAGCTTCAACCGCTGATCGACAAGATCTTCGCTTATGCGAGCGATCCGTCGAACAACGTCACCGAGGTCGTCGTCTCCGGGCAAAGCCTTGGCGGTACCGCGGCGGACCTGTTCACGATCTATGATGCTGCTCGGTTCGACGCTCTCGACGGCGTCGACCTCGAGGTGATCTCGATCTCTTCAGCTGGGATCGATCCGGAAACGCTGACCCTAAAACCCGACTTCGACCCCGCATTGGTGGATGTCTCAGGCGGCGATCCCGTGATCGCAGCACCCGCTTACTACACGCAATTCGCGCATGATCAGGACTTCGTTTACTTCCCAGAGAGGTACGATTTCGCTCAGCACGAGGCTGCAGGGCCGCTGATCCCGGCAGTCTTCACGGCCGGAGCCCTGGCAGGGCTGACTGACGCGGTGCAGATCGGTGGGGATACGGACAACGGCGCGTTGATCGAGCTGGAGACCCCGCTTGTCCCGATCTACGAGTTGACCGCGGGGTTTGCCTCCTTCTTCCTTCCGCCCCACTACATGGATCTCTACGAGTTGAACGGGCGTAATCTGGCGGAGGCCCTGGACGCCGCTGGACGCTCGGATTTCGATCGCTTCATCGCCCTCAATGGCCGGAACTTCGCGACCGAGAATGTGGAGAGCAACAACACCGTCAATGGGTGGGCGCTGCCGGTCGATGACAGCTTCGATGTGAGTGCGGAGACCGGGGATGTCATGATCCTCGGCCTGGGCGGCGACGACACGGTCACGCTCGGCTTGGGAGACGATTTCTACTTCGGGGGAGAGGGAACCGACACTGTCGATCTGTCCGCGTCGGTCGATGGTGCGATCGTGAGCCTTGGGCTCGGGTTGGTACTGAGCAAAGGACCTGCCGGGGGGCGCGACGAACTTCTAAGCGTCGAGAACGTTGTCGGCTCTGGTGGGCGTGATTTCATCATCGGTGACCGCGAGGACAACGCGCTGGATGGGGCCGGCAGCCATGATCGTCTGTTCGGGCGCGCGGGCGACGACAGTATCGCTGGCGGCGCGGGGCGCGATGTGATCCGGGGCGGACTCGGCGACGACACCCTACTCGGCGGCACAGGCAACGACCGCCTGTTCGGCGGCTTCGGTCATGACACATTCGAGTTCGACCTTGGCCATGACAACGACCGGATCGTGTGGTTCCGGCCGGGCGAGGATATGCTCGATATCTCGGCACTAGGCTTTACCGATTTCGCCGAGGTTCAGGATGCTGCCTATCAGCGCGGGCGCTCGACCGTGATTGAGACCTCCGACTCCGACAGCATCCGCCTCGACGGCGTACGATTGAGCGAGCTGGACGCAGACAATTTCATCTTCGCAATCGCCTGAAACCGGCGGCCGTTGCGCGAGCAGCAACAGCAATCAGTCGGTGGAAGGATTGCCTGCTGTGAACGATGCCATTGACGCCGATGCAAGCTGACGGGCGGCTCAGTGGCAGACGAGGCGGTTTGTCCACGCGGAGGGCATCGGTCAGAGGGTGGCCCGTCTCGGCAAGCGGTATCTTCCGGTCGATGGGTTCCACGGCGTGATCTGCGTGCAATCTTGCGTTTTCGTCTGGCGACTCCATGCCGAACGTGCACCGGGCGTCCTTGTCCGGTGCGCGGGGGGCCCGTGACATCGCGGCCCGGCCTGTGCTACTTCGCGCCACGATGACGAGGTGCCGTCTTTAACTTTCGGACCGAAGCAGAACGTCAGGTCAATCGGTTCGGCCTGCGGACGCCGTGGCTGGAGGTAGGTGTAGATGTTGATGCGAGTTGTGGAGAGGTGGCAGAGTGGTCGAATGCGGCGGTCTTGAAAACCGTTGTGCCTGCGAGGGCACCCAGGGTTCGAATCCCTGTCTCTCCGCCACATCGCAGTCGCCCTGCTGGATTCCCCCTAACACTCTGAAAGGCAAGGAGGTTTGGGGGGTTCGAAACCCTTCTTTCCGGCAGTAGCGGATGCGGCGCGCAAAGGCCAAGGAAAGGACTGTGCGGCGGAGGTCGATCCGGCCGGTTTCCCAGAGTTTGCAGGGGTTTGAGAGGAAGTCGGTCGCGAGTTCGAACATCTCGTCGAAGGGGCGGCGCGGGCCGGCGCTTGTCTCGGCTTTCTCCGCCAGAATGAGTTTCTCGCGTTCGAGCCGGGCCAGGCGCTTCTCGTAGGCGTTGACGACGGCGTCGCTGTCGGCGGCGACGATGCGGTCGAGAAGCTGGTCGATCTGCTTCTGGAGCTTGGCGACTTCGCGACGCGCCAGCGCTGCGGCTTCCTTGGCTTGCGCGAGGCGACCGTCCCAGCAGCTGCGTAACATGTGCTCGGCGACGGCAAGGAGCTTCGGCGCGGGCGTCAGGCCGGCGAGGAGCTCGGCGAACTCCCCTTCGATGGCGTCGCGGCGGATGGATTTGCGGCAGCTGGGGCAGCCCTTGGCGAAGCACATGTAATAGGGATGCTTCTTGCCGGTCTTGCTGGTGGACCAGCAAGAAGTGAGTGGGCCGCCGCAGTCGTCACAGGCGACGAAGCCTCGGAGCGGGAAGTCGGCGTCGATGTCGGCGCGGGCGGGGACGCGGGC
>JBCCRM010000052.1:0-22492 GCA_039513195.1 Pseudomonadota bacterium | reverse complement strand
GCTCCGCGAAGAAACCAACACCCAACCCAGCTTTCTCTCTCTTCACACAGAAACCAAACCTCACCGCGGGGTGGAGCAGCCCGGTAGCTCGTCAGGCTCATAACCTGAAGGTCGTTGGTTCAAATCCAACCCCCGCAACCAACTCAAGTTGCAAGCAAGTGCGTATTCCGACGGATCCGAACAGCGGTTCCAGCGACATCCGTATAGGGATTCCAGACTACCCGCACAAAACTGAGCTTAGTTTCTGATGTCAACGATCCTGGCCTTGGTCAAGGTCCCGGGAGGGGCCGCGCGCGTCGCAGCGTCCGCCCCATAACGCTGACGATGCGGCGCGCTTGGCGGACCGCTGTGTGCTGAGTCTATTGCTCATTCCCCGTCCTCCGGGATCTCGGCATCGCGGGTCTTGCGGAGGGATGGCCCGTCCAGAGGTAGGCGGTGCGCGTTGTGGATCAGGCTGTCGAGAAGGGCATCGGCGAAGGTGGGCTCGTCGATCACGTCATGCCATGTTTCGACGGGCAGTTGGCTGGTGATCACGGTCGATCCAGACTGGTACCGGTCTTCGACGATCTGCATAAGGTCGCGGCGCTGCGGAGCGGTCAGCCGGTCAGGTCCCCAATCGTCAAGGATCAGCAAGTCCGCCTTGGTGAGCTGACGGAAGAGTCTGGGAAACCGCCCGTCGCCGTGTGCGAGTTCCAGGTCTGAGAACAGGCGTGGGATGCGCTGGTAGATGACCGACTTCCTGTTACGGCAGGTTTTGTGGCCGAGGGCGCAAGCCCGCCAGGTTTTGCCGACACCGCAGGGGCCGGTGATCAGAAGGTTCCGGTTATCGTCGATCCATTTGCCCGTCGCGAGTTGCTTGAAGAGCGCCTTGTCGAGCTTCCGAGGCGCCCGATAATCCACATCTTCGATCGATGCACCGACATGGCGCAGTTTGGCGGCGCGCATCCGGCTCTGGAATTTCTTCGTGCTGCGGTTCGACGCCTCACCGTCGATCAGCAGTCCGAGCCATTCAGCGTGGCTGAGATCGGTGGCTGCGTCTTTACCCTGCAGTTCGGCGAAAGCCTCGGCCATGCCGTCGAACGTCAGTTCTCTGAGTTGATGGTGGGTTGGATCGTCGAGCATGTTGTTCCTCGATGCTCCGCACTGCGACGTAGAATACCGGCGTGAAGAGCAGGCCGAACAGCGTCACGCCAAGCATGCCCGAGAAGACCGAGACCCCCAGCGATTGGCGCATCTCAGCGCCCGCGCCGGTCGCCAGCATCAGTGGCACGACGCCAAGGATGAAGGCGAGCGAAGTCATCACAATCGGGCGCAAACGGGTGCGTGCCGCCTTCACCGCCGCCTCCCACCGGCTGAGGCCCTCTTCTTCGGCCTGTTTAGCAAACTCGACGATTAGGATTGCGTTCTTCGAGGCCAGCGCCACCAGGACAACAAAACCGATCTGCACCAGGATGTTGTTGTCGAGCCCCGCGAGCCGCACACCGCTGATCGCCGAAAGCAACACCATCGGCACGATAAGGATCACCGCCGCGGGAAGCGCCCAGCTCTCGTACTGTGCTGCCAGTACCAGGAAGACAAACAGCACCGCAAAGCCGAAGACCAAGGCGGCGGTATCGTCCGTCGTCTTCTCCTGATAGGCAAGTTCGGTCCACTCGAAGGACACACCTTCCGGCAGCACCCGCTCGGCGATCGCCTCCATCTTGGCGAGCGCCTCGGCCGAGGAGACGCCCGGCACGGCCTGTCCCTGAACGGCAGCCGACGCATAGAGGTTGTAGCGCGGCTGACGCAGTGGGCCGGTCACGTCCTCGAAAGTCGCGACCGCGCCCAGCGGCACCATGGCGCCGTCATCGGAACGGGTGCGGATGCGCGCAACGTCCTCCGCCGTCTGCCGGTACGGGGCGTCTGCCTGGGCAATCACCCGATAGGTCCGACCGAAGAGATTGAAGTCGTTCACATAGGCTGATCCGAGATAGACCTCGAGTGCCTCGGTCACACCGGCGACGGGGACGTTCAGCATCTCGGCGCGCTCCCGGTCGATTTCTGCCCACACCCGCGGCGTGCCCGTGGAATAGAGTGAGAAGACCGCGACCAGATCCGGGTCAGCATTCGCCTCCGCGACCAGGGCCTGGGCGGCATTCTGAAGAACGGTCGGGCCGACATCGCCAGTGTCCTGCAACATCATCTTGAAGCCGCCGCCAGTGCCGATCCCGCGGACGGGCGGAGGTGCGATCACGAAGATCGCCGCGTCGGAGAGGGCAGCCATCCGAGCCCGGGCCTCGGCCAGCACCGCTTCGGCCACGACGCCGGCCTCCGCCCGCTCGGCGAAGGGAGTGGTCGTGAAGAAGATGACGCCGGTATTCGACTCGGTTGTCAGCGTGGCGCCGTTCAGGCCGGTGAAGACCGCGGCGTGTTCCACACCGTCGATGTCCAGCAGTTCGGAGGTGGCTTGACGGATCACTGCGTCGGTCCGCTCGATGGACGCACCTGGCGGAAGCTGGACGACGGTGATGTAATAGCCCTGATCCTGCTCCGGGATAAAGCCGCCGGACACCTTGCCGAATTGGTGATCGGTGGCCAGCAACAGACCGCCGAAGAGCGCGAGCATGATGGCCGGCGCACGGACTAACCGCGTGGTGGCCCAAGCATAGCCGTTGGAGGCCCGGTCGAAGCCGCGGTCGAATTTGCCCAGGGCCCACATCACGGGGCGCATCAGTAGGCCGGGTTTCTTCTCGCCATGCGGTTTCAACAGCATCGCGGCCAGAGCTGGCGACAGAGTGAGCGAGACCAAGAGGGAGATTGCCGTGGCGGCCGTGATCGTCACCGCGAACTGGCGATAGAACTGGCCTGAGATACCGGCGACGGCGGCCGTCGGTATGAAGACAGCGGCCAGAACCAGCGAGGTGGCGATCAGCGCGCCCGACACCTCGCGCATGGTGCGCCTTGCGGCGTCGCGGGGGCCGAGACCACTGCGGATATGCTTTTCAATCCCCTCGACGACGATGATGGCGTCATCGACCACGATGCCGACGGCCAACACGAGCCCGAAGAGCGAGAGATTATTGATCGAATACCCGAGTGCCGACATCACCGCGAAGGTGCCGACCAGGCTGACCGGGATCGCCAGGATTGGCGTCACTGCCGCGCGCCAGGTGCCGAGAAACAGTAACACAACGGCCACGACCAGCATCACCGCCTCGATCATCGTGGCGACGACCGCATCGATGGAAGCCTGGATGAACTCTGTCGGGTTGTAGATCACGTCATAGGCCAGGCCCTGGGGGAAATCCGCCGACAACCGCTCCATGGTCGCTTTCACCTCTTCGGCGGTCGCGAGTGCATTGGTGCCAGGGCGCTGGTTGATTGCCATCGCGACGGCGGGGTTCTCGTCCAGATAGGCGCGGGTGGTGTAGTCGGCGGCGCCGAGCTCTACCCGCGCGATATCGCTGAGGCGGACGATCCGCCCGTCCTCGCCGCGCTTTACGATGATCCGTTCGAACTCAGCCGGGTCGGCGAGGCGGCCGGCGGTTTGCAGCGACAGTTCGAAGGAGGCCGCGCCCGGGGTCGGTTGCTGGTTCAAAAGCCCGGAGGCAACCTGTGCATTCTGCGCCCGTACGGCCGCCAACACCTCCGCGGGCGTCATCTCGAGGGCCGCGATCCGCTCTGGGTCCAGCCAAATGCGCATCGCGTAGTCCCGCGCACCGAAGATGTTGACCTGGCCTACGCCCTCCAACCGGGTAAGCTCGTCTCGTACCCGTTGGGCGGCAGACGTGATGTAAAGGTCGCCGCGTGAGCCGTCCGGCGAGAACATGTGGACCACGATCAACAGGTCGGGCGACGCCTTTTGGGTGACGACACCGAGCCGGCGCACCTCCTCCGGCAGCCGCGGCTCGGCGATGGCGACGCGGTTTTGCACCAGGACCTGGGCTTGATCGAGATCGGTGCCAAGCTCGAAGGTGACCGTGACGGTTAGGTTGCCGTCGCTGGTCGCCTGGCTCGAGAGGTAAAGCATGCCCTCGACACCGTTGATCTGCTGTTCCAATGGGGTTGCGACGGTGTCTGCGATTGTCTCGGCCGAGGCGCCGGGATACTGGGCCGTCACCTGCACGCTCGGCGGTGCGACCTCTGGATACTGAGCGACCGGTAGCGTGAAATAGCTGAGCGCACCGACAATGGTGATGAAGGCAGAGATCACGATCGCGAAGATCGGCCGGTCGATAAAGAATTGCGGGAGTTTCATGCTTCTGTCCTCACCTTTGGGGAACGGCGCGGGTTAGCGCGCAGCCAGTTCCCCAACCTCGGTGCCATTGCGCAGGCGTGCGGTGACCTGGGCGCCGGGGCGCGCCATGTGAAGGCCGCTGACGACCACCTGTTCGCCGGCCGTGAGCCCGGCATCGACAATGCGTAACGTGTCGTGACGATCGCCGAGGGTGACTTCGCGGCGCTTCACGGTGCCGTCCGCGGCCACGACCATCACAAACTTTGTAGCCTGGTCAGAGCCCACGGCTTCGTCCGGGATCAGCACCGCTTCGGCATTCTCGACAGTCGCTAGGCGGAGCCGGCCGAACATCCCCGGCGTCAGGATCCCGTCGGTGTTTGGGAGAACGGCGCGGCCGCGGATGGTACCCGTCAACCGGTCGATACGGTTGTCGACGAAGTCTATGGTCCCGGTGTGGGAGAAGTCCGGCTCATCGATCAGGCGAACGGCGACCGGTGTGCGGCCCGCCCTCTCCCGCAGCCCGTCGTCGGAGGTCGCGCGCATGTATTCCAGATATTGCTGCTCGGTTGCGTCGAAGACGAAGTGGATCGGATCGAGCGAGACGACTGTGGTCAACGCTTCGGCGCCTGCCCCCGCTGCGATCAGGTTGCCCGCACTCACCGCATCGTCCGAGATCCGGCCGGTCACCGGCGACCGGATCTCGGTGAAGCCGAGATCGAGCCGCGCGCGTTCCACAACCGCCGCGGCTCCTGCGATGGCAGCGCGAGCACTCTCGGCCTCCTGCACCGCGGTATCGAGGACGGACTGGCTGACATGGCCCTGTTGGCGGAGCTGGGCCTGGCGCGCGAGCTCGGTCTCGGCCAGGCGCAGGGCGGCGCGGTCCTCCGCCAATCGGGCATCGGCCTCGGCCAGCGCGGCCTCGAAGGGCCGCGGATCGATGGTGAAGAGCAAATCGCCTTTCTCGACGATCTGGCCCGCGCGGAAATGAACGGCGTCGAGATAGCCCGACACGCGCGCCCGGATCGCCACCTCGTCGACCGCAACGAAACGGCCGGTGAATTCGTCCCATCGGGTGATCGCACGTGCCTCGGCCGCCACCACATCGACCAGAGGCAGCACAGCTTGGACCGGGGCCGTCGATGCCTCGGCGGGGCCTACCAGGGCTGCGAGATCGATCCGGTCTGCGGCGTACCAAAGCGCGCCGGCGAGCAACGCGCCAAGGCTCGCGCCGGTGAGAAGTGTTTTGGTCTGTGTCATCACAAGGTCCTCACCTTCTGGCCGGCATGTTCCGGCATGGGTGGAGAGATGAGGTCCTTGGCGCGGCAGATAACCGCGCCGGCCGTCACGGCATTGTTTCCCTCAAGTCAATGATCCTCGGCGAGCGCCTGCCATTTCTCCCGCGTGGCACTGCTCGCCAGGAAGTCGACGAAAGCTCGGATGCGGGGGGCGACGAGGCGCCGGTCCTGATAGACGATCGAGTAGGGGAAGCTGTCGTACCGAATGTCCTCCAGGATCTCGACCAGCCCACCCTCCCGCAACGGTCCCACCGCCAAGAAATGCGGAAGCTGCGCTATGCCGATCCCCGCCTCGGCCGCCTGCAAGATGGCATCGACGCTGTTGGCCACCAAAGCGGGCTCTAGCGTTTTCCGCACCACCTCGCCCTCGACGTCGAACATGAATGGGAAGAGACGCCCAGTGTTGCGGATACGGTAGTGGACGGCCCGGAACCGCGCCAGTTCCTCCAAGGTCTGGGGAGTGCCATGGCGCGCGAGGAAGTCCGGCGAGGCGCAGGTATGGACCTGGTCGTCGAGAAGCTTGCGGGCGACGAGATTGGCGCTGTCGCCCAGATCGCCGATCCGGATGGCGACATCGATCCCTTCGGTGGCGAGGTCGACTTGGCGGTCTTCGAAACTCATCTCGACCTCGACCGCCTGGAACTGACACATGAAGGCGAGTACACGTTCGGTCAGCAGTTTGCGCCCGAAAACCGCCGGCGCGGAGATCACGAGTCGGCCTCGCGGGTTTTCTATGCTGTCCGAAAACTCCTCCGACAAGGTCTCCGCCGCCTCCAGCAGTTGGCGCGCACCCTGCAGGAAACGCTCCCCTTCCACGGTAAGGGACACCGAACGGGTGGTGCGGTTGAACAGCTTCGCGCCGATCTCGTCCTCCAGCCGGGACACTGCTTTGGAGCAGGCCGAAGTCGAGATGTGAAGCTGCTTTGCTGCAGGGGCGAACCCGCTCGCCTGCGCCACATGGACGAAGATGGAAAGCGTCTGGAGGTTATACACGGTGCCTCGCGAGCAAGAGATTGGCTGCGGTTTTTCGCCCCTTCACCCCAACCAACCATGCCGCACCCGGCCGGCACCCTCAATCGCGAACGCGACGCTTGGACCCCAGCGACCGGGCGATGCAAACATATGGTCGATGGCAGCGCTGCTCGTCGAAGATAGCGGCAACTCCGATAGGTTGGGATTGCGCAGAGGCCGTTGCAACCCCATCGCGAACTCTCGTCGCGGAACAAAATGTCGGCTCGAGCGCCGACGTGGCGTGTCTGACCTGGATCGAGCAGTTGTGGGGCTCCAACCAGCGCCGAGGCGAAGCCGCCCGTCGTTCCATCGGCCGAGGCCTGGTTTGGGCGGGCGGCATCCCCTCTGTCGCTCCGCAGCTTGGTCATGACGCGTCTGCGGGGCGGCTTCAGGCGCATCCGCAGCCCCTCGAGGGTGTACGGCCGTCTGGCCCGCTTGACGTTCACGGCCAGTCCTCGCACGCCGACGCTGAACCTGGATCCGGCGGTAGCCATAGCGGATAGGCGTCTCCGGCGGATCGCGGATCCGCTTCCTCAGCATGTTTTTCGGCGGCCGTACGGAGACGGAGTGGTCGGTCGAGCGCGGAGCCAGCACCGCCCGGCAAACGCGACGGATCGAGACCCGGGAAGCGGTCTCAGCACGTTCTCCATCGAAGAGGAGATCTCCGATCTGGGGGCCGCGATGTCGAGACTGTCCGAGGGCGATCTCTCCGTCCAGATGGAGGTCGCAGTTGATGGGGCAGGCGTGTCCATGCAAAACGACATCAATGCGGCCGTCGAGACCCTCTCGGACATAATCTGCAGCGTCGCCGACGCCACCGCGGCAGCCCGGGAGAAAGAGAGCACTGCGTCATCGCGGGCAGGAGAGGCCGTCAAAGGCTTTGCCGTCGTCGCTTTGGAGGGGCGCGGTTTGGCGCAACGATCCTCCGAGGCCGCTAGCGAAACCCCGTCAACGATCGGGCCTAGCAATTCGAAAGTGATCGATGGCCTGAGACTGGTGAATGATGCCGAAAACGCTCTCTACAGTATTGACGAGGCCGCGGGCTCTATTCAATCGATTAGAGATGAGCGCGTATTTCAAACCGTGAATGTCGCAGATGTCGATCCAAACGTTTCAGACCTGAAAACCATCGCGAAGCAGAACGCAGCCATCGCGGATCAAAGCGCCCAGAAGGCGGCGCAGGCGGAGCAACGGGTCGACGCATTGGACCGGCTGATCGCTGCGTTCGATGCTGCCGCAAGCTGCGGCCCGGGCCGCCGAGGGGACGCCAAGGGTTGCAGTCTCCGTTGACAAACAGTCGTCGGGCTGACCCCAAACCCACGACCGAGCCCCGACGGTCCTGGGCCCAAGTCGAAAACAATCCGCGGACCGGATAGAATAGGGTGCTGACCCCATAGTGGGCGGGGGTGCGCCCCTCACTGCGCCGTCGCTGCCGGACGTAGCGTCACCTCGACGACACCGACAGCAGCGAAGGATCATAGCCATGCAGTCCCATCCCAGCATTTCAGCCTATCAGGCAAGCGCCGACACATTCGTGGCCGAATTGGAACCCCATCGCGTCCGGCTGGAGCGGATGGACGAGACGCTGCAGCCTGCGATCAACTCCCTCAGCGTTGTGCAGGACGCGGGCATCGCCGTCGACGCGACCCTCGCCCGTGCGGAAGTCTATGCAAGCGCCTTGGGTGGAACTGCCGATGCGCTCGCCGCCGCGACCATCGACCCGGACGCGCGCCTCGGCGCTAGGTTGCAGGAGAAGACCGAGGTTCGAGCCGACTTCCTCGAAGCCTCTCATGTCATGCACGAAGCACTTGGGCCCGTCACCACACCGGTTGAAGGCGTGGCCGAGGAGGTCCAGCAGGCACTGGGGGCTCTGCCGATCGACGAGATCGAGTCCGCCATCGACCAAGCGACCGAGACCTTCAAGCGGATCGGCAACGCATTTGACGATATCGAGAAAGCGCTTTGCCAAACCATCACCGTCGAGCCTGCGATCCGCAGATCACGATCCCGAACCTGTTCGGCCTGCCTATCGTGGTGACTGAAGGACGGCCTGCGCAACCAGTCGCGATCTGCGACGTGCTGGCGACCGTCGATCAGCAGAATGGGCTGGTCCAAGACTTCGTGGAAAACGCAATCAACAGCGCGCTGAAGGCAACCGGTTTTGACCTTGAGGGCACTATCGACAGGTTGAAGGAAAAGCTACGAGCGCCGTTCCGTGAGCTTGCGGACACTCTCGATCAAGTGGACGCCCGTCTCGACGAAGTGCTCGAGAAGATCGGTGAGGCCCTGCAAAGCGTCCAGGACTTCTTCGGTGAGCTTGGCGAACTTCTGGGCGGAATTCCGGGCGCGGTGTTCGAGAGCCAGACCTTCGGCAACGATGCGTCGGAAGAGATCTTCGGCACCACCAAAGTCGTCCTGGAAGACGGTCGGGCGGGTCTGACCGACGTCGTCGAAGGTGCCCTCTTCGGGGGCGGCTCCCGCGATCTAATGGATGGTCGTGGCGGTGACGATTTCATCTTTGGCGGCACCGGCAGCGACCGGATCATTGGTGGCGAAGGCTCTGATGAGCTTTATGGCGGCGCCGATGCGGACCAATACGCGTTGAACGCCGAGTTCGGGCAGGACTTTGTCAGTGACGGTAGCGGCGGCGAGCTTTTCACCTTCAGCGGCGATGTAAACCTCGATTTCTACCGCGTCGATGGCAACGACCTGAAGATCTCGGTCGAGGGTACCGACAACAGCGTTACTGTCGAAGGCTTCTATGATGCCGGGCGCTACCAGGGCGCGACCTTCGACGTCGGTGGCGAGGAAGTCGCGCCCCCATTCGTTCAGCCTGACCCGACCCCGTACCGGGTCCATTCCCCATCCCGAGCCCTGGCCCGCTGCCCGGTCCGGTCCCCGATTGGGCGGAGATTGCCCGCGACGTCCTGGATGGCGTGCGCGGTGCCCTCGATGGGTTCAGCGGTGATCTCGGTGCAGAGTGCTCGAACTCACGAATGCTGTAATCGGATCGCTGCAGGCATTGCCGGAGGAGCGGCGGGAGGCGGCCGTCCAACCTGTCGCCACGCTGACCGAGGCGATCAATGCCATGGAGGCCGGCGCCTTCACCACTGCCGATCTGGAGGACCTAGCGGCCGAGACGTTGCCGAGGCTGGCCGCCGCGCTGGACAGCGCGGGTGGCCTGGTGTTGGACGACCTCCAAGACCGCATAGACGCGGTGATCGACAGCCTCTCTGGCTTGGCGGTTCCCGTCACTGGCACTTTGCCTGAGATCATGGCCGAGCTGTCCGCGATCCTCGACCGGGTGCCGACGCCGCCGGAGGGACAGCCGGCTGATTTGGTTGGCGACATCGAAGCGGTTCCCCGGGATATGGACGCGATCTCGTGCGCCTGCAGGAGATCTATCTGGCCTTTCTGGGAGAGGGGGATTCATCTTCACCTGATCCCACCCAATCCGAGCCTGAGGCCCGGCGGTTGCAATCGCCGGGCTCTTTGCATTCAGGCGGCCACGAAATTGGGGTGCCCACCCCATGTCCCCGGATCGCTGAGGCGATAGACTCCCCCTCAGTCCATGGTGGACGCGTCAAGAAGGCCCTCGCGAAGCGCATGCGCCAGCAATTCCGACATCGAATGCACGTCCAATTTCGCCATCAGGCTGGTGCGATGCTTGTCGACCGTCTTCGGGCTGATATGGAGGCACGCCCCGATTTCGGCATTGGTGAGCCCCTGCGCCACCAAGCTGCGGGTCTGGCGTTCGCGCATGGTGAGGTCGGGGCCGGGCGGGCGTTCCCCCAACAGGGCGACGACATCGGGCGCGACGAACTTACCGCCCTCGGTCACCAGTTGCAGACCCCGGAAGAGGGCGGTCGGATCGCCGCGCTTCAGGAACAGCCCATCGACGCCCGAGGCGATGAGCTCGCTCAACAAGGCCGTGGAGCTGAGCCCCGTGAACACCGCGATCCGCGTCTTAGAGCGCTTTCCGACCCGATTGCATCGGTTCTCGCGCTCTAAGGTATTGTTTTGACGCATTTTCGCGACGCCAATCTAACTCAGATTGGCTGGAAAGTGCTCTTGGGCTCTGCCGTGGGATCTCGACGAAGACTTCCACACCCTGCGCATAGGGCATGGGTAGGTCGCGCACGAACAGGGTCGGCTGGTGCACCCGGGCCGCCCGGATCGCTCGGATGCCGTCTTCGACTTCCTCAACGATCTCAATCCCGCGAATATCCGCCAAGACGCGGCGTACCGCATCGCGCATGATCGGGTGATCGTCGGCGATGACCGCCGTCCGCCCCAGCTCAGCGCCCTTTTCAGCCATCGCATCGCCGGGCCCTTAGGATAAAGTTGATGCGCGCAATCCCCCTGCGACCTGTCCTGTGCTTCTTCTCGTGGTGCTAGCTCCTCCCCGGAGCCAAGGCGCGTCGTCCCTCGACTTGACCTTGCCGCTGCCGAAGCTGGCATTGCAACCTCATCTTTCGATGCCCGCGGATCTGCGCGGCGACCTAACAGCGGAGCAGGCCCTGGCCCTGCAGCAGCAGGCTGGCTTTGAGGCCTATGATTTTGCCCGGATCCATTTCGACCTGCGCGGGTCGACCTATTGGCTGCATGGCCGGTATCGAAACGCTGCCGGCACGCAAGGTCGCTGGATCCTGGATCTGAACCTTTAGACGGTCCTCGTTGGCGAGGCCTACCTGCTGCGCGACGGCGTTCAGGAGCGTGTCTATCGAGAGGATGCCGAAACCGGCTTTGCCGCCCGGCGCCTTAGCTTGCGTCAGGCTGTGATCCCTCTCGACCTCGAGCCTGGAGAGACGGTGGAGGTCCTGATACGGCTGCGCTTCAATGTCGATCTGGAGATCGAGCCGTCGATCCAGGATGCGACGAGGTTCTGCACGGCGGAAGCGAGCGAGGTCGCAAGGCAGTTCGTTTTCTATGACGTCGGCATCGCTCTGCCGCTGATCAGCCTGCCGGCGGCGGTGGCGCTCGGCTTTCGTCCGGCGGCGATCTACGCGCTCTTCATCACTTCGCTGCTCCTCTGGAATTCCCACCTTGATGGCTCTGCCTTCCGCAACCTCTGACCTGGCGACGATGCATGGAACAGTCTGGCCGTCCGCCCGATCATTGCGTCTGCCGGGTTCTTTGGCGCGTGGTTCGTGCGGGAGCTGTTCAGCCTGCGCACGGCACTTCCGATGCTCGACCGGATCTTTCAGGCGGTGATGGTCGCCACAGCGGCCTTGGCGGCCAGCACGGTCTTGTCCGGCAACCGAATGCTCACAGCTGCCAGCCTGGTTGTCCTGATCCTCGCCGCCCAAGTCTGCTTCGTCACCGGCGCAATCGCCGTTCGTCGGGGCCGGGCCGGGGGCCTGCCAGTGATGGTCGGGTCGGGGTCGGTGGCCATCGGTGGGTTGATTATCTCGCTCGGTTTCAGCGACCCGTCCGCCATTTCCCTCGCCGCGACACTGGAACATGGGTGTGTCGCTTGCTTGGCCGAGGCGGCGGCTTTCCTCGTAGCCATAGGCGTGCGGATCGAGCATATCCGAAAGCAGCAGTAGGCGGCGTCGGCGCGGTCGATCCAGCTGTTGCAGGAGCGGCTGGCCCTGGCGGAGGATCTGCGCCGCGCGGACGAGGCCCATGATCAGGCAGCCCGTTTGGCCGAGCAGCGTCGTGCGGCCATGGCTTATGCCACCCATGATCTGCGCCAAACGTTCACCTCTTTGTGGCTATCGCTCGGTCGGATGACGGATCTGCCAGCGGACGAGAGGGCTGCCCTGCGACGCCATTTCGGATACCTGGAGGACTTGGTCGACCGTTATCTCGATGATGCGACCGATCCGGATCAGGCCGAAGAGCCGGATCCGGAGGCCGCGGCCGCCAGCGGCACGGTCGAAACCTTTCCGGCGGCACTGTTTCTGGACACCGTCTCGGCAATGTTTCGGGAGGAGGCAGAGGCAAAGGGCCTCCGATTTCGGGTGGTGCCCTGTGGCCGGTCCGCAACCGCAGATCCCATGGCGGCGATCCGGCTTTACGCCAACCTCGTCTTCAATGCCGTGAAGTACACCGAGTGCGGAGGTGTTGTTATCGGATGCCGGCGGGCGGGCGACCGTCTCCGCTTCGCGGTTTACGACACCGGGCCTGGGTTGACCGAAACGCAGATCGCCGAAATCAGGAGGCCTGGCATCCAGGGGGAAAGCTCTTCCGGAAAGGGGCTCGGCCTTTCGGTGGTCGACGAGCTGGCCGAGGCCCACGGGTTCGAGGTGTCGATCCACAGCGAGCCCGGCTGCGGACCGTGCTTTGCCTTCTCTGTTCTGTTGGCAGGTCCGTGATGATCGCCGCAGAGGGGCCCCGTCGCCAATGGCTGCGGGACCCCGCCGTCTGAGGAACCAGTGTCTGCGTCACCACCGTGGCGCGGCAAACGCTGCCTCAGTTCGGCGAGAGCTGGTAGATCTCGCCCTGATCAACGGCCGCGTAGAGATTGCCGTCGGGGCCCAACACGACAGAGCGGAAACGGCCTGCAGCCATCGGCAGAGACATCGAAGACACATCGTTGACGGACTTTCCGTCCTTGGCGAGGTCGATGATGTCGATCCGCATACCGACCGCCGTACCGCCAAAGCCGATGCCCATAATACCGACGGCTAGCCTGCCGTCCCAATCGCCCCACTTATCGCCGCTTAGGAACGCGGCGGACGACGTGCCCTGAGACAACCCATTGTTGTTCCACGCCGGAGGCATGGCGTCGGGATAGGACGCCGTGTCGGTCATCGGCATAAACTTCACGCGCTCATCTGGTGCCATGCCCTCCATCTGGTTCGGCATGTAACCGCAATAGTTATCCGGACAATCGCCCCGGCCGGCGGTGTTTGGGCGCGGATCCCAGCCGCCATTGCCGCCATTGACCAGCATCGTGATCTCGTCCGAGTGCCAAGGCCCATGCTCGGCCACAACCGGCGTGCCATCGCCCGGGCGGAAGGCGATGCCTTGCACGTTGCGGTGGCCATAGGTGTAGACGCGTGGGTCAAAGCCATCCGGCGGGTTGTTGCCCTCGGCCGCGTTTCCGTCGCGATCCATGCGCAGCACCTTGCCGCCCATCAGCGTCGGGGATTGCGGAACCGCACCGTTATGGGTGTCGCCCGTGGTCAGATAGAGATGCCCGTCCGGACCGAAACGCACGCGTCCGCCATTATGCGCGCCAGGGCCGCCAAAGGGATGCTCGGTTGCCCCGGGCTTATAGGGCACATCGTCGACGATATCGGTGCGATCCGACACGGCGCTCAGATCTTCGTTCACCACCAACCGCATCAGGCGGTTGCTACCCGGCGCGGTCTTGCTGGACGTCGAGTAGACATAGATGAAGCGGTTGTCCTGGAAATCCGGATCGATCTCGACACCCATCATCCCGGCCTGCCCCTCGCAGAACAAGTCATCGGCAGTGCTTGCGAAGCCTTCGGTATCGGTCATGCCGAGGAGTGCGTTGGTGTCGCCGGAGGGCAGGCGCACCGACAGGCCAAGGCACTTCTCGGTGTAGAACATCGTCCCATCCGCCAGGAAGGCCATGTCCCACGGGCTCTCCAACCCAGACAGTATGGTGGTGTGGCTGAGGCTCGGGCCCTTTTCGCCGGCATCGGCCATAAAAGGCAGCCCGGAGACCAGGGCGGCGACCGCGACCATGCGAAGCGACCGCGAACTATGCGCTCGTTGCATAAAAGATCCTCCCATCGAACTTTTGTTTCTTTTTCCACCGGAAGACGCCCGGTGTTCGCAATAATGTATCTCTGCGGCGCGGCTTCAACTCCACAGACCGCCGATTGCCCGGCGCAGCCGCGGCTGGTCAATCGCCAAGGACAGCGGCCGTTGGAAGCTCGAAGCGCTGATCCTCGACCCGAAGAGTGAAGTTCTGGCCCTCGATCCTCCAATCGATGTCCCGGCCGATGCCCGACATGGTGGGATTTGCGCGGATCAGAGTGCCGTGACTGAAAAACAGCGTCCGCTCGAAGCCGTTCGAGAAGGTGAAAACCACAGCCGCGTCGCCGCCGCCACCGCGCGCAGCACCGAACTCGCACGGACCCAGCGGGTCGCTTCTGATCTGCGCACAGCGGCCTTTGCCCTTTGCGTCGAAGTCCCCTTTCCGCGCACGGGGAGCGCTGTCATCCACACCCATCGGCACCGTGCCATCTGGGCCGCGAGCCGGACGAAGGTGATCCGCCAGAACGTATCCACGCGTCCGGCTACCCAGAAGTTGAGCCTCGCACCAAATCTCGCCTGCGGCCTGCTCACAGCCCAGATTGGAAAGGATCGCGCGGTCGGCAACGGTCTCGACTGCCCTTGCGTCGGATGCAGGCCGATCGCGCAACGCGGCCCCATCCGGATGCGCAACTTGCCAGCGTCGCGGTCCACCGGCTTCGGGCGCCGCGGCAACGATCGGCGATGCTCCCACCCCGCTCTCTGCGATGGGGGTCTGTGCGCAGACGCCATCGGCGACGGTGAGGTATGCGGTTAGGCAAAGGGCTGTGCGACGCATCGGCTTCGGTCGACCGTCTTGCGATCAAAGATCCAGGCGGCCGACAGGGCCGGCTGCCCACTTTCTCCGACCGACTGACCGGCGGGCAGTGGCGAGGCCACGCTTATTCGAAGGTTGTCGACACATAGGCGGCGAGGTTGGCGATATCGTCATCGGACAGTTCGCCGGCTAAGGACATCATGATGGCAGAGTTCGGACCCACCATCTCCCTGGCACGATATTGCGTCAGCCGATCGGCGATGTAACCGGCATCCCTGCCGATCAGGGCTGGAAAGCTCGCCATGCCCTTCCCCGCCTTGCCGTGGCAGTTCACACAATTCACGGCGTATCTGCTTTCGCCGGCGTCGATATCGCCTGCCCCAGCCTGCGACACAGTCAGGCAAAGGGCCGAGATGGCGGCCAGCAATGGCTTCTTTGTCATTCTTGTCTCCTCCCGCCCGGCAGTGGTTGGAACCACCGCCGGATGGCCAGGGACGCTAGGCCGGTTGCCTCCTATTTCAATCGACGGCGAGCACCCAGAAAGTGAGAGCCGTAGTTGGGAAAGGCGGGCGTGGCGCCGTCATCAGGCAGTTCGGCGGAACGCTCCCAATAGGTCCGCGGTGGTCAATCGAACCATGCTAATGCGGCTCGGTATCCTGACGCGCCGCAGCGACGACCAGGTCAGGGGCCCACCGGCACCAGCGCTTGTGCAGCGGCGAGGTAGAGTGGGATGCCGATCAGCAGGTTGAACGGAAAGGTCACCCCAAGCGACAGGGTCAGATAGATTTCCGGCCGCGCCTCGGGCAATGCGGCGCGCATTGCCGCGGGCGCAGCAATATAGCTAGCCGACGCTGACAGGGTCGCCAAAACTGCAGTGCCACCGACCGAGAGGCCCAGGACCACTCCAGTCGCCAGGCCCAGGGCTGCGCCGATCAGAGGCATCACAATCCCAAAGGCCAGCAGCCGGATACCCAGATCACCCGCAGATCGGCCGAGCCCGCGCCCGGCCGCGAGGCCCATGTCCAAGAGGAACAGGCATAGAATGCCTGCGAACGGCGCAATGACGAACGGGGACAGCGCCGCCTTGCCTTGCTCTCCTGTGATCCAGCCGATGACGAACGCCCCAATCAGCAGCACGATGGCACCGTTGAGGGCAGCCTCCCGGAACAGTTCGCCGAACCCACCTCTGCCAGCGCTTCCCGATGAGCCGCCCGATATCGCAACCGTTCCCCCGCCTGCAGGGGCCGTTGCAAACAAGGCCGCTCCCTTAGCGAGCAACAGGGCGGTCATAATCGCAGGGGCTTCCATTGCCGCGGCGACTGCGACCAGCCAGCCCTCCGATGAGATGCCGCTCACTTCCATCAGCGCGACGGAGGCCGTGAAGGTGACGATAGAGATCGATCCGTAATGGGCGGAAACGGCGGCCGACTCGACCCGGTCCAGCGATGATATCGCTCGCAGAATCGCGAAAGCGATGAGAGGCATGGTCAACGACAGCATCGCACCCGCGACCAAAGCATAGCCGAGACGGCTGTCCACCCCGTGCTCCGCGACGCTCGCGCCGCCCTTGAAGCCTATTGCGAAGAGCAGATAGAGCGCCATCGCCTTGGAGAATGCGGCTGGAAGCTCAAGGTCGGACTGGACCAACGCCGCCGCAGTGCCGAGCACAAAAAACAAAATCATCGGCGAGGTAAGGGTCGACCCGGCCAGCAACAACACTTGATCCATCTAGGCTTTCCCACTGAGAACCGCGCGCGCCAAAATGGTCTACGGCGACTGATGGACATATCTCAGCGGAGCGTAGGTTACAGCCGCGAATTCCTCTCGTTTTGATCGGAATTTCCTATCGATCTGCAAGCTGCCTGAAAGTTCGCCGGAGAGTTGCGGCCAACTCCTCAAAGCTCTGCGCGCGGGGCGCGTTCTGCCGCCAAGCAAGGCCGATGCTGCGGAAAACGGCGCGACCTTGCAACTCCCGCGCGACCACTTCGCTGTCGGCCCGGATCTCGGATCTCACATAAAGCTGTGGCAAAAAAGTTACACCCATACCCAGTCCTGTCATCTGTCTCAACGCGTCGAGGCTGGTGCCCTCGTAGCTTTGAAGCAACCGCGCGCCGAAGCTCTCGCAAAGCGTGATCACCTGATCGTGGAGTTGATAGCGGGCATCGAGCGAAAGCACCTCCAAACCGCTCAGATCCGAGCGCAGGATTTCGGGCTTCGACGCCAGCGGATGGTCCCGGGCGACGATCAACAATAACCGCTCCCGGAACAGTTCCTCGGAGACGAGGCCGGACTGGATCACCGGCAGGTGCGTGACGACCACGTCGTGGAGGCCATCGGACAACTCCCTCGCCAGGGCTCTGGGCGGGGCCTCGCGTATGTAAAGCTTGGTCTCCGGCGAGCGGGCGTGGAGGTCGGCGACCGCGGCGGGCAAAAGATAGGGTCCCAGCGTCGGGGTCACACCCAGACGTAATGTGCCCGCGGATGCACTCTCCATCTCCTCGACCAGCGCGTCGACGGCCGCCAGAATGTCGTGGGCGCGCTGTTCGGCCGCGCGGCCGTAAGGCGTCAGCAACGCCGCCGTTCGCGAGCGCTCGACCAACTGCCGGCCGAGCGTCGCCTCGAGCCCCTGGATCTGCGCACTGAGCGAGGGTTGTGCGATCCCGAGCCGTTCAGCGGCGCGGCGAAAGCTGCGGGCCTCGCCCAGGGCGGTGAGCGCCCGAAGCTGACGGAGAGTGGGGGCGGGTCTGTCTTCCATAGCGGTACAATGGCTCGATTTCTCGGCAGGTCAGGCGACAATGCGGGCTGCGCCACGGGGCTTCAACCGCGCCATCCATCCTTTCTTTAGAGCTTATCGAGCAATCTGACACGACATTGAGGCCGGCAGGACCTGCCAGGCTTACCCCGCATCGCGTGAGGAAACAGAATGGCAACTCCCGATTCCGACACAGGACATGTGGTCGAAAGCACCCATTGCCTCATCATCGATGATGATCGCTTCGACCGCCTGCAACTTCGCACATCGATCGAGCGTGGCTGCCCGGGGCTGAAGGTAATCGAGGCCGGATCTCTGACCGATGCCCGGCAGATACTCGAGCGGCAATCGGTGGACTTGATCCTGCTGGACAACAATTTGCCGGATGGGACTGGGCTCGGCTACGCGCGGGAGCTTTCGAACGGACCGGCGGCGAGCGCGCCGGTCGTTATGGTCAGCGCCGAACTGCCAGGGCCGCTTTCCTCGGACGCGCTCAAGGCCGGCTGTGCAGCGACCCTTTCCAAAGACGAATTGTCGACCCGGCGCCTCAGCGAAATCGCAAGCTCGGTGCTGACGGCAGGCAAGCGTAGCGCTCAAAGCGGCGACGGGGATGTCCAAAGCGTCGATGAAGCTATCAACCAGATCGTGCATGAAATCGCTGCTGAGCTGCGGCAACCGGTGCATCGGTCGCTCCGGCTCGCCTGGCAAGCGAAGGAGGCTCTGCGGAACGGTTCAACCGCGTCGGCCTATGAGCATATCGATAGCCTCGAAGATCTGCTGCGCGCTTTGTCCGATTTCCTCGGCCAGCGGCGCAACTGAAGCGTTAGCAACGACAATCGCACCAGCTCCCGGCCCCCAGCCTCATGCCCAGTCAGATGCTGTGGGCCGGGCGCAAGTCGTACCCGACACACAGCGCCCATCCATCTGGGTTGCGAAGACTTACCTGTTGAGCGTGGCGAGAGGCCCGTCAGTCGGGGAAAATGATGTGGATTGTCGTACCCTTGCCAAGTTCGGACGTCGCCCAGATCTGACCCTCATGGGCGGAGACAAGTTCCCGGCAGATCGCCAGACCAAAGCCCGTTCCCTTGATGCGCGGATCGTTTTCCGCCCGGAAACCAGGCATGAAAACCCGCTCGAGTTGGTCTAAGGCAATCCCAGCACCGTTGTCCGCGATTGCGAGATGCGCCGCACTGCCCCTCCGCGCCGCAGAGATCGTGACGACTGACGGGCAATCACGCCAATATTTGAGGCCGTTGAGAACCAGGTTTTTGAGGATCAGATATCCGAGGGACGGATCGACCCGCAGCTTAGCATCGTTTCCTAGGCTGACTCGCATGCGATCCTCAGCCGGCAACTCCCGTAGAACCTGACCGATCAGCACCGATAGGGGGACACATTCCTTCGAGGCGACGCGCATTCCGAGCTTCGCAAAGGCCATGGTATCGCGCAGAACCTGGCGAAGATGGGCGGCCCGTGCGCCGATATCGGCCAACCTCTCTTTGTCGGAGGCACTCAGACGGTCGGCCGCGTCCTCGGCCAACAGATCGGCCAAAAAGCCGATCTGCCGCGCAGGCGAAACGAGGTCGTGGCCGGCAGACGCGGCGAAGGTCTCTAGCAACCGGTTGCGGCGCTCCAGCTCAAAGAACGAGCGTTTGCGCTCGATCCCGAAGAGGATGGCGCGCGTGATCGCAGCCGCCCCGAGCTCTCCCTTCGGCAAGAAGTCCTGCGCCCCCAGCTTAACGGCGTCGAGGCCGAGCTCCCAACTGACAGCGGCGGTCATAACGATGATTGGACATGTGTGGGAGTAGGCGAGACACCGTTCCAACGTCTCCAGCCCAAAGGAACCGGGGAGGCCCAGATCCAGGAAGACTGCGTCGAAGGATGACGTCTCAAGCGCCGCTCCCGCAGTTTCCAGCGATACGGCACGCACCACGCTGATGGCGAGCGGAGCCTCGTCGCACTCCGCCTCGATCAACTCGGCATGGTCGTCATCATCCTCGACGAGCAGAACCCGGACGGCGGTCGGGCGTGGCTGCTCGCGCGGCAGGCTCTTCAAGCAGCCTCGCCCGGCGGATGGTGGCTGATCCGCCAATAGGAGCAGATGCTGCCCAGGTCGCGCTCCATCGCGTCGAAATCGCTCGACTTAACCGCGTAGCTGTTTGCATGCGCTGTCAGGGCGCTGAGGATGTCCGATTCTTTCGTGGACGTGGAGAGCATCACCGTTGGGATAACGCGCAGTGTGTCGTCGCGCTTGATCCGGCTCAGTACCTCGATGCCGGTCAGACCGGGCATGTTCACATCCATCACGATCAGGTGGGGCTTCGGCTCTTCCCCCTGCTGAGATGCCGCGAGTAGATTGAGCGCTGCCTGCCCACTGGCCAGGTGGGTGACGAGGACCGTCGGGTCCTCGTTTCGGAGGGCATCGGTGATCAGCTGTGCGTGATCGGGATTGTCCTCGACCAGCAGGATCCGGAAATAGCTCATGCTGCGGCCTCTGCGTGCCGCCGAAACTCCACCTCGATCTGACGGGGTAGGGCGATCCAAAAGGTCGATCCCGAGCCGATCTCGCTTTCGACCCAGACCCGGCCGCCGTGGAGCTCCGCGACTTTGCTGACCACCGACAGGCCGATGCCCTGGCCATCGGTGGCGGTGTCGAGACGTTGGTAGAGCGTAAAGATCCGCTGGCGCTGATCGGAGGGCACACCGGGGCCGTGGTCGCGGACACCGACCCGGACCTCGTCGTCTCTTGTGTTGTCGGCGAGGATTTTGATCACCATGTTCGGCGCGGGGCAGCCATGACGGATTGCGTTGACAACTAAGTTCTGCAGCGCGCGTTTTAACAAAGTCTCATCGCCGCGGATAATCGGTAGATCTGTGACCTGCAGGCGTGCCTGTGCCCGCTCGATGTCGCTTGCCAAAGTGATCTGTAAATCGGCGACCAGCTCGTTCACCGACAGATCTTCGATGGACAGCGGGCTCTGGTCGAGGCGCCCGACCTCCGAGATCGTCGCGAGCAATGCGCTCATTTCCTTGGCGTTGTGAGAGATGCGTTGGAACGACCGGTCCGCCCCCTCGGCGTTCCCGCGTTCGATATGCCGTTGCGCTTGACGCACGAAACCGGCAATGGAAACCAACGGGCTTTTCAGGTCGTGGGAGATCACGTAGAGCATCCGCTCCATCTCGACGTTCTTTTTGCGCAATGCGTCGTTCGTTACCTGCAATCTGGTGACGAAGTCTTCCTTCTCCTTTTCGCGCAATTTGGCCAGACGGTTCATTTCCCGCCGGCCCCGGCTGCGGTGCGCTAGGAAGGCCGCCGAACCGAGGAGGACGATGCCTGTAAGGATGCTGCTCGAGACCAGGATGACCCGGCGCGTTGCCGACGTCTCCTGCGGACGGGCGAACCACTTGTCCCGCATTCGTTGGTACTCGGCGCCAGCCCGGATGTTGCGCAGTCCAACATCTAAGATCGACAGCACGCCCGGTGCCGCCTTGGACACCGCGAAATGCAACGAAAACTCCCGATTGGGCTCACTGAATGCGAAAAACCGCTGTTGAAGACCCAGGATCTGGACGATCCGCAGAAAGGCTCTCTTCGTGAAAAAGGCGACGTCGATCTCGCCCGAAGCCAATGCCACGATGAGTTTCTCGTTGGTTTCGATTGCAACGGGGACGATCCCGTTCAGGTCGGCGACCACATCCGCGGAAAGGCTGCCCGCCGAGAAACCGACCCGCAGCGTTCCATCCCTTTGCTTTTGCTCAATGATCTGGCGCCGGTCGGCGCGGCCATAGAACTGCAAGGCGATCGTGTCGATGCGCGTCGAATAGTCGAGGAGATCGCGCCCTTCCTCGGTCATCGCGAGATGCGCCTGGATGTCGGCGAGTCCCGCGGCGATGTCGGCAATCGACTCGCCTGCGTTCTTAGCGCGCGAGAAAGTCACCGACAGCCCGGTGTCTCTGGCAATCGCACGCAGCACTTCGATCGCATATCCGTCTGCGGTGCCATCCCCACGCGTATATGAATACGGGGGAAAGTCATGGTAGCTGACACGCAGCGTCATCGGCGACGTGATGCTCGGATCAATCAGTCGCCGGTCTGGTTCAACCGCCTCCGCAAATGCTGCGAGAAGGAGCATCAGGCCGGCAGCGAAAGCGGGCGCTCGGCAGACGGGACTGGTCAGCGCCCGAAGAGCAACCGACGTAAAACGGCAGAGAGACACGGTTTCACTCCCAGGCAACAGCTCTTTCCATGCATGACCCCAATGCCGGCGACTGTTGCCGGCGAGATTAACCTTGCCAAGAGTGGTTTCCTGAAGGTTGATCCGCCTGCCAATGGTGGATATCGGCGGCGCAAGAACGCTTTCCGAGGCCATCCGTTGCCCTCAAGCAGCAAGCCCTGTTGCGCGGCTGCGCCACAGATGCCTTGCGCGGGCATCGGCCTTTTGGATAGTCAAGGTCTTGCCCAGGCCGAACCGAACGAGCGCGGCTGTGCCAACGACAACGGCCGCTGTAAACGGTCCTGTAGCTGTCCCTGCCAAAGCCGTACCAGTGGGGCAGAGGCGCGCTGCGTCTCTGGCGTCGAACGGGTGCCCCACTTGGTCGGTTGCAACGGGCCCCATCTGAGGCTTGAGCAGGCCGGGCCCGGCGCAGACCCCATCTATCGGAGCACGGCCCGGCCTGCGGTGGTGGGTTTAGGCGGCGCCGATCTGGAAGAGTGAGGGGCGTTG
>JBCCRM010000051.1:0-23501 GCA_039513195.1 Pseudomonadota bacterium | reverse complement strand
CGCGCAGTCCCAGAACGTGATCCCCGCCTTCGGGAACAGATCCGAGATCGGCATCATCGCAGACCCGATGATCCCAAAAGCATGCTCAATCCCATGCATCTGTAAAACCTTAACAAACGCTTCTTCCGTGGTCATTTTCATGACATGTCCTCTCGATTCCCGGTTTCGGGTTGGGTCTCAGCCGCGGCGATCCGCCAGGATCATGTCGCTGGCTTTCTCGCCGATCATGATGGCGGGCGCATTGGTGTTGCCGCTGACGATGGCTGGCATGATCGAGGCATCGGCCACCCGAAGCCCCCGAATCCCACGGACGCGCAGTCGCTCGTCGACCACCGCGTCCGGATCGGTTCCCATGCGGCAGGTGCTGGTGGGGTGGTAGATCGTTTGGCTGATGTTCCGTGCGGCATCCAAGATCTCTTCATCGGTCTGCGGGTCGGCCGTTGGCACATGTTCGCGAACGATGAACGGCCCCAGCGCCTTCGTTTTCGTCATCTGCCGTGCGAAGCGGACTGAGCGGACTGCGCATTGCCGGTCCGCCTCGGCCGAGAGATAATTCGGCACGATCTTGGGATAGGCGCGCGCTTCCGGCTTCTTGATGTGGATATGCCCACGGCTTTCGGGGCGGAGCTGGCACACCGAGGAGGTGATGCCGGAGAACGGGTGCATCGCGATCCCCGGTTTGTCCGCGGATAGCGGCTGGAAGTGGAACTGTATATCCGGCGTCTCGAGTCCCTCCATCGACTTTGCGAAGACCGCGACCTGGCTCGCGCCCAGGCTCATCGGGCCTTTGCGGAACAGTAGATAATTCAGCCCGATTCCCATGCGCGGCAGAAAGCGGTTGATGGCGTCGTTCAGCGTGGGGACGTTCACCTCGTAGACGAGGCGGATCTGTAAGTGATCCTGCAAGCACTCCCCCACGCCGCGAAGCTCGTGGCGGATCTCGACGCCGGCATCGGCCAGCACTTCCTCGCGGCCGATGCCCGAAAGCTCTAGGATCTGCGGCGATCCGATCGTGCCGGCTGACAGGATCACCTCCCCGCCATCGCGGAGGCGAACCACTTCGTCGACACCCTTCCGCGTGATCCGGACGCCCGTTACGCGCTTTCCGTCATCCTCGGCAAAAACCAGCCCTTCGGTCAGCGCATGGGTCACGATCTGCAGATTGGGCCGCCCGCGGGCAGGATTGAGGAAGGCCCGCGCACTGGAGCACCGAAAGCCGCCGCGCGCAGTCTGATGGAAGTATCCCGCGCCCTCCTGCCGCTCGCCATTGTAGTCCTCGGTGCGCGGTACGCCCATTTCGACGGCCGCATCGATGAACGCCTCGGCGATCTCACTCTTGGCCCGGATCCGGGACACCGAGAGGCCGCCTCCGCCCCCGTGAAGCGCCGTCTCGCCGTCTTCGTGGCGCTCCGACCGCTTGAAGAGCGGCAGCACGTCGTCCCAACCCCAGCCCTTGTTCCCGAGTTGCGCCCAGTGGTCGTAATCCTGCGGCTGGCCCCGCACATAGAGGAGCCCGTTGATCGAACTTGAACCGCCGAGACCTTTGCCGCGTGGCCAGTCGATCGCCCGGCCGTTCAGGCCGGGATCCGGTTCGGCCTTGTAACACCAGTCGGTTGCGGGGTTGTGCAGCGTCTTGAAATAGCCCACAGGCACATGGATCCACGGATTCCAGTCGCGTCCGCCGGCCTCCAAAAGCACGACGCGATTGGCCGGGTCGGTGCTCAGACGATTGGCCAGTACGCAACCCGCCGATCCCGCGCCGACGACAATGAAGTCCGCTTCCAAGGTCGCCACTCCTTCCGCTGCCGCTCGGCGGCCCGCGCTCTTCGACCGAATTGCTTATTTTCTTGCCAAAACGACGATACTCTGTCTTTTTAAGACTGCAAGTCTCAATTTTTAGATGACAAGGGAGAAACGCCGGTGACCATCTCTGACAAGCTCAACCAAATCTCGCGACGCGATCTGTTCCGGTTGTCTGGACGGTTTGGCCTCACCTCTACCCTGCTTGCGGCGGGGGGCCTCGCAGGCACCGTCAGCCTAAGCTCGCTCGCGCGGGCAGCAGAGTCGACCTATGAGAAACGCTTCGCCAAAGAGCCGAAACACACTCTAAAATTCGGCGCAGCCGGATTCAACCAGCGTAACTTGTTGATCGAGCGCGCCGGCTGCCTGGAGTTTGCCCGCGATCTCGAGGAGCGGACCGAGGGTGAAATCCGTGTGGAATTCATCGGCGACAACCAAATCTGCGGCCAGCTCGCCTGCGCCGAGAAGGCACAGCTCGGCATCGTCGACATCTATGCCGCATCGACACAGAACTCCGCCGGCTCGACCCCGTACCTGAACATCCTCGACTATGCCTATATGTTCCCGAGCCGGGCGGCGCAGTACTACTTCTTCTTCCATCCGGAGAGCCAGCGCGTCCTGCGCGACCCGATGGAGAAGCGCCACGGCCTCAAGTTTCTCTTCACCCATTGCGAGCTGCGCGGCATCCAGCTTGGTCTCGGCTGGCAGGACAGGCCGACTGTCACCAAACTAGAGGACATATTCGGCACCAAGAACCGCGTCACCGGCACACAGCTCGGCCGCATTGCGATGCAGCAGCTAAACCTCAACCCAGTGCCAGTCGCTTGGGAGGAGACGCTTGACGGTTTGAAGCAGGGGCTCATCGACGGCGCCGAAACCTGGGCCTCCGCAGTGGCGTATGCCAACATGTCGCCAGTGGTCAGTCAGTGCGTCGATCTTGAATTCTTCTGCGGCACCGAGCATACCGCCATGTCGTCGAAAGTCTTCGACAGCATGGAGGCGCATCTCCAGGACGCGATCATGGAGTCCGCCTATCTCACCCAGGTCCATGTGCAGGCCGCGAACGAGGCCGCGCTGGTGAAGACTGTCGGCTATTCCGACCCGCAACTGCCGAACACCATCTTCGCAAAGGACAATGTCCGCATGGCCTTCCTCGACGCCGAGCAGAAGAAGATGGCCGAGGAGATGTGCTCGCCAGAGTTCAACCCGGAGCCGTGGGCGCAGTGGCGGGAGCGTCTCAACAAATGGGCCGGCGACATCGACACCTATGATGCGATCCATAAGGTTGCCCGCGAGATCCCGGTCGATATGCTGCCAGAGAATGTCGAGCCACGCCGCTGGTGGCGGTCGGTCTGACCCCAACGCCGCAGAGGCGGGCACCGCAAACGGTGCCCGTCAATACCCAAAATTGAGACCGGACGAACCGGCTCGCTTGGAGGAACCCCATGGAGACCATGTTCACCGATGCAGCATCGGTGGTGACTTCGTTGTTCTCGGACGATGCCTGGGAAATGAGCGAAGCCTTCCGCACCGCAGGCGCCTGGCCGGTCGGCCTCGTCGCGATGTTGGGCGCAGCCGGATTGTTGCTCGCGATCTACCGGCTCGTGCCGCGGATCGACCGACACCTCGAGCGCACCGTGATGGTTTGGAGTTATTTGATCATCGCCGGCGTGATCTTTGTCGAGGTGTTCCGCCGGTTTGCCCTTGGTGAACAGGCACCGTGGTCGACCACGCTGCCGCCCTTTCTTTTCCTCATCATGACGTGGTTCGGCTGTTCCTATAACATTCGGCTACGCACCCATCTGGCATTTGCCGAATTCCGCATGAATATGGGGCCGCGAGGGCAGCTCGTCTGCCTGATCCTCGACGCGGTGCTTTGGCTGACCTTCTGTTGGGTTGTCGTCGTTACCTCGGCCCGGGTGGCTGCGAACTCCGCCTCCAACTTCCAGATCCTGCTCGGCACCGACAATGTGCTGCAATGGTGGTTCTTGGTAACCGTGCCGCTCGCCTTCACCATGATGGCGACGCGCGTCATCGAAAACCTTCTCGACGATCTTGCCAACTACCGCGAGGGCCGCACGCTCATCGAGCCGGCCGTCATCGGCGGCGACTGAGAGGACGGGCAAACCATGACCGATGGAACCTGGGTCACCCTCATCTCGCTCGGCGTTACGATGCTGTTCATGCTCGGCGTGCCGGTTTTTCTGGTGATCGCCTATTGGGTGGTCGGCTGCAGCTTCGTACTGGGGATGACGCTCGACAACATTGGGGCCGCGCTCTCCGACGTATTCACGGACGGCTTCGCGCTGCTCGCCATGCCGCTCTTCATTTTGACCGGCGATCTCATCAACAAATCCGGCATTGCCAGGCGTCTCTCCGATTTCGCCTATGCCTGCCTGGGCTGGATAAGGGGTGGGCTCGCGATGGCCTCCCTCGGCGCCTGTGGGCTTTTCGCCGCGATCTCAGGCTCCAACTCGGCCACCACGGCAACGATCGGCTCGATGCTGCACCCGGAGATGGTCAAGGGCGGCTATGACGAGCGTTTCTCGGCCGCCACGGCCGCCGCCGGCGGTACTGTCGGCATCATTATTCCGCCTTCGATCATCTTCATCGTCTACGGGTTCCTGATGAACCTGCCGATCTCGGACCTCTTCGTGGCCGGCATCATCCCCGGCGCGATGATGATCGGTGGCATGATGTTGGCCTGCTGGATCCTGTGCCTGCTGAACAAATGGGGCAATCTGATCACGCTCGACCCGGGCCGGGTCGCAAAGACGGCCCTTGGCGCCTGGCTCGGCTTCTTCGCCATCGGCCTTGTCCTCTGGGGCATCTACACCGGCAAGTTTTCTCCGACCGAGGCTGCGGGCGTTACCGTCGGATTTTGCATCATCGTCGGCTTGGTCTCGCTGCCGCTCTTCTCGCTGATGGGGCGGCCCTCTCAAGACCGGCCCCATAGCGACAAGAGCTATGGCGAGATGTTGGTTGTCGAGGGGTTCAAAGTCACCGAAATCCCCGCGATCACCATGCGGTCGGCCCAGATCACCGGCATTCTTGCCCCGCTGATCGCGATCTCGGTCGTGATGCAGCAGATCCTCTCGCTTCTCGGCGCGCAGGAGGTCATCGGCAATTTCGTGACGTCGATGGGCGGCTACCACGCAGTGCTGTTCACCGCGATGGCTATTGTCTTCGTCTCCGGCATGATCCTGGAGAGCTTGCCGGTCACAATCATCCTCGCCCCGATCCTAGCCCCGATCGCGGCTTCCGTAGGGGTCGATCCGATCCACTTCGCGGTGATCTTCCTCGTCGGCGCGTCGATCGGCTTTATCACCCCGCCCTATGGCCTGAACCTCTATGTCGCAAGCGGTGTTACAGGCGTTCCCTACTTCCGATTGTTGCGATATACGGTCGCGTATTTGGCAGCGTTGCTGACGGTCTGGATCGTCGTAGCGTTGGTGCCGGAGCTGACATCGGTGCTGCTGCCGGGGCGGTAATGGGAGGCGCAGAGTGGACGGGTCGGACGACGCCAAAGAGGGCGGCAGCATCCCGACCAATCTGCGGATGCTTCTTATTTTGGAGGAGGCGGCGAAGAGCGGAGTGCCGCTGACGCCAACCGATGTGAACGCCGAGATCGGGCTGCCCAAGCCCACCATCCACAGGCTCTTCGCCACGCTCGAGGCGGAGGGCTTTCTGATGCGCGAGCTGGACGGGCGCTCCTATACCGCAGGGCGACGGCTTCGAAGGCTTTCGGCCAATGTGCTCTCGTCGCTCCGGATCAGAACGGCCCGTCTCGCGGTGCTGGGCGGGCTCGCGGCGGATATCGGCGAGACGTGCAACATTGCGGTGCCGGACCGCGATGCCATGGTGTATCTCGACCGGGTCGAGACGGAGTGGCCGCTAAGGATCCAACTGCCTGTCGGCACCAGAGTGCCGTTCTATTGTACCGCCAGCGGCAAGATGTATCTCGCCTCGCTGAACGAGGCCCATCTCGAACGCTATCTCCGCGCCGCGAAGATCGGGCGCCGGACCGACCGGACCATATCGGACATCGACCGACTGCGCGCGGAGATATCCAAGACCCGGCAGCGCCAGTTTGCCGAAGACGCCGAGGAGTTCATGGATGGGATGGTGGCGATCGCCGTGCCAATCCTCGACGATCAGGATCGCCTGGTTTCCACGGTGTCGTTCCACGCGCCGACCATCCGCATGTCGCTCGACCAGGCGCGCACGCACATAAGGGCTCTGCGGTCGGCCTCTCAGGAACTCTCACGGCTGCTGCTGTCCTGAAGCCCCAAAGGCCTCTGTCCGACGCGCCCGCAGAAGCTCGGATGCGAGCAGGGCCGCCCGTTCGCTGATCGCCGGCTGTCTGGCTGGGCTCGGCACGGTCCAACTACCGGCCTCAGGCGTCTACAGACACCTACGGGAGGGCAGCCTGGTGGAGATCCTGCACGACGCGCGGGCACCTGTTTTGCCGCTCAACTTCCTCTAGCTGCACCGCCGCCATCTCTCACGCAGGCTCCAGACCTTCATGGATTGGGCCGAGATGCTGATGAAAACCGACATACGCTGATCGGAGAAGCCTGCCGCCATTCGTTACTCGGCGCCAATCGGCGGCGAGCCCGAGAGATTGCAAAACCAGAAGCCGGCCAGCTCTTGCATCCGCGAGCCGGCCTTCCGATCCGCCTTCGCCAGGCCCTCAGCTTCGAACCACACTGACCGAGCACTTCGCGTGGCGAAGGACACGGTCGGTGTTTGAGCCGAGCATGAAGTCCGCGAGACCCGGATTGTGCGCGCCCATGACGATCTGAGTCGCCCCGATATCTTTGGCGACATCCAAGATCTCTTCATAGATCGGCCCATGCCGAGCAATCGTCCGCACGCGCATGCCGTCGGGCGTGTGCTGTTGGACGACCTCGTTCAACCGCGCCAAAGCATCGGCTACGATCCTGTCCATATCCAGCGCGGCAGACCCGCCGGTCTCTCCGCGGATTGCATAGCGGAAATCGATGCCTGCAACGATGTCCGGAACAACGGTGAGGGCCACCAGCGGCCCTCCCTTCGCGTGGGCCAATTGCACTGCGGTTTCCAGGACTTTTTCCGAGGTTTCCATCTCGGTCAGATCGATCGGGGCTAGAACGGTCTCTGTCACTACAGCCTCCTCGGATCAGCGGTATTCCGGTCTGACGAAGAGCCAGACCAACCAGACGAACAGGGACACGACCAGCAAGTTGAGGATCGAGATGTCCGTGGCCGGGTTGATCGACGCTGGCGGTTCCGGCAACGCCGGGGCTAAAGCCGCCGCCTGCTGCAGGGTCGGGTCGATCAGCAGCGTTCCCGGGATCGATTCATTGATCGCCATCACAGCGGTCGAAGAGATCGGCGTCAGATCTGTGACGATCGAACTCGGCCCTTGGTCGCCGACAATATCGTTCGCACTCTGATCCGTCGGCCCGGCCAGCACGAGCTGCGCACCCAGCGTCTCGACCGCAGCGAATTGGCTGGAATAGGTGCCTCCCGCGATCCGCGTCGGCCGCATGAAAGGATACTTGACCAGGTTGGGACCATCGCTCCAATTCAGGATGGGCATGAGACGATAACTGCCCTCGGCAAGAGCATCGATCAGTGCCCGGTCGCCTTCCGGCGAGAAGACGACGGCCGCCTCGGTCGAGTCCTCGGTCAGCGCAGACAGAAGCGCCGCGGTTGACTCCACCTCCGAGCCCTTAATCTCAGCCGAAAGGCCGAGCCCCGCGGCCAAGATGGTGGCGACCTTGTGAGACGACGAGCCTTCGGGTCCGGTTAGGAAAGCTGTGACGGCGTTCAGATTGGTCGGTCCACCGAGATGAACCACGATATGCGCCACGTTTTGGTCCACAGCCGCGACCGCTTCGAACCGGCTGTCCCGGGAAGGCGACGCCCCCGACAGATCGAAGAACGCCTCGGAACTGACCAGCGCCAGGCGCGCCTCGCCGGAGGCCACCTTATCCAGCGGATTGCCCGAAGGCGCGATCTGGATGTCCTGGCCCGTAAACGCCTCGCGAGCAGCCCGAAGCGCCGATGTCGATGCGGCGCCATCGCTGACATCAGTCGATGCCGCGATCAGCAACGGTTCGCCTGCCTCCACCGCGCCGGAGTCGATCAGGCCCATCCTAGCAAGCGCATCGCGGGCAACGGCCTGGGGGGACCGTCCCTCGATATCCACCTTGCCGTTCATTTCCTGCATGGCGGCGCTGTCGATCTTGCCGGAAAGCGCATCCAAGGCAGCGCCGAAGCCTGGGTGCTCGGAGAGCGCAGCAGCCCGTGCGAGCGGCGATGCGTCATAGACCGGGAAGAAGCCCAGATCGTCCTTCAGCACGACGAGGCCGTAATCCGCGATCTGTCCGTCGGTGGTATAGCCCTCGACGATATCGAGACTACCGTCGA
Source organism: Pseudomonadota bacterium (assembly GCA_039513195.1). GTDB lineage: Bacteria > Pseudomonadota > Alphaproteobacteria > Rhodobacterales > Rhodobacteraceae > Thermohalobaculum. Next base: position 15,284 of record JBCCRM010000051.1, on the reverse strand, counting down.
TCAATCGATCGTAGAGCCCCGCCCGCTCGCTAAGCGGAACCTCTTCCACCGAACCGAAGTCAAGCCCGTAGCGTTGGCGCATCGGCTCGAAACCGTCCAATGGGCGCTTCGTGAAGTCATCCTCCACCCCGATGGACAGGTTCCCTGCACGCGAAACCAGTTCCGTCATCGTGGTGATGCCCAGTTCCGCAGCGCGTTCGGGCCGCATCACCAGACCGTAGTTGTTAGCAAACCCGAAGTTCGCCCGCCAGGAGAAGCCAAGCGGTTCGTACAGCTCCTTGACCCGGGCGGTTGCGGCCGCTCCGTCGTTGGTCGGGTTCTGGCCGAGCATGACCAAGCCCGTCCCGTTATACTCCGGGTAGGCGTCTATATCACCGCGCTTCAGCGCCTCTTGGATCGCCTGTGTGGTCTCGTAATCGACGACGCCTGCGACCGGCAGACCTTCGTTCTTGGCGATCTCCGCCATCATATGCGCCAGGACCCGGCTCTCGCCGAAATTCTTGGCGCCGAACGTGATTTGGTTCTCGGCCTCCTCGCATCCAAGGAGGGTCAGAGCGAGCGCGGCCGCTATCAGCTTGCGAAACATATCTGCCCCCCCTCACTCGCGCACGGCGCCGACGGCTTCGCCACGGGCCTCGATCGGTTTGAGCGGCGGCGCTTCCTTACGGATCTCGCGAAGGAACCCAACGATCTGCAGCATCACAATGACTGCGAACGGGATCGCACCGGTGATCGCCATCGCTTTGGCGACCGATACCGACTCCGAGACCACCGTGCCGATCGTCAGGATGGCGATCAGAGAACCCCAGACCATCTTTTGGACCACTGGCGGGTTCAGGTTGCCGCCGGTTGTCATCATCGACAGCACGAAAGTACCCGAGTCCGCCGAGGTAACGAGGAAGATGAAGAGAAGGATCACCGCCAGAATCGTCAGTATCTCTGCGCCTGGGAAGTAGCCCAGGAAGGCGAACAGCGCCTTCATCGCATCCTCGAAGATGATCTCCTTCAGACCGCCGCCGCCGAAGAGCTCGATGTAGAAACCGGCGCCGCCGAAGACTGCGAACCAGAGCATGGAAAACAGCGTTGGGACAAGGACCACGCCCATCATGAATTCGCGGATCGTCCGGCCACGGCTAATCCGCGCGACGAAGATGCCAATGAAGGGACCCCAGGCCAGCCACCAGATCAGATAAGTCAGCGTCCAGCCAGCCGTCCAACCGCCCAGATCCTCGAACGGGAACAGTTTGAACGACATGGTGATCATGCCGGAGAAATAGCTGCCTATCGAGTCGATGAACGTCTCTAACAAGAACCGGGTGGGCCCGGCGAACAGCACCCAAAGCATGATCGCGACCGCGACGACCATGTTGATGTTGGAGAGAATCTTGATGCCTTTGTCGACGCCCGTCGTCGCAGAGAGCATGTAGCAGACGAATAGAATGCCAAGGATGATCATCGAATTCGTCGATGTCTGCGCCGTGTCGAACGCGAAGCCCATGCCGTTACGAACCGCCAGAACGCCCATGGCGAGCGAGCCGGCCAGCCCGAAGACCACCGATATCACGGCAAGGATGTCCGCGGCCTTTCCCACGGCCACACCCGTAGACCCCTGAAAAAGCGCCCGTATCGGTGTCGATATCATCGAGCTTTCGTTCCGGCGGAATGTGAAATAGGCGATCACCAGGGCGCAGCAGGCGTAAATCGCCCAAGCGTGAAAGCCCCAATGCAGGTTGGTGATAACGAGCGCTTGGCGCGCGGCCTCCGCCGTGCCGCCCTCCATCCCCGGGGGGCCGTGCCAATGATACATCGGCTCGGCGGCGCCCCAGACCAGCAGACCGGAGCCCATACCCCCAGCGAACAACATTGCGATCCAGGATGCCGTCGAAAACTCCGGCTCTTCGTCATCCTTCCCCAGTCGAATACTGCCATAGGGACCGAACGCCATGAAGACTGCTAAGAAGAGAAATCCCGTGCAAAGAGCAAGCCACCCCCAGCTGACGCCGGTTAGCGCATAGTTGGTGAAACCGAGCGCCGAACCAGTCATGCCGTCAGGATCGACCACACCCCAAACGCCAATGCCGGCGCACGCAGCCATCGAGACGATGAAGACGGTGTTGATCGTCAAACTGGATGAGCTGTCTGCCATGGCTTCCCCCCTGCCTTGTTGTTGCAGAACTTATACAATTTTGACGTTCATTTGGCGCATAAATGTGCAGAGATGACAACCGTCGATCTGGCGTTCCCGCTTCTTTATTGAGATGGCAAGTTTGAAGCCGCTAGGAAGAGTGGGATTTGCGGAGCAGTTTTCGGCTCGCTGGTTCGGGCTGTCCGGCATCTCAGCTTGTCACGATGATGCTGACAGATTGGCGAGGTCGAGCCGGCCGGTTCTGACACTACGGCAGACTGAGTTGTCGAAGACCCGGCGCCGAAACCATCTCAGGCGTCTGTCTTGGGTGCCGCCGCATCATATGCGTGGTCCGCGAGGCTCCGGCCCGCTTCGCGCATCGTCAGATAGGTCCGATTGGCACCGGCGTCTTTGATCTTGGCGACGTGGTCCTCGTAGAGCGCGTGGCTGACAATCGCACCCCGAAAACCCTTTAAGCGCAGCGTCCGCGCCGCGATCAGCTTCGCCTCCAGATCATCCATCGCCAACACGGCGGCCTTGATCGCGCTAAGATCGACGCTGTTCCAGAAATTGCTGTCTTCGGCGTCCGCAAAGACGACATTGCGCCCCGCCTTCGCATGGGCCGCCGCCTTATAGGTGTCCGCGTCCAGACCGACGGGACGGCAGCCACGCTCCATCAACAGCTCGTAGGCGGCTGACCCTGTTCGCCCCATGCCGAAGATAAGGATATCAGCGTCGCCGAGATCGGTCGGCTGTTCGTCGGGATGGCGCGTGGTCCGCTCGAACCGCTGGAGGCGCTGCTCCAAGTGCTGGTAGAGCGGATGCGCATAGCGATTGAGCGGTGCCGCGATCAGGAAGGATACCGAGACAGCGATGGCCAGCGGCACCAGGAAGTCCCCCGCCGCGGGAATGCCGGCCGCGACGATGAGGCCGAACTCGCTGTAGGCGGTCAGCGACAGAGCCGACAAGAAGGCCGTGCGAGCCCGCAATCGGAATGCGACAAGCAGGAAATAGAAAAGAACACCCTTCACCGGCAGCAGGACGCCTAGGACGACGGCGAAGACCAAGGCATCCCAATCCGGCAAGCCCGACATCCCAATGGACAGGAAAAAGCCCACCAGGAAAACTTCCTTCAGCGCCCATAGCGACTTCGACAGCTCACCCGCCCGTGGGTGGTTCGACAGCAAGAGCCCCATGACGAGCGCGCCGATTTCTCCCTTTAAACCGATGACCTCAAACCCATAGCCGCCGATCACGAAGGTTAACGCCATGCCGGCCAGCACGAGCACCTCGTCATGGCCGGCGAGGTCTAGAAGCCGGTAGAGCACGGGTCTCAGCAGCGGTGCAGCGAAGATTAAGAGCGCCCAGGGCTCGGGCACCTTGCCCGAAAACACGGCAAGCACCACCAAGGCAATGATGTCCTGGACGATCAGAATCCCGATGGCAGCCCGGCCATGGAAATTCCCCATCTCTCGCTTCGTTTCCAGCATCTTCGCCGCCAAGACGGTGGAGGAGAATGCCAGCGCGATGCCAACCAGCAGCGCGGCGGTCCAGTCATTGGCGAAGAGCAGCCGCGCGATCGGCGCGAAGATGACAACCGAAAGCGCGAAATGGACCAGCGCCCCACCAACGACATGGGGCTCGCCGATCTGCTTCAGCTTGAGCTTCAGCCCTACGGTAAAGAGCAGCAGTAGCACGCCCAAATTGGCGAGGTGGTCGAGGATCGGTCGCGTCGTGTCCGGCATACCGAACTGCGGGCCGATCGCGTTGATGACAAAGCCAGCCGCGAGAAAGCCTACGAGCGGCGGAAGACCCAACGGTCTCGCAGCGAGACCGAACAAAAACGCTGCTCCGACGGCGAAGACCTCGAAAAAGATGCTGCCCCCAACTTATCCTTGAAGCTTGCGCCGCTACGCTGCCCCGACCGGCTACGAGTGACACCGTCAGAATGAAGTGTGCTTCCGCCGCATGCAAGCCCACGAAGCGCTCGAGCGGGTTATCGACATGGCGCGAAGTGCCCGGCATTCCCTAGACACAGCACACGGGCGACGCCGGACCACGCGCCAGAAAATGGCGACAGAGTATCTTGGAGACGGGGCGACAAGTGTCGCGATATGGGCGGGCAATGCGGCCGTCGGCACCCACGCATCCCAGACCGCAGTCATCTTGTCGAAGTCGGCCATGTCGGCGAGCCAAACGACCGCCTGAAGAGTATCCTCGCGTTCCGATCCCGCCTCGGTCAAGAGCGCGTCGATGCGGGAGAGGCAGTCCTGCGTCTGGTCCGTCACGGTGTCGCGGGCGCCGACCGGGCCGCAGAGATAGGCGACACCGTTGTGCACCACGACCTTCGACATGCGCTGGCTGGTATGCCGCCGCTCGATCATCACAGAAGCCTCCGTGACTTCGGGGCGGCCGCAATCTCCTCCATGGTGCCGCGGAGCATCTTGCCTGAGTGGGTCTTCGTCGGGCTGCCGACCGTCGCTGCGGTCTTGAAGGTGGCAATAGCCCGGATCCGCTTGCACCGACGGGCAACGAATTCCCGCCCCAAGTTGTCAGCCGCGCGGTCGACGCCATCGCAGGAGACGAAGAAGCCGAGCGTTCCCCCGCCAGGAAAAGCGTTCGAAAGATCATAGGTTTCGGTCAGCGATTTGGACGCCTAAAGGGTGTCGAGCGGGGCTGTGGCCGCAACTGCGACGCATTCGGTTATCGCTCCAGCGGCTTTTCCTGCGTCGGCGGTCCGGGCACAGAACATCTCCGCTTCTGGTTTCCAGCGGGCATTTGCCTCGGCTTGGCTCATGACATTACGTAGTTGAGGCCAAGCCTCCCGCCATCGACATAGATGGTCTCGCCGGTGACGTAGCTGGATTTCTCCGAGCAGAGGAACGCCACCACATCGCCGATCTCGCGCGCAGTGCCCGCACGGCCCAGCGGAGTGCGCGACATGGCCATCTGAAAGGCGGCGGGGTTGGCGTTCACACCGGCCATCATCTCGGTATCGATGGAGCCAGGACCCACCGCATTGACGCGGATGTCATGTGGTGCCAGCGCAAGCGCAGCCGCCTTTGTAAGTTGCATCAACCCGCCTTTGGACGCGCAATAGGCCGGGATCGCCGGGATCGCTACCTGCGCATTGACCGATGAAATGTTGACGATGGCCCCATGCAGGCCCTTGTCGACCATGGTGCGCGCGGCGCGCTGCATGGCGACGAACGGGCCTCGAAGATTGACTCCCAAGACCGTATCGAACGAACCTAAGTCATATGTCAGGAAGTCGCCAGGCATCGCAACGCCCGCATTGTTGACAAGCGCCTGCACCGGGCCGAGCTCTGCCTCTACGCGGTCGAACATCGCGCCGATGGCGTCCACGTCGCCCATGTCGCAGATCACCCCGCTGCCGCTCAGCTTGGCTGCGGCCTCGTGCACGCTCTCCTTGATGTCGACCATGACAACCCTGAAGCCGTCTTCGGCCAGCGCTTCTGCAGAGGCGAGGCCGATGCCCTGCGCGGCACCCGTTACCAATGCGATGGCGGCGTCCTGCATATCCTACTCCTCGAACCCGTAGAGCGTTTTGGCCTGTTCGGCGGTTATGAAATCGGCGGCGATATCCCGCGCCACCGCGTCCCGGTCGCGCGCCTTCGGGTCGCCATAGCCGCCGCCGCCAGGCAAGCTGAGTTTCAGGCGCTGGCCGTTGCGGACGAGTTGGCGGCCTTTGGCCCGGAGCTTGGTGCCGTCGGCGAGCTCAACTGTGCCAGTGGCGCCTGGCGCCCCGCCATCGCGGCCGCGCGCGGCGTTCTCCACCCGGTCGAACATCGCGTTGAAATAGAAATCATAGCCGGCGCGCGGCTCGATCTCGATGGTCTGGCCGAGCCCGCCGCGGCACCTGCCGGCGCCGCCTGAGCCCGCTCGCAGATCCTTCCTCCATACCGTGATGGGACCGACATGCTCTGTCGCCTCCACGCTCATGGTCGAGACACCTGATGGGAACGCCGTGGCCGAGAGGCCGTCATGCAGTGGCCGTGCGCCGGTGCCGCCGGAATTGAACATCAGGATCTCGCGGTTCGGCAGCCCGCTTTCGGGGTCCGAAGCACGTGCCGAGATTTGAATGTTCCAGAGCGCGCTCGCCCCCTCCGCCGGAACCGTGGCGGGCATTGCTTGGTGCAGCGCGCCAAGCACGACATCGGGCACCAGATGCCCCATGACATGGCGGATCGAGACGGGCGCGGGCCGCTTCGCCGCCAGGATGCATCCCTCGGGCGCCGTGATCCGGAACGGTTCGAGCGAGCCGGTGTTGTTGGGCACGTCCGGCGCAATCGCGCATTTGAGGGCATAGCAGGCGTAGGCGCGGGTATAGACCTCGGGGCAATTGACACCGAAGCGGCTCATTTCCGACGTACCGGCAAAGTCTGCGGACAGCCGGTCGCCATCGACGGTGAGCGTCACCTGCATGTGCACCGGCGCGTCGTAGCCATCGACCTGCATCGTTTGTCGGTATGTGCCGGGCGGCACCTTCGAGATCGCGTCCAAGGTCGCTTTTCGACTGATCTCAATCACGAAATCCGACAAAGCCTGCAGATCGTCGATGGCGAACTCGTCCATCATCGCCTGAAGCCGCCGATCCCCCGCCTGGTTGCAGGCGGCCAGCGAATAGAGATCGCCAACCGTCTGATCGGGCGTGCGCACATTGGCGCGGATCATCTCGATGAGGAGCGGCTGCACCTTCCCGCGCTCGGCGAATTTCGTAATGGGGATCAGCAGGCCCTCCTCGAAAACCTCGCCCGCATCCGGCCCGAAGCCCCGCCCACCGATATCGACTACATGCGCTGTGCAGGCAAAGTACCCGATATGCAGACCCGCGCGAAACACCGGCGTCACCACGGTGATGTCGTGCAGGTGCCCTGTGCCCAACCAAGGATCGTTGGTGAGGAAAACATCGCCTTCGAAGGTGTGTTGCGGCCCGATCTTCGCTGCGAAGTGACCCACGCTTTCCGCCATCGCGTTGACATGGCCGGGGGTGCCGGTCACCGCCTGGGCAATCATCCGGCCCCGCCGGTCGAAAAGCCCTGCCGAAAGGTCCCCCGCCTCGCGGACGCTGGTGGAGAACGCGGTTCGGATCAGCGTCGTCGCTTGTTCCTCTACCACGGCGATCAAGCGGTTCCACATGATCTGATGATCGATGCCGCTTGGGCTCATGGCGCGCGGTCCTCCTTGGCGAGCAGCAGCAGGCTGCCGTCGCCCTGCCCGATGGCGCGATATCCAGAGGTGACGATGGTGGACGTCTCCGCCTCGACGATGATCGCGGGTCCATCGATCGCGCGGCCCGGCGCCATCGCTGAGCGCTCGACCTCGCGCGCCTCGACCTCGGCGCGAAGCGCAGCATCGAAGAAGCTGCGGGCGCGCCTGATCTCGGCTGCGGCGGCGCATTGGTTTCGGACCGATGGCGTGGGGTCTGGTCTTACCGTCGACACGGTGAGCAGCCAGTTGGTGACCTCGACCGGTAGGGCCTCAATCGCCCGTCCGAAAAGCGTTCGATAGGCTTCTTTGAAAGCACCGAGGATCACGGCCACGTCGCCGTCGGCGAAGGTTCGGTGGGGTAGGACAACCGGGATCTCCCACCCCTGCCCAGAATAGCGCATTTGTGCGGTCAGGCGTGTTTCGGTCTCGGTGCCCCGTGCGCCCTCGTCAACGAAGGCTCGTGCCTCTGCTTCCATTTCCGCCAGCGTTGCATTGACCGCCGTGGCGTCGAACGCATCCATGCGCTGGAAGAGCCCGCGCGTCGCCTCGAAGCTGAAAGGGGCCTTCAGGAACCCAATCGCGGAGCCGACCCCGGCGCCTGGGGGCACCATGACTTCCTTAATCCCGAGCTTCTCGCAGAGCCGACAGGCGTGAAGCGGCGCCCCGCCGCCAAACGCGATCATCGTGAAATGTTCGATATCGCGGCCATTTTCGACCGTGTGCACCCGCGCCGCATTGGCCATGTTTTCATCGACCAGTTCGGTAATGCCGAAAGCGGCGTCAGGGGCCGGTAGCTGCAGCCTTTCTGCCGCACGCATTGCCTTCTGGGGGTGGAGAGGGATCGTCCCACCGGCAAAGTTGTCTGGATCGAGCCGGCCAAGCAGGAGATTGGCGTCGGTCACCGTTGGCTCCACGCCGCCGCGGCCATAGCAGGCCGGCCCGGGCTCGGAAGCAGCGGAGCGCGGGCCGACCTGAAGCCGCCCGAGGCTGTCGACGGACGCGATCGAGCCGCCGCCTGCGCCGATCTCTACCATCTCGACCACCGGGGTCGAGACGGTGATGCCCGATCCCTTCTTGAAGCGGTATGTGCGCGCCACTTCGAAGGTGCTGGCGGTCTTGGGTGCGCCGTCTTCGATCAAGCAGATCTTGGCGGTGGTGCCGCCCATGTCGAAGCTGAGCACCTTGTCGAGGCCGTGCGCACGCGCATAGTCGGCCGCGAAGATCGCGCCACCCGCTGGACCCGACTCGAGGAGGCGGACCGGCCGTTCCGCCGCCGTCTCGACCGAGATCAGTCCACCGCCCGAATGCAGCATGAAAACCGGCGCGGTCACCCCGGTCTCCTCCAGCCGCGTCAAGAGCCGACCCAGATAGCTGGCGACCTGCGGCTGGACGTAGGCGTTGGCAATGACGGTGTTGAAGCGGGGCAGCTCTCGCATCTGGGGCGAGATCACCGACGACAGCGAAATGGAGAGGCCGGGCATCGCGGCCTGTAGCGCATCGCCCATCATGCGCTCATGCGCATCGTTGGCATAAGCATGCATCAGGCCGACCGCCACCGACCGATAGCCGCCTTTCCGGATCCGCTCCACCATCGCGGCGACGTCATCTGGCTGGAGCGCGAGCAGCACCTCTCCCGCCGGGCCGATCCGCTCGTTCAGTGTGAACCGGTGCTCCCGCGCCACCAGTGGTGCGGGCAGATTGAGGTTTAGGTCGTACTGCTCGAAGCGGTTCTCCGAGCGCATCTCGATCACGTCGCGGAAGCCTTCGGTGGTGATGAACGCCGTCTTCGCCCCGCGGCGCTCGATGAGGGCATTGGTGACGAGGGTGGTGCCGTGAATGACCTGAGAGATGCTGTCGATGGCGATGCCTGCCTGATCGGCGGCACGCTCGATACCGTCGAGGATCGCCTGCTCAGGCTGATCGTAGTTGGTCAACACCTTGCAGGTCGCATGGCCACCGGGATGTTGCAGGGCCACGTCGGTGAAGGTGCCCCCAATGTCGACGCCGACGCGGATCTCGGTCGGCCTCATCGTGCTCACAGGCTCTTCAGAACTTGGTTGGCGGTGAAGGCTGCCTGGTAGATCCGCCCCATGATCGGCGCGCTCGCCACCGTCGAAACCTCGGTGATCGGCAATGGCAGGTCGGCCGGGTCCATGCCAGTGATGAGCTCGGCCATACACTGCCCGAAGATCGTACCTGTCGTGATCCCTCGGCCGTTATAGCCGATGGCGGTGTAGAGATTCGGCGCGAGCGCATAGACTCGGGGCAGATGGTCTGGGGTCATCGCAATTTGCCCGTGCCAGGCTTCCTCGAACTCGACGGGACCGAGCTCGGGATAGAGCCGCGCGAGCTGCTTCCTTGCCCAGCGACGGGAGAGCCCGCGCCCGACGGAGCCAACGACTGTGCCCATCGAACCAATGATCAAACGGTCGAACGCGTCGCGCCGCAGGCTGAACATGATTTGACCTGTGTCCCAGATCCCCTGCCGGCCGGGCAGGACGTGCGACAAGTTGGATTTGAGTGGCGTGGTAGCGAGTTGAAAGTAGTGGATCGGAGTAAAGACGCGCCGGAGATCCGGCCACAGGTCGTCGGTGTAGGCGTTGGTGCCAAGGACAACGTGGCGTGCGCGCACTGTTCCACCGGTGGTGTCCACCACCCAGCTTTCTCCGTCGCGCACCAATCCGGTGACTTTGACACCAGTGCTAATCGTTGCCCCTGCGCCGGACGCGGCCCGCGCCAGCCCCCGGCAGTAGCCCATTGGATTGATGGTCCCGGCACGATGGTCGAGCAGACCGCCGTGAAAGACCTTTGTGCCGGTCTTCTCGGCCACCGCCTCGCGCGAGAGCAGATCTACAGGTTGGCCGAGCCGCCGCCATTCCCGGTAGCGCGCTTCGAGATCGCGGAGGCCAGAGGGTGCGTGAGCGGCATGGATGGTGCCGGTGCGCGTTACTTCACAGCGGATTTGGTGCCGCTCGATCAACGAAAACACCTGCGCCGGCCCGGCCCCAAAGCGCTCGATGAAACGAGACCCGTAGGTTTCCCCCAATTTCTGCCGGACTGCCGCCGGTGGGTGCCAGACACCCGCATTGACCAGGCCGGCATTGCGGCCCGAGCCGCCAAAGCCGATCTGCCGCGCTTCCAACACATGCGCTCCCAGACCTTTCTCCGCGCAGTGGAGCGCGGTCGAGAGGCCTGTGAAGCCGCCGCCGACGATCGCGACATCGGTCTCGGCGTCGCCGTTCATCGGGTTGTGGACGTCGGGTTCTTCGGCCGAAGCGTCCCACAGCGAGATCGGGTTCTCTTTTCTCATTTGCCGCTGCGTCCTCATGGCGATCATAACCCGTCGGCACGTGGGTTACAGGGTGCATCGGCCATCACACTGTGTCAACATATGAACTCTCTGTTACATATGTCGGCACAACGACCGTTTCTCATTAGAAAGCTGCTGCGTCACCGTCGGCACGGCGCGCATCGTTGTGTCCGCTTCATCCTGGTGCGCGTGCATACAATGGAGCGGACGGCTGAGTTGCCGCAGTCTTCTAAGGCACCTATCGCGAAGCGGTCTGCCCTCAACTGGGCACGGGCATTCTCTCTCGCGGCGCTGCTGACCCGAACTCGCGAGCGAACGCCGCGCTTTTGGCGGCCGCAGGCTGCAGCGCCGGCGAGAATGCCGGGAGCTAGGGGAGCAGCCAATCCAACGGCTCAGCTTCGGCTCAGCTTCTGCGAAACGCTTTCGGCAGCACGTTTCACCAGTGCGCCCATCCCCGCTTCGCCATCCTTGTCGAGGTTGATGTCGGGCAGCGAAATGCCGAGGGCGGCAATCGCTTCGCCATCCGGGAGCAACACGGCGGCGCCGAAACTCAGGATGCGGTCCCGGAACTCCCCTCGGTCGAAGGCGTAGCCGCGCTTTGCCGTGAGCGCCACATCCGCGTCGAGAGCCTCCATGGTCGTGAGCGTGCGATCCGTGTAGCGGACGAGGTTCCCGTCGAGCTTTTCGCGCATTCGGTCGTAGTTTTCGGCAAGGATCGCTTTGCCCGTGCCCACGCAATGCAGAGGGGCCGTTCCCCCGACGGGGTTCCAAGAGCGGATCGGCTTTAGGCTCTCGACTTTGTCGATATAGACGACGGTCAGACCTTCGGGCACGGCGAGGTAGATCGCCTCGCCCGTCGCTTGGCTCAGATAGGCCATCTCCGCGACTGCCGTGGAGCGCAGATTGAGGTTTTCGACGGATGTGCGGCCGACTTGCCAGGTCTTCAGCGTCGCGGCATAGCGCTTGTTGTCCAGATGCTTGACGTATCCGAGGGTGGTGAGCGTCTGCAGCAGCCGAAAGGTGTTCGATTTGGTGAGCTCCAAATCTCGAGACAGCTCGGTAACACCCTTGCCGCCATTGCTGGCTGCAAGGTTTTCCAGAATTGCCAGACCCTTTGACAGGGTTGAGTCGATCTTCGGCGCTTTGTCTGCGTCGCTCATTCTGCCCCGCGGTTGTGCATTTTGTGCCGTATATCAGAACACGACAGATTGGCAAAGCTAGGCCGATCATGCGCCTCGACCCATGGCGGCACGCCGTCGAAGCGCTGCATCTCGACCATCGCGGACCGCGCAGCGGGGCGTTGGGTGAGGCTCGACGTCCGCAGATCGTCGTTGAGGACGCTAGGGCTGCCATGCCTTTCGCGATCATCGGGGGCAGCAAAAGGTCCGTCTGGATCAGCCCGGAAGTCGGTGAGGAAAACCTGCCTGGGCGCAGGGTCGCGATGCTCCAAGATGGCGGTGGCGATGCTCGAAAGCACCTGGGGACGCCGGTCTTCAGTCGGCCGTTGGCGCTCGGTCTGGACGTGGTCGTCTACTCTGCAAGCAACTACATCTGTGGGCATTCTGATTGCATGATGGGTGTGACCCTGCCTCGCGGCTCGGAGCACGACGCGATGAGCACGCCTGACCGCGTCCGCCAGGCCGGCGATGACAGCTTTCTGAAGTGCATCGCGATTGACCCAGAAGCGCCCGATCCTGGCCGCGCCCGCTGGTTCTCCCTCGACGATCCGGTGACCAAGGCGCGGCTGAAGGCGCGACCGCTTTGCTGCCCTCTCGATCGCGCATCTCGCCACGATAGTCGAGGGGGAGCCTACGCAGAGGCCGCGCCCATTGCGGGCGTGCAAATTACTCGCCGCGAGAGAGCGATTTACGCTCAATCTACGCAAAAATGCTGACGTCTCACTGGTCTGCTTGAACACGGTGCGTCAACTCTTTGATCGGCTGAAGCTGTGGGCAACATAGCTTTTACTATCTATAGACACAGTATCATCAGCGGACGGGTGAGCATTTGTACTGTCAATTAATTTTACTCATACCGGTCTGAACAGGTCAAGCGCGTCTCGATACTTGTCACTTGTCTCGCCTTGCCTCGTCGACTGCGTCAGCGGGAAGAGCGCGGTCTCGTCGCTCGATCGAGTGTGTAGGCCACGACCCATCCCTGAGCGCGTCTGGCCCATGAATCTGTTAGCGCCTCGCAGAATGTTATATTATAACAAAATTGCCAGAGACCGGATTGCTATGTTTTGCGGCCCAATCCAGCTGAACCCCCCGGAACAAGCTGAACGGATCCCGAATGATCAACCACTCAGCCAACTGAGCCGCGACCGCAGCAGTCGGGTACAATCTGGTTTGCCCAGGCTAGCGACCTTTGCCGCGCTTGGCGCTTTCCTCTCACGCCGACCAATTGGCATCCGCCGAGTGCCGAGGATGTCAGCTTTGCATCGGAAACGCGATCGACAGGTCCGCCAGGACAGGCCGGTTTCTTCTTCTAAGAGCATCACACGAGGATGACGACGATGAAAAAAGTCCCCGTAACCGTCCTGAGCGGCTTCCTCGGTTCTGGCAAAACCACGACGGTCAATCACATCATCGAAACCAAGAGAGCGCAGCGGGTCGCGATTATCGTCAACGACATCGCCGAGGTGAACATCGACGGCAAGCAAATCGGGGATAAGATACTTCAAACCGAAGAGAAGCTGGTCGAATTAGAGAATGGCTGCCTTTGCTGCACTCTGCGGGGCGATTTATTCGACGAGACTTGTAAATTAGCGATGGAAGGGATCTACGACTATCTGATCATTGAGGCCAGCGGAGTCTCGGAACCTCTGCCAATTGCTGCGACTTTTACGTTCCCAATGGATGACGGAAAATCGCTGAAAGACATCGCGCAGTTGGATACAATGGTAACTGTGGTGGATGCCGTCAATTTCATCGAGTAATACCACTCTGACGAGATGGAAATTCAGGAACGAAAAACGCGCCTACAAACCCACGATCAAACATCCATTGTCCAATTGATGATCGATCAGCTGGAATTCGCGAACGTCATTCTGGTCAACAAACCCAGTTTGGTTAGCCGAGAGACCCTCGATAAAATCCATCAGATGGTCCGGGCGATCAATGCGGAAGCCAAAATCATCGACACAAACCACGGCAGGGTCGATCTCGCGGAGATTATGAATACGCACTCCTTCGACTTTGAGAAGGCGGAGGAGTATCCGACTTGGTTCAAGGAGATGGAAAGAGAGGAGAACAGCGCCCAAGCGAATGGCCAATCCCATGGCGATGACCATGGCCATGGCCTCATTCACAGCCACAGTCACGAATTCGGCCTGACAGCGTTTGTTTATCGGGCGAGAAGGCCCTTCAGCCCGTCACGCTTCATGGACTTCGTTGAAACGCCAATTGCAGGTCTCATTCGGTCAAAGGGCCTTTTCTGGCTGTGCACGCGAATGGATCAGGTGGGCGACTTTCAGCTAGCTGGCAAGTTGAAAGACTACCGTATGGCTGGAAAGTGGTACTCGACCGTTCCGCAGGAGGACTGGACGCCCGCAATGAGAGAATTCATTGAGTCAGAGTGGGTTGAACCATTTGGAGACCGTCGACAGGAGATTGTCTTCATTGGCAGCGACGATGAAATTGACCAGAAAGACATCATCAAAAGATTAGATGACTGCCTGATCACAGACACAGAACTGAAGGAGGACTACAGCAAGTTTCCAGATCCGTTTCCAAGGTGGTAGGAGCCATTGCATACCCACTCTTGCGCGGCAGTGTTGTAAGGAACTTTCAGAGTATCACTGTGCCTGTCCCAAAGGCTAGTCAGTTGCAAAAAGGCTACCTATAGTTGCAAAATTGTAATGACGATTGCAAGGCCCCGGTCGCCAACCGGTGCCTTCCTCTTCGGGGCCAATCCACTCGGTTCGCGGCGGCGACGGCGGCTGTAAGGGACCCGATCGCCGCTGCGTCGATCCAAGGGTTTCCAGCTAACGGAGCCTCATTACCGGCGGTTTGACGGTCTGGGAGAGACAATGCGTCGGTTGCGACCGCCCGGGCCTGAACCGACAGTGGCGGGGCGATGCGCTCCCCGCAGCAGCCACCACTCCCGGTCACAGCCTCGTTGCCCATGCCAAGCGTGCTCGGGCAAGAAGCTTGGTTTCGCGGCTCGGAAGCATTTGGTTGGTGTCCGGACCGTAACGAACGACTAATACCGCGGCAGATCGGAGAAATGCGGGATGACTTCCCGGTTTTCGTCGTGGCTGCAGTGCCGCAAAGCCGGGATAGAAACGCTCCCTTGCAATCCCCTCGGCCGCGATGATCTGGCGACTGTCGAGCGACAGCGAGAGATCGGGGACGGGACGCGTTCCTCTCATCACCCTTGTCCCGGTCATTCCAACCAACCCTTCGGCAGCCGCTACCACTTCATCGACCCGGAACAGTTTCTGCACGAGCGGTCAGCAAAGCACGATCCGGCGGGTTGGCGAGGCCGACAAACCGCGATGAGGCGGCCCGTTGTTCAAGCTGCCGGCCCTTGTCTGGATCGGCTCGTGCTCTTCCTCTGCTCGGGGCCGGGCGTGCGGGGTTCGCCTGATGCGTCGAAGGGGAGGAAGCGTGGCGT
>JBCCRM010000050.1:0-24948 GCA_039513195.1 Pseudomonadota bacterium | reverse complement strand
CCAGGCGATCCCGCGGCACTGAGATGTCCAACTTGCCCGTCTCGGTCAGCAGCGTCTTCTTGCCGTAGCCGTTGCGGCTGTTCGACTGGCCATCGCCAGCCTCAGCTGCCATGTGATGGTCCATCTCAGCGTTCAGCGCTCGCTCAGCCAGCGCCCGCTTCAGGTCGTCGAACAACCCATCCTTGCTGAAAACTGTCTGGGGATCGCGGCCGGCCAGAAGCTGGTCTAGCAGCTCGTCAGCGATAACAGGCTTCTTGCGTCGTGCCAGGCGATGTCTCCTCCACTCGCATCGTCATGGCCCACACACGAAATTCCTGACACTCCTCACGTCGTCGATGACATTGAGGATGCGCAGGCGCCGACCGCTGACGAGTTGGTCATGGACGAAATCGACCGACCAACGGGCATTCGGCCTTGCCTCCACCAAGATCGGCGCGCGTGTACCCATCGCCTTTTTTGCGCCCGCGCCGTCGGCGTACGGTCAGCTGCTCTTCGCGATAAAGCCGCTCGGTCATCTTGCGGTTCACGACCAGCCCCTCCTGGCGCAGCAGCACATGCAGCCGCCGGTAGCCGAAGCGCCGGCGCTCGCCTGCCAGACCCCGCATGCGCTCCCTCAGTGCGCTCGCCATCGGGCTCGAACCGATGGCGCCTTCGATGGCCCGCCATCGGGACGCCGCCTCCGGTAACGGATCATCGTTCGGTCGGCGCCGATCAGGTGGCACGCCCGCCGCTCGCTCATCTCGTGGTGCTTAACCAGAAGAGCTACCGCGGTCCGCTTGGCAGCGGGCGTCACCACTTTCGGCCGAGAAGGTCTCGCAGCCCGGCGTTGTCGAGCATCGCGTCGGCGTAGAGCCGCTTCAGCTTCGCGTTCTCTTCCTCAAGCACCTTCAGCCGCCTGGCATCAGAAGGCTCCATGCCGCCGTACTTGGCCTTCCAGGCATAGAAAGTGGCGCTCGAGATGCCGTGCCGCCGGCACACACCCGCGGTCTTCGCGCCTGCCTCCTGCTCCCGCAGGATCGCGATGACCTGCTCCTCGCTGAACTTCGATCGCTTCATAATCCGGTCCTCTACCTCGGCCGGCCTCTAGCATCAGATGGAGGAAACGTCGGGGGTCACAGCAGGAGCTCTGCGAAGACTGGAGGGGCTTCACCCTTCGGACCGTGCTCTTGAAGGCGACCGCGCCGTTGTCGGCGGTCTTACGAACGCGACAGACGTCCTTCGCTAGATCCTATGCAAGGGTCGACAACCGCATTAGTGGCGCCTGGACCAAGACACGCGCGGGCGCGCATGTAGACGCCAAAGGCGCCGTTGGGTGCGAGCTACCGGCTCATCCGGCTCACCCGGCTCGGCGGCCGGCGCCTTCGAAATGCGCACTCCGATACAGCCCGGCTCTGGGGCGCGCAATCTCATGGGTCGAGCTGGTTGCATCGACGATCTTCAGTAGGCCTTGGCGGCGATTGGATGCGGCGGATAATGCCTCTTTGCGGAATGTTACTCGACACGGGGCGACGATCCCGCTGAACTGCTTGCATGCGCAGCGCCATGTTCAGTCTCGCCCTCATACTAGCCGTCACCGGTCCAGCCCGGTCGGAGATGCCTGTCGATGTCGAACTCATCTTGGCTGTCGACGTTTCGCTCTCGATGACAGCGCGGGAGCTCGAGATCCAGCGCCGCGGCTACGCCGAGGCCCTCGTCAGCGACGATGTGGTTGAAGCGATTGGCTTCGGGGGTCCGCATGGCCAGATCTCGCTCACCTATGTTGAATGGGCGGGGCCTGCATCCCAGCGCGTGATCATCGACTGGACGCTCATACGAACACGGGAGGATGCGGAGGCATTCGCCACAAGACTGACGACCGCTTTTCCGGATGGGTTCCCGCGCACCTCGATCTCCAGCCTCATCGACCATTCGATTCCGCGCTTCGAGGATAACGGTTTCGTAGGGGAGCGCCGGGTCATCGACATCTCGGGCGACGGGCCGAACAATGGCGGCCGCCCTGTCCTCGCCGCACGGGCGGAGGCCGCCGCGCGTGGCATCACGATCAACGGACTGCCGCTGATGACCCGCGAGGGCATGGGCGATCAGTTCCATCTCGACGATCTCGACGAGTACTACCGCCAATGCGTCACGACGGGGCCAACCTCCTTTCTGATCCCGGTACTGCGATGGGAAGACTTCCCGGACGCGGTCCGCAGGAAGCTCGTTCTCGAACTCGCTGGCGAGCAGCCGAGTGCGGCACCCCTACACCCCGTCGAGGGCTATGACTGCCTAATCGGCGAGAAGATTTGGAACCGATACTACGGCGATTGGAACTAAATTTCTGCGCTCTGACTTTATCGACTCAGACCCAGACGGTCTCGAGCCACAGCGAAGCCGATAAAGTGCGATAGCTGAGAGCTATGTAAGCGCCTGAGTGGCAGGGTTTTGGGGGCAGTAAAAGGAGTTTCAGTGGAGCCCAAGACGTTGAGTGGCGGATTGCTCCGCCACTCTGGGATCTGACCGTTGTCCGACAACCGCGTCGAATTAGACGAACACGATGTTATCGCCGAGGTTGTCCGCGTCGACGCCGAGCAGCGTGATCGTGTTCCCGCCGCCGAGGTCGACGACGGTGTCATCGCCGTCCTGATTGATCATAATATCACCCATAGCTACACCGGTTCCGGATAGATCCAGGACTTCGTTATCGTTTTCGTCGAAGTCCGTGATCGTATCCATGCCGCTATCCTCTCCGAACACGAATGCGTCGTCGCCCAGCCCGCCGGACAGAGTGTCGTTCCCCGTACTGCCGTTCAGCGTGTCGGCACCATTCTGCCCGAACAGCTTGTCGTGGCCGCCGCCGCCGACAAGGATGTCGTTGCCGTTGGCTCCCTCGAGAACGTCCTTGCCATTGCCGCCGTTCAGGCCATCGCTGCCGCCCCCGCCAAACAGCATGTCGTTGCCGTTGTTGCCGCTCAGTTGGTCATTGCCGCCGCCGCCGATCAGTCGGTCACTACCGCCGCCGCCGATCAGGACGTCGAGACCATCGCCGCCGTCCAGCGTGTCGTTACCGTTCAAACCGCTTAGGCGATCGTTGCCGCCCTGTCCGATCAGAACATTGTCGCTTTTGTTGCCGGTCAGATCGTCGTTGCCAGTGGCCGAGCCGGTGATGTTCTCGAAGTTGAATACTTCGTCGAGCAATACACCCGAGCCATCGTTGACCCGCGCGACCCCATCGCCATCATTGTCGATGTTCAGGATGATGCCAGGCCCAGCCGAGAACAGCGCTGTGTCGATGCCATCACCACCGTCAATGGTGTCCGCACCTGCGAAGGAATGGATCGAGTCGTTCCCAGCGCCGCCGTACAGCTCGTTGATCTCGTTGTTACCGAAGATCGTGTCGTCGCCCGAGGTCCCGATGACGTTTTCGATATCGTCGATTTCGACAATGCCGCCCGGGCCATCGAGTTCTCCGTCCTGGCTGGCCGGCCCCGGAGTAGGAGTGTCTACATCGAGATCGATGAAGATGCCTTCATCCAACTGGGACAAGTCGAGCGTATCGTCCCCGGCCCCGCCATCGACCATGTCGAACCCGTCGGAGATAAACAAGTCCGGGCTGTTGCCGCCGTAGAGTGTATCGGCACCGGCCCCGCCGTCCAACGTGTCGCTGCCGTTCTCGCCGAACAGCATGTCGCTGTTGTTTCCCCCTTCTAGGTAATCACCGTCGTTCCCGCCTTCCAGGATGTCGTCGTTGTTGCCCCCGAACAGGCTGTCATTCCCGTTGCCGCCATCCAGGAAGTCGTTGCCATTTTGCCCGCGGAGGTCATCGTCATCCTCACCCCCGCGCAGGTCGTCGTCACCATTCCCACCTCTTATAAAGTCGTTCCCAGCCAGGCCGTTAATTGTGTCTGGCCCAGGTGTCCCAACTAAGTTGTCGTCGCCATCTGTTGGATTCATTATCGTTCTCCTCCTTCTATCCCCGTTACACTAAATGATTTATTGGGGATCTTTTATAACTCGTCGTAAGGCAGGATATAACTAGTTAAAATTTTTGATGCAAGTATAATACCTTTCACTATGTTCACAAAATGTTGAAATATTTCATTTTATAAGATTTTTTATTTTTTAATATCAAAAATATAGTTGATTAGAGTCCCAATATATTTGAGCTCATGCAAAGATTTTTGATATCAGATTGCGTCTGTATTTATCAAGCTCAGATGCACATTGGCGCGCCTGGCTGACAGACGGTTCGTTATCGCGTCAATGGATAGATCGTCGGTCGCCTTGCTCGGCTGGGAGAGTTCCGCTGAGCGGCAACATTCTTCTCCCTGAGGGATGGGGGTCTCGGAACAATCCAAAAAACCTGGCTGCCCTTTTCTGTTCTCCAACAGGCAGCTTGCACGCCAACACGTCTTTCATAATAACCTCTCATTTTACGCTGCGCACGAACCCGCTAAGTCTTCCCTCTCTGTCGAGAGCGTTGCGAGACTGCTAAATATTGTCAAATCTGTGGCCTGCTGAGTCGAGGAGCACAAGTTACTAAATTTGGCAGGGCATGACTCTTGAGTGTACAGCTAATGCATGGATTTTATTGATGGATTATTGGGCAGAGCTGCGAACGGCAATGGTCGTTGGGAAACTTGGATCGGTGAGCGCCGCATCGGCCGAATTGGGGCTGCATCGTGCTACGGTGACTAGGCATATCGAAGTGGTGGAAAGTCAATTTGGCATATCCTTGTTTCTGAGACATGCGCGAGGCGTCCATCTCACAGATTTTGGCAAAGAAATATTTGAAGTCGCAAGGCAAATCGAAAGTCAACTCACTGGCCTTCGAGGAAAGATTAAAAATAAGCGCGCGAAGATGTCAGGAGACCTTATCATTACTTCGCTTGCTGGCACGGCGCCGCTGATCATGCCGGCAATCAAGAGATACAAGGATGCCCATCCCGATGTTTCGATCACTCACCTGTCCGGAGAAGCGCGGCTGCGCCTCGAGTTTGGTGAGGCGCATGTTGCGATCCGAGCTAGTCAAAAACCGACTGAGCCAGATTACATCGCCAAGCCTTTTCGACCTGTGCAGTTCGGCTTGTACGGCCACAGAGACTATCTTTCTGAAGCGACAAAACCGTTCGCCGGTAAAGACTTATCGCGGCTGAAGGTGATCGGCCCCACGACCGAGGAGCTTCATCAACCCTTCGCGCGGTGGATTGCGGGGCTGAACGCCAATCTTGCGTTTTCGATCAAGGTCGACAGCCAAGATGCTGTGCTGCCCGCCATTCTGGCCGGACTAGGGGCCGGCTTCGTGACGGACTATCAGGCGGCACCCTATTCGGAGCTGGTGGAGATCATCCCACCTGCGGAAAACACATCAATCCAATTGTGGATTGCGATACACCGCGATCTCAATCAGGTCGCAAAGGTGAAGGAGTTTGTGCGGACATTGACCACTCCTTATGGCGACTTGCCCAAAGCCCTGCGGCGCTAGAGCACTTTCCAGCCAACATGGACCGGATTGGCGTCACGAAGCGGCGCCCGAACAAAATCTTAGGGCGCGAGAACCAATGCGGTCGGCTCCGAAAGCGCTCTAAAGGCCCTGCTCAGAAACGCCGCCGAGCGAACCGGCAAGGGCCTCTGGTCCGCCATCGGACGGATCTTCGAACTGTTCAACCCAACCTCTTGCCGAAACTACTTCGCCGCATGCGGCTGTGATCCGCACTGATCGCTGCTCTTCTCCGCGAGAAAGGTCTGCCGTCGCGGTGCTGGGGAGCCGGTTTGCTAGCCCCGACAACGCAAAAAATGCCCCGGCCGACGGGCCGGGGCGGACAGGGAAGGAACGCGAACGCCAAGACACTGGCCCGATTCTCGGGTCCTACGCAGTGACAGGGGTCACTCCCCGCCTCCGAGGCTGTGGACATAGAGAGCGACCTGCTTGGTCTGCGCTTCGGTCAGCCTCAGGCCCCAGGCGGGCATGACGCCGTAGCGGCTGTAGGTGATGGTCTCGACCACCTTGTCGCGGCTGCCGCCATAGAGCCAAATCGCGTCGGCGAGGTTGGGCGCGCCCACTTCCGGCATGCCGCCGCCATTGTCGCCATGGCAGGCGGCGCAGTTCTCCGCATAGAGGATTGCGCCGTCCTCGGTCCCCTGGACCGTACCGGAGAGCGAGAGGACATAGTCGGCGACCTCGCCGATCTCTTCGTCCGTGAGGATCTCGTCGGCGCCGAAGGCCGGCATTTCCGAATAGCGGGCGTCGAGGTCGTCTTCGTTCCGGATCCCATGGACGATGCTGTAGTGGATATCCTCGACGCTGCCGCCCCAGAGCCAGGCGTCGTCGAGCAGATTGGGATAGCCAGCCGCCTGAACGCCCGCAGCCCCGGCGCCATGGCATTGCGAGCAATTGGTGCGGAAGATCGCGGCCCCGCCGGAGAAGGCGAAGCGCATCAGGTCTGGGTCGTCCGCGATCGCCGCGAGCTCCATCTCGGCGATGCGGTCGGTGTAGACCCGCTGCGCTTCGGCTGCGCTCGCGATCTGTTCGGCCACCGCCCCGCGGGTGGTGTAGCCGAGGATGCCGGCGGTCGCGTCGCTGACCAACGGCCAAGCTGGGTAGAAGATGGTATAGCCGACGCCCCACACGATGGTCGCATAGAAGGTCCATAGCCACCAGCGCGGCAGCGGGGTGTCGAGTTCCTTGATCCCATCCCAGTCGTGGCCGGTCGTGTCGGTGCCGGTCAGGGCGTCGATCTCTTTCTTGTCGGCGGCCATCGTCATTCTCCCCCGGGCTCGCGCTCGTTCCGGAACGGGATGTTGGCGATGTCGTCATGTTTCGGCTTCGAGCCCGGGCGCAGGGTCCAGAGGACGACGCCGGCGAACATCAGGAACATCGCGAGAAGAACCCAACTGTCGGCGAATTGGCGGAGCCAGGAATAGCTGTCCATGGGAGCCTCCCTCAGCGTGCGTTGGCCTGGGCGTCATAGGTCGAGAAATCGACCATGGTGCCGAGGATCTGGAGATAGGCGATCATCGCATCGAGCTCGGTGATCGCGTCCTGCCCGTCGAAGTTGCGCACTTGGGCGCCCGGATAGCGTTCGAGGAGCGCGTCGACCCCATCGTGGTCCGGATTGACCTGGGCATGGATGTCGGTCATGGCGGCGCGGACCATCTCGTCGGTGTACGGCACACCTACAATCTGATTGGTCAGCAGATGGTCGCTGACATCGTCGATCGTCAGCGCCGTTTCGGCCAGCCAAGGATAGCGCGGCATCACCGATTCAGGGACCAGCGCCTGGGGGTTGGCCATATGGTCCACATGCCAGTCGTCGGAATAGCGCCCGCCAACCCGCGCCAGATCAGGCCCGGTGCGTTTTGAGCCCCACTGGAAAGGGCGATCATACATGCTCTCCGCCGCGAGGGAGTAGTGGCCGTAGCGTTCGACTTCGTCGCGCATCGGCCGGATCATCTGAGAGTGGCAGACATAGCAGCCCTCGCGGACATAGATCTGCCGCCCCTTAAGCTCCAGCGGGCTGTAAGGGCGCACGCCTTCAACCTTCTCGATCGTGTTCTGCAGGTAGAAGAGCGGTGCGATCTCGACCAACCCCCCGATGGTGACGACCAGGAAGGACAGCACGAGGAGGAGCGTCGCATTGCGTTCGATAACGCTGTGGTGGCGCATGATGTTCATGGGCTGACCCTCCTCACTGTGCCGCTTGGGCCAGCGCCGGGGCGCCGCCGGGCCGCGCCTCTTCGCGGAGCTTGCCCCGGATCGTCTGGTAGAGATTGACGCACATGATCAGCGCGCCGGCCAGGTAGAGGACGCCGCCGAAGCTGCGCACCACATACATCGGCCATTTCGCAGCGACGGTGTCGGCGAAACTGTTCACCAGGAAGCCTTGGCTATCGTATTCGCGCCACATCAGCCCCTCCATGATCCCGGTCACCCACATGGAAGCCGCGTAGAAGACGATGCCGATGGTCGCGAGCCAGAAATGCCACGACACCATGGTGAGGGAGTAGAGCCGGGAGCGGTTCCAGAGCCGCGGCACCAGGAAGTAGAGCGCGCCGAAGGTGATCATGCCGTTCCAGCCGAGCGCGCCGGAATGCACATGGCCGATGGTCCAATCCGTATAGTGGCTGAGCGAGTTGACCGCCTTGATGGACATCATCGGGCCTTCGAAGGTCGACATTCCGTAAAAGCCGACTGCGACCACCATCATCCGGATCACCGGGTCCGTGCGCAGCTTGTCCCAGGCGCCGTTCAGCGTCATCAGCCCATTGATCATGCCACCCCAGGAGGGCATCCACAGGATCACCGAGAACACCATGCCGAGCGTCTGCGCCCAATCCGGCAACGCCGTGTAGTGCAGGTGGTGCGGGCCCGCCCAGATATAGAGGAAGGTCAGCGCCCAGAAGTGGATGATCGAGAGCTTGTAGCTGTAGACCGGGCGTTCCGCCTGTTTCGGAACGAAGTAATACATCATCCCCAGGAACCCGGCCGTGAGGAAAAAGCCGACCGCGTTGTGACCGTACCACCATTGGGTCATGGCATCCTGGACGCCGGCGAAGAGCGAGTAGCTCTCTGACCCGAAGAACGAGACGGGGACGCTGAGGTTTCGGATCACATGCAGCATCGCCACCGTGACGATGAAGCTGAGCAGGAACCAGTTGGCAACGTAGATATGCGGCTCTTTCCGCTTCAGGACGGTGCCGAGGAAGACCGCGAGGAACGCCACCCAAACGATGGTAAGCCACAGATCGATATGCCAGGCGGGCTCGGCATACTCCTTGCTTTCGGACCCGCCCAGGACGTAGGACGTCGCCGCCAGCACGATCACCAGCTGATAGCCCCAGAACACGAACCAGGCGAGATTGCCGCCCCACAGCCGGGCGGCACAGGTGCGCTGGACGATGTAGAAGCTCGACATGATCAGTGCGTTGCCGCCGAAGGCGAAGATCACCGCCGAGGTGTGGAGCGGGCGAAGCCGTCCGAAACTGGTGAAGCTGAGGCCCCAGTTGAGTGCTGGGAAGGCGAGTTGGAACGCGATGTAAACGCCAACCAGAAAGCCGACCACGCCCCACAGCGTGGTGGCGATTGCGCCGGCGCGGCAGACATCGTCCATGTAACCGGTGTCCGGCTCCGGCACCGGCAGGTCCCACCGGCTGAGCTGCCAGAAGAACAGCCCGACCGCGACCGCCATCACTGTCAGTGCATTGACGAGATAGGCCGTGTCCCGCGCCATATTCGCCGCATAGGCTGCCAGGACTGCGATCAACCCCAGCACGACGAGCGCGATTATCTTATTCATGTCGTACTCCCGACCCTTGGCCCTTTCGCGATGGCGGTGGCCGACCGATGCCATCGGTTCTGGGCGGCGGCGGGCTCGGCGGCTTTGATCTGGGTCAACGGGGCCCCGGTTTTCCCGCAGGGGCGGCTTCCCGGGCAGCCGATCCAGCCGCGAAGGGCCGAGTTGTCGCAGCCAGCGGCCCTTGACCGACTGTCGTATGACGACGCGGCGGCCTTAGTCCGGGTGGCAGCGCGCCGTAGCCAGCGTGGGTCTCTCCGCCCACCCTCGAACGGCGGTTTCCGTGGCAACGCGCTGCTAGCGCTCGGCGCCGGCACGCTCAGTTTTGTGCCCCGCGGCGCGGTAGGCGCTACGACCCGGGTCCGCGGGTCCATTGCGCGGGGTTGGCGATGCGGCGGTGACCGGACTTCTCGACGGCTGTATGCTGATCGTGTTCAACGTTCTTCGGTGCTCCGGTGCCTGCACCGATGCGACGCTGCTCGCCGATACGCTTCCTGGCGGGTGTGTGGTGGCTCTCGCAGCGCTGCGGAGAGAGCCCCGCGCCGCAGAACTGTTCGCCTTTGCCAGTGGGTTGGAGGGCGATGGCTGGTTCGACCCCGCGATGGCAGCGGAGCGTCCTTCGCAGGGGCCGGACGATGCGGTCTTCTCCGTTCTGGCACCGGGATTGGTCGGGATGATCAGAACGTCCCGCCAACAGCGCGCCAAATTGGCCCACAGCGCGATGAACTGGGGCGCCTATCTGCAATCCGCCTGGCACGGGCACCGCCGCCGTGCCGACTGCGCGGCTCGCCCTGGACGCGGCCAGCACTCTCGCGGCGAGGCTCGGCCCGAACCGCGCCTTGCGGTTCTCCGCATCAAGGACAAAGCAGTCATCTGGTGGAGCGACTGCGGAGCATCGCCCTTTGCGCGATCTCTGTCACCCAGCGGCCTTGCCAAAAGCGCCAAAGGTTGCCCTCCCGCCGCGGGCGCCAAACGTGCAATGGGCCGGGTGGTGGGCGCGGCGGCCCGGACGGCCGGGCGATAGCCCGGGCGGAACCGCTCGCAGCGACCGCGGGTCAGTCCACCTAACGGCGACCGGCAGCTCCGGTCGGATGTCAGCCTTCGTAGAAGTCCGACCGTGCGCCGAGATACCCATCCCAGGCGAACCAATACGCGACATGGCCCGCCACCCGCGGTGCTTTGCGCCCGTCGGTCGCCACCAAGGCCGCTTCGGTCACCCGCCAGATCGCCCCATCGGCCACAACCTCGCGGCCGTCGCCGCCGGCCCGGAAGTCGAGCCCCTGGCTGTCATACGCCCGCACGGTCCGTCCATGGGTGTCGCCGACCAACACCACGTTAAGACCCGCCACGTGGTCATTGATCACCTTGCCGCCGTCAAACGCCTTGAGCGGCCACGCCTTCGCACCGCCGAAGGTGCGGATCCCGAACACATAATCCTTTTGCTTTGCCCGGCTCTGATCGACCCGCGTCGGGAACATCAGATCCGGGCTTGCGAAATAGTCGTTGTAGACCACGCCCGAGCCGTAATTTCGCACATAGCCGGTGTCGAGCGACAGCACCGTCGTCCCCGGGTTGCGCCGCCGCCATGTGCCCCAGTGCTCGATCGTCACCGGCCGCTGGCCCAGCGCGATGCCACTGTCGACCAGCGGGCCCTGGACCGGCTGCCCGGTGAATTGGTTCCAAAGCGAATGGGTTTCCCGGTCGAACATCAGCTTGTTGGAGCGGTAGAGAAAGCCAGAGGAACCGAAGATGAACGGCCGCTCACGTCCTTCGACCGCTGTTTCGAAAAGGATCCCGGCGCCACAGAGGGTGCAATAGGCGAGGGCCACCGGCACGCCCCCGATCACATCGTTGAACATTTCGTGCCAGCCCATGATCCGCAGCGGATAGGCACGAACGTCACCCTCGATCTCCACCCCGAAGACCAGGTCGTCGTCATTCAGATAACCGGCCTCCCCGGCCGCGATCATTTCAGGCGCATCCAGCGAGGGGATCCCATCCTTTCGCACCCCGCCCCAGGTGACCTCTTCGAAACGGATCTTCATCGCATCGCGCTCGAGGTGCTCGGGGCGCAGGAACAGCTCGAAATTCGGATCGATGTCGAGGAACAATTCCCGCTTCAACCCGGCATAGCTGCGATGCGGCACAACTTCTGGATTGTTCTCCTGCCACAACATCCAATCGAACCAGTCCTGCGGTGCCGCGGTCCCGGTCACCCGCACCAAAGTTTCCTGGATTGGCCGATTGGCGTGAGGGCTAAAGCGCAGCGAAAAGATCAGCAGTGCCGCCATCTCCGGCCCGCCATGAGCCTCGAAGACCGTCAGCGCCTCGTCGAACTTTGAGCGGCTGCCGAAGAATAGGTCACGGCCGGCCTGGTCGATCTCAGCCTCGCTCGGAGCGGCAAGGGCCTTGTGGGGCGTCGTGACAAGAGCGAAGGGGGCGGCGGTTGCGGCAAGCCCGGCAAGGGCGCGGCGGCGCGTTGGCATAAGCGATCTCCGGTCGGACAGCGATCCGCCACAGATGGTGTGGGGGACGCAGCTTCGCGACACACGTGCAGTTGACGAAGTGGTGACCGCCTTCCGACGCCAACTCAGGCGATCACGCCACCATCGGAGTCCTCGCCCGCTGCATCGAGCAGCGCCACGTAATCCGGCACAACGCAATGGCGTGCATCCTCGAAGACGAGGAGGCCGTCCTTCCGGAGCACGGTGATCTGGCGGCTCACGGTTTCGATGGTCAGGCCGAGGTAATCCGCGATCGCCTCCCGCGTCAGCGGTAGTTGGAAGCGCAGGCCATCGCCCGGGCGCATCTTGCGAGAACTGGCCGTGCGCCGCGCCAAAATGACCATGAAGGTTGCGATTTTCTCCCGCGCCGTCTTGCGGCCCAATAGCAGCATCCAGTCGCGCGCCGCATCGAGCTCGTCGAGCGCCATTTCCAGCAGCCGCTTCTCCAGCGCTGGGGTCTCTCGCAGCAGCCGTTCGAACCGGTGGCGGGTGAAAAGGCAGAGCGTGACGCCCGTCACCGCCGTAGCGTCATAAGGGGCGACCGGGCGTAGCGGCCGGCCGACGAAATCCGACGGAAACATCAGGCCGACCATCTGGCGGCGGCCATCGGCCATGGTTTTCGACAGCGACACGACCCCGTCCACTACCGAGCCGAGGAAACTCATTTCTTCGTCGGCCGCGACGATCTCCTGACCCGGCGCGAAACGGCGGTAGCTTTTCAGCGCTTCCAGAGCCGAGAGTTCGCTCTCATCGCAATAGGTGCAAACGGCCCGATCTCGGATCGGGCATTCGAGGCATCGATCGACCCTGCCTGAGCACTCGGGTGGGGTATCCAAAGCGTTCACTTCGTCCTCCGATGCAATGAATGTGGGCGAAAGGTTGATTTGCGTCAATGCAAACGGGTCGGCTGCGTCAGATAGAGGCGGCATGGTTCATGATCTCTCGCCCTTCGCACCGCAGGCTCTGGAGCGCACCGTTCCGCGCTATACCAGCTATCCCACCGCGCCGCATTTCACCGACGCGGTGACGGCAGACACCTATTGGCGTTGGCTGGCGCGGCAACCCGCGGCGGCGCCCCTCTCTCTCTATCTACATATTCCGTTTTGTGCCCGGCTTTGCTGGTTCTGTGCCTGCCGAACCCAAGGGGCGCGAGACTATGCGCCGGTGGACCGCTATCTTGGCCATCTAGAGGCGGAGATCGCAATGATCGGCGCCCGGTTGGGACCTGATCATCCGGTCAGTCAGATGCATTGGGGCGGCGGATCACCCACCATCATGAGAGCCGAGGACATGCACCGCCTCTACCGCGCCGTGGAGCGGGTCTTTCCCGGTATCCGCAGCGCAGAGATGGCGGTCGAGATCGATCCTCGCGACATCACCGAGGCGCGGATGGATGCCTTGGCGCAGATCGGGATCACCCGCGGCTCTATTGGCGTGCAGGATTTCGAACCGTGTGTGCAGAGCGCGATTGGTCGCGAACAAGGCTTCCCGCTAACCCGCAGCGTGGTCGAGGGGTTGCGGGCGCGGGGTGTCGCGGGGATCAACATCGACCTGCTCTACGGGCTGCCGTGCCAGACCGAGGCCTCGTTGCGCCGGACGGTGGAGGCGGTGATCTCGCTGAAGCCCGACCGTGTAGCCCTGTTCGGCTATGCCCATGTCCCGTGGATGTCGCGGCGCCAGAAGCTGATCGATGTGGAGAGCCTGCCCGGCGTTTCGGCGCGGCAAGCGCAGGCAGTGATGGCTGGCGCGCTGCTGGCAGGGGCCGGGTATCAGCCGGTCGGCATCGATCACTTCGCCCTGCCGGGGGACGCCATGGCGGCGGGGGCGCAGGACGGCACGCTGAAGCGGAACTTCCAAGGCTACACCGTGGATCCGGCCGAGACCCTGATCGGGATGGGGGCATCCTCAATCGGGATGCTGCCGGAGGGCTATGTGCAGAACATCGGCCGTACGGCTGAGTGGCAGAAGGCGGTTTCGGCCGGGCAGGTTCCGGTGGCGCGCGGCCATGCCCTCACCCTCGACGACCGGCCGCGGCAAGCGGCCATCCAGCAGATCCTTTGCAGCTTTGCCCTCGATGCGGGTGCGCTGGTGGATCGTTTCGGGGATTTCGCGCGGCCGGTGATCGCGCAGATGCATGCGCTTATGGCGGCGGCGCCGGAGGGGGCGCTGCTTCC
Organism: Pseudomonadota bacterium; assembly: GCA_039513195.1. Classification (GTDB taxonomy): domain Bacteria; phylum Pseudomonadota; class Alphaproteobacteria; order Rhodobacterales; family Rhodobacteraceae; genus Thermohalobaculum. Next base: position 10,998 of record JBCCRM010000050.1, on the reverse strand, counting down.
CCGGCCCGGCGGGTTCGAGATTGCGCCAGCCTGGCAGATGCATACCCGCTTGATCGCGGCCGAGTTCGACAGTTTCCTCGCGGCCCGCCCGGCCCGGCATTCCTTGGCCGTTTGAGGGCGGGCGTTAGGCCGCTGTTGCCGTGGCAAGCGCCCCGTCGAGCGCGCGCCCGAGCTTTTCGGTGATTTCCCGGATCTGTGCATCCTCCAGGATAAAAGGGGGTGCGAGGAGGATGTGATCGCCCCGCCGGCCATCGACGGTGCCGGTGCCTGGATAGACCATCAGCCCATCGGCAAAGGCCAGGTCCTTGATCCGGCCAGCGAGACCGAAGCTTGGCTCAAAGGGTGCCTTGGTTTCGCGGTCTGCAACAAGCTCGATGCCGCGGAAGAGACCCCGGCCGCGGATATCGCCGACCGCTGGATGTTGGCCGAGGGCCGCCTCGAGCGCCGCTTGCAGCCGCTCTCCAATCGGGAGCACCCTGGGCAACAGGCGCTGGATCTCTCCAAGGGCCGCGAGCGAGGCGGCGCAGGCGGTCGGATGGCCGAGATAGGTGTGTCCGTGATGGAAGGTGCCGGACCCCTCTGCGATGGTCGCAAACACCTCGGCGGTGCAAAGCGTGGCGCCAATCGGCTGGATTCCGGCGCCGAGGCCTTTGGCAATGCAGAGGATGTCTGGCGCCACGCCCTCCGCCTCGCAGGCGAAGAGATGTCCGGTGCGTCCCATGCCGCACATAACTTCGTCGAAGATCAGCAAGACACCGTGATGGTCGCAAATCTCGCGGATCCGAGCGAAATAGCCCGGTGTTGCGGGCACGGCGCCGATGGTGCCGCCGACGACCGGTTCCGCGATGAAGGCGGCGACGGTATCAGGCCCGAGCTCCCTGATCTTCGCGTCGAGCTGGTTTGCCATGCGCAGGCCGTAGTCCTCAGGGCTTTCGCCGGGTTCCGCCCAGCGCCAAGCATAGCATGGGTCGATATGGTGCATGGCAGGGCTGAGAAGCGGCTGAAACGCCTGCCGGCGCCAGCGGTTACCCCCGGCGGAGAGAGCGCCGAGCGTGTTCCCGTGATAGCTCTGCCAGCGGGCGATAACGTGGCGCCTCGCCGTAGCCCCCCGCTCGATCTGCGTCTGGCGGGCGAGTTTGATGGCAGTCTCCACCGCTTCCGACCCGCCAGAGACGAAATAGACACGGTCGAGGCCCGCAGGCGCGAGGTTGATCAGCTGGCGGGCCAAGCGCTCGGCTGGCTCCGAGGTAAAGAACGAAGTATGGGCGTATGGGATAGCGTCGAGCTGCGCCTTCGCGGCCTCGATCACCGGGGTGGCGCTGTGGCCGAGGCAGGAGACCGCGGCCCCGCCGGAGGCATCGAGATAGCGCTTGCCCTCGGTATCGATCAGATAGCAGCCGTCGCCGCCGGCGACTGTCGGCAACTGCCCGTTAAGGCGGCGTGGAAAGATATGGGACATCGCCTTTGCCTCCGTAACCGCGACTCCATCGTGGGTCCGAAGATCCAAAGCGCCGCGTCTAGCGCCCGGCCCCTGGCACCGTCAGCTCCCGCGGCGCGCTGCCGGCGGAGCCGCCTGTGGCGATGCCGCGGGCGCAGGTGCCGTCCCACAGGCGCTAAACCCGAAGATCGCCGCGTGAGCCTTAGCCGCCACCAGCCGGGTGGCAGACGCGGCGCTCTGAGAGCATCGATTATCCATCGCCGTGACTTCGATCACTCTAAAGCGTATCTGATTTAAGTGGAAGGGTATCCGGCATCGGTGGGGTCGTTGGCGCATTCGGCGGGTGCAACGCGGTCGAGGATGGCTGCGGCTGCTCAAGAGAGCGCGTATCGGAACCTCGGTGCGGTCTTTCGGAGCCAGTGCCTGAGCTTTGCGAAGGCCGGCTCAACCGGGTTCGGATCCGTGATGCAGGAACAGCAGGTGCGCACCGGCTGCCCGGATTGCCCGGCGCACGGCCCGGCCCTTGTGGCTGCCGAGATCATCCATCACCACGATATCGCCGGGCCTGAGCTTAAGGACCAGCACTTTCTCGATTTAGCTCCGGAAGATCGTGCCGCTGACGGGGCCTTCGATCACCCACGGCGCCTCACGTCGGTACGCTCCCGCCCGTCGGCGACCAGCATCTTTCATTGAAGCTGAAGCCGCGGGCGCGAAGGAACCGCCAGACCGTGTCGTGGCTGACCGCCACATCGAGCCCCGCCAGACGTTCCCTGGGAACGCCAGCGCGATCTTGCGACAGGCCCGGACCTCGCCGAGCGACCAGTCGCGGTGCGGCCGGAGGATCGAGCGGCGGTGCGCGACTTTTTTGCCAGGTCCGACTGAGCCCATCCGTGCTGCCCGTCCGGCCCAGGTCTTAGCGGTCGGGGGCGCCACACCGAACCGGGCGACAGCCGCGCGGCAAGACTGGCCGGAGCGCATCGCCGCAATGACACGCTCACGAAGATCGACATAAAGTGCTTTGGCCATCGCGGCTGGCCTCCTTTACCAGCCACAACGAAGAATCGCATCGAGGTTCCGAGGGAGACGCCCAGATCCAATTGCCGGTCAATCCGCTCTCGGAAGCACCTTCATCAGGCGAGCCATTTCACTGCGCGGGCGAAAGCGATGACGTGCCCGACGACCCGCAGCCCATCGGTCAGCCGGAGCGCCTGCGCATCGTCGCCCCATTTGCCAGGGTGGGTTGAGGCGTGATCGCGACGCGCACAGGCAGGCCGAGCGCATCGACGGCGGCGTGGATCTTGGTCTACAGACCGCCGCGGGATCTGCCCATAGCGTGAGCTTCAAGTCCCCCTTTTGAGTGGCGGTGCCGGCTGCACCGTCGAGATCGTCGCATCGGCCAGCACGTATTCGAAGTCCGGCGTATCGGCCAAGGCGTTGAAAAGACCCTCCCACCCCGTGCAGCGCGTCCAGCGCCGGAACCGGCAATGGGCCGTCTGCCAGCTTCCGAACTCAGGGGACAGGTCGCGCCGCGGCGCTGCCGTCCGCGCCAGCCAGAGGATCGCGTCAAAGAACAGCCTGTTGTTCACCGCAGCATGGCCCCGGTCGCCCGTCGTGCCTGGCACCAAAGGCTCGATACGCGCCCATTGCGCGTCCGTCAGGGGTCTTCTGCTCAAGGTCGCCGCCGTTTTCGATCTTGAAACAGAAGCTCCAACGATTGGGAAACCCCAAAATGAAGACGCCGCCTCGGGCGCTCCGGCTTGTCGCTCCGGCTGCGTTTCGAAACGGATGATCTCCAGCGCCGATTGTTTGGGATACTGTGCCCGCAACCAGGTCTTCAGCGTCGAACCAGCATCTTCGCACCCAAGATCCTGGAGCCCGCGGAGACAAACGGCGCCCGGCAATCGCCGCGATGCTGTCTTCGCCAGGCGGCGCTTCAGGTAATCCGTGAACGAGTCCAGCTTGGTTGACAGAGCAACCGGGGCTGGCGGACCGACCCCAACTCTGCGCCCCGGGGGTCGTCGTGTACGGTCCTGCGGTAGACCTGCGCGGCCTTTGTCCGACGTATAGACTGCACCCCATAGCTGCCCACAAAAGCCGTGGGATATCCGCGGCCATACATCGAAGTCGCTGGGTGTGTGGAGTGCAGCCGTTTCCACATCGTCCGCTTGATATGCACGACCGGGGACATCGCTGAGCCAAACGCCGAGATGCTGGGCACCTTCGCGCCACCCATAGGCCCGCGGAGAGGGCATCCTCCGACCTTTGACGGTTGTGTTATGCTGTTGTGAAGAACTTGTCGCAGACCAGACCCATTACTCAAGGGGCTCGGCGGGAACGAGTTTCCCGCGACGTCGCGCATTGAATTCGACACGGGAGAGCTCGATGATCAAGACCACTCGAATTGCAGCGATAGCAACGCTCGCTTTGACGTTCGCCTCGCCCGCGGCAGCGCAGGATGCTGGCAATGTCATCTTTTTCCACCCGGACGGGACGGGCGTGAACCACTGGCTGGCGGCGCGCATGCACACGGTCGGTCCGGATGGGGAGCTGAACTGGGACAAGCTGCCAGCCCTAGGCGTCTATACAGGTCACATGGCAGACCGCGTGACGGGCACGTCCCACGGAGGCGCGACGGTCCATGCCTATGGCGTGAAAGTGGTGGCGGACAGCTTCGGTATGAACGGCAAGAAGGCTCTGACCGCCGCGTCCGGGAAAGACATGTCGATCGCCGAAGAAGCCATGGCGGCCGGCAAATCGGTAGCCCTCGTTCAGTCCGGTCATATTGCAGAGCCCGGTACCGCCGTCTTCGTGGCATCCAGCAAAAGCCGCCGCAATGCCGAAGACATTGCGGGTCAGGTGATCGAGTCCGGAGCTCAGGTTATCATGGCGGGCGGCGAGCGCTTCTTGCTGCCCGAAGGAACGGAGGGTCGCCATGGCCCCGGCGAACGCGACGATGGCCTGAACCTGATCGAACAGGCGGAGGAACTCGGCTACACGGTCGTCTTCACCCGCGACGAGCTGATGGCCTTGAACCTGGACGAGGTCGAGCTTTTGCTGGGTGTCTTCGCCCATAATCACACCTTCAACGATCAGGAGCGGGAGCGGAACATCATCGACGGGTTGCCCACCTATTGGGACCATGCGCCGACCTTGTCCGAGATGGCTGCGGTCGCGCTCGAGATCGTGTCGCGGGACGAGGATGGCTTCTTCGCCGTTATCGAGGAAGAGGGTACCGACAACATCGCCAATAATATGAACGCAGCCGGCACGCTGGAGGCGCTGAGCCGGGCGGATGCGACGGTGGGAACCATCCTCGACTTCATGGACGGTCGGGATGACACGCTGTTGCTGATGGCGGCAGACAGCGATGCGGGCGGTCTGCAGGTTGTGCGGCAAGAGGAAGGTGCCGTCTCGGCGACGACGAGGGGTGGCGGCATCCTCCATGGGAAGCAGGGGGCATTTGGCGATGCCTTTGAGACGGCGCCCGATCGGAACGGCAACACGCATCATTTCGGTATCGCTTGGACCGGTTACAGCGATGTCGCAGGGGGCATCCTTGTGCGCGGCGCCGGTCTGAATCGCGACCTGGTCCAACCGCTGATGGACTCTACTGAAATCTATTCGGTGATGTACCAAACGCTTTTCGGCGCGCCGACAGAGTGAGCGTGGAGGCGGGGCCGTCCTGCCTTGCGGGGCGGCCTGCTTTGCTTAGGCGCCGAGGTCGGTCCGCAGACCGCCGTCGGATCCAGACCGGTCGCGGGGTCGGCTTTCTCGTCCGATGATGGGACCCGGCCTTTGGTTAGGTCAGGAGTTTCACTCCGTCCGGTGTCTCGATCTCCGCGCGGTAGCGGACTTTATCGCCTATCATGGTCGATGGCGGGCGGTCGATCTTCCACTCGTCATACAGCGCCACAATGGCGGCGGGGTTCGGATGTACCAGCGTGAGCGATAGCAAGCGCGCGCCAAGATCGGGGATCGCGGAGAGAGGTTCGGCGATACCGCGGCGGTCGATCAGCGACGGCGCCGCCCCATTGAGGGGGAGTGAGCCATCGGCCGGGATCGCAAAATCGAAGGTCGGGTCGCAGGACGGTAGAGGGACCTTTTCGCCAAAGACTTCATGATGGCAGGCAAGCAAGGGTCCCATCGCGTCGGTGCTGGCGACCCACGCCCGGAGCCGGCGACCGTCCTCCCAGTCCGATCTCACCTGGTCCTGATCGTCGAGACCGAACCAACGCGGGCGACCGGGCGCATTGCCGTCCGGGTCGAGCGCGATGACTTCGAGATAGACCCCGCGCCCCAGCAGCAGCCGATGGTTATGGGTGCCCATATAGAGGTGTCTCGTCCCGAACGGCAGGTCGAGGTCGAGACAGTCTCGGAGATGCGCCGCACCTTCCCTGAGGGTTGGTGCGACGACGGTGAGGTGATCGAGCCTCACCATAAGAGGACGGCGCGCTGCGGGGCGGTCGCGTCGGAGGATTTGACGGTCCCGCAGGTTTTGGTGGGTCGGCGCGGTTTATCGGCGATCACGCCCTTCTCAGCCCCTCCGGCAAGGCCGTTTCTTGAACGATCGAGAGAGGACCGGCCGGGCCCTCACAACCGCACGATACGTCGATCCGGAAAGAGCTCATCGTCTCAACTCTTCGACGATCGCACGCGACTGCCTGCAGGTGGCGAGACCCGGTCGTGTGACGAAGAAGATGGTCCGAACGCCCTCGCAAACCGCAATGTCCACGGGCTGCTCGGCCAGGCCACCATGTTTCGTTTGGCGGATCAGCAGCAGCGCATCGAGTTCGTTGCTCCAAATCCGTTCAACGTCGTCGCTGATCGTGGTTTCTCGGACATAGGCATCGAGCACTGCGGTGTGGCGCGGCCAGGACCTCGGCAGTTGCTCGACCAAAGGCGCCGAGATGCCAATGCTAAGCTTCCGCCCGTTCAAAGCTGGGGCGACGGCCTCGGTCGCCTCGGTCAGGGCGTCGAAGGCGTTCGACACATGCGGCAGGTAGTCGGCCCCCTCCCGCGTTAGCAGCAATCCTTGCGGCAAGCGCCGGAACAGCGAGATGCCGAGCGAGGCCTCCAACCGCTTGACCTGCTGGCTCACGGCGCCCGGCGTGACGCCCAGCTCTCCGGCGGCGGCTTTAAAGCTGAGATGCCGGGCCGCCGCCTCGAACGCCTTGAGGCCGTTCAAAGACGGAAATCGGTAAGTCACACCAAAGTCCTCCCGACTTCGGCCTATCACAGCGGCCCGGCTCGGCAGACCGAGATTTTCTATCCCTCCGGCGCAAATATTGTCGTTTGAGCGATCCGCCCATGCCCTGTTCAAGACTCTCGCCGGTTCTGAACAAGGAGGCCTGAGAATGACCACCCGATTCAACCTGCCGACGGGCTGGCCTCAGCGTGGACGTCCGTTCCACCACGGGGTTGTGCAGCCGGTGGGCAAGGTGCTTCATGTCACGGGCCAAGTTGCCTGGGACCCCAACGGCGCGGTCATCGGCAAAGGCGACTGCGAGGCTCAAACCCACTACTGCTTCGACAATGTCGAACACATCCTCAGAGCTGTGGGCGGGCGGCCGGAAGACATTGTTTCCCTGACAATCTTCTATGTCGATCCAGATGACATGCCCGCCATACAGAAGGTGCGTGCCGAACGCCTAAGGCGAGAGCACGGACCGGTCAGCATCCTCATCCAGGCCGGCGGGCTGATTGCGCCCGATCTTCTGGTCGAGGTGGTCCCAATCGCCGTCATCCCAGAGGAAAGGTTCCACCAACCTGTTTTCGACGGCTGATCCGCGCCCCGCACTACCCCACCGCAGTTTCGCACCCGAGGACATTGGGATGAACCAGACGGCCGCTGCATCTCCTCTCTGTAATGCCATCAAGGACCGCGCCAGGATCTACCTCGCCGTGTTCCGGGTGCTCTCGAGCCGACATGGTCGGGAGGAAGCGATCAATGTCCTGCGGGGCGCAAGCCGAGAACATGGTCAGGCGGTCGGGCGCAAGCTCGCGCATCTTGCGCCGAGCGACTTCGCCGGGATGGCGGAACACTGGGCGCGAGCGCCGGACGGTGGCGCGACTTTCTCGCCCGATATCCGCAAGCTGGATCGCGTCGGACTGGAGGTGAAGATGATGGCGTGTCCCCTCAAAGACGCCTGGTTCGAGGCAGGGTGCAGCGACGCGGAGGTCTGCACCCTGCTCTACTGTGCGTCCGCCTTCGACGAAGCGGCGTTGGAGGCCGCCGGCTTCGACTACGAAATGGAGCTTTGGTCACCAGGCAAGGAGGGCTGTTGCCTCACCAAGATCACCGAAAAGCTTAGCGGCAATTCCAAAGATCGACGGCCACGAGATTAGGAGGCGTCATCTGTCGTCCCGAAGTGGCGCGACCGCATAGACCTGGGTGGTCAGGTCCTGTCTGGCATCGAACGGCTGGTCGCGGGACGTGCGTTGCAAAGGCCATCATTTGGACAGCAGGAGCTACCTGAAGGGAGCGCTCTCTACACCCGCCAAGAGTTGCCGAAACTGCAGATTTGATTGCATTTCCGTTCAATACCAGCGCCAGCCGCCGCTGCTCCGCAACCTACGCCGTGCCCATGTGCACGAGTTTTTCTAGGAACATGCCTTCGCCAAAGGCAAAGAGAGGCGAAACGCCAGGCGCACGCATGGTCGAAAAGCTGCAGGCAGAGCCACACGGGTTCCCGGCAAATCCCCAGAAGCTCATCCCGGAACCGCACAGACCAGCGTTTACCCGCCTTCCCGCTGGGCAATGGGAACCAGCACTTCGTTCCGGCGCCAAAAACCTGGGGTAAGAGGGTCGTTGTAATAGGCGTAGATTGCATTGCCCGCGGCGCGCCGGTCCTGAGTCTCCAGCCACTCGCGCAGCGCTCGCTCCTTCCGCGCGAACAACGCGTCGGTCCACCAGCCAGAAAATCTGATCGCTGCAAATTCACCGGGCTGCTTCCGGTCCAAGGCGATGTCGTCGGACGCCGGTTTAGGCAGTTTGTCGAACTGCCGGTCCGCCGGCATGATAAACGCCACCCGCCAATTGCCTCGCGACCCGCCCGAAGGCTCGGCCGCTAGGCGTTCTTGTGTTACTGGCGCCGTCATTGCGATGCTCTCGCCCTCGCGATCGCGGGCAAAGATATAACGCGCCAACGCCCCGAAGGCGCTGCGTACTGCCTGTTGTCGCGAGCCCTCCCGCGCCACCTCCGCGGTGACGATCTCCGGGTATTGCCGCAACTCAAAGGCGCCGTCGGCGTGAACAACGGCATAGGCGGGCGTCTCGATCGTCTGCATCTCGTAGGCCCTGTATCCGAGAAACGCGATCACAACCGTGACAACAGCGGTCAAAACAAGACGGCGTTTCATATGCCACGCTCCAAGCTGTTTCTTTGCGAAACCGATTTCGCCGGCTTCGCCCCATCGGGCTGCCGGCGATCACGCTCCATCGCGCTTTGGATCGCTCCGCGACGGCCCCGGTACGGTCAGTCGCGCGCGATAGCTTCAACCTCGATGATGACGGACACCTCGTCGCCGACCAGCCCGCCGAGTGCATAGTCCATGCCGTATTCGGATCGGGTCACCACCGCCTCCGCTGAAACGCCAACGGTCCGCTTTTGGTGTCCGAACGGATAAACGGCATCTTTGTTTAGCGTGACGTCTACGGCCACTGGTTTGCTCTGCCCCAAGAGCGTGAGCTCGCCCTGCACGACACCGGTGTGCTCTCCGGTCACCTCGCCCCCTTCAGCGGTGAACACGATCGACGGAAAGTTCGTAACATCCAGAAAGTCTGCGTTGCGCACATGGTCGTCGCGGCGTTCGTCATTGGTAAAGATGGAGGACGGGTTCACCTCGATCCTGATCTCGGTCACTGTCTTCTCGGTGGCATTGTAGACGAAGCTGCCCGTGACCTCGGTGAACCACCCGAGGGTGCGTGCATAGCCGACGTGATCCACCCAAAACGCCACGGTGGTGTGTGTCGGATCCAGATCGAAGGTGACCGGCTCTGCCTCGGCCGCCACGGGGGCGACGGCGAGGATGGCGGCGGCGGAAAGCGCGCGGAGGGTCATTTCAAACTCCCTGCTTTGATTAGGCGATGCGCAGGAGGTAGGGCCAAGCATGCGTTTCGTCATTGATTGATGAACAGATAGTGTCTTCTCGACTCGTGAAAGATCGAGGTGCAGCTTGTGTCGACTCACAGTCGGCTGGGCCGTCTGGCGAGCGTACCCCTAGGCGTTGTCCGGCCGGTGTGTGGTTTTGGACTGCGCCCCTGGGACAGCAGGGTCAGGCGGCGGTTTTGACGGGGGTGCAGGTGTTGCAGACCGCGAGCTGGGCAGGGTCGATCTGGCGGCAGGCGCAGCCCCCGAAGACGAGATGGCGGTCATCGTCGCTGCGAGTGTGGTCCACGAGATGCTGATCGAGGGGACGATCGGTTTGGTCTCGAAGTCGCTGCTTTGCGCATTGGCGCGCGCGGCGACGGCGAAAGTGATAGCAGGCTTGCGGGTCTGGAGAGCGCTCCTAGGGCGAAGGGCGTAAGCTTCCGGGCGGCTACCGAGCCGCAGACCCCACCCACCGGCGCCGCAAGACTCCATTTCCGTGCGGTTGAGCCGAACAAGCGACCGGCATTCGCCTGGCGCACCATGCGTTCTTCCGAGCGGACTCCGCCGATCGTTAGGTGTTTGCGCGGCCCCAGTCTCTCAGCGCGGCCAACACCGGGCCCAGGGACTGACCCTTTTCCGTCAGCAGATACTCTGCCCGTGGCGGGTGGTCGGAGTAAAGCCGCCTTTCCACCATCCCTTTGCTTTCCAGGGATTTCAGGCGCGCGGACAGGGTCGTGGGGCCGATACCATCGAGTGCGTTCCGAAGGTCCTGGAACCGGCGCGGCCCCTCGGTCAGCAGATCCCGCAAAATCAGAATCGTCCAGCGCTCGCCGATCAAGTCGATCGTGCGCGCGACGGGGCAGCTTTTCCGCCGGGTGGGTTCCATCGCTTCGATCCTGCGCCGCGCTATGCGGTTTCAGCAAGTTGGAACTCCTCAAGATGCATTGACTACTTTCTTGGTAATAACTACGAGAAATATACTTACTGATTTATCAAGGGGGTGAGCATGGCGACGCATGGACAGCATAGGACACCCCATGCATTGGGGGCAGGCTGCGGACCGCCGCAATGCCGACGGTCTTCGGGCTGCTTGGATGCACGGCGCCCTCCTCCATCAATGACCTGCCGGATGGCAACACACCGATCGCCTACAACGCCGAACTCGAACATCTTAGGACATTGAACGAAGCCGCCCCGCCCGAGGATCTGCAAGTGACCGTCCTACTGCTGCAGGAATACCAGGCGGATAGAAGATGCGGCAGTCTTCACCGTGTTAACGCCGATGTAAAGGTAGCCCGGGTTGCCGGCTAGAAAGGGACCCGCCTGTTCCGCTTCTCCCCAACGACCGGGAGAGCAGATGATAACCGGAGAAGAAGTCCTGGATATCAGGGTGTTGCACCGGCAGGGCCTGTCGATCCGCGGGACCGCGCGCAAGCTGAAGATGAGCCGAAAGACGGTGCGCAAGTATCT
>JBCCRM010000049.1:0-25526 GCA_039513195.1 Pseudomonadota bacterium | reverse complement strand
GGCCCCCCCCCCCCCCCCCCCCCCCTTCGGGGGGCCCCCGGGGGTGGTGGGCGGGATCAAAATCTGTCGGCCTATCCGCGGGCGACGTTGCTGAAGACCTCTGCGCAGATCATCTCCAACGCAGCTCTGTCGCTCTGGTCGAAATGGGCCGGCCCGTCACTATCGATGTCCAACACCGCGATCAGCGCTCCGGCAGGATCGAAAACTGGCACCACGATCTCTGATCGGGTCGAGGCAGCGCAGGCGATATGGCCGGGAAATGCATTCACATCCTCCACCACCTGCGTCCGCCGCTCTCGTGCGGCAGCGCCGCATACGCCGCGGTCGAAGGGGATCACCAAGCAGCCATGCCCGCCCTGATAAGGTCCAATCTTGAGCATCCCAGGCTCCACAACACGGTAGAAACCGACCCAATCGAAGCCTTCCATACCGTGATAAAGCTCGCACGCCACCGTTGCCATCAGGGCAATGGGATCGGTTTCGCCGGCCGATACGGCCCGGATCTGCGCGACAACTGCGCGGTAGCGGGCGGGCATCGTCGTCTCGCCAGTCTCCATCATGCGTTTGCCACCAAGCTCGCAGCGAGCGCCTGGTCGAGTTCCCGCATCAGCAGATCCGGCGCCTCGATCCCGACCGAACAGCGGATGAACCCCTCGGTGATCCCCAGCGCCTCCCGGGCCTCCGTCGTCAACGCGCGATGAGATGACACGGCAGGATGAGAAAACATCGTCGCCACATCGCCCAGCGTCGGGGCGAATGGGATATGCCGCGCCGCGCGCAGGAACGCGTTTGCCGCCTCGCGTCCACCCGCAAGGCGAAAGCTGACCATGGCGCCGCCCTGTCCACATAATAGACCCTGCGCTCGGTTGTGATCGGGATGGTCCGGCCGCGCCGGGTAGATCACCGCCTCGACCCCCGGTTTCCCCGAGAGATGGTGGGCCAGCGCCGCTGCAGTCTCCTGGGCGCGGGCAAAACGCAGCTCGAAGGAATGCATCCCACGCTCCGCGAGCCAGCAGTCGAACGGGCTCGCCGTCAGGCCCCAGGCAACCGAGACTTCGGTCAGCCGGGCAGCAACCCCCGGATCCTTCGCCGCCGCATAGCCGAGCGTGACATCGGAATGCCCCGCCAACATCTTGGTGACCGAGTGGATAACCAGATCGGCCCCCGCCGCTAGAGGGCGATAGAGCGCCGGCGTGGTGAACGTGTTGTCGACGGCAACCATTGCCGGGTGGCCCGCGGTGGCCGCAAAGATGCCGGCCATGTCTGCGACCCGCAGCGTTGGGTTCGATACGACCTCGACCAGTACCAGCTTCGTCTCCGGCCGCAGGGCGGCCGCCACGGCCCCGCCGTCGGTCGGGTCGCAGAGCGTGACCTCAACCCCCATCCGGGGCAATTCGTCCTTCAGGAGCTTCAGAGATTTCCCATAGAGTTGACTGCCCGCGACCACATGGTCGCCGGCCCGCAGTACCGCCTGAAACACCGCGGCGACCGCCGCCATGCCGGACCCGGTGACGACCCCGCCCCGCGCGCCCTCCAGCGCATCGATCTTCGCCGCCAGCACCGCGGCGTTCGGATGCCCCTCCCGCGCATAGGTGTAGCCCTGTGTCTCGCCCAGATACTGCGCATCCAAGGCGTCGGCATCGGTGCTTTGATAGACGACCGAGGGCCAGATCGGCGTCACCACCGGGGTCGAAACCGAGGCGGGTGCTGCCTGACGCCGCACAATCGAGTGATGGTCCTCGGACATGGCCCGTTCCCCCTGGACGCACCGCGAAAGCGCCGCGCATGATGGCCACGATCAAGGAAGCGGCCGGGGGCGTTGTCAATGCCGAAGGGAAAGCGCGCCGCGATCGGCATCCTGATCGTCACGCAAATCGGCGTGATGACGCTCTGGTTTTCCACTGCCGCAGGGCTCGCCGATATGGCTGCGGAGGCCGGGCTGCCGCCGGCGCGCCTGGCCTGGTTGACGACTGCCGTGCAATTGGGTTTCGCGCTCGGGGCCGTCGGTTATGCGCTGCTCGGCCTCGCCGACCGCTTCGACCCGCGGCGTGTCTTCGCGGTCTCTGCGCTGGTGGCCGCATCGGCCAATCTCGCGCTGCTCGCCGCTCCAATCGGCGGGACCGAGGCCGTGCTGCTGCGGGCGGTCACCGGGGCAGCTCTGGCCGGCGTCTATCCAGTGGGGATGAAGATCGCCGTCGGCTGGGGCACCACCGACCGGGCTTTTCTCGTCAGCGCGCTGGTCGGTGCCCTCACGGTTGGGTCAGCCAGCCCGCACCTTATTGCGCTTTTCGGAGGGGCGGACTGGCGGGCGACGATCCTCGTCACTTCCCTCCTCGCCGCCGCCGGGGGGCTTGCTGTGCTGACGATTGGGCTCGGCCCCAACCACGCCAAGGCCGCCAGCTTCGACCCCGGGGCCGTGCAATTGGTCTGGACCAATCCACGCATCCGTTTGGCGGTGATCGGCTATCTTGGCCATATGTGGGAACTCTATGCCCTCTGGGCATGGGTCGGCGTGATCGCGCTAGGCGCCTTTCAGGCATCCGGTCTCGCCAGCGCGACCGACGCTGCCAAGGCGCTCGCCTTTGGCGCCATCGCCATAGGCGGTCTTGCCTGCTTTCCGGCGGGCCATTGGGCGGATCGTATCGGTTGCGAGCGGGTCGCCCTCCTTGCCATGGTCATCAGTGGCGCCGCGGCGGTGGCCAGCGCAGCTGCCTATGGCGGGCCTGCCTGGCTGGTGGCGGTGCTGGTGATCGTCTGGGGCGCGGCGGTGATCCCGGATTCGCCGCAATTCTCTGTGTTGGTCGCAGAGGCCGCACCACCGGAGAGGGTCGGCTCCCTCATGACCATCCAAACCGCGCTCGGCTTTTTGCTCACCGCCGGCACGGTCCAAGCTGCGCCGCTCTTGGCCGACGCAGTCGGGTGGCCCGGCGTGCTGCTCGCCATGGCGCTGGGTCCCGCGGTCGGCGTAGCCGCGATGGAGCGTCTAGGGCGGCTCAAGGCTGCGATGCGAGAGGCGTGATCGCCCCGCCTCAGGCCTTCGATTGGCGCATCGGTTTCACCAGTTCATCGCCCCAGTTGAACGGGTGATCCTCGGGTCCTATGACGGGCCGCAGACCATCGACCTTGCGCCCGGTTTCCGCCGGTAACCCCAACATGTTAAAGCTGCGCACCTGTCCGAAGACGTTCTCGGGGCGGGCCGCATGGTTGTCTGAGTTAAACAGCGGCGGCAGATGCCACCACAACTTATAGCCGAGTGCGCGCAGATGGGCGATCAGCGCCGGGGACCGGTCGAGCTCGTGGTTCTCGACATAGAGGACCGGCCGGAACTGCTGGATCACGCCGCGCGCGCCCTCCAGAACCTGCAGCTCCATCCCCTCGACATCGACCTTCAAAAAGTCCAATTGCGTCACGTCGAGCATGGTGTCGAGCGGATCCATCCGCACCCGCGTCGGCAACCCTTCGGTCAGCAGGCGGACCAGCTGGACACCCCCGAAATTAGTCTCGGCTTCCGGGTTAAAGCGCGCAACACCCACCCAGCGTTCGCTCTCAGGCGCCCCGGCCGCCGCGTTGATTGCCACTACATTCACTAGATCGTTCAGTGCCAGATTGGCCGCAAGCATCTGAAAAACAAGAATTTGCGGCTCTACGGCGAAAACTAGGCCGGACGGTCCCACGCACTTCGCCATCGGCACGGTCAGCGCGCCGATATTGGCGCCGGTCTCGACGACGACCGAGCCTGGCCGGATCAATTGCTCGATCAACCGCCATTCGAATTCGGAAAACTCGCCGTATTCGATCAGGCTCTTGCCGATATAGGTGTCCCTGGGATTGACCAGAAACCGACCGTGTCGCCCACTGACGATCCGGTAGAGATCGGTTCTCAGCGCTGTCGCACCCATCTCCTGCCTCCGCCGTCGCTGCTGCGATGCATTCGCCGTCGTGCCCCCAGGGCGCCCGGCTTTGGCGACCCCGGAAGGACTTGAACCCTCAACCTGGCGATTAGAAGTCGCCTGCTCTATCCAGTTGAGCTACGGGGCCGATGGGGCTCACATAGCGGCGCGATCGGCGGGGCGCAACGCTTGAGGGTGCCGCGCCGCTCAGCTACACCCGGGCGGGGGGCTACGGAGGGGGCAAGGCAGAGATGCTGGATCTGTTTACGCTGGAGAACTTGTTAAACCTTTGCGTTCTCATCTTTTTGCAGGCGGTTCTGGGGTTTGATAATCTTCTCTATATCTCGATCGAGAGCCAGCGTGCGCCGGAAGCCGATCGTGCCCGTGTCCGTCGCCAGGGCATCCTGATTGCCCTCGCCCTGCGGGTCGTGTTGCTGTTCCTGATGATGCAGCTGATCACGCTCCTGTCGGAACCGTTCTTTGTCATGAATATTCCCGGTATCATCGAAGGCGGTGTCAATTTCTCGACCATCGTCTTTCTGATCGGCGGTGTCTTTCTAATTTACACCGCTGTAAAGGAAATCAATCACCTGCTAAAGTTGGACGATCCGGAGCACAAGGAGCTTGCCTCTGCAAAATCTGCCAATCAAGTTATCATGATGATCGTGCTTATGAACTTGATCTTTTCGTTTGACTCGATCCTTTCGGCGCTGGCGATCACGGACGTCTTTATTATTTTGGCTCTGGCGATTGGGCTCTCTGGCGTCGGCATGTTGTTGCTTGCCGACGAGGTCTCTGCCTTTATCCAGCGCAACCGCAAATACGAGGTGCTGGGTCTCTTCATCTTGTTGATCGTCGGCGTCGTCTTGCTGGGCGAGGCCGGCCACGCGGCGGAACCGCATCTCCATATCTTCGGGCTAGAGGTCGAGCCGATGTCGAAGATGACCTTCTATTTCGCCGTCGTGGTTCTGGTGATCGTCGATGTGCTGCAGACCCGTTATCGGCGCAAGCTGGAGCGGATGCGGGAAATCGAGCAGGGCATCCTCGGCGCAACGGGGGCGAAAGAGGGCTGAGCCAGACACCCCGATCGCCGCGCCGTGGCGGGCTCTCGATCCATGCACAACCTATGCACAAAGCATATGCATACTGTTTCAGTCGGGATCATCTTCGGTTGCCGGCGGAGCGGATCAATCGCGCGATGCGTGCGCGTTGCCTGACCTGCTTTGCGCCACCCTTTTGCCCGGCAGCACCCGCCCGTCGATTGCTGCCAGCCCCGCGAGGATCAACCCGAGCCCTACCAGATGCTCCGGCCCCAACCGCTCGTCTAGCAAAGCGATGCCGAGCACGATGGCCACCGCTGGAATCAGAAAGGTGACCAGCAGCAGATTGGTCGCTCCAGCCCGAGCGAGAATTTGGAAATAGAGCAGATAGGCGAGGGCCGTCGACAGCACCGCCAGCGCGAGCACCGCCGACAGCGTCGCGGTCCCTGGGGCTGGCAACGACCAGGGCTGCTCGACCAGCAGGGCAGCCGGCAGCAGGACCAGGGCCGAACAGGTCACTTGCCCCGCCGCCGCCGCGACAGGGGTCACGCCCATGGCCCGGAACCGCCGGCCATAGACCCCGGCAAAGGCGTAGGAGACCGCAGCCCCCAGCACTGCGAGCTGTGCCAGAACCGCATCGCCGATCCCCGCAAGCGCCTCCGGCCCCAGCATCGCTGCGACGCCGAGGAAACCCAGCACGACGCCCGCCAGCCGCGGTCCGCTCAACCGCTCGTCCTGGGTCAGGGCATGGGCGACCAACACCCCGAAAATCGGCGTCGTGGCGTTGAGGATCGAGGCGAGGCCGCTGGCGATCTGGGTCTGCCCCCAGACGATCAGCGTGAAGGGGATGGCATTGTTGAGAACCCCCATGCCGAGAAAGGCCAGCCACACCGACCGAGAGAGGGAAAGATCGCCCAGGGCAGCCGCCAGCGGCAGAAGCACCGCGGCGGCAAGCCCCACCCGTAAAACGACGATGGTCAGCGGCGGAAGCTCCGCGACCGCGACGCCCACGAGGAAGAACGAGCCGCCCCAGAGCACCGCCAAGGCTACCAAGAGCGCCCATTCCACCGGTCCCATCCGCTGCGCCATCCTCTGCGCTCCCCGCCTCGGTTGCCGCCTCCGCCTACCGCTCTTCAACACCGGGCGTCAGCCCGTTTCTTGCGCTCTCGGCGGAGGGACCGGTGCCATCGCTTTCTCCCACATGGGAATGACCCGCCGCAGGGGACCGGCCGGGTCAAGGGATCCGCGGCACGCGGGGCCGCGGTCTTTGCCGCGGCTTGCCCTTGACCCGGTCTGGGATTTGTGCGGCTGGCTTGGGCCGGAGCGCCCTGGCGCTCTTCCCCAGCCCCCGACCGATCCTGCCTTCCCGCGCCAAAACCCGAGTTGCCTGGCACCGGCGGCGCGGCGCGAGGCTTGGGGGCAACCTCGGCATCGCGGCCGGGCGCAGGTCTCCGGCGGGTGGGCGGGCCTCGGGCCGCGCCGCCTTCGTCCGGGACGACCGCTTGCCCTAGGCCGCAGGGCACGGCTAGATACCCGCAACCCCTCGACCGGAGCGCCCGAGATGACAGCCCTCACCTATCGCGAACCGAACCCTGCCGTGATCGCCGGCGTCCACGGCGATTGGGAACTTGTCATCGGCATGGAGGTCCACGCCCAGGTCGCCTCGCAATCCAAACTCTTCTCCGGCGCCGCCACAGCCTTCGGGGCGGAGCCGAACACCCATGTGAGCCTGGTCGACGCCGCCATGCCGGGCATGCTGCCGACCATCAACGGGTTTTGCGTGGAACAGGCGGTTCGCACCGGGCTTGGCCTGAAGGCGGCGATCAACCGCCGCTCCGTCTTCGACCGCAAGAACTATTTCTATCCCGACCTGCCCCAGGGCTATCAGATCAGCCAGTACAAGGACCCGATCGTCGGAGAGGGCGAGGTACTCATCGACCTCGCGCCCGGCATCGCCCGGAAGGTGCGGATCGAGCGCATCCATCTGGAACAGGACGCCGGCAAGTCGATCCACGACATCGACCCGGCGCTTTCGTTTGTCGATCTCAACCGCTCCGGCACCGCGCTGATGGAGATCGTCTCCCGCCCGGATATCCGCTCGGCGGAGGAGGCCGCGGAATATGTTCGGAAACTGCGTCAGATTCTGCGCTATCTGGGCACGTGCGACGGCAATATGCAGGAGGGCAGCCTGCGCGCGGATGTGAACGTCTCGGTCTGCAAGACCGGCGACTACCAGCGCTATCGGGAGAGCGGCGATTTCTCCCATCTCGGCACCCGCTGCGAGATCAAGAACATGAACTCCATGCGCTTCATCATGCAGGCAATCGAATACGAGGCGCGCCGCCAGATCGCCATCCTGGAGGATGGCGGCTCGGTCGATCAGGAGACGCGGCTCTACGATCCCGGCAAAGGGGAGACCCGGTCGATGCGCTCGAAGGAAGAGGCCCATGACTACCGGTATTTCCCCGACCCGGACCTTCTGCCGTTGGAGCTAGAGGACGGGCTGGTGGAGCGCATCGCCGAGGGGCTGCCGGAGCTGCCGGATGACAAAAAGGCGCGGCTGGTCGGGGATTACAGCTTAACGGAATACGACGCTTCGGTCCTGGTCGCCGAGCGCGCCAATGCCGATTTCTTCGAGGCCGTGGCGGGCGGACGCGACGGCAAACAGGCGGCCAATTGGGTGATCAACGAGCTTTTCGGTCGGCTGAACAAGGAGGGGCATGGCGTGGCGGAGAGCCCTGTTTCGGCGGGCCAGCTCGGCGGGATTTTGGACCTGATCGCGGCAGGCGACATTTCCGGCAAGATCGCCAAGGATCTGTTCGAGATCGTCTATGCCGAAGGCGGGGACCCGGCCGAGATCGTCGAAGCCCGCGGCATGCGCCAAGTTACCGACCTGGGCGCGATCGAGGCGGAGGTCGACAAGATCATCGCGGCCAATCCCGACAAGGTCGAACAGGCGCAGGGTAAACCGTCCCTCGCCGGCTGGTTCGTGGGCCAGGTGATGAAGGCCACGGGCGGCAAAGCCAATCCGCAAGCGGTACAGGGGATCGTTCGGGCGAAGCTCGGGTTAGACTGACGCCGCCCTTCGTTCAGGAAGCACGGCCCCAGCCGCGATGCCAGGGCGCCGCGTCCTCTGCCCGGCACTTGGCACCCTTGGCGCGCGCGGCGCGGTTGCACCGTCCGCGCATATGGAGACGTCGTCGGCGTGGGGACGGCTGTGCCGAGGCGAGAGGACCACGACGCCAAGGCACCCTTGCCGCGGGTAGGACTGACCGAAGAACAACGGCCCACGGGGCCTCGCCTGGCCGTTCAAGCTGCGCAGGCGCGCCCCCGTGTCCAAACAGGCAAGGCCGCTTTGGCGGCAAAGGAGCCAAAGCGGCTCCGCTGCTGCAACAGACGTCAGCCGCTGAGTGAGAGCGCCAGGGGCGTCGACCCGACGCCTGCCGCAGGAGATTGGGCCGGGTCGAGGGCGACCCGCACCGATCACGCGGCTTCGCGGACGGCGGGTCCCTCGACCTACCCAATCCGGTGCGGGCGTGGTTAGAGCGTTTTCCAGCCAATCTGACTCAGCTTGGCATCGTGAAAACGCACCCGGAAAATACCGTAGAGCGAGAGAACCGATGCAGTCGGGTCGGAAAGCGCTCTAGGCGGCGGGGAAGCGAACCTTCGGGCGGATAAGAACAGGATGCTGCCGTCGCCTTTGTCTAAGCGGCGGGCCAGAAGCGTTGCTCGTAAGCAAAGGGCTGATGACACTAAGATCCTCTCGGACCGTGGATCGAAAGTCGATACATTGGCTCGACTGCAATGCCAATCTTGCGGACCGGGCAGAAGAGGAAACGCGATGCCCGAGACTGCCGCAAAAGCTCGTTATTGGCAGCCTCCGTTCAGCGGTAAGTGTTGTGCCGATCGGTTGCAGGTCACTGCCAATCGGATAGGCTGCAGTCGCCAAGCCGACTTTGCCGTCCAGCTAGGCTTACGTGAAGTGTCGTGAAAGCTGGACCCATGAAAGATGATGCCGCCGGACTTAGAGCGTTCGTCGAAGATCGCGAGAACCTGGTTCGTCTCGCCAGATCTTATGTACAAAGCGCCGCAATAGCCGAAGAACTCGTGCAAGATAGCTGGCTGAGGTGGCATGGACGCCGGTATCCCGAACGAGATGCCCAATTCATCTTTCGCCGCATCGTTGCTAACCTTGCGCGCGATTGGTGGCGCCGGCAGAAGACCGAGCGCGCTGTGGTCGACGCGCTGTCGCTTGCGCAGGATACCGTCCCGAATGCAGAGCGCGTGGTGATCGCGCGGCAGGATCTTGCCCGGGTCGTCGAGGCGCTCGAGAACTTGCCGCCGCGCACGCAATATGCATTCGAGCTTAGCTGGCATGACGGTCTGAGCTTTGCCGAGATTGGGAAGCATCTCGGTGTCTCGAAGACCCGCGCTTACAAAATGGTGGGTCGGGCATTGACCGAGCTCGCCCTCAGCCTCGACGTTTGACGCGGTTTACGGTCAGCGCCTTGGCGCGTTTTCCTATAGGGCAAGCGGTGGCGCAGGGCGCAATGCACGATGGCAACTCCGGAAGAGCGCGAACTCGTTGAGGAAGCGAAGGAGATCTTTCTCCGGCTCCTTGAAGATCCGAGAGACGGCGGCGCCCTTCGCGACAAGACTGCGTTCCTTGCACGCGGCAAGTCGGAGCAGATCGCCTGGAACCGGGTTTCGCGGGTCTGGAACGCCCGTAACGGCATCCAGAGACCACAGAGACTGTTTCTGTTACCGTTTCTGCTGTTGCTTTCCGCAGGTCTTTTCGCAGCGTTCTTTGCCGACGATCTGCGGACGCGCTTGATCGCCGATGCAGCCTCAAGCTTCGCGCCGGAGGCTGTGCTGCTCGCCTCGGGAGACCGAGCGCATCTAGACGCAGGCTCGGCTCTTATCGACGACACAGAGAAGTCTGAGCGGCGCGTCGCGCTTCTCGACGGTGCGGTGTTTGTGCAGCCGGCGCCCGATGCGACCAGACCCTTCGTTGTGACAGCGGGGCCGCTCACCGCGCGCGCGATCGGCACGGCGTTCGAGGTCACCAAGAGTGGTGACGATGTAACTTTGGCCGTCCTCGAGGGGATCGTCGAGGCAAGGATCGGCACGCGCGCCGAGCGCCTCGGGCCCGGAGACCGTCTGCGGTGGGGATCGAAGAGCGGCCGGGTGCTCGACAAGGTCGAGCTTGGATCGATTGCGGCCTGGCGCGAGGACCGCTTGCTCGCCGATCGTCTCGGCCTTGCCGAAGCGCTTTCCATCATAGATCGTCGGCTTCCGGGCCGGATCGTTCTCATCGGCGAGGGTTCGGCGAGCATTTCGGGCACCTTCGATCTGACCCAACCGCTCGCGGCCCTGCGGGCCATGGCTTCGGTCGAGGGCGCGCAGGTGTTTGCTGCGCCACCAATCGTAACCGTCGTCGTCGTGCCCTGAGAATTCCCGCGCTACCGGGGGGTACGTTGACCCTCCCAAATCGTTTCCCCTGTGAACCGCGAGCCGCGGTCTGTGACAGTTCGGGGGGACTTACGAGATGGCTAATCTTTATCGCTCAACCGCGGCAATCGCACTGATAACCGGTCTGGCGGGTCCGGCATGCGCACAAGCTCAAGGCGCGGTCCAAGAGATCGATGTACCCGCGCAGCCTTTGCTCACCGCCCTGGGTGAACTCGGCACCGAGACCGGGTACCAGGTGAGCGCCGATGGCGATCTGGTCGCGGACGCCGAAAGCGCTGCCGTTTCCGGCCGGATGACGCCACAGGATGCGCTTGCCGCCATGCTCGCCGGCACCGGGCTCTCCTCCCGCGCGCTTGGCCAGAACAGCGCCCTGATCACCCCAGCTTCGGTAGCGCCCGCCAATGCAGAGGGGGCAGTCCTGCTCGACCAAATTCTGGTCCAGGGCGAACTGCAAACCCGCACGCTGCAGGACACACAAACCTCGGTGGCGGTCATCACCGGCGAGGAGCTGGAGATGCGCTCGGACAGCGATCTTTTCAGCGTCTTGGAGCGCACACCCGGCGTCACCACCGGCGCGAACGGCATTAACACCGTCATTCGCGGTATTCAGGAGCAAGGCGCGGGCGTCGGAGGTGGCCGCACCATAACGACCCGGGTCGATGGCGCCAGCGTCTCCAGCATCGGCCGCTTTCGCAACACGCGCATCTCGGACTGGGACCTTCAGCAGATCGAGATCCTGCGCGGGCCGCAATCGACGCAGTCTGGCCGGAACTCCCTGGCGGGGGCGGTCGAGGTGCGCTCGAACGACCCAACCTACGACCTCGAAGCAAAGGCACGGGCGGAGGTCGGGAATGGCCCGACCTTCGGTGGCGCCTTTGCGGTCAATGCCCCTGCGATCGACGACATGCTGGCGTTTCGCCTCTCGGTCGACCGCGAGGATTCCGCCGGGTTCATCGAAAACCTGACCCTGGACGACGACGACTTTGGCGAGAGCGACTTCACGACCATCCGCGGCTCGGTGCGCTTCGATCCACTCGACGATCTCTCCGCGATCTTCAAATACACCTATACCCGCGACGCTATCGACAGCGAGCGGGTTTTCGGTGCTTCGTTTCCGGACGACCGGGTCAATTTCAGCAATGAGCGTGAGTTCCGCGAGTCCGAGGGCAACGCCTTCAATTTGCGGCTCAGCTACGACATCACCGATAGCGTCAGTATCGAAAGCGAATCCACCTATCTGACCGGTGTCTCGAGCGTCCTCTTCGACAACGACGGCGGGGCCGAGCCGCTCGGAGCCGGCGCCGCGGACAACGACAGTCGCCTCTTCGAACAGGAGGTGAAGGTCTTTTACGAGACGGACCGCCTCAACGCCGTCCTCGGCGGCTTCTTCACCGATATCCGCGACGAAGACGTCATTTCCTCGCTCGCCCCGGCCAACCTGCTATCGCCGACCTTTCCCGCGGTCGAGACGGTCAGCGTGAATATCGAGCGTGAGATCGAGACCCGTAACTTCGCGTTCTTCGGCGAAGCGGAGGTGAGGGTGCTGCCCAACCTGTCGCTGATCGCTGGCGCCCGGTACGATCGAGAGACAGTCGACGACCTCTCCGGCTCCAACTTCACCACATCGGACCCGGGCATCGAGCCGTTTCTTCCGCCATCGGGCCCGGCGCAGGCGACATCGGCGACCTTCGACGCCTTCTTGCCCAAGGTTGGCCTCGTCTACGATTTCACCGATGATCTCAGCCTCGGCTTCACCGTGCAACGCGGCTACCGCGCGGGCGGCGCCTCTCTGAATTTCGCGACCGGCGAGGTCTTGGAGTTCGATCCGGAATTCACCTGGAACTACGAGCTCTCCCTGCGCTCGCAATGGTTCGACCAGCGGCTGACCGTCAATGCCAATGTCTTCTACACCGATTGGAACGACCAACAGGTGAGCGTGCCGGGCCCGAGCGGCCTTGCGAGCGACCTCGTCACCGTCAACGCTGGCGAGTCGCGGCTCTTCGGCGGAGAGCTTGATGTCCGTGCACGGCCGACCGACAATCTTGAGGTGTTTGCCTCACTCGCCTATGCCGATACCGAGTTCACCGATTTTGTTTCCAACGGCGTCCAGCTTGCCGGCAATCGGTTCCCCTTTGCGGCGGCAGTTACGGCGTCGGTCGGCGGGACGTATTTTTTCGACAACGGCATCTTCCTGAGTGCCGATGCAAACTTCACCGACGATACCTTCGTCGACCTGCAGAACACGGAGGCCCTGAAGACCGACAGTTTCGTGTTGGTGAACGCGCGTCTCGGCTACGAGGCGGAGAACTGGGGCGTCTTCCTGTTCGTCGACAACCTGATCGACGATGACTATCTCACTCGTACGAACTTCTCCGCCGCCGGCCGAGCCGGGCCGGTCATTGCCGGCGATCCCCGCACATTTGGCATCGTCGGACAGATCCGCTTCTGAGCCTGACGGACCGATTGCTCTGGAAGCCCGGACGATCCGGCTGTGCGGGTCGGCTGGCCTGCGCGGGATGAGAGGGTTCCCATGGGCCAGAGAACCCGCTACATCCGCGCCGCAGTCGTTTGGAAGGACAAGTCGGATGGGCTATCGAGTCGCTGTCGTCGGCGCCACGGGCAATGTGGGCCGCGAGATGCTGAACATCCTGGCGGAGCGGGAGTTTCCTGCGTCTGAAGTGGTGGCCCTGGCCAGCCGGAAATCGCTGGGCACGGAATGCAGCTTCGGCGACGAGACGCTCAAGACCCAAGATCTCGACAATTTCGATTTCGCGGGCACCGATATCGCTCTCTTTGCCATCGGCTCCGGCCCCACCAAGAACTACGCCCCCCGCGCCGCCAAGGCGGGGGCGGTGGTGATCGACAACTCCTCGCTCTACCGCTACCAGCCCGACATCCCGTTGATCGTGCCGGAAGTGAACCCCGACGCGGTCGAGATGTATGCCAACCGCAACATCATCGCGAACCCGAATTGCTCGACCGCGCAGATGGTTGTGGCGCTGAAACCGCTGCATGACCGGGCGCGGATCAGGCGGGTGGTGGTCTCGACCTATCAATCCGTCTCCGGCGCCGGGAAAGAGGCGATGGATGAGCTCTGGACCCAGACCAAGGGCATCTATGTCCCTGGCCAAGAGGTCGAGCCGGCAAAGTTCCAAAAGCAGATCGCCTTCAATGTCATCCCGCAGATCGGCGATTTCATGGAGGATGGGACCACCCTGGAAGAGTGGAAGATGGTGGTCGAGACGAAAAAGATCGTCGACCCAAAGATCAAGGTCCACGCGACCTGTGTGCGGGTTCCGGTCTTTGTCGGCCATGCCGAGGCGGTGAACGTCGAGTTCGAAGAGCCGCTCGACGAGGAAGAGGCTGCGGAAATCCTGCGCACCGCGCCGGGCATCATGATGGTCGATCAGCGCGAGCCGGGTGGCTACATCACCCCGCTGGACTGTGTTGGCGATTTTGCGACCTTCATTAGCAGGCTGCGCACCGATGGGACCGTCGAGAACGGGCTTAGCTTTTGGTGCGTGTCCGATAATCTACGCAAGGGCGCTGCGCTGAATGCGGTGCAGATCGCGGAATTGCTGGGGCGGCGCTGCCTGAAGAAAGGCTGACAGGCGGCCCCGGAGCTGCGGCGGTAAAATGCACGGGCGCTCAGAACAGCCAGAAGCGGAACAGTGCGGCGGTGATTGCGGCAACGCCGACAAACACCCCCGCCGCGATCAGCGGATTGGCCATCCGCGGCGGCGCCCGCTCCTCCCCCACTTGCTTTTGCCCGTGGAGCATGGGGCTCAACAGCTCTTCGTTCTTCGCTGCAAGGTACCACGCGATCGCGAGGACATGCAGCACGATCAGCCCGAGCAACAAGCTCTTGGTCAGCTGGTGCATCCCTGTGATTTGGTTCGAGACCGCCGTCCCGACGAGTTCCGCCCAGGGGCCAGAAAAACTCTCGCCGTCATTGGCGAAGAGGCCGGTAAGCGCCTGGATCGCAACGAGCAACAGTAGGGCGACCACCGATAGCCCGCCAAGCGGGTTGTGCCCCAGCGTCGGCGATTGCCCCCGGCGCAGATAGTCGCGGATCTCTCGGGGCTTTCGGACGAAGTCGCGGAATTGCGAAGTCTCCGATCCGATCAGCCCCCAGATCATCCGGAAACCGACCAAGGTGAGCGCCGCAAACCCGCACAGCATATGCGAACCCATGTCTCCCGCGTTGACGGTGGCGAAGGCGCCAAGGACGCTTGCTGCCAAGGACCAATGAAAGAGCCGGGTCGGCAGGTCCCACACGGCGACGGATTTCTTCTGCATAAAAGTGCTCTCCCGCTCAATGCTGGCCTCGCAGATAGGCCAGGCAGGGACGATGGCGAGCGGCCGGCGCGCTCGGCCCTTGACCGGCCCGCGCCGGGCTCCGATCAAGGCGGCGAGGCACGGACACCGGAGGGGACAGACGATGGCGGAGATGGCGGTGATCGAGATGGCGGAGCCGGGCGGACCGGATGTGCTCCGCCCAGGTGCCCGGCCGATGCCCGTGCCCCGCCCCGGCGAGGTGCTCGTCCGGGTCGTCGCCGCCGGTGTGAACGGCCCGGATATCATGCAGCGCAAGGGTCTCTACCCACCGCCGAAGGGGGCCTCCGACCTCTTGGGGCTCGAAGTTTCCGGCGAGGTCGTGGAGGTGGGCGCCGACGTCACCCGCTGGCAAGCCGGTGATCGGATATGCGCACTGACCAATGGCGGCGGCTACGCAGAGTGGGTCGCCATTGATGCCGACCATTGCTTGCCGGTCCCAGAGGACGTCGCCGAGATCGATGCGGCCGGCCTGTGCGAGACCTATTTCACCGTCTGGTCCAACATCTTCCACCGGCATCCGGTGGCCCAGGGCGCCAACTTCCTCGTCCATGGCGGCGCAGGCGGGATCGGCTCAACCGCGATCCAGCTTGGCACCGCACGGGGGTTGCAGGTCTACACAACCGAGGGATCGAAAGACGGGCTCGCCTTCTGCCGAGACCTCGGTGCGGTTCGGGCGATCGACTACCGCAGTGAGGATTTCGTCGAGATCCTCCGGCAGGCCGGCGGTGCGGATATCATTCTCGACATCGTCGGCGGCGACTACGTGGCCCGGAATATGAAGGCAGCGCGCCACGATGCGCGGATCGTTCAGCTCGCCTTCAACAAAGGCTCGAAGATGGAGATTAATCTGATGCCGGTGATGCTGAAGCGGCTCAGCTATACCGGCTCGACCCTCCGCACCCGACCCGATGCGTTCAAGGCGGCGGTCGCGCGGGCGCTGGAGGCGGAGGTTTGGCCGCTCTTCTCTGCAGGGCGGTTGAAGACGGTCACACATATGGTTCTGCCGCTCGCCGAGGCCGCGGAGGCCCATAGGGTCATGGAAGCGGCGGGCCACCGGGGCAAGATCCTGCTGACGCCGTGAGGGCCAAAACGGGCGCGCAAGATTATTGCCGAGTCGCTCTGGTGTGTGGTATGCCACGCCGCGTCGGGGAGGGTTGTCGTTGTAACGGTTGCCGCCCTGATGGGCCCGACCGGTGGCTCTACCGGTCCGCAACACGGAGTGTGCTGAGATGAAGATTTGCATCTTTGGCGCCGGCGCCATCGGCGGCTTCCTGGCGGCAGGCCTAGCCCGCGTTCCAGGCGTCGAGGTTTCGGTCATCGCCCGCGGCAAGCATCTCGACGCGATCCGCAGCAATGGCTTGACGCTCCTCAAGGACGGCGAGGAGACCACCGTGCGCGTCCAAGCGGCGCTCGATCCGAACGAAATCGGGCCGGTGGATTTCGTGCTCAACAGTCTGAAGGCACATCAGTCCTGGCAGTCTGCCGAGTATCTGGTGCCGCTCTTGGGGCCCGAGACAGCGATGGTTTGTTGCCAGAACGGTGTGCCCTGGTGGTACTTCCACGGGGTCGGGGGCGCCCATGAGGGAAAGCGCCTCGACGCGGTCGACCGGGGCAACCGGCAGTGGGATCTGGTTGGGCCGGAACGGGCGATCGGATGTTCGGTCTACCCGGCGGCCGAGATCGCAGAACCGGGCGTCATTAAGCATACCTATGGGGACAAATTCGCGCTGGGCGAGCCTGACGGGTCGACCAGTCCTCGGATCCAGAAGATCGCCGAGGCGTTGGAGGCCGGCGGCTTCCGGGCGCCCATCCTCGACGACATCCGCTCCGAGCTCTGGCTGAAGCTCTGGGGCAATCTCTGCTTCAACCCGATCTCGGCACTGACGCAAGGCACGCTCGACGTGGTCGCGACGCATCCGACGACGCGGGACACGGCGAAGGCGATGATGCTGGAGGCGCAGGCGATTGCCGAGAGCCTCGGCGCGTCCTTCCGCGTCGATGTCGAACGTCGGATCAACGGCGCAGCCAAAGTCGGCGCGCATAGGACGTCGATGCTGCAGGATTTCGAGGCCGGCAAGGCGATGGAGATCGATGCGTTGGTCACCGCGGTGCAGGAAATGGGGCGTATCACCGGCCATGCGACACCCACTATCGATGTGGTGCTCGGCTTGATCCAACAGCTCGGCATGGGCAAGGGGCTTTACCCCACCTATCCCGAAGAGACCGCCGCGACCGCCGCCGCTTGACCCGAGCGGCGGCTCGGTACCACTGGGACGGCTTGCCCATCACACAGTACGGCGGGCCCAAGGGTCGCTGTTGGCGCCCACTGGCGCCTCAGGCGGTTTCAGCAGTGGAAAAGGGGTCTGAAGACAGCGCCTCGCTGTCTCGCTCTCCCTCTCTTTTGTGCTGTCGCCCGCGGCGGTGCCAAAGGCGGCTCCGTCGAAGCCGCGCCGCGTGCGCCGATGTCGCCACATGCCGGACGGCGGTCGCGGCGCCCTGACATTTCGTCACTCGGCGGGCTTGGGGGCTCTCGCACGGTCCCGCAACAGTTTGAACAATGGCATCAAAATCAGGATGATCGCGATGATGGTGATCGGCCCGGCAATCGGCCGCTCGATGAAAATCATCGGATTGCCGTCGGACAGAAGCAGCGACTGGCGCAAAGTCTGCTCGGTCGTCCCCCCGAGGACAATCGCCAGCACTGCGGGCGCGAGCGGATAGTCGAGCCGCCGCATCAGGAACGCCCCGACCCCGAAGACCAGGATCAGCCAAACATCGAACATCGATTGCGTCGCCGCATACCCGCCCACCACTGACAGCACGAAGATCACGGCAGCCAGCACAGTGAAGGGCATCCGCAGCATCCATAGGAACAGCGGAATGAAGGCCAAGTTCACGATCAGGGCGATCACATTCGACACATAGAACGACCCGATCAGCGGCCACACAAAGTCGGGCTGGTCGGAAAACAGCCGTGGCCCTGGCGTCAGTCCCCAGATCACCATGCCACCCAGCAACACCGCAGTTGTGGGTGAGCCCGGAATCCCCAAAGTCACCATAGGCAGCATCGCGCCGGTGGAGGCGGAGTTGTTCGCAGCCTCCGGCGCGGCGACCCCGTCGATATTGCCCTTGCCGAAGCTTCCCGGTTCCTTCGACACCATCTTGGTCACACCATAGGCCATCAACGAGCCCGGCGTTGCGCCGGCCGCCGGCAGGATCCCCACGAAAAAGCCCAGCATCGAGCCGATTGTCGTGCCCTTCCAGGCTTCTACCGTGCGCCGGGCCGCCGCCGAGATACGGGCGAAGCTGATCTTCGCCTCGGTCATCGAGATCTCGTCGCGGGTCGTGTAGATTGTCCACAACATCTCGCCGATGCCGTAGACGCCGATGGCGAGTACCAAAAAGCCGATGCCGCGCAGAAAGCCCTGCATGTCGAAGAGGACCAGCCGCGGCGCGCCGGATATCTCGTCAAACCCGACCGCCGCCAAGACGAGCCCGAGGCAGATCGAGAACAGCGTCTTCGGGATGTCATCGCCACCCAGCCCGACAAAGGTCGCAAAGGCCAGCAGCATCAGCGCGAAGATCTCTGGCGGGCCGAAGCTCAGCGCGACCGCAGCCAAGGGCGGGGCGAAGGCGGTGAAGAAGATGTTCGCGACTGTGCCGCCGAGGAACGATGCGATGGCGGCCGTCACCAGCGCCTGATCCGCATTGCCGCTCAGCGCGAGGGGCCGGCCATCGAAGGTCGTTGCCACCGCGGTCGACGCCCCGGGGATCCCCAGCGTGATCGACGAAATCGCGCCTCCATACATCGCGCCGTAGTAGATCGCCGCGAGGAAAATCATCGGCGATGTGGCCGACCCGGTCTGCTGTTGGATTAGGAAGGTCGCGGGCAGCAGGATGGCCACGCCATTGACCGAGCCGAGCCCCGGCATGGCACCGACAAAGAGCCCGATGGCAACGCCGATAAAGGCCAGGAACAGATTGGCGGGCTCGAGAGCCGCCAGGATACCGTCGCCCAAGAGCGCGAGCACTTCCATCCTAGGTCCCCTTATTGTCCCCCGTCCGCCCCAGAAGGCTCATACGGTCGGGCCGGCCATTCGTTGGGCGTGGCCGCTCGTTAGAGAAATATGTCGTAAAGCGGCGTGTAGAGCGTGTCTTCCACTTCGCGAATGCCCTTGGGCAGAGGCAGGGTCATTGCGATGTCGAAGAAAAAGAACATCCCGATCGGCATCCCGATCGCAACCGCCACGGTCAAGCCCCAAGGATGTCGGCCCAGCACCTTAAGGTAGTAGACCAGGAACACGGCCATCGCCAGATACATGCTGATCAGCGCCGAGAGAGCGATGAAAGCGGTGATGCCGCCGCCGACCAGGACCATCATGCGGACGCCATAGGCATCCAGGTAAGGTTCCGTCGACTGCGAGGGCGGTGAGGTGCCCCGGAACCAGTTCACGCCGATCCAGACACAGCTGATCAGCATCACGGCCGACAACCAGAAGGGCCAAAAGCCGCCGCCCGGCCCTTCACCCTCGATGAACCAGATATTCTCGAACCATGGCTCGCCCGGCCAGGCGGGCGCACCGCTCTTGTACATTAGATAGATCGAGAAGAGGCCCAGAAGGATAGCACCGAAGAGTTCTGCCAGGCGCATGCCAACTGTCCTCCCCTCGATCCGCCGAGTGCGATCAGTTGATCGCGCCCGAGGCCTTCAGGATGCCCTGGTGGCGGTCACGCTGGTTCGACCAGTAGGCTTTGAGGTCATCACCGGCGGTGAGATCACCAAAGAGCGACTTGGAAGTCTTGTACTCCTGCCACTTCTCGGAGCTGTAGATCTTCGAGAACATGCTCTGATAATAGGCAAGTGCCTCATCAGACATGCCCGGAGCACCGACCACGGCCCGCTGCATGTAGTATGCGAAGTCGGAACCGGCTTCCTTCAGCGTCGGGACATCCGGGAACAGCGGCAGACGCTCATCGGTGAACGCGACAAGCGGGATCACATCGCCCGACTCGTAGAAGCCCAGGGCCTCCGACGGGTTGTTGACCGAGCTGTCGATCTGATTGCCGGCCAGATCCTTCGCCACGGCACCGCCGCCCTTATAGGGGATGTATTTGATGCTGAGACCGAAGTTGTTGTTGAGGTAGTCGGTGATGATGTTGTCTTCGGAGTTTTTCCCGGTACCACCCATCACCCAGCCGTCGCCACGCTTCTTCGCTTCGGTGACGAACTCCTCGAAGGTGTTGATGCCTTCGTCCTTGTTCACCCAGAGGATAAAAGTGTCCTCGGCCATACGCCCGATCGGGGCGAAGGTCATAATGTCGACACCCAAGCCCGGTTGACGTAGTGGCGTGGTGAAGAACGAGTTCAGCGTCACCATAATCGTGTGATCCGGGTCACCTGCATTGTTCAGGTGGACCAGCGCTTCGGCGCCAGAGCCGCCGGGCTTGTTGACTGGCACCAAAGGCTTGCCGGCATAGCCGCCCTCTTCGGCGATGGCCTGCATCAGCCGGGCCATTTTATCCGCGCCACCGCCCTTACCGGCCATGATCACGAAATCGATGGGTTTCCGCGGCTCCCAGGCTTCGGCAGCGCCTGTGAGCCCGGTGAAACCGAGCGCAGCAGCACCAACAAGCATTGCGATGCGACGTGTGAAAGTCATGTGATTACCCCTCCCATGTCTGGGGAAATGTTTGGTCAGCGAGCGGTGCCGCCCTGGAGGGCAGCTGTGGCTTCAGTCCCTCAACCGTCCCCTTTCGGGTGCGTTTGAGATTTCGTCTTCCCCGTGGCCCTCTCTTGCAAGCGTTGTTTTTGGTATACCACAGTGAAAGCCTATCCAACGGGGTATGGAAATCAACAGACTCTATGATGCTTAATCCGTTTTTTTGACGCGTCAATGGACCATCAGGACCGGGCAAGCGGTTGTATCGACAACAAATTGGGTGGCACCGCCCAGCACCGTTTCCCGCGTGCGGCTGTGTCCATAGGCGCCCATGATCAACAGATCCGCGCCGACATCGTGGACGGCACCGAGGATCGTCGGACCCGGATCGTCTGATGCCGAGATCGCGATGATTTTCGCTTTGATCCCGCGGTGCAAAAGGTAGCTCGCAAGGGCCTTGGCGGATGTCACCGGATGCTCCGCACCGCCGTCCAGAATAGTCACAGTGTCGGCCGAAGCGATCACGGAAAGCGATAGGGCGACGGCGCGGGCGACCTCGACCGTGCCGTTCCAGGCGATGGCAACATGGCGGCCCAAAACCGTTGGAATCGGTTCAGTCGAAGGACAGAGCAAAACCGGCCGACCCGTCTCGAAAATGGCAGAATTGAGGCTGTTGACCCCTAAATTGCGGTCCCTATCCGGTTTTGACACCACAACCAGATCGGCGAGGCGACCATGCAGGCTGATCAGATTTGCCTGTTTTCCGGCCTCCTCATGCCAGGTAACGCAAAGGCCGTCGGGGTGCGGCGCGCCGTCGGCGACAATCTCCGCCCCGAGGGCGCCGCAGAGGGCAGTCAGCTTGTCCTGCAGATGCCCCTCTTCGGCGTTCGCGAGCCCCTCGGCCTGGCGCAGTATCTGCTCTCGCAGCACCTGCGGCACCACCATCCCGCGCGGGATCATATCGGCCGCCCGCGTCCGGCAATGCAGCACGACGATATGCGCATGGTGCGCTCTGCCGATTGCAGCCGCATGGCGGATCACGCCCTCGCCCCTGCCGTCGCCGCGGATGGGTACGAGGATTTTGCGCATAGACACCTCTTCGTTCCTTTCTCGCCTGGCGGGAGGCTCGGCTGAGGCGAATTCAAGCCAAACTGATTCGCAACCTGCACCCGGTTCGGTGGCCCGTTAGAACAGTCCCTCGATCTCTCCGGCCTGGTTCAGCCGGATGGTCTCGGACGCGGGCTGCTTCGGCAGCCCCGGCATGGTCATGATCTCCCCGCAGATCGCCACCACGAAGCCGGCGCCGGCCGACAGGCGCACTTCGCGGATCGGGATCTCGAACCCCTCCGGCGCGCCGCGCCAGTTAGGATCGGTGGTGAAGCTGTACTGCGTCTTTGCCATGCAGACCGGGAAATGGCCGTAGCCCTCGTCCTCCCACGCCTTGAGCTGGTCTTTGACCTTCTTGTCGGCAATCACCGCATCGGCGCGGTAGATCTCCTTGGTGATCGTCTCAATCTTCTCGAAGAGGCCCATCTCATCGGGATAGAGGGGGGTATAGGCGGCCTCTCCCTCCTCGATCAGGTCCACGACCTTTCGAGCGGTCTCCTTGATCCCCTCGCCACCATGGGCCCAATGCTTGTTGAGGATCGCCTCAGCGCCCAAACCGGCGCAGTAGTCCTTGATCGCCTGCACCTCCGCATCGGTGTCTTTGACGAAATGGTTGATCCCGACCACCAAGGGCACGCCAAACTTCTTCATGTTATCGATGTGGCGACCGAGATTGGCGCAGCCGGCCTTGACCGCCTCGACATTCTCGGTGCCCAGATCAGCCTTCGCGACCCCGCCGTTCATCTTCATGGCCCGCACGGTCGCGACAATCACCACCGCTTTCGGCGCGAGGCCCGCGAGCCGGCATTTGATGTCCATGAACTTCTCGGCCCCCAGATCGGCCCCGAACCCGGCTTCTGTCACCACATAGTCGGCGAGCTTCAGCGCCGTCTTGGTCGCGATCACCGAATTGCAGCCATGGGCGATGTTCGCGAACGGTCCGCCATGGACGAAAGCAGGGTTGTTCTCCAGCGTCTGCACAAGGTTGGGCTGCATCGCGTCCTTCAGCAGCACGGTCATCGCACCATCGGCCTTGATGTCCCGGCAATAGACGGGTGACCGGTCGCGCCTGTAGGCCACAACGATGCGACCGAGGCGCTCCTGCAGATCCGCGAGGTCCGAGGCGAGGCAAAGGATCGCCATCACCTCGGACGCGACGGTAATGTCGAAACCGGCCTCCCGCGGGAAGCCGTTGGCGACACCGCCCAGGCTCGCCGTGATCTGGCGCAGCGCCCGGTCGTTCATGTCCATGACCCGGCGCCAGGCGACGCGGCGGGTGTCGATCTCTTGCGCATTGCCCCAATAGATGTGGTTGTCGATCATCGCCGATAGCAGGTTGTGGGCTGCAGTGATCGCGTGGAAATCGCCGGTGAAGTGGAGGTTCATATCCTCCATCGGCACCACTTGCGCATAGCCGCCGCCGGCAGCCCCGCCCTTCATCCCGAAATTCGGGCCGAGGGAGGCCTCGCGAATGCAGATCGCCGCTTTTTTCCCGATGGCGTTTAGCCCGTCGCCCAGCCCCACCGTGGTGGTGGTCTTGCCCTCGCCCGCCGGGGTCGGGTTGATCGCGGTGACCAGGATCAGATGCCCGTCAGGTTTACCGGCGAGGGATTTGATGAACCCCTCCGACACCTTGGCCTTGTCATGGCCGTAAGGAAGCAGCGCCTCCGCCGGAATGTCGAGCTTTGCGCCGATCTCCTGGATCGGCCGCTTGGTCGCCTTTCGCGCGATTTCGATGTCCGACATCCGGACCTCCCCCTGTCCCTCGTGACTGTTTACGAGCCCAATTGCTGGCCGGCGGCGAGCCCGCTCTCGGCCGCCCATTCCGGCGCCGGGATCTTTGCGCCGCCGGCCGGTCGCACCCGTTTTAGGAGGACGCGGCCCCCTGCGGCCTGCACGGTTACGCCGTCTTCGCCGACGCTAACGACCTCACCGGGGGTTCCGTCGCCGTCGGCCGGGCGGGCATCATAAAGCTGGATCTCGGCGCCGTTCACTGTCGTCCAGGCACCCGGCTGCGGGTTGCAGCCGCGGATCATGTTGTAGACCTCTGCCGCGGGCTTCCGCCAATCGATCTGGGCGTCTTTCTTGCGGCACCAGCTCTCATAGGTGGCCTTGCTCTCGTCCTGGGGCGTGCGGGGCGGAGTGCCCGCCCGGAAATGATCGCAGACGGTCAGCACGCTTTCGACACCGGCGGGGAAGATCTTTTTGAAATAGACATCGCCCAGCGTCTCGTCCGGGCCGATATCGCACTCCCATTGCAGCAGGACATCGCCCTCGTCGAGCCCATCATCCGGGTAGAACCAGGTCAGCCCGGTCCTGGTGGCGCCCCACATGATCGGCCAGTTGATCGAACTCGGACCCCTATGCAGCGGCAGCAGCGAAGGGTGAAAGCAGATCGAGCCGTGCTTCGGGATCGAGCGCGCGGCCTCTGGCACGAAGATGATCATGTAGGCCATCACCATCAGGTCGGCGTTCAAGGCGCGCATCTCCGCCAAAACCGATTCGTCTTTGTAGTTGGGCGGCTGGAACAGCGGCAGGCCCAGCTCCTGAGCCGCCTCCTTCAGCGGATCGACTGGGCGCCCGTCCTTGTCGGGCGCGGTATAGACGCCCACGACTTCATCCTTGCCCGCCTCGACGATCTTCTCCAGCGCAGCCCGGCCAAAAGCCTGCTGCCCATTCACGATGAGACGCATGTCTCCTCCCTCGTTCGGCGGGGGACCGTGCTGGTCGATCCCCTCTGATTTGGATTACTCTGCGGCTTTCGGCAGATCGCCCACGGCGCCGGAGCCGGCGATGCGGTGCACCTCCTCGTCCGAGTATCCCAGGACGTCCTTCAGGATCTCGTTGGTGTGCTCGCCGAGCAATGGGCTGCGGACAACCTCAACCGGGCTGTCGGACATCTTGATCGGACAGCCGACGGTCAGATAGTTACCCCGCTCAGGGTGAGGCACGTCGACGATGGTGCCGGTGGCGCGAAGGCCCTCATCCTCGGCGATCTCTTGCATGCTGAGGATCGGGCCCACGGGGATATTGAGCGGGTTGCAGATATCCATGACCTCGAACTTGGTCTTGGTCTTGGTCCAGCCCTCGATCGTGTCGAAGATCTCGTTCAGCCGCGGCAGGCGGGCAGGTGGGGTGGCATAATCGGCGTCGGTCTTCCACTCCGGCTTGCCGATGACGTCGCAGATCGCCTCCCACACCGCGGCCTGCGTAATGAAGTAGGTGTAGGCGTTGGGATCGGTCTCCCAGCCCTTGCATTTCAGGATCCGTCCCGGTTGTCCGCCGCCGCTGTCATTGCCGGCCCGAGGGGTCGCTTCGCCGAAGGGGATCCCCTCGCCGAACTGGCTATATTCCTTCAGTGGACCGGCGGCGAGGCGCTGCTGATCCCGCAGCTTCACGCGGCACAGGTTCAGTACTCCGTCCTGCATCGGTGCCAGCACCTTCTGGCCGCGGCCAGTGGTTTCCCGCTGGAACAGCGCCGCGACAATTCCCAGCGCCAGGTGAAGGCCCGTCCCGCTGTCGCCAATCTGCGCGCCGGTGACCGTCGGCGGGCCGTCCAGGAAGCCGGTGGTCGAGGCTGAGCCTCCGGCGCATTGGGCCACATTTTCGTAGACCTTGCAGTCCTCGTATTTCCCCGGCCCGAAGCCTTTGACCGACGCCATGATCATACGCGGGTTCAGCTCCTGGATCTTCTCCCAACCGAAGCCCATCCGGTCCAGGGCGCCCGGCGCGAAGTTCTCCACCAACACGTCGCAGGACTTGATCAGCCGGGTCAGCACTTCCTTGCCGGTCTGGTTTTTCGAGTTCAACTCGATGGAGCGCTTGTTGTGGTTCAGCATCGTGAAATAGAGGCTGTCGGCCCCCGGCACATCGACGAGCTGTTTCCGGGTTGCGTCGCCGACGCCCGGCCGTTCCACCTTGATCACATCCGCGCCCATCCAGGCGAGGAGTTGCGTACAAGTCGGCCCCGACTGCACATGCGTGAAATCGAGAATACGAACGCCGTCAAGAGCTTTCAT
>JBCCRM010000048.1:0-25784 GCA_039513195.1 Pseudomonadota bacterium | reverse complement strand
GGGGGGGGTCTGGCGTCCCCCCCCCCCCCCCCCCCCCCCCCGGGCCCCCCCCGGGGGGGGGGGGGCGGGGGCGGGGGGGGGGGGGGGGGGGGGGGGGGGGGGGGGCCGCCCGGGGGGGGGGGACGGCCGGACCCATACTCAGAGCCAGATATCCGAGGTCACATCGCCACCAGGATAGCGCATCTCGTGGCAGCGCGCCGGCCCATTCGGTTCCTTCCCGAAGTCCACATAGAAGTCCTGGTTGATCGTCATGCCGCCGCTCTCCGTGTCGCAATCGATCAGCATCATTGCGGCACCGGCATCTTTCATGCCGGGATAGAACTGGTTGTCCCAAGTCGAAAAGAGGGAAGTGGTGACATAGAGCCGCTTGCCGTCGAGCGACAGTTGGATCATCTGCGGCGCGCCCTCGACCTTGTTGCCGTTCACCACCGGCGCCTTGCCGAGCAGCCCACCGATCCAGACCTGCCCGGTCAGCGTCGGGTTCGACGGGTCGGAGATATCGTATTGCCGCAGATCCCCATGCAACCAGTTGGAGAAGTAGAGGAAACGATCATCCATCGAGATCAGGATATCGGTGATTAGCGAGGGCATCGGTACCGGGAAGCCCTCGACATCGATCGCCGGGATGTCGATCACCTTCTCCACTTCGACGCCTTTGCCGTTCTTGTGCCAGTGAAACACGTTCGAGGATAGAGTGGCGGCCACAAAGCCATGGCTAGAGTCCGGGTTGTGGTGGAACCGGACCTCCAGCGGGATCATCCCTTCCTCACCCAGATCCACCGATTTCTCGATCTTCCGCGCCTTGAAGTCCCAGAAATGGATGGAATGGCCGTATTTGCCCTTGCCGACATCCTCCAGGTCGAAGCCCGGCATGAAGGTGTTCGGCGCCCCCCATTCGGAGCTGACCATCATGTTCTGCCGCGGCTGATACCAAAAGTCATAGTTGAAGTTCATGCCGGTGATATCTTTCTCCCACCGGCCGATGATGTTGAAATTCTCATCGAGATGCAGGAATCCGCCCGGCCCGTTGCCCTTTGCGTCGCCGAGCATCGAGATGATGATGTCGGGGCCCATGCAATGCACCGTGTGCGGGCCAGAGAGGTCAGTCTTCTCCTTGATCTCATCGCCAGAGACCGTGGTGTGCAGCTGCGGGGAGCGTGCATCTGAGGTGTCGACCACATGGATGTTGGAGGTCCTCACCCCCGGCAACAACAGGTATTTCCGGGATTTCGTTGCGTCCCCGTGGCAGGAGGAGCAGGCGTTCCAGCCGGAATGGTGCAACTCGTCCCCTAGCCCGGGCATTTCGGTGCGGTGTACGACGGAACTGTAGGTGGGGCTCGCAGGATCCACATCGACCGTCGCGAGATAATCCGGCGCCTCGATCCCCGTACCGGTGTAAAGAGCCGTCGTGTAGAGCAGCGCCTCGCGCGGGGCCTTCATCGCTTCTTCGGGCGACGCATAGCCCGGGCCGCAGCAGTCTTCCGTCGTTGCGGTCATTTCAATCTCCCTGACGTTGTTTTGTTGGGGAGACGATAGCGCGACTCAGGCGGTCTATTCAACGCATTCCGCGCTGTAGTATCCCCGGCGAAACTGAGCCACGGACGCGCCCGTGGCCGCCGATCGCCGCTGCGCACGGTGGGTTGGCCGAGAGGTTGGGCGACGCCGCTCCGGCGACGACCGACCATCAGGCAGCCGCGGCGCTCGGCCGGATCTCCGCGCCCATCGGCGCACCGACTTCGCGGCTGTCAGAATAGGGGGCGCCACCCTCCTTCGCGATCGAGGCTGCCCATTCCAGCGCCGTGATCTGGGCCGCTTCGGAGAGCCCGAACAGGCTGTCGCCGAATCCCGCTTTAAGCCGCGCGACCAACGCCATGGCCGCATCTAGGCGGAAACCCTCCAACGGCCGGCCCTGCAACGCTTTGTCGAAGCTCATGATCCGCTCCTCCGCTGCCGCACGAAAAGCCAAGATCGCATCTTCCTTCGCGCCGGACAGCGCGTGATGCACCCGGGCTAGATAGGCCCGCGCGCCGGCGTCCTCGGTGATCTGCTGGGTAAAGCCCCAAAGAGGCCCTTCGAAGCCCTGCCCATCGCTGACCGCAGCCGAGAGCGTACCGCACTGAATGTCCATGGTCACCGGATTGCCATCGATGCCGTTGGGCTGCACCACGACCAGCGTGTAATCGCCCGATAGGTCGAGAAATTCATACTCGCCGAAGCTGCGCGCATTGTCGAGAACGCGGCCTAGCGTCTCGAGATCGGTCCGCGACAGAACCCTTTCGACCCCGCTGCGGTCGGTCTCCTCCCCCCCGAACTCGCAAGAGCAGGCGAGAACCGTCGCGCTCTCGGCCTCGCCGAGCGCGCGTTCGCCGATCGCCTTCAGCGCATGGGGTATCGTGGCGTGATTGCTCCGCCCGGTCTGCTTCCAGACCGCGGCACCATCCCGGGCGCAAACCCGCGTCAGAACCGTGATGACCGGAAAACCTTCACCCTTTGTCGCCGCCATATGCTGGGAAAGCTTCTGATCGAAGTCCGTCAGAACGTTCCGATAGACCAGATGGGAGACGATCTGTTCGACCCCGTCTACGGTCTCGTAATGAACAAGTTCAGTCTCGGGAATCCGCGCTAGGCTGGGTTCCACCACATCTTCGAAAATAGCCCTATTTGGCATTGATACGCCGCTCCGACAGTCACACGCAAACACACATGTTTTGCGTAAACGAAGCGTTAGACATGCGAAAGCGGACCATGGCTGAAATGCGGCGGAGCGACTTGGTTTGCCGATCGCATGTGTTAGAAATGTGTCTTAATATAGCAATTTAAGCGCAATTGCTCAGACCGGTTCTACCCTTGGGCATTATCAGTTGCCGAGCAATGGGAAGGTCACGGCGATGGCATAGGCGAAGGCGACAGCATTCGCCAACCCGCCTGCAAATGGGTGCCGCGTGCTGCGATTGGCCCAGCGGCTAAAGAGCCCGTAGATGACGAAAAAGATCAGCATCAGCGGCACAATCATGATCAGGAAGAACAGCGCCCGCAGATCCAGAACCACGGCGATCGCCAGCGAAAGCAGAAAGAAGCCCTTCGTCAGTGCATAGGCGCCGAGGGGCGCCGTCGTCCCGCGCGTCAACCACTCATCGGCGAGGAAATAGGGGATCGTCCCGCAAATCATCGCCGCGACCAGGACCCATCGGGTGCCGACCGGGATGAAGGAAGTAAAGAGCGTATCGATTGCCAGGCCGAGGGCGCCGAGGGTCCAGAGCAGCATCAGCGCCGCCGCGGCAAGCAGGGCCAACGGGTTTTCGAGACGGGGGCGCGCGGCACCGGTCAACCACAGCCCAGCCGCCGTCAGCGCCCCGTAAAGCGCGAAATGCACAGTCAAATAATCGCCTACAACGACCGGCAGAAAATCGACCTCGACCAGATGCAACAGCAGCGGCGTCGCAAAGGCCGGAACCGCCGCCACGCCAAACAGGCGCCATCCCCGCAGGCCGGAACCCCGCGGCTGCGCAGCGACGGCCGGAAGCAGATAGGAAAGTGGCCAGCCCAGCATCACGACACCGAGGATCAGCAGCGAGATCCAAGGACCCCGTGCGTCCAGTTCGCCCGCCATATCCCGGTCGAAGACATGGTTGAGCCAAACCAGCGCCTCACGCAGTGCGGTTTGGCTGAAGAGGACACCGACATGCTCGACGCCAGGGGCGATGGCGACGCGTCGAGCCGTTCCCGTCTGGAAGCTGCCATAGGTGACGCCCGGCTCGGCCCGCGGACCGGCGGCGAGGCGCAGGACGCGGATCGCCTCCGCCGTCAGTCCGCCTTCATAGGCACCTGGGATCATCAACAGGTTTTCCGGTGCCTCTGCCGAGACGGCCTGGGAGAACATCGAGATCGCCACGGTCGCCGCGATATCGGGATCGGCAGCGGCCTTCCGCACGATGATGTCGGAGGCCATGGAGTGGCCGAGCAAAGCAACCTCACCGGTCGCTCCCGGCAGGGCTCGGGCATGGGCGACCACCCTTTCCAACTCCGCCAGCAGCGATTGGGTGGCGTCATCGCGCTCGATCACGCTGGCGGTCAACGGTGCCCGGTTGCGCCCGTGGCCGCGAAAATCGAAGGAAACCGCCACATAGCCGCTGCGGGCAAGGGTCCGGGCATAGGCACCCATCAGCTGACGCGACCCGGCAAAGCCATGGGCGATCACAACGGCCGGCGCCGGATCTGCGGGATTGGCCGCGCGATAGACCGTGATCGGCGTAGTGCCCAGTACGCTGCGCGTGCCGATGACGTCCCCACTCGCCGACACCATCTGCCACAAGGCGACTAGGATTGCGAATACGGCCAGGCCAGCAATGGTCGCTGGACGGATGAGGAACAGGGGATGTCTCGGCATCTTCGAATTTTGTGGGGTCGCGGCGTCAGCGACCGCGGCGAACGGGCACTGCCCAAGCGGCATGGCGCGGATCCAGCGGCGTGCCAGCAATCTCTAGGATCAGCTTCCGGCGCACCGCATCTGCGAAGGTCGCAGGACTGTCGGCTGTGATCACGAAACTGCCCGGTCCGCCGATGATCCCCTCCTGAAACGCTTCTTCGAGGTCGTAGCTGATCGGCCGGCCGGAACAATCGCGGCACAGGACGGCGAGCCCATTGATGGAGATTCCGGCATCCAGGACTTGGGAGCGCGCGTCCGGGATCGAAGGGCCGTTCCAATTGTTCGCGCTATCGGCAGAGAGGTCGATGACCCGGCGCAGCCCGTCGAGATTGTTCTCCTCGATCAGCCTTTTGCCTCGCAGCAGGGCGGAGCCGATCGCATTCCGCCCCCAAGCCCGGCGCGGCGGGGTCAGCAGCCGCTCCGAGAAGGCCTGCGCGCTCTCGGCACCATCGATGATGGTCCAGTCGACCACCACATCCTGCGACCAGGCATCGGCCCATTCGACGTAGGTCACCGCGATCCGACCGCGCCCAGTCTCCGCAATCGTTTGCAGCACTTCGGCCGAGGTGATCGCCTGGGCATAACCCTCGCGCTGAAAGCGGATTTCGGCATCGTCGATGGACCCTGTCGCATCGGCCAACAGCACCAATTCGAGATCCACCTGCACGCGCTCTTGGGCGTGGAGGGGGCCGGCCAGGCCGAACAAAAGCGCGGCGAGCAGCATCAGGCGGTGCATCGGCAATCTCCCATTGATCAGGCGCGGATATCCGTCGGCGCTTCAAGCTCGCGAACCAACCGCCGGGTCCCGTCGGCCCTCGGTCCGGACAGAGGTGCGATCAACGCATAGGCGGCGGGTGTTAGGAACAGTGTGAAGGCGGAGGCGAGCCCGAGCCCTCCGAAAACCACCCATCCGATGGCGGCCCGGGCCTCTGCCCCTGGGCCGGTACTGAGCACCAAGGGCAAGCCTGCCAAAACGGTCGAGGCCATGGTCATGGCGATCGGGCGCAGGCGGACGCGCGCGGCCTCGCGCACCGCCTCCAAGACCGTAGCGCCGCGGTCGCGGAGCTGATCGGCGAATTCCACCAACAGGATCCCGTTCTTAGCCATCACGCCGATCAGCGTCAGCACGCCGATCTGACTGTAGATGTTGATCGTCGTGCCGGTCATCCACAGCGCAAACAGCGCGGCGCAAATGCCGAAGGGCACGGTGAGCATCACGATGACGGCGCTGGTGATGCTCTCGAACTGAGCGAGCAGGACTAGGAAGATCACCACGACGGCGATCAGATAGGTGGTGGCGACGCCGGAGCTTGCTTCCTGATAGGTCGCCGCTTGGCCCAGCAGGATCAACCCGATCCCGTCGGGCAGCGTGGCATTCGCCAGTGTCTGGATCGCCGCCACCGCGTCGGCGAGGGCCATGTCCACGGGCAGGTTAAGATTGATCTCTATCGCACGTCGCTGGCCATGGCGGTCTAGCTCGGCCGCGACCCCTTCCTCCTGAAAGCTGACAAGCTGGCTCAGCGGCACCAGCGCGCCGGATCGGGCACGGACATAGAGGTTGAGAAGATCCGAAGGCGCCCGCACCGAGCCCTGTTTCGGTTGCATCAGGATCGGCGTCGCCTCGTCATGGATGGTGAGCTCCGTCACCTCGTCCTGATCGACGAGGGCGGCCAGAGTACTCGATAGAGCGGCGATGGGAATGCCCAGATCCGACGCCCGCGCCCGGTCGATCACGATGGAAAGCTGCGGCTGCGTTGCCTGATACTCGACCCGCGGGGT
This sequence comes from Pseudomonadota bacterium, assembly GCA_039513195.1. Taxonomy (GTDB): domain Bacteria; phylum Pseudomonadota; class Alphaproteobacteria; order Rhodobacterales; family Rhodobacteraceae; genus Thermohalobaculum. The sequence continues at coordinate 19,579 of JBCCRM010000048.1, read as the reverse complement.
TCCAAATTCGGGGAACCTCTCCTCGAGCCGCAGGGCAAACGCCTCGGCGGCCTCGGCAATGGCCGGGTATTGCGGGCCGGTCAGCGCCACCTGCAAACCGCCGGTGCCGCCCCCCCAAAGCCCCAGGCTGTTACCGCCGCCGATGCGGGCACGGGCGCCGGGGATTGCTGAGAGGCCAGGTCGGATGTCCGCCTCCACCGTCGCCTGCGACACCGAACGTTCGTCCCAGGGCGTGAACACCGCCTCCACACGGCCGCGGTTGGGGTCCCACCAGCCGGTGATCGAATTGACCGAGGCAACCACCCCGGCGTCCATCCAGGGCTGGAATAAGTCCTCTACCCGCTCCACCTGCCGATCGGTATGGTCGAGGCCCACGCCGTCTGGCCCCTGCATGCGCACCGTCAGGGCGCCGCGATCCTCCGGTGGGACCAGCTCACGCCCTAGCTCCCCGAAGACCAGCGCCGCCGAACCGGCGAGCAACCCGGCCGCCGTTACCGCGACCAAGGGCGCCGCCGTTATCGGCCGCAGGATGGCTGCATAAGCGCCGCCGATGGCACGCGGCAGGCGCCCTACCTCCGCACCGCCGCCGAGGGATCTGATGCGGGAGGCCAGCATCGGGCAAAGCGTCAGTGCCACCAGCGAGGAAATTGCAACCGTCGCTGCCAGGACAAAGCCGAACTCCCGGAACAGGCGGCCCATTTGGTCGGGCTGGAACGAGACCGGGACGAAGACGGCCACCAGCACGGCTGTGGTCGCGATCACGGCGAAGAACACCTGGCGCGTCCCGATCACGGCTGCAGCCCGGGCGCCCCAACCCTCCGCCCGCCGGCGCTGAATGCTCTCCAGCACCACGATCGCGTCATCGACCACCAGCCCGGTCGCCAGTACCAGCGCCAGCAGCGTGACGATGTTGACGGAAAAGCCCAGCAGCCAAATCCCCGCAAGCGCACCGATCAGCGCCACCGGAATGACCGCGACGGGCACCATGCTGGCGGTCAGACGGCCAAGGAACATCCAGACAACGGCCGAAACGATCACCAATGCCAGACCCAGAGAGACCAGCACCTCGCGGATCGCACCTTTGATGAAGACCGAACTGTCGCCGGTGACGACGAACTCGATTTCCGGGAACCGCGCCTGCACCCGGTCGACCGTGCGCCGGACTGCCTCGGAAATGGCTATGGTGTTCGACTTCGCCTGTCGGATGATGCCTAGATTGAGCATCTTGCGGCCGTTCAGCCGAGTGATCGAGTCGGGCGTCGCCGGGGCAAAATAGACATCTGCCACATCGCCGAGCCGGATGGTCGGGCGCAGCATTAGGGCGGCAATCTCCTCGGGCTCGACCACGGTGGCATCGGCGCGCACCAGAACTTCGAGATCATCGACGGCGAAACTGCCGACTGGCGCATCGAATTGAGCGGCCTGTAAGACGGCGGCAACCTCGTCGATGCCCAATCCGAATGCCGCGAGCCGCTCCGGCGACAGCTCGACCCGCAGAACGCGCTCCCGCCCACCGAAGAGATTGACATCCGCCACCCCCTCGATGGCCGTGAGTTCCGGGACGATCTCATCCTCGACCATCCGGGTCAGGCGCTCGATCGGCAGGCTGGTGGACCAGGCGGCGAGATGCATGATCGGCCGGGCATCGTCCTCTGCCTTGATCACGAAGATGTCGCCGACCCCCTCCGGCAGAGCCCGCTCGACCCGGGCAATCGCCTCGCGGACGTCGTTGGCGGCATCGACTAGATCGACGGAGGGGCGGAATTCGACACGGATGCGGAAGTTGTTCTCCTCGGAGGAGGAGCGCAGCGCCACGACTCCGTTCACCCGGGCCACCGCTGCCTCGACCACCGAGGTCACCTCCGCATCGACCGTCTCCGGTGCAGCACCGGGATAGTTAGCACGGACCGTGACCACCGGGCGGTCGGCATCCGGCAGTTCCCGCACCTCGACGGCGCGGAGGGCGCTGAGCCCAGCCAGGATGATCAGGAGATTGAGAACCAGGGCGAGGAAGGGACGGCCCACGCTGAGCCCGGGCAGACCGCCCACGAGCTGATTGGTACCGCTTGGCTCAGCCACCGCCGGTGCGCGCCGCTGCCGGGCTGACGGGCGCGCCGCCGCGCTCCTCGCCCGCAACCACTGTGTCCCCGGTCGGCGATCGCAGCGGCGCCAGGGTCTCGAGCACCTCGACAGCCCGCGCCGGGCGCAGCCGCTGCACGCCCTCGACCACCACCTGATCTCCGACCCTTAATGCACCGTCGACAAGGACCAAGCCGCGTCCGCGGCGCACAAGATCCACGGGCACCTGCTCCGCCTGACCGTCTGCGACGCGCCAGATATAGGACCCGCCGCGTTGGAATTGCAGCGCCAGTTCCGGCACCGCCGGATAGCGTTCCCCTTCCAGCCGTAGCCCGACCCGGAAGGACCCGCCGGGGCGCAGCAGATCGTCCTCGTTCGCAACCGCCACCCGCAGCTTCAACGTGCGCGAGACCGGATCGACCCGGCTGTCCAGGGCTGCGACCTGTCCCTCGAAGACCCGACGAGGGAAGGCAGGCATCCGCACCGTCGCCTTATGTCCCACCGCGAGGCGACCCAAGAAACGCTCGGGTATCTCGACCTCCACCAGGATCTTGGACCGATCGTCGAAGGGCGCAATCTCGACATCTTCATCGACCCAATCGCCGATTTCGACAGCCGGAATGCCGACCACGCCGTCGAAAGGTGCCACGATGCTGCGCCGCCGCAGCGCCTCGGCAGCCTTGGCGAGCTCGATCCGAGCGACCTGCGCCGCGGTCTCTACTTCGCTCAGCGTCGCGGTCGTCGCCGCACCGGAGCCCTGCAAGCGCTGGTACCGCCCCTGCACCCGCTCCGCCTCCGCCAGCCGGATCTCGGCCAGCTCCAGCGCCAGCGTCTCCTGCGCATCGTCGAGCATCACCATCACGTCACCCTCCGCGAAGGGCCGGCCGGGGACGAGCGCCATCGCAGCGATCTTGCCCTCGACCTCGGGGCGCAGCATCACCGAGCGCTGGGCTCGGCCGGTGCCCACAGCCTCGATCCGGTCGGCATCGAGCGCTTCGACCACGGGCGCGACAATCACCGGTACAGGCCTGAAAGTCGTGGATTTCTCGACCTCCACCGCTGCTATGTCGCCGCCGGTCGCCTGCGTCCAGAGCGCCAAGGCGCGCTCGCGCTCGGTCCACACGCCGAAGGCGAGGCTGAGGATCAATACCGACAGCAAAACTTGCGCGCGAAGCGACATGGGATTGGACTTAACCTTTCTATGCACGCGCGACTGTAGCACGGCGCACGGTTGGGTCACTTACTCTCTGCCCTCGGACCCCGCGGCATGTCCCCCCGTGCGAAAACGGTGACATTCCCGCAGCCCTCCAACCCTTGAGGGGTAGACGCCCGGCGCCCTAGACTGCTGGAAGACACAGCCGCGGAAGGGAACGGGATGCAACTCGGCCATGCATTCTTGCAGGCACTGAAGGACCATGGTGCCGCGGAAATCTTTGGAATTCCAGGTGATTTCGCGCTCCCCTTCTTCCGCCAGATCGAGCAGTCGAACATCCTGCCGCTTTACACGCTCAGCCACGAACCGGCCGTCGGTTTTGCCGCTGATGCTGCCGGGCGGTATCGCCGCTCGCTGAGCGTCGCCGCGGTCACCTATGGCGCCGGTGCTCTCAACATGGTGAACCCGGTCGCCACGGCCTATTCGGAGAAGTCGCCGCTCGTGGTGATCTCTGGCGCCCCAGGGGCGCGGGAGGGGGCCTCGGGTCTGGGCCTGCACCACCAGGTCAAACACCTGGACAGCCAGCGCCTGGTGTTCAACGAGGTCACCTGCGCCCAGGCCGTTCTGGACGATGCGGCAACCGCGCCAGGAGAGATTGCACGGGTTCTGGCCGCGGCCCGCGACCTCTCCCGCCCGGTCTATATCGAGCTGCCCCGCGACATGGTCGATGCGGAGGTTGCGCCGGTGGTCTCACTTCCCGCGCCGGTTGCCGACACCGAGGCCGTGACCGCCTGCGCGCGCGAGATCCTCGGCCGCCTGCACGCCGCCGACCGCCCTGCCCTGCTGCTGGGCGTCGAGATCCGCCGCTATGGGGTCGAGGACAAGGTTGCCCGCCTCGCCCATGCCATGGACATCCCAACCGCCACGACCTTCATGGCCCGGGGCGTGGCGGCGGAGAGCGAGGCGCCGATTGTCGGAACCTATCTGGGCCTCGCCGGCGATCCGGGCCTGCGCCTGGTCGTGGAGGGGTCGGATGCCCTCCTGATGCTCGGCGTGATCCTGTCGGACACGAATTTCGGCGTCTCGGCCCGGCAGGTGGATATGCGCAGCGCCGTTCACGCCTTCGACGGCGAGGTGCGGTTCGGGACCCATCTCTACCCGGCGATGCCACTGCCCGCGTTGCTGGATGCCTTGATCGCGGCGGCCCGTCCAATCGCCCGCAAGATCATTGCACAACCGCCTGAGCCGCCGCGGAAAATGCCAAGCGACGGGGCGGCCATTGCGCCCGCAGATATAGCCGCGGCGGTCAACGATCTGTTCGCCCGACACGGGCGGATGCCAATCGCCTCGGACATGGGCGACTGCCTCTTCACCGCGATGGACATGGTCTATACCGAACTCGCGGCGCCCGGCTATTACGCAACCATGGGGCCGGGCATCCCTTTCGGCCTCGGCTTCGCCGCAGCGAGCGGCCGGCGGCCCCTGGTTCTGGTCGGCGACGGGGCGTTCCAGATGACCGGGTGGGAGCTGGGAAACTGCAACCGCTATGGCTGGAAGCCCATCGTGCTGGTTTTCAACAATGCCGCCTGGGGAATGCTGAAGGCGTTCCAGAGCGACACGGGCTACAACGACCTCGACATGTGGCGGTTCGCGGAGTTGGCCGAGGGGCTAGGCGGTCGCGGACGTAGGGCGACCACGCGGGCGGAATTGGCAGATGCGCTGGAGACCGCCCATGCGGACCCGGAGCACTGGCATCTGATCGACATCATCCTGCCGCGGGATGCGATCTCTCGCACGCTCGACCGCTTCACCGGCGCGATCAAGGAGCGTAGCGCCCTGGCGAAGGAGGGGTGATGCAGCCCGCTTGAAAGGTGCCGTGGAAAGCGTTGAATTGTAACGAATTCGCGGATGCACGGGGCATGCACATACTATGCACAACGCATATGCATAGTTTTTTGGTCAGGTACTCAGCCGAGACAGACGCGGCCCGATCAGCGAGAATGCGCGACGAAGACCGTAGAAGCTGCAAACTGACGAACCGCGCCGGGACGATCAAACCCACCCGAACACGAAGATCGCCCAGATGACAGCAATGGCGAGCCCGCCCCAAAGCGGTGTGCCGATCGCCAACAGCCAAGCCAGGAAGATAAAGGCCGAGCCCAGCAGGGTGATGAACAGCCGGTCGCCCCGGGTGGTGTCGAGGCCGAGCGCGCCGCGGCGAGGATGACCGCCAGGGCTGACGAATTCCCGTGCCGTCATCAGCGAGAGGCACATCACCACAAAGATGAAAAACGCGGCGGTCTCGGCGGTCCAGGCCATCCAGGCGAGCGGGATCGCCTCGGGCGTATCGTCGGCCGGCGCGGTAGGCGTCGCGGCCGCACCCCAGCCGCCGGTGGTCTGCGCAGGTTCCGGCGTCGCCACCAGGCCAAGCTGCTGCAACCAAGCCTCTGGCGCCAGCAACAGGAAGATCGCCGCCGCACAACCGAGGGCCACGACATAGGCGATGGCGGCATAAAGCGGTTTGGCCATGGCGCGATCCCCCGGTCAGACCCGGCCCAGGGCAAAGCCCTTGGCGATGTAGTTTCGTACGAAATAGATCACGATGGCGCCCGGAATGATGGTGAGAGAGCCGGCGGCGGCGAGCAACCCAAGCTCGTAGCCCGAGGTAGAGGCCGTTCGGGTCATGGTGGCGGCGATCGGTTTTGCGTCGACCGCGGTCAGGGTTTTGGCGAGCAACAGCTCGACCCAGGAGAACATGAAGCAGAAGAAGGCCGCGACCCCGATACCCGCTGCGATCGTGGGCATGAAGATCTTCACGAAAAACGCCGGGAACGAGTAGCCGTCGACATAGGCTGTCTCGTCGAGCTGTTTCGGCACGCCGGACATGAAGCCTTCCAGGATCCAGACCGCCAGCGGGATGTTGAACAGGCAATGCGCCAGCGCCACGGCAATATGCGTGTCGAACATGCCGAAGGCGGAATAGAGCTGGAAGAACGGCAGGGCGAAGACCGCCGGGGGCGCCATGCGGTTGGTCAGGAGCCAGAAGAACAAATGCTTGTCGCCGAGGAACCGGTAGCGGGAGAAGGCATAGGCGGCCGGCAGCGCCACGGCGATGGAGATCGCGGTGTTCACAGACACGTAGAGCAGCGAGTTGAGATAGCCGGTGTACCAGGTGGGATCGGTCAGGATCTTCTCATAGTTCTCCAGCGTAAAGTTCTGCGGATAAGGAGAGAAGCCGCCCAGGATCTCGTTCGTGGTTTTGAACGACATGTTCAGCAGCCAGTAAATCGGCAGCATCAAGAACAGGATGTAGAGGGTCGGCACCAGCCAGTTGGTTACTCTCATGGTGCTAGGGCCTCCACCGATTTGTCGTCGAGGGTCCAGAGCGGGCGGGATCGCGCCCGCCCGGGTGGGGGCGACGCAGTCGCACCGGGCATAGATGCAGCGCATTGGCCATCATTGCTCACCCCGCGTCATCAGGGTGTAGAACAACCAGCTCACCAGCAGCGTCATCAGGAAATAGATCAGCGACATGGCCGCCGCGGGGCCGAGGTCGAACTGCCCCAGCGCGATCTTCACCAGGTCGATGGAGAGGAAGGTGGTCGCATTCCCCGGCCCGCCGCCGGTCAGAACCGACACTTCGGTATAGATCATGAAGCTGTCCATGAAGCGCAGCAGCACGGCGATGGTGAGCACCCGCTTCAGCTTCGGCAACTGGATGTAGCGGAAGACTGCCCAGCGCCCGGCGCCGTCTATCTTCGCGGCCTGGTAATAGGCATCCGGGATCGCGCAGAGCCCCGCATAGGCGAGCAGCACCACCAGCGAGGTCCAGTGCCAGACATCCATCAGGATCAGCGTGAACCAGGCGGAGATCGGCTGTTGCGTGAAGTTGTAGTCGAAGCCGAGCCAATTCAGCCCATAGCCCAAAAGCCCGATATCCGGGAGCGCGAAGATGTTCCACATGGCGCCGACGACGTTCCAGGGGATCAGCAGAGGCAGCGCCATCAGAACCAGACAGACCGAGGCCCAGAACCCGCTCCGCGGCATGGTGAGCGCGATGGCGACGCCAAGCGGGATCTCGATCGCGAGGATGATGAAGGTGAAGAGCAGCTGGCGGCCGAGGGCGGCGTGAAAGCGCTCGGAGTTCAAGACATCCTCGAACCAGCGCAGGCCCGACCAGAAGAAGACATTGCCGCCAAAGCTTTCCTGGACCGAGTAGTTGACCACGGTCATCAGCGGGATCAACGCATTGAAGGCGACCAGCAGGATTACCGGCAGCACGAAGAGCCAGCCGTTTTGCGTCTCCGACTTCATGCCGCGCCCTCCGCCCCAGGGACCAGCCACCCATCGGCATAGACATGGGTGTGGGCCGGGTCGAAGCGCAGATGGGCGCCGTCGGCGGGGATCGGTTGGCCGTCGGGCACGAGGAATTTCAGCGGATGCTCGGCGATGCGGGCGTCAACGATCGAGTGGCGGCCGATATGGGCGACCTTCACGATCTGCGCCGGAATGCCATGTTCGGAGAGGCGCACGAATTCCGGGCGCACGCCGAGTTGCAGCGTACCGTTCGGCAGGGTGGCGAGCGGGCGCTCGATGGCGACCTCGTGACCAGCGACGCGGGCGCCCATCTCGGTCACCTCGCAGGGCAGAACATTCATGCCAGGGGAGCCGATGAAGTGGCCGACAAAAGTGTGAGCCGGGCGCTCGAAGAGGTCCACCGGCGTGCCGACCTGGACCACCTCCCCGTCCGACATCACCACGACGCGGTCGGCAAAGGTCAGCGCCTCGGTCTGGTCATGGGTCACATAGATCATTGTGACCGCGAGGCGCTGATGCAGCTCCCGCAACTTCGAGCGGAGCCGCCATTTCAGATGCGGGTCGATCACGGTCAGCGGTTCGTCGAACATGATGACGTTGACGTCGTCGCGCACCAAACCGCGGCCGAGCGAGATCTTCTGTTTGCCGTCCGCTGTGAGGCCGGCGGCGCGCCGGTCCAACATCTCGGTCAAGTCGGTGATTTCGGCGATGGCGCGGACGCGGCTGTCGACCTCGCCCTCCGCCACGCCGCGATTGCGGAGCGGGAAGGCGAGATTGTCGTACACGGTCATGGTGTCGTAGACGACCGGGAACTGGAACACCTGCGCGATGTGGCGCTGGTCCGCCGGCAGGGCGGTCATGTCGGCGCCATCGAAGAGGACGCGGCCTTCGGACGGGATCACCAGGCCCGAGATGATGTTGAGGAGCGTGGACTTCCCGCAGCCTGACGGACCGAGCAGCGCATAGGCGCCGCCGTCGTCCCAGGTGATGTCGATCTGTTTCAGCGCGTAGTCCTGCGGCCCGGCGGGACGCTTCACATAGCTGTGGCGCAGCCTGTCGAGGGTTATCTCAGCCATGACCACCCCCGGGGGCTGCGACCAAGCGGTGGTCGGTGTCGAAGATCAGCGCCCTGTGGGTGTCGAGATAGAAGGCCGTGTGGGTCCCGATCGCGAAGGGGTGAACGCCGTGGGATTGGCTGACCCATATGCGCCCGCCGAGGTCGAAATGCGCAACGCTTTCCGAGCCGGAAAGCTCGGTGACCAGCACATCGCCCTCGACCCGCACGGCGCGGTCATCCGCCGGCTCGATGGTCACGTGATGGGGGCGCAGGCCGAGGATGTAGTTGCCATCGGCAAGCCCCGCGGCGGGCCCGGTGCCGGGCCAGGAGGCAGCGCCCAGATGGAACGCATCGCCCCGCTTCTGGATCGCCGCGTGGTTGATCGGCGGGTCGGAGAACACCTCCGCCGCGCGCAGGGTGGCCGGGTGACGATAGATCTCTTCGGTCGGGCCGAACTGGATCACCCGCCCTTCGTGGAGGAGCGCGGTATGCCCGCCGAGAAGGAGCGCCTCATGCGGCTCCGACGTCGCATAGACCACCAGCGCGCCGCGGTCGCGAAACAGGCGGGGCAGCTCGTCACGCAGCTCCTCGCGCAGTTTGAAATCGAGATTGGCCAAGGGCTCGTCGAGAAGAACGAGGTCCGAGTCCTTCACCAGCGCGCGGGCGAGCGCGGTGCGTTGTTGCTGCCCGCCGGAGAGCTGCGCCGGGCGACGGTCGAGCATCGGCGCGAGGCGGAGGAGATCGGCGACCTCGCCCACCCGGCGTTTGATATCTTCGGCGGACACCCGCGCAACGCGCAGCGGCGAGGCGATGTTCTCGAACACGCTGAGATGAGGGTAGTTGATGAAGGCCTGATGGACCATCGACACATTGCGCGCCTGGGTCGAGACGCCGGTCACATCGCGCCCGCCGGTATGGATGCTGCCGCTGGAAGGCCGCTCAAGCCCCGCCATGAGCTGCATGAGCGTCGTCTTGCCCGCCAAAGTGGTGCCGAGGAGGATGTTGAACCCGTCCTCGGCGAGGGTCAGGTCGGTCGGGTGGATATGCGTTTCCGCCCCCACCTGCTTGGTCACTTGGCGCAATTCGAGGGTCATGGCCTGATCCGTTCGCAGGGTCGCACCCTGGCCGGGGATGTTTGGGGGTGGCCCCCCTCGCAAACCCTTTTTGGGGGTGGCCCCCCTCCCAAACCCTCCCCCACATTGGGGGGAGGGCCTTTGCGGGTTGAGATGCCGGCCTTAGTTGGCCTGCTGCCAGCGTTGGATCAGGTCGTCATAGGCGACCGTCACGCCCTGCGGCTTTTCATTGGCGAGTTTCGCCTTGGGCGAGCCCGGCTGGTCGAGCCAAAAGGACGCCTCCTGTTCCGCATTCAGGCGTGGACCGCAGCCGCCATAGACATTGCCGCCCTCGTCCGCCGCCTGCATCCGAGCCATCACCTGGTCCATCTCGCTGGCGAGGCGGTCCATCGCCTCCTGCGGGCTAAAGGCCCCGGAGTTCACATCGCCGATCTGCTGCCACCAGATCTGCGCAAGCTTCGGATAGTCGGGCACGTTCACGCCGGTCGGCGACCAGAGCACCCGGTCGGGCGAGCGGTAGAACTCAACCAGCCCGCCGAGCTTGGGCGCCCGCTCGGTAAAGCTCTCATGCCGCACGGAGCTGTCGCGGATAAAGGTCAGACCGACATGAGATTTGCGGACATCGACCGTCTTGGAGACCACGAATTGGGCGTAGAGCCAGGCGGCCTTGCGCCGGTCTACGGGCGTAGATTTGAAGAGCGTCCAGGAACCGGCGTCCTGGTAGCCGAGCTTTTGGCCATCTTCCCAATACGGACCCTTGGGAGAGGGGGCCATCCGCCAGAGCGGCGCGCCCTCCTCGTCGACGGTATTGTTGCCCTCGGACTGTGGCGCAACCATCGAGGCGGTGAAGGCGGTGTACCAGAAGATCTGTTGCGCGACATTGCCCTGGGAGAGCGCCGGGAGCGACTGGTAGAAGTCGTAGGAGGCCGCCGCCGGGGGTGCGTATTGGCGCAGCCATTCGTCCCATTTGCGGATCGCATAGACCGCAGCCGGGCCGTTAGCCGCGCCGCCACGCGCGACCGAGGCGCCGACCGGGTTGCAGGTGCCGGGCTCCATCCGGATGCCCCATTCGTCCACCGGCACACCGTTCGGCAGCCCCTGCGAGCCAGCGCCGGCCATGGAGAGCCAGGCATCGGTCATCCGCCAGCCGAGATCCGGAGCGCGCTTGCCGTAGTCCATATGGCCGTAGACGGCAACGCCGTCGATCTCCTTCACATGGACCGAGAAGAATTCGGCGATGTCCTCATAGGCGGACCAGTTCACCGGCACGCCGAGGTCGTAGCCGTAGAGCTCTTTGAACTGGGCCTGCAGATCCTCGCGGTCGAACCAGTCTTTGCGGAACCAATAGAGATTCGCGAATTGCTGGTCGGGGAGCTGATAGAGCTTTCCATCCGGGCCGGTGGTGAAGCTCTTGCCGATGAAGTCATCGATATCGAGCCCTGGGTTGGTCACATCCGCCCCGTCGCCCGCCATCCAATCGGTGAGGTTCACGGCGAGCTGTAGCCGCGCATGGGTGCCGATCAGGTCGCTGTCATTGATATAGGCGTCGTAGAGGTTGCGGTTGGTCTGCATTTGGGTTTGCACCGCCTGCACGACCTCCCCCTCGCCGAGGAGCTGATGGTTCACCTTGATGCCGGTGATTTCCTCGAACGCCTTGGTCAGCGTCTCAGACTCGTAGGTGTGGGTCGGGATCGTCTCGGAGAGGACGTTGATCTCCATCCCCTGAAACGGCTCGGCCGCCTGGATGAACCACTCCATCTCGGCCATCTGCTCGTCCTTTGTGAGGACGGAGGGCTGGAATTCCTCGTCGATCCACTTCTGAGCTGCCGCGGCGTCGGCGAATGCCGCCCCGCCGCTGAAGAACACCGCAACGGATGCGCACATCCAAGTTTTCATTTTCATCTGGATCCTCCCCGAATCTTCGTCAGATGGAAAAGTGAACGCTTCCGAACGTCAAGCGAAAGTTTTGCCTCGCCTTCTCACGTCCGCAGGCGTATCTTCGCAGGTGTGTGACATTCGGGCAAAGCTATGCAAACGAGCGAGCGGCAGACCATCATCGTCGATGTCGCCCGACGGACAGGGCGGGTGACGGTCGAGAGCCTGGCAACGCGGTTCGGCGTGACGCCACAGACAATCCGTCGTGATATCAATGAGTTGTGCCAAAGGGGCTTGTTGAGCCGGACGCATGGTGGGGCGGTGCCGTCGTTCAGCATCTCGAATGTCGGGCATGAGCAACGCCGGGCGCTGGCCGCGGATGCAAAACGTCGCATCGCCGTTGCCTGCGCGCAAATGATCCCGGACAATGCCTCTGTGATGATCAATATCGGGACAACAACCGAACAAGTCGCGCGGGCACTCGAACATCGCCGCGACCTGATGGTGGTCACCAACAATGTCAATGTGGTCAACATCCTCAGCGGCGCGCCGGGGATCGAACTGGTCGTGGTTGGCGGCGTTGTGCGCCCGGCGGATGGTGGGATCGTTGGCGACGCGGCGGTGGATTTCATCCGACAGTTCCGGGTCGACTATGCCGTGATGGGCGCTTCGGCCTTGGACGAGGACGGCACACTGCTCGACTACGACATGCGCGAGGTGAAGGTGGCGCAGACGATCCTCGACTGTTCGCGCCGGGCGCTACTGGTGGCGGATGCGATGAAGCATGAGCGGACAGCCCCAGTGCGGATCGCCCATGTGTCGCGGTTCAGCGCGGTCGTCACCGACCGGATGCCGCCCACGCGGTTCGCACGGCAATGTCGCGAAGGGGGCGTGCGGATCGAAATTGCGGGGGATGTGACGGCGCTGGCCTGAGCAGGCTGCCGAGGGAGGCGAAGATGGCCGAAGACATCGTGGACTTGGCGATCATTGGCGGCGGTGTGAATGGATGTGGCATCGCGCGGGACGCCGCCGGGCGCGGGCTGTCGGTGTTCCTGTGCGAGCAGGGAGACCTGGCGCAGGCGACCTCTTCCGCGTCGACCAAGCTGTTCCATGGCGGGCTGCGCTATCTGGAGTACTATGAGTTCCGCCTGGTTCGGGAGGCGCTGGTCGAGCGGGAGGTGTTGCTGAAGGCGATGCCGCATATCTCCTGGCCGATGCGCTTTGTGCTGCCGCACCACGGCGGCTTGCGGCCGTCCTGGCTGCTGCGGCTCGGTCTGTTTATCTACGACCATCTGGGCGGGCGGAAGATCCTGCCGGCGACAAGGACGCTGGACCTGCGCAAGCACGAAACCGGCACGCCGCTGAAAGAACATTTTCGAAAGGGGTTCGAATATTCCGATTGCTGGGTCGAAGACAGTCGCCTGGTGGTGCTGAACGCCCGCGACGCCGCTGGCCATGGCGCCGAGATCGCGACCCGCACCGCCTGCATCGGCGCAGAGCGGGAGAGCGGGCTCTGGTCAATCACCGTGGAGCGCGGCGGGCGCCGCCGCGTGATCCGCGCCCGCGGCCTGGTCAATGCGGGTGGCCCCTGGGTCGATGACATCATCCATCGCCGGTTGCGACGCAACACCCCGGCAAAGATCCGGCTGGTCCGCGGCAGCCATATCGTCACCCGGAAGCTGTTCGAGCACGACCGCGCCTATATCTTCCAAAACGCCGACGGGCGGATCATCTTCGCGATCCCCTATGAGCGGGACTTCACCCTGATCGGCACCACCGACCAGGACCACCAGGCGGCGCCGGGCGAGGCGGTCTGCACCCCCGAGGAAAAAGCCTATATGTGCGCCGCGGCCTCGGAGTATTTCCGCCAACCAGTGACCGAGACGGATGTTGTCTGGACCTATTCCGGGGTGCGTCCGCTCTATGACGACGGGGCGAGTTCGGCCACCGCGGCGACCCGCGACTATGTGCTGGAGCTGGATCAGGAGGACGGCAAGGCGCCGTTGCTGAACATCTTCGGCGGCAAGATCACCACCTATCGCCGGCTGGCGGAGGCGGCGGTGGCAAAGTTGGCCCCTTTTTATCCGGAGGCGGCGGCCCCATGGACCGCGGGCGCCCCTATGCCCGGCGGCGATTTCCCTTGGGACGGGGTTACGGGACTTGCTGCGGATCTGCGCGCGGCACATCCGTTTTTGAAGGACAGCGAGGCCCTGCGCCTGGTCCGTGCCTATGGCACCGAGGCGGCGGAGATCCTGGCCGGCGCCGAGCGGCGCGAGGATCTGGGCCAGGATTTCGGGGCCGGGCTGACCGAGGTGGAGGTCCGCTGGCTTATGGCCCGGGAATGGGCGGAGACCGCGGCCGACGTCTTGTGGCGGCGCACCAAGTTGGGCCTGCGCCTGACCGAGGCAGAGGCGGCGAAGCTGGACGATTGGATGCGGGCCCACGCCCTCGCCCCCGCGGCGGAGTGAGCCGGTGAGCCATATCCTCGCCGTCGATCAGGGCACGACCTCGAGCCGAGCCATTGTGTTCGATCCTCAGATGCGCCCGGTGGGCCAAGGGCAGGAGGAGTTCGAGCAGCATCTGCCGCGATCCGGCTGGGTCGAGCATGAGCCCGCCGATCTGTGGTCCTCGACGGCGGCGACCTGCCGCGCGGCGATCGAGCGGGCCGGGCTGCGGCCGGGCGATGTGGCGGGGATCGGGATCACCAATCAGCGCGAGACGACCCTGGTCTGGGAACGGGCGACGGGCAAGCCGATCCACCGCGCCATCGTCTGGCAGGACCGGCGGACGGCGGAGCGCTGTGCCGCCCTCAGGGCCGAGGGGCATGAGGCGCTGGTGACCGCGCGGACCGGGTTGCTGCTGGACCCCTATTTCTCCGGCACCAAGGCGTCTTGGATCTTGGATGCCGTGGAGGGCGCGCGGGCCCGGGCCGAGCGCGGCGAACTGCTCTTCGGGACAGTCGACAGCTATCTGATCTGGCAGCTTACCGGCGGGGCGGTGCATGCGACGGATGCGACCAATGCCTGCCGCACGCTGCTCTATGACATCCACAAAGGCGCGTGGGACGACGATCTGTGCCGCCTGATCGGCGTGCCGATGACGATGCTGCCGGAGGTGCGGGACAGTGCCGATGATTTCGGCGAGACCCGGGCGGATCTGTTCGGCGGGCCGGTGAAGATCCTGGGGGTTGCGGGCGATCAGCAGGCGGCGACCATCGGGCAGGCCTGTTTCGAGCCGGGGATGATGAAGTCGACCTATGGCACTGGCTGTTTCGCGGTGCTGAATACGGGGCCAGAGCCGGTGGCATCGTCGAACCGGCTCTTGACCACCATCGCCTACCGCTTGAACGGAAAACCCACCTACGCGCTGGAGGGATCGATCTTCATCGCCGGTGCCGTGGTGCAGTGGCTACGGGATGGGCTTAAGATGATCCGCGAAGCGGGCGAGACCCAGGCGCTGGCGGAGGCGGCAGATGCCCATCAGGCGGTCTATCTGGTGCCGGCCTTTACCGGGCTCGGCGCGCCTTATTGGGATGCGGAGTGCCGCGGAGCGCTCTATGGACTGACCCGGGCGACG
This sequence comes from Pseudomonadota bacterium, assembly GCA_039513195.1. GTDB lineage: Bacteria > Pseudomonadota > Alphaproteobacteria > Rhodobacterales > Rhodobacteraceae > Thermohalobaculum. The sequence goes on along the minus strand of JBCCRM010000048.1, from coordinate 4,449 downwards.
GGTCCTGCGGAGATTGCCCGGGCGGCGCTGGAGAGTGTCGGCTACCAGACCCGCGACCTGTGGGAGGCAATGCGTAACGATTGGGAAGCCGCCGCGGGCGAGACCGTGCTGCGGGTCGATGGCGGCATGGTGGCGAGCGATTGGACCATGCAATTCCTGGCCGACATGCTGGGCGCGCCGGTGGATCGGCCGAAGATCGCAGAAACGACGGCGCTGGGGGCCGCCTGGCTCGCGGGCATGAAGGCCGGGGTCTATCCGGGGCGCGAGACCTTTGCCGAGACCTGGGCACTGGATCGGCGGTTCGATCCAGACATGCCAGGAAAGGACCGCGAGCGCCGCTATGCCGGATGGCAGGATGCCGTGCGCCGGACCCTCAGCCAGGCGTGAGTTCGCGCTTTGCGACCCGAGTGAAGCGGAATCGCGGGCTGGTCGCCCGCGATGGGTCTTTGCCCGCCTCCCCCCTTGCGCGGCTTTGGGCCGCGCGCGGGGCCGGCGGCGCCCCTGGCAAGGGCCGGAGAGACGGGACGGCGCAGTGCCTGTGAAACGGCGGCTTGCAGTTTGCGGAGAAGACCGCCGGTGGCGGTCATCCCCAAGCATGACCGAAGGCAACCGGGCCGCGTCAAGGCCGAACCGCGCTGAAGCGCGGCGCCTCCGGCGGCCTTGACCCGGGCCGGATGCTTCGGTCGAGCAGATCAGGAGGTGCGGACCCGGAGATCGGTCAGCGTCGCGCTTGGCGTGATCGCCTCGACATCGGTTTTCAGGTGCAGAAGCCGGAGCCCGGGGGCGGCGAGGGCGGCGGCGAGCGCGTCCGCCACCTCGGCATCGGCGGTCACCGTCGCCCCATAACCGCCATAGGCCCGAACAACGGCCGCGAAATCGGGGTTCTGAAGATGGGTTGCCGCGACCCGTCCGGGATAATGCCTCTCCTGATGCATGCGGATGGTGCCATAGCTTTGGTTGTCGATGACCAGGAGCAGGATATCCGCGCCGATCTGCGCTGCGGTGCCGATCTCCTGAAGCGTCATCTGCAAGCAGCCATCGCCGGCGAAGCACACCACCTCGCGGCCCGGATACCGGCGTTTCGCGGCAATCGCCGCCGGAAGCCCGTAGCCCATGGAGCCGGACGTGGGCGCGAGCTGCGTGTCTTCGCCGCGGAAGCGCCAGTACCGATGCAGCCAACCCGCATAGTTGCCCGCGCCATTGGTCATGATCGCATCGGAGGGCAGGCGTTCTGCCAGAGCGGCCATCACGGTGCCCATTCGGAGCGCGCCGGGCCCGTCGCCCTTGGGGGTCGACCAAGTGCGGTAGGAGGCATGGGCGGCGGCGGCAGCACCGGCCCAGGGCGGCGCCTCGGGGGGAACCAGACGCTCGGCTGCGGCGAGAAAGGTGCCCGGTGTCGCGTTGATCCCAAGGCGCGGGGCATAGATACGGCCGATTTCCTCCGCCCCCGGATGGACATGGACAAGCTGATGCCGGGGCGCCGGGATGTCGAGCAGAGTGAAGCCCTGGCTGGGGTTTTCCGAGAAGCGCGCACCGAGCAGGAGGAGGAGATCCGCCTCCGCCACCCGCTGGCGAAGCGCCGGATTGATGCCGAGGCCGACATCGCCCGCATAGCTCGGATGGGTGTGGTCGAAGAGCCGCTGGCGCCGGAAGGAGCAGCCGACCGGGAGCTGCCAGGCCTCGGCGAAGCGGCGGAGCACGGCGATGGCCTCCGGATCCCAGCGGGCGCCGCCGACCACCAGAATCGGGCGCTGCGCCGCGGCGAGCAGCTCGGCAAGTTCGGCCATCGCGGCGGCGGTCGGGGCGGGGTCGGCAACCTCGACCCGCGGGCCGGGGCGGACATCGGCAGTCTCGCGCGCCAGCATATCCTCCGGCAGTGCGATCACTACCGGGCCCGGCCGGCCGGCCATGGCGACATGCCACGCATGGCTGATCACTTCCGGGATCCGGTCGGCATGGTTGATCTCGGCAACCCATTTGGCCATGCCGCGGAACATCTGGCCGTAATCGACCTCTTGGAAGGCATCGCGTCCGACCATGCGCCGGCCGACCTGGCCGACGAAGAGCACCATCGGGGTCGAATCCTGCTGCGCCACATGCACGCCCGCGGCCGCGTTGGTGGCGCCAGGGCCGCGGGTGACGAGACAGACGCCGGGTCGACCGGTCAGCTTGCCGTCGGCCTCGGCCATCATCGCGGCACCGCCTTCCTGCCGCGCGCTGACGGTCTCGATCTCGCGCCCATGGAGCGCGTCGAGCACCGCCAAATAGCTCTCTCCCGGCACGCAGAAGACGCGCTCGACCCCCTGCGCCTGGAGGCAGTCCACCAGGATCTCTCCACCTGTGCGCATATTCGTCCCCCGCGCCGGTTTTCCACACCTGGCATCGGAGGTGGGGGGCGCGTCAACCGGATTCGGGGTTTAAACCGATTTCTGCAAGGATTTCCGCCGAGTGCTCGCCGAGGCTCGGGGCGGGCCGGTCGAGGGCGAGCGAGAGGTCGGAGAAGGCGATGGGCGTGCGCAGGCCCGGTACACCGCCGGGCAGAATGCGCAGGCCGCGATGCTGCACCTGGGCGTCGGCGAAGACCTCCGCCACGGTGTTGATGGGGCCTGCCGGCACGCCCTCCGCCTCGAGTGCCGTAAGGAGCGCGTCGCGGGACCATCCCTGGATTGCCGCGGCGAGGCAAGGCACTAGGGCCTGGCGCGCCTCGACCCGCCCGGCATTCGTGGCGAAGCGGGGATCCTCGCCGAGTTCGGCGCGTTCGAGAAGGCGCACCAGCCGGGAGAATTGCCGGTCGTTGCCGCAGGCGATGATCAGATGGCCGTCTGCCGCCCCGAATACCTGGTAGGGGACGATGTTCGGATGCGCATTGCCGAGGCGGCGCGGGCTCTCGCCGGTGGCGAAGAAGTTCAGCGCTTGGTTGGCAAGCACTGCGGTCATGGCATCCATGAGGCTCATATCGATGTGTTGACCGCGGCCGGTGTCGGCCCGGTGGGCGAGCGCGGCTTGGATCGCGATGACACCGTAGAGCCCGGTGAAAATGTCGGCGAAGGCGACACCGATCTTCTGGGGCGGGCCGTCCGGCTCGCCGGTCAGATCCATAATGCCCGCGAGGCCCTGGATCATGAAGTCATAGCCCGCTTGATGGGCCCGCGGGCCTTCCTGTCCAAAGCCGGTGACCGAGCAGGTGATCAGCCCTGGATTGTCCACGGCCAGGCTCGCATGGTCGAGGCCGAATTTGGCGAGGCCGCCGATCTTGAAGTTCTCGATCAGAACGTCGGTGCGGAGCGCGAGGCGCCGCGCGGCGTCTTGGCCTTCCGGCGTTGCCAGGTCGAGAACGATCGAGCGTTTGCCGCGATTGGCGGCGTGGAAATAGGCGGCCGTGCGCTCACCCCCACGGGTCAGGAAGGGCGGGCCCCAGCCGCGCGTGTCGTCGCCGGCCGGCGCTTCGACTTTGATCACATCGGCGCCAAGATCGGCGAGGGTTTGGCCGATCCATGGGCCGGCGAGGATGCGGGAGAGGTCGAGCACCTTGAGCCCGGCGAGCGCTGCGGTCATGGCGGGATCTCCGATGCTGGCGAAGTTGCCGGGCGAGAGGGTCGCGGGACGCAGCGGTTGTCAAGGTCTGGGCGCTGCGCGCGCCCCGGGGCCCGCCCACCCGCCCGAGACCAGCGCACCCTTCTTAGGTCGAGGCTGCCCCCATGCCCCGGGGCGCGCGCGGGCTCCGCCGCGGTATGCCCTATGGCCAAGAAAAGGCCGGCGCTGTCCCGGCGGTGACAGACGTAAAGGCAGCGATCATGAGTGAGGCGTGAGGGCGGATCGCCGCTCGGTAGCTTCCCGCCGTGAGTATTTGGGCGGATCACCCGCGCCAAACCGGCGCCCCATACGGATGATGTTGGCGAGATCCCGGAATGACGGCGTAAGGCAGGCGTTGCCCCAATAGATCAGGACGCAATCGCCGCCAAGGGATTGGAGCCTATTCCCGAGATGCACAGCGTCGTGGGTTAGGGTTCTTGGCAGCGTCTCGGTCGCACCGACCCGCGCCGTGGGTCGCCCCAAGCGGACATGGATCCGCCCCAGCGCCGAAGCCAAGTCCCGGCCCGACGAAGAAAGGCGGGAGTGACCGCTGTCAGCCATCCGCGCACCGATCTCGCCGTTTTCTCGTGCCCCCTGGTCGGGAGGTAGATCAGCTTCTCGGCCGCTTGCTCCGAGGGGAACGATCCGTGGGTCTTGATCGCCTTGCGGATCACCCGGTTGAGGCTTTCGACGGCATTCATCGTGTAGATCACCTTCCGGATCAGCGGGCTGAAGGCGAAGAACGGGATCACTTCGTCCCAGGCCCGGCGCCAGGCCTGGGCGATCGAGGGGTGAGAGGCGCACCCGCCATGGGTTCGAGGGCGGCCTCGAACGGCGCCCCCAGTCAGCATCCAGGGCCTCGAGCGCGTCCCAGGC
>JBCCRM010000047.1:0-27006 GCA_039513195.1 Pseudomonadota bacterium | reverse complement strand
GCCACGAGATGCGCTATCCTGGGGGCGATGGGACCGCGGATATCTGGCTCGGAGTAGGGGCCCGGCCGGCCCGCCCCCGCGGACGGCCCCGCCGCCCGCCCCCACCCGCCCACCCGGGCGCGCAGCGGCACCGTCCGCGCGGGCGGGACCGGCGTTGCGGCCGGTGCCGTGTCAGTAACCGAGGACGCCCCGCGGCGCTGGCAAGTCACGTTGTCGAACCGCGACGGCCAGACCTTTTCCGTGGCGGAGGACGAAGCGATCCTCGATGTATGCGAGGCGGCTGGGATGGCGCTGCCCGTGGCCTGCCGCTACGGCGGATGCATCACCTGCGCAGCGCGGCTCCTCTCCGGCAAAGTGAGACAACCGGGCGGAACCGCCATCAACAAGCGCCAATCGAAGGCGGGCTATGTCCTGCTCTGCGTCGCGAGACCCGTCAGCGATTGTGTGGTGGAGGTGGGGGTGGAGAGCCACGGCGATCTTTACCAGAACCCCTTCGCGAAGCCTTAGGAACGCCGCGTTAGAGCACTTTCCAGCCAATCTGAGCCAGATTGGCGTCGCGAAAATGCGTCAAAACAATACCTTGGAGCGCGAGAACCGATGCAATCGGCTCGGAAAGCGCTCTAGCGCCGGTCCCGGCCGGGTGCGCGGAGGGCAACGGCGATCGCGAGTGTCACCAGGGCGAGGGCTGCCAGCCGGTTGAAAGTCAGATCGTCCCCGAGGATCAGGCTCGCCGAGAGAACGCCGACCACCGGCACAAGGAGGGTGCCGAGCGTCGCGACCGCCACCGATTGCCGGGCGACCAGCAGGATCCACGCAGCATGGCAGGCGGTCATCGGGAAGACGATGTGGTAGACCAGCGCCGTGAGGCCTGGTGTTGACGGCATGGTCTGTTGCCACGGCGTCTCGACCAGAAGGGCGCCGGCCGCCGCGAGCAAAGCGGAGATCCCTACCATCCAGGCCGCCCGCGCAATGGGCGCAGACGACGGGCCGAGCGTCTTCAGGAGCACCGTGCCGGCGGCCCAGCTGACCGCGGCGCAGAGCATCACCGCAGCCCCGGCCGGCCTGGCGAGAGCGGCCCAATGATCCTCAGCCGCGAGGACGGTCAACCCACCCATCCCGAGCGCGAGGGCCAGGAGCTTGGCCTGCGTCACCCGCTCGCCAAGCGTCAGGGCTGACAGAAGCATCGCCCAAACCGGCATTGTAAAGGCGATGATCGCGGCTTTCGACGTCTCGGTGAGGAGTTGGCCGAAGGCTGCAAAGATGTTGAAGCCGAAGATCGACAGGATCCCCGCCGCGATCACCCGGCCGCGCCTATCCGCGGGAAACCTCAGGTCCTCGCCCCGTGTCGCTGCGATCGCGGCGAGCAGGCCCGCCCCTGCGCCAAGGCCAATCGCCCGGAGCGTCCAGGGTTGAAAGTCCCCGAGCGCGATCTTCACTGCAGGCCAGTTGAAGCCCCAAAACACGCCTATGGCGAGGACCAGGGCCAAATCGACGGGTGCTATACGGGACATTCTGAGCGGGGCTGCGGTGTGGCGATTGATCCTGGACGGGGCATCGGCGAGGCTGACCTGTCAAGCAAAACGAGCCAGAGCCTACCATGATCCCCCTCACCGGCTATACCGACCGCCTCTCCGCCCGCCCCGGAGAGAAAATCGAATTCAAGCTGTCCTCCGTCGGCCCGGGCCCGATAAGGGCCCATCTGGTGAAGGTCCGTTGCGGCGACCCGAACCCGGCGGGCCCGGGGATCCGGGAGAAGGATCTGAGCGATATCTTCGCGACGTCGGTGCCCTCGCGGGTGCAGACCCATGTTATCGGCTCCTATGCCAAGGCGCCGCGGCCGGCCGCTGCGCAGGGTCCGATCACCTTCGAGGCGGTGGTCTGGCCAACGACGACTGGCAAAGGTGAGCAGGGCGTTCTCTGCTGTATTGGCAGCGACGGGTTAGCGCTCGTGGTGGCCGAGGACGGATCGGCGGGCGCGGTCCTGCAGATCGGCGGGCAGGCCGTGCGCCTCTCCACCGGGCGCGCTCTCCGCGAGCGGCGCTGGTATCGGATCTGGGCCAGCCATGATCCGGAGGGGCAACTATCGGTCGGGCAAGTGGCTCTCGACGACCCGTTCGGCGATGCGAGGCCGGTCGAGGCCGCCCGCAAGGTCTCGCCCGGGCAGCCTGTTTTTCCGGACACGCTGCGCTTGGCGGTGATCGAGCCGAATGCGGGGCTGGGTTTCTATAACGGCAAGATCGAGGCGCCAGGCATTTTGGATGCATCTGGGCAGGTGCTCGCCCGCTGGGATTTCGCCCAGGACATCTCTGGCCTTTCGATCCGCGACACGGGGCCGGAGAGGCGCCATGGCCGGATCGTCAACCTGCCGGCGCGGGGGATGAAGGGATCCCGCTGGTCGGGCCGCGAGATGTGCTGGCGTCACGCGCCCGACGAATACGCGGCGATCCACTTCCACGACACGGATCTCGACGATTGCGGTTGGCAGACGGACCTGACCTTCACGGTGCCCGATGACTTGCCGAGCGGGATCTACGGCCTGCGCCTCTCCTGCGGGGCCGAGACCGATATGATCCCGTTCTTCGTCCCGGCGCCGAGGGGACGGCGGGGGGCCGATCTCTGCGTGCTGATCCCAAGCTTCACCTATGTCGTCTATGGCAATTTCGACCGGCCCGACTTCAGCGATGCCTATCGCGCGCGGGCCGCCGAACTCGGCATGATCCCGCACTTCCCCGGGGACCATCCCGAATACGGGTTCTCGACCTACAACCGGCACTCGGACGGCAGCGGGATCTGCCATGTGAGTGCGCTGCGCCCGATGATGACCCTGCGCTCCGGCTGCCTCAACCAGCTCGACATGGTGGGCTCTGGCATGCGCCATTTCGGGGCCGATACCCACTTGACCGATTGGTTGGAGGCGCAAGGCATCGCCTATGACATCGTCACCGATCATGAGGTCCATGCGGAAGGCGTGGCGGCGGTGGCGGGGTATCGGACGCTCCTGACCCTGAGCCATCCAGAGTACCACACCGCCGAGACCCTGGATGCCCTAACTGCCTACCGCAACAGCGGCGGGCGGTTCTGCTATTTGGGGGGCAACGGATTTTACTGGCGGGTGGCGCTGCATCCGGAAGCGGCGGGCGCGATCGAAATTCGCAGGGGCGAGGGAGGGATCCGGGCCTGGGCGGCGGAGCCGGGGGAGTACTACAACGCCTTCGACGGGGCCTATGGCGGGCTGTGGCGTCGGTCGGGACGGGCGCCCCAGGCACTGGCGGGGGCAGGGTTTTCTTCACAAGGCACGTTCGAGGGCTCTTACTATCGGTTGCTGCCGGCGGCGTCGGACCTGCGAGCGGCGTGGATTTTCGACGGGATCGAGGAAGAGATGCTTGGCGATTACGGGCTCTCCGGCGGCGGTGCTGCGGGGTTCGAACTGGATCGCGCCGACACCCGGCTCGGCACGCCGGAGCACGCGCTTGTTCTGGCGCGGTCCGAGGGGCATTCCGAGCGCTTCGTGCTGGTGCCGGAGGAGCAGCTGACCCATCTCGTAACGCTGCCAGGGGAGCCGGCGGAGGATCTTATCCGGGCCGAGCTGGTGTTCTTCGAAACGCCGGCCGGGGGAGCCGTCTTCTCGGTCGGCTCAATCACCTTTTGCGGCAGTCTCAGCCATAACGGCTATGAGAACGGCATCTCGAGAATGCTCGGGAACGTGGTGATGCGGTTTTTGGATCCCGCCCCCTTTGCGATGCCGGAGGATGGATGCAAGGCCGCTTTGATCGCACGCTCTTAGAGCATTTTCCAGCCAATCTGAACCAGATTGGCGTCGCGAAGCGGCGCCTGAACAATTCCTTGGAGCGCGAGAACCGCTGCGATCGGGTCAGAAAGCGCTCTAGGGCGCCGCGTCCACTGCCCGGCTGGTTGAAAGGCAGGCGCACGCGGCGGGCTGCGGGCGTTCGCGCATGCGGGACGGCCCCGGGCTCCAAGCGGCCTCTCCACAGGCCGAGTTGGCGCAGTGCGCCGCGAGCGCCATGCCGCCACATGCCGGGTGGCCGACGCGGCGCCCCCGGGACCGAAACTCAGGCGACGACCCCTGGGCGGTAGGTTTCGGCGAAGGCGAGCGCCCGCTCGATCCCCCGCGCCGCGCGGAGCAGCAAAGCCTCGGCATAGGGTCGCGAAACGAGCTGCAGGGCGATCGGCAGCCCCTTCGCCGAAATCCCGCAAGGCAGCACCACGGCCGGCAGACCGAGGAAGTTGAACGCGCGCGTGCAGTGGCCGGTATCCTCGATCCGTCGCCCGAAATTGCCATGCTGCGGCTCCTCGATCTCCGACAGCTCGCTGATCCAAACCGGGGTTAGGATCGCATCGTTGTCGGCGAACGCAGCCTCCATCACCGCCGCCAAAAGCCGTTGCCGCTCCATCAAAGCGGCCAGATAGGCCTGCGCGGGGATGAACAGCCCTGCCATCATCCGCTCCAGCGTTTCCGGCCCATAGTCGGTGGCCCGAGCCGCGAGCCACGGCCGGTGCTGTGTCGACGCCTCCACATTGATGATCAGCGTGGTCAGCCGGTTCGCCGCCGCGATCCCGGGCAGCACCGTATCGGAGACCCTCGCGCCCTCCTCCCCTATGGCAGCAATCGCCGTCTCCAGCGCAGCGCCGATCTCGGTTGCGATGGGATCGAAGAAGTGCTGCCGCGCGATGCCGATGCGCAAGCCGCGAAGCCCATCCTCGATCTCGGCGAGATAGTCGACCCTCGGCAGGTGCACCGATTGCGGGTCGGCTGGGTCGTGCCCCGCCAGTGCGCCCAGCAGGATCGCGGCGTCCCGGACTGTCTGGCAGAGCGGTCCCGCCGTGTCGAGCGAGCCGGACAGCGGGAAGATCCCGCTTCGCCCCACCAACCCCGCCGTCGGTTTCAGCCCTACGAGCCCACAGGCGGCCGCGGGCAGCCGGATCGAGCCGCCGGTGTCCGAGCCGAGCGCAGCGGGCACCGCCCCCGCCGCAACCGCTGCTGCCGAGCCGCTAGACGAGCCACCCGGCACATAGGCAGGGTTCCAAGGGTTCCGCACCGGGCCGGTATGGACATTTCGCCCCTCGCTGCCGAGGGCGAACTCGACGGTGTTGAGCCGCCCGAGATCCATGGCCCCGGCTCGGTCGAGGGCTGCGCAGGTTGTCGCCGTCGCCTTAGCGCGCTCGCCGGAAAGGATCTTCGCGCCGGCCTCCTGCAGCCAGCCCTTCCGCCCATAGAGATCCTTATGTGCGAGCGGTGCCGCGGTGAGCGGGCCAATCTCGGCCCCGGCCGCAATCGCATCGTCCAGGCGCGCAGCCCGTTCCATCGCGGATTCCGGCTCGAGCCTGGCCACCGCGTTCAGGCTGCTGTCGATGCGCGCCAGCGCCTCCAGATGCGTCTCCGCCAGTTCCGCCGCCGTCACGCAGCCAGAGCGGAGGAGCCCGGCGATCTCCTCGAGGCTTTTGCTCAGCGTCGGGGTCATCTGTCCGTGCTGCGATGCGCCAACAGCGTTGCGGTGATCGACACCGGTGCCGCCGCCTTGGCCGGGTCGCCGACCACCGCGTCGGCGGTCGCGATCAGACGCTCGGCGGTGGCGACCGCATGGCCGACCCGCTCCCCCGGGATGCCTTGGGCCAGCAACATCGCCTCCCAGTCGGCCGGCCGCTCGCTCACGGGACGTCCGCCGCCCGGCGCGGCGCATCCTCAGTCAAATCGGGCGCAAGCCAGGCGCGCCCGGGCACGGAGGCGAACAGTTCTTGCGTGTAGCCGTGCTGCGGATTCGCAAAGATCGCAGACGTCGCGCCCGTTTCCACAACCTCGCCCCGCTGCATTACGGCGATCCGGTCGCAGACCTGAGCCGCCACCCGCAGATCGTGGGTGATGAAGACGACGGAGAGGCCCAGCTCCTCCCGAATGCGGTCGATCAGTTCCAGCACCTGCGCCTGCACAGAGACATCGAGGGCCGAGACAGGTTCGTCCGCAACCAGTACCTCCGGCTCCAGCATCAGGGCGCGGGCGAGGCCAATGCGCTGGCGCTGGCCGCCAGAGAATTCATGCGGGAAACGGTCTGCCGAGCGGGGGTCGAGGCCCACCAGAGACAGGATCTCCCGCCCGCGCGCATAGGCGTCTCGCGCCGGTTTTCCCTGCACGATCGGGCCCTCGGCCAGGATATCGCCAACCTTCCGGCGTGGGTTGAGCGAGGCAAAGGGGTCCTGGAACACCATCTGCACCCGGCGCCGGTGCGGGCGGAGCTGCCGCTTCGTCAGCGGTGCCAGATCGATTCCATCGAGGTCGATCACGCCGGCATCGGGCTGCAGCAGACGGACGATGCAGCGCGCCACGGTCGATTTGCCAGAACCGGATTCGCCGACGATCCCCAGCGTCTCGCCGCGTTGCAGGGTGAGGCTGACCCCCTTTGCCGCATGGACCGGCGGCGTGCGGGAGAACAGGCCACGGCTGCCCCCATAGGTCTTGCCGAGGTCGTTGATCGCCAGCACCTGCCGCGTCTCTGCCCGTTTACGGTTGCGGGGCACTAGGCTCGGCACAGCTGCAATCAGCGCCCGGGTGTAGGGAGCCTGAGGCCGGTTGAGAACTTGGGCTGCCGGGCCGGCCTCGACCATCCGTCCATGCTGCATGACCACGATGCGGTCGGCGATCTCGGCCACCACGCCGAAATCGTGGGTAATGAAGAGGACCCCCGTCCCGTGCGCTTCCTGAAGCTGCCGGATGAGCCGCAGAATCTGGGCCTGGGTGGTAACGTCCAATGCCGTCGTCGGCTCGTCCGCCACGAGGATCTTTGGGTCCAAAATCAGGGCCTGGGCGATCATTGCCCGTTGGCGCTGACCGCCGGAGAGCTGGTGAGGATAGGCACGGATGATCCTCTCTGGATCCGGCAACTGCACCTCGGTCAGGAGGCTGAGAACACGTTCCCGCCGCTCCCGGGAGGAGAGGCCCGTATGGGTGACCAGCACCTCCTCGATCTGCCGCCCGACGGTCATCAGCGGGTTCAGCGCCGTCATTGGCTCCTGAAAGATCATCGAAAGCTGCTCGCCCCGCATCATGCGCCGTGCGGCAGGGCCCACGGTCAGGAGGTCTGTGCCCTCGAAAACGATCTCACCGGCCGTGGCCTGGACGCGGTCGGGCAAAAGGCCCATGACCGCCCGCGCTGTCAGCGACTTCCCGGAGCCGGATTCGCCAACGACGCAGGTGATCTCGCCGGGGCGCAGGGCCATGCTGAGGTCTTCGACCGCGTGGGTTCGGTCCGCTCCGTCGGGCAGGGCGATATGCAGCCCGCGGATGTCGAGCACCGGCCCGCTCATCCCGTCCGCTCCCGCAGGCGAGGATTGAGAGCGTCGTTCAGTCCCTCTCCCACCAGGTTAATCGCGAGGACGGTGAGCATGATGGCAATTCCTGGAAAAGTGCAGATCCACCAGGCGCGGCGCAGCACCGTGCGCCCGGCGCCGACCTGGAAGCCCCAGCTCATCACGTTGGGATCGCCGAGGCCAAGGAACGAGAGCGCGCTTTCGATCAGGATCGCGGTAGCAACTAGCAGAGAGCCTGCAACGATGATTGGCGAGAGGCAGTTCGGCAGGATCTGCACGAGGATGATCCGCGCATCGGACATGCCCATGATGACATTCGCCTGCACGAACTCTCGGTTCTTCATGGACAGCACCTCGCCGCGCACCAGCCGGGCCAGGGCTGGCCAAGAGACGACTGCGATGGCGATGATCACATTCTGGATTGAGGGCGTGAGGATCGCCACCAAGAGAATGGCGAAGATAAAGGATGGGATGGTCTGAAAGACTTCGGTCACGCGCATCAACAGGTCGTCGATCCAGCCGCCATAATACCCGGCGAGGGCGCCCATGACAGTACCGAAGACCACCGCGACAAGGGTCGCAATCACGCCGATCAGCAGCGATGTCCGCGCGCCATGGGCGATGCCGGCCATGATGTCCCGGCCCAATGTGTCGGTGCCGAGGAAGTAGTCCGGCCCAAAGGGAGGGGTCATCGGGCGGCCAGCGAGGCGAAACGGGCTCTCGGGATAGATCAGCGGCGCGACCGCGGCGAGCAGGATCACCAGGCCGAGAAAGACCAGCCCCGCCACTGCCGAGCGATTGCGCAGAAAAAGCCGCCAAAAGGCGCGGGCGCGGTCGAGGGCGCTGGGGGTCTCGCCGAGGGTGAGGGGCGCGTCGGTCATGCCAAGTCGATCCGAGGGTCGAGCATCGTATAGAGGAGATCGACGAACAGGTTTACGAGCAGCACCAAGGCTGCGGAGAGGAGGAAGATGCCCAACAGCAGATTGAGGTCACGGGCAAACAGGCTCTCGAACGCCAACTGGCCCAGGCCGGGCCAGCCGAACACCGTCTCGACAATCACCGATCCGCCGATGAGCGAGGAGACTTGCACCCCGGCCATGGTCACGACGGGCAGGAGCGCGTTCCGGAGCACATGGGCATAGGTGATCCGCGTCTCCGACACGCCCTTTGCGCGGGCGGTGGTCACATAGTCCATCCCAGCCTGCTCGAGCATCGACGCCCGCATCAGCCGCGTGTAGAGCGCGAGATAGAAAAGCGAGAGCGTCACTGCGGGCAGAACCAAGTGGTGGGCGATGTCCCAAACCCGGTCCCACCCGGTTTTGAAGGCAGCGATGGTTTCCATGCCGCTGGTCGGGAACCATCCGAGATTGATCGAAAAGACCACGATCAGCATCAATCCAACCCAGAAGAGCGGGGTCGCATACGACACAAGCGCCAGGACCGAGATCATGGTGTCGCGCCAGGAGTTTAGGCCGGTCGCGGCCAACAGCCCGAGAAGGATGCCTACCCCGACGGCGAGGGTGATGGTGGTGACCATCAGGATCAGTGTGGGGCCCAGGCGGTTCAGGATCAGCTCTGCGACCGGCATCTCGTGGCGGAAGGAGTAGCCGAGATCCCCGACCGCCACCCGGCCGATATACTGGGCGAGCTGGACTGGCAGGGGCTGGTCCAGGCCAAATTTGGTGCGAAGCTCCGCCATGTATTCGGGCGTCGCCGATCCCGCTTCGCCCGCCAAAACATCGACGGCGTCCCCAGGCGCGAGCTTTAGGAGGAGAAAGTTGATGATAATGATGGCAAGCAGGATGGGGATGGCCTGGGCCAGCCTGCGGAACACATAGCGTAGCCTCGCTTGCAGCATCGCGACCGCCCCCATCTCACTCTGTCCGTAGATCTGATGTCCCGGACTTGATCCGGGACATCCATCGCGCCGATCGGTTGATGCCCCGGGTCGAGCCCGGGGGACCCCGCCTATCCCGGTCGCGAGGACCGGGAGAGCACGCTCACTCCTCGATCCACATATCGGCGAAGGAGTTGTACACACCGAGCGGTCCAGTCACCGCATCCTTCAGTTTGGCGTTGTAGACGGTGGTGAATTCCATCTCGTGCATGAAGACGATCGGCGCCTCCTCCACGATCTTTTGCTGGAACTCCGCGTAGATCGAGGCCCGGGTCACCGCATCGGTCTCCGTCGTCGCCTTCTCCATCAGCGCATCGGTCTCCGGCGTGGACCATTTGGTGCCGTTCACGAAAACGGTGCCAGGGCGGATCTCTTGCGAGTGGTATTGACGATGCACGCCGAGCACCGGGTCGGGTAGGCCGAACAGCCAGTTAGACGACATTTCATAATCATAGTCAGTGTAGAGGCGCTTCAACCACGTCGCCACGTCCTCGTAGCGCAGCTCCGCCTCAATCCCAATCTCCGCCAGCGCTTGTTTGGTGTATTCGCCGAAACGCCGCCAGTCTTCGCCATAGGGCGTGAGATCATGGACCATCTTGAAGCGGACGCCGTCATCGCCGCGCGGATAGCCGGCCTCGTCGAGAAGTTTGTTCGCCCGCTCGATTCTGTCATCGACATCGAACTTCTTGACGTCAGGGCTGTACCATCCTGCTGCCTCGAAGTTCGAGCTGATCGGGCCGGTCGCGGCCTTGCCGAAGCCGAACCAGATATTCTCGATCACGAATTCTCGGTCGACCGCATAGGCGATCGCCTGACGGACGCGGGGATCGTTGTAGGGCTCCACCTCGACATTGAACTGCAGTTGCATGATCGGCGCGAAATACTCGTAACCTTTGGTGGTCACCTCGATCGTGTCGAGTTCTTCGAGCCGAGGCACATCGATATTGGGGATTGCCCCGAAGGCGCCGAAATGGATCTCGCCGCTTTCCATGGCCGCCGTACGTGTGGCGGCATCGGCGATGAAGCGGATCACCACACGGTCGAGATAGGGCTTACCGTCCTGCCAATAGTCTTCGTTCCGGTCGAGCCGGACGAACTGGCCCTTTTGCCACTCGACGAATTTGAACGGCCCGGTGCCGATCGGTTTGTTGGCTGTGGGATTCTCCCGCGGGTCGGTTCCGTCGAAGAGATGTTTGGCGGTTATCGGGCTCTCGTAACCCGAGAGCGCGACGAGCAGATAGGGTGCCGGCTCGGAGAGCTTGAAGACAGCCGTCAGATCGTCCGGCGTCTCGACAGCCTCGACCGCGCGCAAGGTGTTGGCGCCGCGCGGGTGAACCGCGCCGAGGACGTTCATGATCGAATGCTGGACATCGGCCGAGGTGAAGGGGGTGCCGTCATGCCAGGTCACCCCTTCCTGGAGCTTAAAGGTGATTGAGAGCCCATCCTCCGCAACCTCCCAGGACTTGGCGAGGGCCGGCAGGATCTCGAAATCCCAACCGAGCGTGATCAGCCCTTCGTAGACCTTCGTCGAGACCTGACCGATTGGACCCGAGGTCGACAGATAAGAGGCGAGGTTGGGCGGTTCCGGCTGCGTCACCATCACCATTGTGCCGCCGCTTTGCTGCGCCTGTCCCGCGACCGGCCCGACGGCGAGCGCCAGTCCGAGCCCGAGCGCCGCGAAGATCCGTGAGTGCATCGTCATGGTCATCCCTTTTCCCTGTCAGCGCGGGCTCTCTCCGAGCGACCTTTAAGCTTCTGCCCGGGGCCCGCTTATAAGACGCAAGTGTAGGGAATTCACGGGGATTGGAAACCGCAGGATGCGCATAAAGTGATCGTTTGACAGATTGCCGTTGACGCTGCGCTGAGCAGATGCGTCTGAAATAAGCAGAAGGTCTGCATGGGTCACCGGGCGCGGTGCGGTGCCGGGCCCCACCCACCCCGGATCCCTCGGCGCATTCCCGGCTGTCGAGGAAGCCCACGAGCCCGGCGCCGCACCGCGTCTGGCGTCTGCGCTTTCAGTGAGAGGCCGCGCGGCCCATAGACCTCACAATCATGCTGTGGCACAGGCTTACCGTCAAGGCGAGCAACATTTCGCCATCCTGGCGTCTGCTCCGGTCGGCGAGAAGTGGCAAGGCCAAGCGCTCGGCCGCGGAGAGGGCCTCCAGAAACAGCGGGGCTCCATGGTCCTCGCCCGAGCGCAGCTGCGTGGCGATCACTGCCATCGGTCGACCTGCGCAGGCTTCGCCTTCCGCGTCGGTCGGATCAAGGGCATCGGTCGCCTCGGCGAGCCGCATAAGGAGCGATTCGGGGAGCAGATATCCGTCGAGTTCGTGTTCGCGCCGAGCGAAGCCCGCCCGGGGATCACCGGGCAGCAGTCGGCCATCCTCCAAGAGGCGCTGGACCGTCTCGCGATAGGGAAGACCCCAGCGCACGGCGAGAGTGGCAATCGCTGGTCCTGCCGCGGCTGCTTCGACTGTCCAGTGACCAGCAGCAGCACCATCCAAAGGCGGCTCCATGGTCTGGACTTGTCCGTTTACGGGCAGCCTTGCCGGAGCCGCCGCTGGCGCATAGGCCGCGGCCGCGAAACCGACGGAGTCATCGACAGGCAGTGTCACCGGCAGCAGGCCGCGGCGCACCAGGCATTGCGACAGGCCCGACGCCAGCCAAACCAGTTCGTAGCCGAACTCCGCACCCTCGGTCCCGGTGCCGAGGAGATGGCCGCCGACTTCCTCCGCCGGGATCATGATCTGCGCGAGATCGGTGGGTGTCGCACTGCCATCGCGCAACACACGCTCGGACACAGTGCGGGCATGCGCAAGCCTTTGGCTTTGTGCATCGGACAGCACTGCCCCGCCGCGCCCGGGGAAGGCGACGATCTGGCCCACCTCCTCCAAAATCTCTTCGGCCGGCTTTTCGCCCAGTTGGCCGGCGGAGACGTCGACGGTCTGGGCGGCGGCGACCAGGCGGTCCTCCGCCGCGAGGGCGCCGGCGGCAACCATGGTATTCGCGGCCTCGCCATAGCTGGAACGGTGCAAAGCCGCCAGGAGCCCGATGTTCCGCCTCGCAAGGTCGATGTCGCGCTGCGTGAGGCCCGAGCGTTCGAGATTGTCGGCGGCTTGCGTGGCAAGGTTAGACTTCTCGCCGATCCAGGCGACGAAACGGGCAGGCGATTGGGAGAACGCGTTGCTGTCCCTGAGGTCGACCACGGGCACATGGCAGGCAAGCGCGGTGTGCAGAAGCGCATCGCGATACGCTTCCGATTGCTGGGCCGCGTTCCAGGCCAGGATGAGATTGGCAATGCCGTCGCTGCCCGCCTGGCCCAGCACCGCCTCGAACCCCGCGAGGGAGCGGTCGAAGGCTGCCTGTTGCGTCGGCGTGCCGGTGCGCAGTGGCGCCAGATCCGGCATAAAGCGGATGAGCTGTTCTGCCAGCCGGTCGCTGCGCATGGAATGCTCGGTCCGGCGGAGGCGCCGTTGACGCCAGCCGTCGTCATGCATGAGAGCGAGCGCCTCACGGATCCGCGTGGCGGGGACATTCGGGACACGGTTCAGACCATAGGCGACGAACACGCGGTGCATGGCAGATGCCTCGGCTCTTGGTCGGGACAGGACGTTGCCAGTACGTTCCCGCGGAGAGGTAAATAAAACGGCAACCATAGATTTGCTCGCCCTCGGCGTGCTGACTGGGTGCCATTCGACGGTCTGCGGTTGCAACACTGCCGAAGTGTGTCGATGCGCGAGTTGTCGCAAAGATGAACGCGCTTGAGTTGACGTCATCGATTCGTCAATGTCCGGCGTCACGACTCGGACGCCACGAACTTGGGGGAGGCGACATGGCAGGCGAGAACGACAAGTTGGAGGTATATAAGGACAAGCGCGGCGAATGGCGTTGGCGGCGCACGGCGCCGAATGGCAAGATCGTCGGGGCTGCGTCGGAGGGATACAAATCTCGATCCGATTGCGAGGCGAATATGAACCGGGGGCCCAACCCCAAAGACAGTTGGGAATTTTATCAGGACAAGCGCGGCGAGTGGCGCTGGCGCAGGCGCGCCGTGAACGGCGCGGTCGTCGGGGCGGCATCCGAGGGCTACAAGGCCCGCGGCGATTGCGAAGCGAACGCCGCGCGCCAAGGATACACCGCCTGAGATCATGCCGACTGCCGAAGCGGGACCCGATTAGGGATCGATCCCAACCGGGTCGCCGTTGATCAGGATGCCGCGATCCGCTGTAAAGACAATCTCACTTTGGAGCGCGCCACTCTCGGTGCGCTGGGTGTAATTTGCGGCAAGCAATGCAAGACGTTGGGCCATCAGATTGTCGATGAGGCCCGCTTGAAACAGCTTGCCGATCAGCCCAACTGCCTCCACCAAGCGTAGAGTTAGCGTGCCTTCGGGACGCTGAGTGCCCGGTGGGAAGGTAACGCCGCCGCGCATATCGATATCGGCGCCGAGCCCATTCAGCGACATGGTTTTAAGCGTGATGGCCTCAAGCTCTGCCGTCTCGGTGCCGAGGCCGCCACCCTCCTCTGCCTCGGCTGGGCGAATCGTCCCGTCGATATCCGCCACGAAGTGCCAGTCCTCGCGGGACAACGTCTCATCCGGATCCAGCCTTTGCCAGAGCGCCTCGTCCGGCGACACATTGCTTAGTGCAAGGCGGAGCGACACGGGCTCGCCGGCCTGGCGGAGCGCCAAGGGCGCCGTGTAGATGGTCTCCAACGACTGCATGTTTATCCGCCCGGAAAAGGGGTTCTCTCCATCAACGGGCGTCAGATGCCAGGCGGCTGTTTCAGCCGACACCGCCAGGGTCGCGGCGCCGTTTTCGAGCGTCATCCGGCTCGCGGTTGTTGCTGCGGTCATCCCGGCGGCCCCATCCGCCGTCGCCTCGCTACCCTCCATGCCGATCTCGGTCGAGATACGGCCCGTCTGAAGGACCACATTAGTCCGACCGAGCTGACCCGCACCAAGAGCCGCCGCGAGCGACGTTGCAGCGCCCAGATCCGTCCGACCGGCGAGCAGCGGTGCGTTCAACTCACCCTCGACCGCAACCATAGCGCCCCCGGGTCCGCGCCCGCTGAGGGCAAAGTCAATCCGGTCGAAATTCGCCCGCATCACGGCCTCTGCGGTCGGCGGTGTGGGGCGCTCCGAGATCAGGTCGATCCCGATGAGGTCGACGGCGAGGCTGAAATTCTCTTGCGGGAGGGTGGAAACGATGAGCGCATTGCGCGCTTTCAGTGTCGCTTCCCGCCTTGCCGTGTCGCTCAGCGTGGCGCGCATGTTTTCTGCGGCAATGGTGATCTCGGCCGGCGGTGTTGGCGTTCCGTCGACCTGGGGCGCCCGCGCAACCGAGGCGGTCATGCGATCCGGTAGCCGGACGGTCAGTCGGTCGGGCGCCGTCGGGTCGATCTCTGCGCTGAGGGTCGGGGCGCGATAGCTGATCCCGCGATAGCTGTCCGTCAGCACCAGATTGTCGAAGTCGATGCGGTAGCCGGTGGGAAAGCCACCGACGGAGCGATCATCATAGGAAATCTCGAGCCCGACGGAGCGCAGCATGTCCAGCTCGGCGTCCAGCCTGTCATTGACCTCACCGCGGCCGGCGAACCACACGCCGGTCCAGACCAGCACGAGCGCCACGGCCCCGCCGCCGATGATCCGCACCCAATTGCCCATGCCCGTCTTGCCCCGCTCCGACGATTTTGTTGCGCTGCACTTAGCGCGGAGGGCTATCTCGATTCAATGACCCCGCAGTTCTTATCCGGGGCGTAACTCGTCCGCCCCTCTCTGCCCGAGCGGCTGGGTCGGACGCGCGATCATCGATCGGGTGATCCAGATTAGCCTGTCCTCGGCCCTCGTGATTGCGACGTAAGCGAGCCTTTTCCAAAGCGGAAGTCCTGCTTCTTCCTGACCTGCCCAGGCGGCTGCTGAGAGGTCAGGACCGAAGACCTGGACGCTGGGCCATTGCGAACCCTGCGCCTTGTGGATCGTGACTGCCGCGCCATGGAGAAACACCGCACCCATACGCGCGGCAGAGGCAAGGATCGGCTCGGCATTGTCCGGTTGTTCGATCTGCACGATGGCGGCGACCGAGACGCCCGGTTCGTCAATCCCGGCGATGTTTACCCGCTGATAGGCGGCTTTTTTGCCGGGGCCGAGATAGGTCGCCTGAGCGCCTTTCACCAGCCCGCGGGCCTCCAGCTCGACCCGCTGTTTGCGCTGTTTCATTGGCAATTCCAGCCCGTCGCAAACCAAGGGTTCGCCGGGGATCAACGCACCCTCGGGGATCTCGTGCGCGGCGCGAAAGCCCGCGATCAGGCGGATGCGCGTCTTGTTGCGCCACACGAGCACCGGGCTCTCGCGCATCAGATCGGCATCGACCCGAGGCGCCACCAAGACCCGCTCGTCATGCTCGGCCGCCTCGGCAACCGCCTGGGCAAAGTCGTCGAAACCGACGTCGGGGTCGCCGAGCATATGCGCCAGATCCAGGATTGGGTTGTCCGCCGCCTGCCGGTGAATACGGCTCAGGCTGAGGCGGCTCGGTTCGGCGAGCGCCTCGAAGACCATTTCCCCCCCTTCGCCGACGGGAGCAAGCTGCGCTGGATCACCAAAGAGGACGATGAGCCCGAAGATCGCCTTTAGGTCGTCGAGCTGCCGGCTGTCCAACATTGACGCCTCGTCGACCAGCGCGATGTCGAGCGGCGCCTCCCGGCGTTTCCAGCCGGTGATGAAATCGGCGCCGCGGACACCAGCCGCGGCTAGGGCGCCTGCCACGGAGCCATGCTCCCCATAGGCATTGGCGGCGCGGTCCATCGCCTCGGCACTCATTGCGTCGGTCTCGGGCCGGGTGCTTCGGGTGCCCTCCAACCACTCGGCTACCTGTTCGAATTCCGGGTCGTAGACGGGGGTATAGATGATCCGGTGGATCGTGGTTGCCGAGACCCGCTTGTTGCGCAGGACGCTGGCCGCCTTGTTGGTCGGAGCGAGGATCGCAAAGGACCGCTTACCGGGGCTTTTGCGCGGTTCCCAATCATTCTGGACTGCAAGCAGCTTCATTTCTTTCAGCCGCCGCGCGAGTGCCGCCAATAGCACCGTCTTGCCCGACCCAGCCTTGCCGAGCACGGCAAGCACGTGCGCCGCCTGCTCGTCCTCGCGGGCTTCCGTCTCGCCGGTCGCAAGGTCGACGCCGTGCGCGGCCAGGGCCTTCGCAATCTTCTCCCACGCCGCATCCTGATCGGGAGAAAAGGCGGGGAGATCTGGACTGGTTTCGAACATGGGCCGCTTAGAGCACTTTCCCGGCTCTAGGATCAACGCCCGCCGTGGCTGCGCGCACATCGCATCGGGGCGGCGCTGCCGAGGCATAGTTTCATTTGGTCTGGGGCCTGTTAGCCGCCAACCCGGCGCAAGAGGGAATAGATCCGTTCGAAGACCCCGATGGTCTGTTTTTCGATCCCTAGGTCGCTGGTCCGACCCGACTAGTGTTTCGCCCGATACAGGGGAAGCGACGGGCAGGGTTCGCCCCACCCGTCAGACCCGATCGCGCTTAGTCAGCCGATCCCGGCTTGGCGGGCATCCTCGACCGTGCGGAGGCCCGTCACCGGCGCCGAGACAAGCACCGACATGTTGCCTGGCTTATGCTCGTTGCGGCGCATTTTCATATGCGCCTCCGGAATGTCGGACCACGGAAGCACCTCCGACATGCAGGGGTCGAGGCGCCGCTCGATCATCAACTTGTTCGCGCCGGAGGCCTGCTTCAAATTCGCGAAATGGCTGCCCTGCAGGCGCTTTTGATGCATCCACATATAGCGGACATCGAAGGTGCAGTTGTACCCGGTCGTGCCGGCACAGATTACCACCATGCCACCCTTCTTGCAGACGAAGGTCGAAACCGGGAAGGTCGATTCTCCCGGGTGCTCGAACACGATATCAACATTGTTGCCTTTGCCGGTGATCTCCCAGATCGCCTTTCCAAACTTTCGAGCTTCCTTGAACCACTCCTGATACTCTGGTGTGTTCACGGTCGGGAGTTGCCCCCAGCAGTTGAAGTCTTTGCGGTTGATCACTCCTTTCGCGCCGAGGGAAATGACGAAATCCCGCTTCGATTCGTCCGAGATCACGCCAATCGCGTTGGCCCCAGCCGTATTTGCGAGCTGGATGGCGTAGGAGCCGAGGCCGCCCGATGCGCCCCAGACCAGCACATTCTGCCCGGGCTTCAGCTCATGCGGGTGATGGCCGAACAGCATCCGGTATGCCGTGGCGAGGGTTAGCGTGTAGCAAGCCGCCTCCTCCCAAGTCAGGTGCTTTGGGCGCGCCATGAGCTGCTGTGCCTGCACATTCGTAAACTGTGCAAAGGATCCGTCAGGCGTCTCGTATCCCCAAATGCGCTGGGTCGGCGAGTACATAGGGTCGCCGCCGTTGCACTCCTCGTCGTCGCCATCATCCTGATTGCAGTGGATCACGACTTCGTCGCCCACCTTCCAGCGCTTTACCTTGTCACCGACGGCCCAAATTATGCCCGACGCGTCGGAACCCGCGATGTGGAACGGCCCGCCATGCCCGTCGAATGGGCTGATCGGCACGCCGAGCGACGCCCAGACGCCATTGTAGTTGACGCCGGCCGCCATCACGAGCACCAGCACCTCGTGGCTGTCGAGCTTTGGGACCTCTACGACCTCGACCTGCATTGCAGTATCGGGCTCGCCGTGGCGCTCCCGCCGGATGCACCAGGCATACATCTGTTTCGGCACATGGCCGAGCGGCGGTATCTCGCCGACTTCATAGAGGTCCTTCAGCGGGGGTTCGGTGGCGCCGTCCATGATTGCCTCCGTCCTTGGCACTTAGCGCGTCAGCTGCGCAACAATCGTTCAAAACCTTACCGGCATGTTGAGTGACATTTCGTCTTCGCACTGGCAAGACATTTTGTGCAGCGCCGAAGGCCATGGTGGAGAAGGGTGACGCGAAGGACGCGCCTGGGGCGCCTCTAGAAGATGAATGCCTGTGGCGGATCTGCATGTCCGCTCGCAAGCCTGTTGCTGTCTTGCACTGACTTCGGTCGATAACCGCGCAGGCGGGCGATGCGCCTCCGTGGCGCTGGGGTCGCATCACTGGGGCCGAAACAATGCTGCGGAGCGAATGCCCCTTGTGAAACAATCTGAGGCAGGTAGGTTGCGCTGCGATGCAGCATCGAGCCGAAGCGCGTGAGGAGTGAGTGCAATGACCGACCGTAACCGCCCCTGGCTGTTTCGCACCTATGCCGGCCATTCGACGGCGGCAAAGTCGAACCAACTCTACCGCTCCAACCTCGCCAAGGGGCAGACCGGACTATCGGTCGCCTTCGATCTGCCGACGCAGACCGGCTATGATAGCGATCATGTGCTGGCGAAGGGCGAGGTCGGCAAAGTCGGCGTGCCGATCAGCCATCTGGGTGACATGCGCACGCTGTTCGATAAGATCCCGCTGGATCAGATGAACACTTCGATGACGATCAACGCCACGGCGGCCTGGCTGCTGGCGCTCTATATCGCGGTGGCGGAGGAGCAGGGCGTCGACCCGAAAACGCTGCAGGGCACGGTCCAGAACGACATAATCAAAGAGTATCTCTCCCGCGGGACATACATTTTTCCGCCGGAGCCTTCCTTGCGCCTGATCGCCGATGTGGCCGCCTATTGCTACACCGAGGTCCCGAAATGGAACCCGATGAACGTCTGTTCCTACCACTTGCAGGAGGCCGGTGCGACGCCGGAGCAGGAGCTGGCGTTTGCGTTAGCGACGGCGACGGCAGTTCTTGACACTGTGCGGGGCCAGGTGCCGGCGGCGGATTTCCCAAGGGTGGTCGGACGGATCAGCTTTTTCGTGAACGCCGGCATCCGCTTCGTCACCGAAATGTGCAAGATGCGCGCCTTCGTCGATCTCTGGGACGAGATCTGTGCCGAACGCTATGGGGTGGAGGATGCGAAGTATCGCCGGTTCCGCTACGGCGTGCAGGTCAACTCGCTGGGCCTGACCGAGCAGCAGCCCGAGAACAATGTCTACCGCATTCTGATCGAGATGCTCGCGGTGACCCTGTCGAAGAAGGCACGGGCCCGGGCGGTGCAGCTGCCGGCCTGGAACGAGGCGCTGGGGCTGCCGCGGCCCTGGGATCAGCAGTGGTCTCTACGCATGCAGCAGATCCTGGCGCTGGAGACGGACTTGTTGGAATACGGCGATCTCTTCGACGGCAACCCGACGGTAGATGCAAAGGTCGCGGCGCTGAAGGAGGGCGCTCGGGCGGAGCTTTCGAAGATTGACGCTATGGGTGGGGCGGTCGCGGCCATCGACTACATGAAGGGCGAGCTTGTCGCCTCGAACGCAAGGCGGCTCGCGGGGATCGAGGCCGGCGAGACCGTTGTGGTCGGCGTCAACCGCTACCTCGAGGGCGAAGAGAGCCCGCTTATCGCCGGCGAGGACGGCATCCTGGTGGTCGACCCGGATGTGGAGCGGGAGCAGGTCGAACGTCTCCGCACCTGGAAGGCGGGCCGCGCCGAGGGGGGCATCGAGCCCGCCCTCGCCGCGTTGCGCGACGCCGCGCGCGACGGCAGCAACATCATGCCCGCCTCTATCGCGGCTGCAAAGGCCGGCGTCACCACCGGCGAATGGGGCCAGGTTATGCGGGAGGCATTCGGCGAATACCGTGCGCCCACCGGTGTCGCCCAGGCGGTGAGCGGGGTCGCCGATACCCTGGCACCGGTGCGGGCCGAGGTCGAGCGCGTCTCGGTGGCGCTTGGCCGCCGTGTGAAGTTCCTGGTCGGCAAGCCGGGGCTGGACGGCCACTCCAATGGCGCGGAACAGATCGCCGTGCGTGCCCGCGACTGTGGGATGGAGGTGGTCTATGAGGGTATTCGGCTGACGCCCGCGCAGATCGTCACTGCAGCGCTGGAAGAGGGCGTGCATGTCGTTGGGCTGTCGATCCTATCCGGCAGCCATATGGAGCTGATTGGCGAGGTTATGCGGGGGATGCGCGCTGCGGGGCTCGACGATGTGCCGGTCGTCGCCGGCGGGATCATTCCCGAGGAAGATGCCGAGCGTTTGCGCGCGATCGGTGTTGCGCGGGTCTACACGCCGAAGGATTTCGAGATCACGCGGATCATGACCGACATCGTCGGTCTGGTGGCGGAGGGCGCCAAAGAGGCTGCTTGAGCGGCGGTGATCGCTCTCCGCGGCGTCGTCGCTCGATCCGAGCCCGAGCCTGGCTCGTTCGAGGTTTGCCAGGGATCGCCCTTTGCGGTGTGTCGTTGCCGGCCATGGGGCTGGTTTTGATGATCTTCGACGAACAGCATGGGGAGCTGCCGCCGGTCGATACGGTCCCAGGGAGCCGCTATCTGGGCCCCGGCCAAACCGGCGGGCAGTGGCGATGGCGGGTCGAGACCAAGCGTGGCCAGCTTCTGTGCCTCGCGGCGGATCCTATGATCGCTTTCGCGCCCGGCTGGCAGGTCTGCATCCAGGAGCTGCAGGCAAGATCTTTTCGATGGTGCGCCGCTCCGCCGCCCATTCGGGTCGAGGCCTTCGGTAGCGCCTTCTTCGATCTGATCAAAGCATCTTTGTCAGACCTGCGCGGCAGCGCCCGGCCCAAAGGCGGTGCCAGGAGCGCCTGCCCGGACGGGTCGCGCGCGGCCACGGTTGCAGGAGTGGCGAGTGATGCGGTCAAATCGGGTTCTGCTTCAGAGCGCTTTCCGAGCCGATTTATCGCTTCTGGCGCTCTAAGATATTGTTCGGGCGCATCGTCACGACGCCAATCTAATTCCGATTGGCTGGAAAGTGCTCTGGCGCGACCTTTGACGCGGCGTTGCGCGCACCCTCCTAGAGCCTGTCGAGCCAGGCGGCGAGTGCTCCCGTAAACGCTTCTGGCTGTTCGGCATGGAGCCAATGGCCCGCGCCCTCCAGCGTTTGAATTTCAGCCGCTGGGAATAGCCTTCTGATTTTCGCCTCGCTATCGGGCGGCACATAGTCCGATTTGCCGCCTCGCAGGAAGAGCGTTGGGCCATCATAGGCCGGGTATGGGAAGCGATCAGGGAAACCGACAAGGTTGGGCATCTCGGCCGACAGCGCCGCGAGATTGAGCCGCCAACGGGCGGAACCGTCCTGGATCGATAGGCTTTGGAGGAGAAACGCGCGGAGGTTCCGATCCGGCACCGTCTCGGCAAGTTGGCGATCCACGTCGGAGCGGCGGGCGACGCCGGCAACATCCACTGCCTGCATCGCCGCCACGTAACCGATGTGGCTGTGGCCGTAACCGATGGGCGCGATGTCGGCGACAATCAGCCCGCACAGGAGTTCAGGCTCTGCCAGAGCGAGGGCCATCGCGGCCTTGCCGCCCATGGAATGCCCTAGCAACATCGCCGGCCCGCCGGCATTGGTCCGGATCGATTCTGCGAGATCCCCGGCCATCGACGGATAGTCCATCAGGTCCGACCAAGGGGCCGTTCCGTGGTTTCGCATATCGACCGAGATAACCCGTCGGTTTGTTGCAAGCCGCTTAGCGATTGATTGAAAGTTGCGCCCCTGGCCGAACAAACCGTGCGCGATCAGGAGCGGCGGTGCCGTTTCCGGATCCTGCGCGTCGAAGGCGAGATGAGGGAGACTAAGCAACATCGGAATGTTTACAGATTGAGATCTTAGGAGAGCATTGTAAAGCGGAGACTTTGCAATGATCTTCAGCCGGGCGTAGCTTTCGGGCCGAAGTCCTGGGGCGCCGCGTCCGGCCGCTCGCATTTGCCAACACAGGCGCTCGCGGCGCGGTCGCTGCCCTAGGCGCTTGTGGCACAGCCGCGGGCGCTTTGCGGTAACGCGAAGCGCTTCCTCGGCGGATGCCCGCAGAACGTGGGCAGAAGCGTCGTCTAACAGGTCTTCCGCTTTGATGATTGAGAACGTCCGGTTCTCCGTTACATGACCGTGCCCAACTGGGAAGAGCTTGCACGGCGCCGCTTGCCCAAATGGGCGATGGCCGCGGGCTCAACCTCTGCCCACGCTGTCACAAGTAGATGGCGCCCGACGTGGTCCTCGCCCGCCTGAGACTGGGCGGGAGCAACTGGCGCGAGTGCTCAGGACGCTTTCCCGACGTGCGTTCCTTTGCAGCGCTTGGCATCGAAGGCGGGTTGTCACCGAGCGCACGGGAAACCTGAACAGCAGTGCCGACCCTGCTCTGACGAGGGGGCTTGCGGCTCCGGCGCTGCCACCTGCGCCGATCCAAAAGCTGCGCCGCGCGAGCCTTCGCGTCCACCTCCCGGATGGTCGGCGCGGCGCAAGCGGCCTTTCCACGCGCGACCAGGCCCGCAGCCGGCCGCGCGCGCAGCAGAGCCACAGGCCGGGCAGCAGACGCGGCCGCCCCCGTCACTTGGCGGGCAAGGGAATATGCTCCTGGTCGTCGTCGGGCGGTAGCCGAAATCGCCCATGTTCCCAGTCGCCGTCCCGCCACGCCCCCTTCGCCGCCTCTATCCGCTCACGGCTCGAGGCGACGAAGTTCCACCAGATAAAGCGGGGTCCTGCCATGGCCTCACCGCCGAGGAGCATCAGCCGGGCGGGCTGAACTGCTCTCACCGAGACCGCGTCGCCCGGGCGGAACACCAGCATCCGGCCCGCGTCGAACCGGTCGCCGGCAACCTCAACGATGCCGCTCAGCACGTAGACCGCGCGATCTTCATGACCCTCCGGCAGCGGCAGGACGGCGCCAGCCGCCAATCGTGCATCGAGATAGAACATCTCAGAAAAGGTCCTGACCGGTGCGCGCTCGCCATAGGCGGTGCCGAGGATCAGCCGGAGATGCTTGCCTTCCCCCTCGATCACCGGCAATGCCGCCTGAGGTTGATGCTCGAAACCTGGCGCAGTGTCCTCATCTGCATCGGGAAGCGCCACCCAGGTCTGGATGCCCAAAAGCCGCTCCCCCGCTCTGCGCCGGGCTGGCGCCGTGCGCTCGGAATGGGTGATCCCGTGGCCGGCGATCATCCAATTTACTGCACCGGGCGTGATCTCCATGGCGGTGCCGAGGCTGTCGCGATGGAAGATGCCGCCTTCCATCAGATATGTCACAGTGGCGAGGCCGATATGCGGATGCGGACGGACATCCATGCCTTCATCGGTCAGGAATTCCACTGGCCCCATCTGGTCGAAGAAAATGAAAGGACCGACCATCTGGCGTTTGGTGGAGGGCAGAGCCCGGCGCACTTCGAAGGCGCCGATGTCGCGCGCGCGGGGCACGATCACAGTCTCGATCCTGTCGACCTCGTCGCCGGTTGGGCAGTGCGGTTCGATGGCTGGGTTCCAACTCATGGGCGTGGCTCCTCCTGGCTCTGCCAAGAGGATAGGCCACCGGCGCCGGGAGCGTCAGTCCCCGTTCCGCAACGCTGTGTCCCATGCGACGGGCTGGATCAGAAGTCGGTGGGTGCCCCGCCCTCCGCCTTGCGCCGGGCGACGAAATCGTCCAGTCCTTCGCGGATGCCGGGGTCCATCTCCGGCTCCTCGAACTCCGCAACGATCTGCTTGTAGATGGCATTGGCCCGCTGCGGTGTGCGGATGCCGCCAGTCTCCGCCCAGGTTTCGAAGTTCCGCCAGTCCGAAAGGAAGGGCGCATAGAAAGCGGTCTCGTAGCGGTCCTGGGTATGGGTGGCACCGAAGAAATGACCGGTTGGCCCGACCTCTGCGATCGCATCGACGGCGATATCGGCTTCGGTCACACCGACGGGTTGGTTATAGGCAATGAGTTGCTGCAGCGTTTCGCAGTCCATCACGAACTTTTCGAAGGACGCACAGAGCCCGCCTTCCAACCATCCGGCCGCGTGGTAGACCAGATTGGCATGGCCCGAGGTGATCGCCCAAAGCGAGAACGCGCTTTCCCAGGCCGCCTGCGCGTCCGGGCAATTGGCGGCGCACGCATTCGTTGCCCGCAGCGGCAGGCCGTAAAAGCGCGCCATCTGTCCGGACATTTGCGTCGCCCGCATGTATTCGGGCGTCCCAAAGGCAGGCGCACCGGAGCGCATATCTACATTCGAAGTGAACGACCCCATCACCACCGGACATCCCGGCCGGATCGCCTGCAGGAGAACGATGGCCGCCAACCCCTCCGCCGTCTGTTGGGTGACCGCACCCGCAAGGGTCACTGGGGCCATTGCGCCCGCCAATGTGAAGGGCGTGACGATCACCGGTTGGTTGCGGTGCGCCATGCGCATCGCGCCGTCGAGCATCGGCCAATCATGTTTCAGAGGAGAGGAGGAGTTGATGTTCGTGAACATCCGCGGCGTCGCCTCGAACTCCTCATGGCTCAGCCCGGCAGCGAGGCGCACCATCTCCATCCCGTCCTCGATCCGCTCGGTGCCGAGGCAATAGGCGTGGCAGACCTTATCGGTCAGCACGAGCTTGTCGCGCAGGCAGTCGAGATGCCGGGTCGAGGCATGCAGGTCCACTGGCTCGACCGGATAGCCACACGATAGGTGGATGCAGTTGAAATACTGCGTGAGGCGCAGGAAGTCGCGGAAGGCGGCTTGCGTGCCAGCCCGTCGGCCGCCCTCGAGATCCGAGAAGTTCGGCGGTGAGGAGACATTGCCATAGACTTGATGGCGGCCGCCGATCGTGATTGTTCGGCTTGGGTTACGCGGCGTGATCTCGAATTGCGATGGGGCCTTGGCGACAAGCTCTCGCACCATGGCTCGGTCGAAGCGCACGCGGTCGGAACAGGGATCGACATCTGCACCGGCCGCCTTCAGCGCGACCTTCGCGTCGGGATGCAGGAAATCGATGCCAATCTCCTCCAGGATCCGCATGGCGCCATGGTCGACGGCCGCAACCCCATCCGCGGTCAGCGGTTCGGTCGGTGCGTCAAGAAGTTCCAGCAAGCGCCAAGGCGGCTGAACGAGCGCGCTGCCGCTGCGCCGGGTGTTGCCGGAGCGTCCGCCCCCGCGCTTGCGTCGAACCGTTTCGTTCACTGCATCTCTCCCTCGGCGGCCGTAGCGGCGCTGCCCCCTAGCTTCGGGATCGGGGGACGGCGGTCTTGTGCGGGAGCGTCACGCAAGGTCGCAATTCCGCCATTGGCCTGGGCTATCACCAGGCCCGGGAAGAGCCGGGCAAAGGTGCGCCGATGCGTTGGATCGTTGCAGGCTTGATCGTGATGCTGGTCGGTCTGTCGAACATGTTCCTGAATATCGGGCTCGAACGACGGAGTTCGGGGTTTGGCGCTGTCCATCTGCCGAGCGTTCTGCCGTCACCGGTACCGGCCGATCTCGGGCTCTTGGCGGCCCTGCGCCCGGACCGGTTTCTCCAAGCGGGGGAAGAGAGCGGCGGCATCCGCGTGGAGCGGCGCGGCACAGGCCTCGCTATTCTGAGCGAAACGACGGAGATACGCGTAAAGACACCGACCGGTCACACCCTCGATCCCCGGGTCGCGGTTATCCGAGAGGATGCCGGAGCCGTGATGCTCGAAGACAGCCAGGGCGTGCGCACCATTGCGGTCTATGTGGATATGCGTCAACCGGTGGAGCCGCAGAGCTTTTCTGACAAGGGCCGGATCTATGCACAGGTCGAGCGTCAGGTGCGGCGCAAGGGCGAGGTCTCGGGCATTGGGCGTGGCTTGGGTCTGCAGAAGGCGTCAAGCGATGCAAGCGGTGCCTATTTCTGCGGCGAGACCGAGGCGATGCCCGGTCGCACCCTTTGGTTCGGCTATCGATTGAGCGGGCGGTTGGCGGTCATGGCGGCGTTCGAAAGTGACTGTAGAACCGGGCACCGGGCGGTCCGCCAGCGCCTTTCGAAGGCCGTCCAAGCTTATGCCGGCAATCGCTGACCGCGACGGCTTGTTGCCCGGCTAAGGATCTGTGCTTTTGTTGCGATCGGTACCTTCGAGGCGGTCGAGCAGGGCTTCCAGGGCGTCGATCGACGGAAGGATGTGATCGGCCGCTGGGGACAGATCCTCGCGCCCCGCAGGTCCAGTGAGCACGCCGATGGCGAGCGCGCCACCGCCCTGTCGTACCATCTCTAGGTCGTGGACACTGTCTCCGATCACAGCAACCGTCTCAGGCGCCAGGCCAGTCGCGGCCGCGAACGCGGTCAACATCCCAGGACTGGGTTTCAGGCCATGGCCGCTGTTGTATCCTGCGATGAAGTCGAACAGTTCTAGGGTGCCGACGGCGGCCAGATGAGCCCGCGCTTCCTGCTCGCCGTCATGGGTGGCGACACCGAGCGCGAGGCCGCGGGATTTGAGCCGGACCAGCAACGCGGACAGGTCGACGCTGGCGGGGGCCAGTGTCCCCGGTTCGTTCACCACCTCCAACGCGGCGCGGGCTGCGAAGGCTTCGATCTCCGCGGCATCCAGATCCGTGCGGATCCCAGTCCAACGTCTCGCAATATCGGACGTGGCGCCGGCGACGATCAGGGAGCCCGGGGCGAAGGTGCCGCCGGCACGGTCGAAGCCCACTGCGGCCGCCATCCGGTCGCGCTCCGGTTCGTCGCGGCCAAGTGTGTCGATGACGGTGTCGGCGACGCCCCGCCACGTCGCTTGAAAGTCGAAGAGGGTCCCGTCTTTGTCGAACAGCAGGCCGCGGATGGTGGGGACGGGCATAGTGGATCTCCGAAGGCGCGGTTCTGTCGCAGAGCGTAGGGCGTCGGCGGCGGGGTGGGTGGGGAGGCCCTGCATCTGCTGACCGGTGGCTGCGGTTGCCAGGGAGCCGCCGATGCCTCCCCCGCAATCGCAGCGCTGAGATGTCTCGGGCGGCCCGTACCCCCCCCCCCCCCCCCCGGGGGGCGCGCCCTGGCCCACCCCCCAAAACCCCCCGCGCACCCAATT
>JBCCRM010000046.1:0-27540 GCA_039513195.1 Pseudomonadota bacterium | reverse complement strand
GCTGGCGCATCGCCGGTGAGAGTGGGCCGGTCTCGTCGCCTGGAGCGTTTTCCGGCCGGTCTGAATCAGATGGGCGTCGTGAAAATGCGACCGTACAAGACCTTAGGGCGCAAGAAGCGATGCAATCGGGTCGGAAAGCGCTCTAGGCACCGGCTCGGCGCATCATAGGAGCCAGAGACTTTGCTCCGTATCCCCTCCGCCTGACCTCACGCCGCCCCGATCCGATCCAGCGCCGACAGCGCCCGGACGGCAGCAGCCAAGCTCCAGCTCGGATCATCGCCATCTTCCAGATCCCAAGAGGCGGATAACCCCGCATAGACCGCGGCCCAGCCGAGGATCCGCGCCCGCGGATAGCCGAGGCGCTCGGCAAACCGATGAGCCATTCGTTCCGTCCTTGAAAGGTCGGCGACCAACTCGGGTGCGCCAACGGGGTTCTTGAAGCTGTTCGACAAATCGAAGGCCGGGCAGCCGATCATCCCTTTGGGATCGATCGCACACCAGCCGCGCGGCCCCCGCAGAACATTGTCGTGGTGTAGATCGGCATGCAGCGGAATCGCCCGCTCGGTACTACCGATTAAACTCTCCGCCAGCCCGGCCAGGCGCCTGAAGAGCGGATCGCCACTATGCTGGGCCAGCCACGGCAGCCACACCGCGAGACTGTTGAGGGCGGGCGGCGCCCCACGCACTGCGTGTAGATTGGCAACGATCTCGCAAAGCGCCTCAGTCGCCGCCGCATCATAGCCTTCGGCGACCAGGGCCGAAAGCGGCCGCCCGGGCAAGTGCTCGATCAGATGGGCCTCGCGGTCATAGTCGATCGCGCGGGCGGCACCCTGCCCGTCATACCAGGAGAGAAGAGCACCTCCATCGCGCTCGTCCTGCCATCGGATCGGCTTCAACAGCTTCAGCACCGCCGCCTCGCCATCTGCCTGGCTGACCCGATAGACACGGCTCGAAGGCGTGTCCGCAACGGGGACCGGGTCCGTCAACCGCCAGCGCCTGCAGCGATCCGTCAGCACTGCCTCATGCCAGTCTACCATCGCCATTGCCATTGCCATTGCGATCGCCCAGGGCGACCCAGCCCTTGACCGGCGCCCTGGTCAAGGGCGGGCACCGGCCTCTGGGCCGATGCCCTGTGCGCCTTGGTCTCCCGGGCAGGCTTGCGCAAAACCGCCCCTGTCGGTCCTCCCGTGCTCCTGACAACACGCGGCCGACCGGCGCCCGTTCGCCTCGCATTGCCTGCGCGGGCCGAGGCTTGGGGGCGACCTCCGCATAGCGACCAGGCGCCGGTTGTGGTGGGGTGGGTGGGCCTCGGCCCGCGCAGGCCCGAAACCCCTTGACCCGCCCAGCACCTCCGATACCCCGGCGGCAAGCGCAGAAGAGGGGAGGAACCGCAATGGCCATCGACCGCATGGACTTCACCGGCGCCAGCGGCGCGACGCTCGCCGCCCGGATCGACCGACCTGCGGGCCGGGTCAAGGCCTCCGCCCTGTTCGCTCATTGCTTTACCTGCGGCAAAGACATCGCCGCCGCCCGGCGCATTGCCGCGCGGCTCAGCGTCCTCGGCATCGCTGTCATGCGCTTCGACTTTACCGGCCTCGGCCACAGCGGCGGCGAATTCGCGAATACCGGCTTCACCTCGAATATCGGCGATCTGGTCGCAGCGGCGGAGCATATGACCGCCCAAGGCCTCGCACCATCGCTCCTCATCGGTCACAGCCTCGGCGGGGCGGCCGTCCTCGCGGCGGCAGCCCGCATCCGGTCCGCAAAGGCCGTGGTGACCATCGGCGCCCCCGCGGATCCCGGTCATGTGCTCCACAATTTCGGCGCGGCGCTCGAGACGATCCGAACCGCGGGCGAGGCCGAGGTCAGCCTCGCCGGCCGGACCTTCCGCATCGCCCGCAGCTTTATCGACGACGTCGAGGCAGCTCGCCTCACTCCGGCCATCGCAGCACTCGACCGCGCCCTACTCGTCCTCCACGCCCCCCGAGATGCCACGGTGGGGATCGAGAACGCAGGGCAGATCTTCACCGCCGCCAAACACCCGAAAAGCTTCGTGACCCTCGACGATGCCGACCACCTGCTGACAAGGGCCGAGGATGCCGACTACGCCGCCGAGGTGATCGCTGCTTGGGCCAGCCGCTATCTCGACTTGGCAGAGACCCCTCCCGCCGACGCGCCGGAGGGTATCACCCGCGTCATCGAGGCCGACCCGGACGGGTTCCTGCAGGATGTGGTGGTCGGCTCCAGCCACCGGCTCCTGGGGGACGAGCCGGCCTCCTATGGCGGGCGCGATGCTGGGCCAAGTCCTTATCAGTTCCTGACCGCCGCCCTTGGCACCTGTACGGCGATGACAATCCGGATGTATGCGCGGCGCAAAGAGATCGCGCTGGAGCATGTCTCGGTCGATGTCAGCCACCACAAGATCCATGCGGAAGACTGCGCCGCCTGCGAGACCAAGGCGGGCAAGATCGACCGGTTCCAGCGGGTCATACGGCTGACCGGCGATCTCGACCTCCCGACCCGCAAGCGCTTGCTGGAGATAGCCGACAAGTGCCCGGTGCATCGAACGCTGGAGAACGAGGTGTTGATCGAGACGCGACTTGAGGAATGAGGCCACCTGTCTCGGCTCAACCGTGGGCTGAGCACCCCGGTGGCGACCCCCCCAAACGTCGGTTTACTTCCAATTCGACAGCACCGACCCGTTCCATGGCGGGTGGTACCCGCCACGCCAGACGCAGGGTTTAGCTCACCGATCGTCGCAGACGCTCTGCTGCTCGGTCGAAAAGCGCCACGCCGCCTGCGACCCGCGCGGTCAAAAGCGCCCCTCCTAGGCCCGCCGCCAACGTTTCGGCGCCAGGCCGGACCTGGCCTGTCTCATCCAAGCATGCCGCCGCCCAGTCTATAACATCACCAAAGAACCGGCCGACCTTCGCCGACAGGGCATCGGGCAGCACATCGATCTCCGCCCCAAAAGAACCCGCAGAGGCACATCGCATCCGCCTCGACCAAGGCCGCGC
The DNA here is from genome assembly GCA_039513195.1 of Pseudomonadota bacterium. Classification (GTDB taxonomy): domain Bacteria; phylum Pseudomonadota; class Alphaproteobacteria; order Rhodobacterales; family Rhodobacteraceae; genus Thermohalobaculum. The sequence continues at coordinate 24,523 of JBCCRM010000046.1, read as the reverse complement.
GATAGCCTGCAACGAGGAGCCGCAGCGCTTCGGGTCCCGAGGGCTCGCCCAGCATGCCTAGAAACCGCGTCCGGTACCGGTCCGCCAAGGCTGCGGTCAGATCGCTCTTCGTCGGGAAATGGTGGTGGACCGAGGCGCTCTTCACGCCCACGCCCGCCGCCACATCGCGAAAGCTGAAGCCGTGATAGCCGCGGCGCGGCGCCAGATGCTCCGCAATGTCAAGGATCCGGTCGCGCCGGTCCGGCGGGCGACGATGTCTAACCAAGGTGTCGGTCACGCGGGGCCTCCAAGCCTCATTCTTTCGAGAGATCGGAAGCAGCCTGGCCAACCGCGAGCACCAGCGTCCGGGGCGGTCGCGGACCCCAACAAATAGCGACGAATTGCGGATAGCGAGGCAGATATTGATCTCACCCCGCCTGGCCTGCTCTAATGTCGACGAATACAGGCAGGATTCGGATAGCGTAAGAGCGCATGGATCTCTTTGACGGACGGGATGCCGAGGGTGCCTATGACGCCTCGGCGATCGAGGTGCTTGAGGGGCTGGAGCCTGTTCGCAAGCGCCCGGGCATGTATATCGGCGGCACCGACGAGCGGGCGCTGCACCACTTAGTCGCCGAGGTGTTGGACAATGCCATGGACGAGGCGGTGGCAGGCCATGCCAGCCGTATCGAGGTGGAGCTGCTGGCCGACGGGTCCTGCGCGGTCACCGATAATGGCCGTGGCATTCCTGTCGATCCACACCCAAAATTCCCGGACAAGTCGGCACTGGAAGTGATACTCACAACCCTGCATGCCGGCGGTAAATTCTCGGACAAAGCTTACCAGACATCCGGCGGCCTGCACGGGGTCGGTGTATCGGTTGTTAACGCTCTTTCGGACGACCTACGGGTGGAAGTGGCGCGGGCCAAGACCCTGTATGCCCAGCGCTATGCGCGGGGCCTGCCGCAAGGGCCGCTGGAGAAGATCGGCGCCGCCCCAAACCGCCGCGGGACGCGCGTGGCCTTCCACCCAGACCCAGAGATCTTCGGCCCCCGCGCGGCCCTGAAACCCGCCCGGCTGTACCGGATGGCGCGGTCGAAGGCCTATCTCTTCCGCGGGGTCGAGATCCGATGGCGCTGTGCGCGGGAGCTGCTGTGCGAGGGTGAGGAGACGCCCGAGGAGGACGTCTTTCACTTCCCGGGCGGGCTTGAAGACTTCCTGATGGCGACGCTGAAGGGCGACAGCTTCTTTGGCGAGCGGCCCTTCGCGGGCAAGGTCGAGTTTGCCGACAAGGCACCTGCGACACCTGGATCTGTCGAATGGGCGATTGTCTGGACGCCTGCCGCCGATGGCGCCGTCTCCAGCTACTGCAACACGATACCCACGGCCGATGGGGGCACGCATGAGGCGGGCTTTTGGGCTGCCGTTCTGCGCGGCCTCCGCGCCTATGGCGAGCTGTCGCAGACCAAGAAGGCGGCGCAGATCACGCGGGACGACATCGTGGGATCGGCCAGGGCCATGATCTCGGTTTTCATCCGCGAACCGGAATTCGTGGGCCAAACCAAGGACCGTCTCGCCTCGGCCGAGGCGCAGCGCCTGGTCGAGGGGGCGGTGCGCGACCGGTTCGACACGTGGCTCGCCTCCGACCCCAAGCGGGCTGATGCGGTGCTGGAGCATCTGATCGACCGGGCGGAGGAGCGGATCAAGCGCCGGCAGGAAAAGGAGACCGCGCGCAAATCGGCGACTAAAAAGCTGCGCTTACCGGGCAAGCTGGTGGACTGCAGCCGCGCGAATGCCCAAGGCACTGAGATCTTCTTGGTCGAGGGCGACAGCGCGTCGGGCTCCGGCAAGATGGCGCGTAGCCGCGAGACGCAGGCGATGCTGCCCCTACGCGGCAAGGTTCTGAACGTGTTGGGGGCTGCCGGCGCGAAGCTTGCCCAGAACCAGGAGATCGGTAACATCTGCCAGGCGCTCGGCGTTGGGCTGGGACAGAAGTACCGCGACGACGACTTGCGCTACGAGCGGGTTATTATCATGACCGACGCCGATGTGGATGGTGCGCATATCGCCGCGCTGTTGATGACCTTTTTCTTCACGCAGATGCGGCCCCTGATCGACCACGGGCATCTTTATCTGGCACAGCCGCCGCTCTTTCGGCTGAAGCAAGGGACGAAGACTGTCTATGCCCGTGACGAAGTGGAGAAGGAGCGCCTGATGGCCGAGGGGCTTGGCGCAAAGGGCAAGATCGAGGTGAGCCGGTTCAAGGGCCTGGGCGAGATGGACGCGAAGGACCTCCGCGAGACCACCATGGACCCGGCGACGCGGACGCTGATCCGGGTGGTGATCGATGGCAGCGAGGGGGCGGAGACCGGCGGGTTGGTCGAACGCCTCATGGGCAAGAAGGCGGAGGAACGGTTCCGCTTCATTCAGGACAATGCGCGCTTCGCGGAAGACCTGGATGTGTAAAATTCACTCTTTGCGTTTCTGTTTCATCTAAGCTTCACACATGATGAAGTGATTATCTATCCTAATTGCATTCAAAATAGAGTTATTTGTCCATTATGTTCTATTTTGAATATCATTTTTGGTCTTTAATTTGTTTGAGCCTATAGAAATCAGGATTTTCTGCCAAAATATTTGAATCTGACTCAGAATTTATCTCATTTACTGAAAAATGGCGGTAGTTATGACAATATTGCTTCTCCCGTTTGATGTCTATGATTGGGCTGGAAGTATTTTTCGCGCTTATTTTTTTTGGTTTGGGCTTGCGGCGCCTGGACCTCGTCTTATCAGAAATATTGCTCTGCCAATGTGAAAAAGCTCGCCTTACAATGGATAGATAACGTGCTCGTTGGGCATCCGAGTGTCGACCATCGCAAACAAAAGGTCTGAGATATGGCCAAGTGTAGCGTATCGTGGTGCCATAGAAGCTCGCCAATGTTTTCTCATGACATAGTAAGTTTTTTTCGTTATCTTTGGCATCAAGACACAATGAAATCCTATCGAGGTGCACCAAAAATCCAGTTACATTGTCAACGAAGCTTTCTTCTTCCTCATGGATCTCGATAGCCATCTCAATAATGAAATTGATCTCATGATCTTCTGTTTTTTGATTTCTATTTTGATCACGTGGTTGTTGTTTGACTCTATTATTTTCTGAAGGAAATTTTTCGGCGAACTGACGTTCCATTTGACTTGTAACCTGCAGGACAGATTTGTACTCGACGCTCTCAAAAAAATGGTTTGACAATGCAATTGATCGAGAAATTTGTGCCTGTTCTCTTGCATTTTTGTCAATATTCATCTCAATTTGGATAGCTACAAAGCTTGTTATTCCCGCCAATACAACTCCCGCAATTTGAAAAGCAGATTCAAAGAGCTTTATTTTTTCAGGGCACCAAGACATAATGAAGTCTCCAACAATGTACTCAAAAAGCGTCTTTTGAAATTATGATATCAAATCTGCTGCATTTTATTGGCAAGCTTTTGGGTTCCGCTCACATAAGTTTGTGATCTCACTGGGAGCAGGCTTCTTCGCCCCGGAGTTGACACCGGATAATACCACTCCACCAAATAATGCGATGACTGCGAACACCATGATAATCTTCATCTTATTCTCCTTCCGAAAAGTCAGATGGTGACACGTCGACGGCAAAATGCCAAGGGGCTAGGCACAGGCAAAGCGAAAACTATCTGAATTTTGAGCACTGCTTTTTGACTGGTCAGGCGGTCAGCGCCTCACGGAGAGCCTCGAGTTCCAGCCATTCCTCCTCTGCCGCGGCAAGTTGCGTTTGGCGCTGCGTTAACCCCTCGCTCGCTTTGGCAAACTTTACCGGCGCCTGGTTGAAGAGCGCCGGATCCGCAAGGAACTCTTCTAGCTTCGCGATCTCCGCCGCCAACCGTTCGATCTCGCCAGGCAACTGCGCCAACCGCCGTTCCTGAGCGTAGGATAGCTTTTTAGGCACGGCGGCGGACGCCCCCGGCTGTGGTGCCGGTCTAGCCGGTTTCGCAGGCTTCGCTGCAGCCGCCACCGGGACCGCGCCGTCGGCATCGAGGCGCGCCTGGGCGCGATAATCGGACCAACCGCCGGCATAGACGGTGGCGTTGCCATCGCCCGCCATCACCACGGTGGAGCTTGCCACACGGTCGAGGAAGTCGCGGTCATGGCTGACCAGCAGCACGGTGCCCTCGAATTCGGCAATCAACTCCTGCAACAGGTCCAGGGTTTCGACATCCAGATCATTGGTCGGCTCGTCCAGCACCAGGAGGTTCGAGGGCCCCGCCATGATGCGGGCCAGCAGAAGCCGGGCCCGCTCGCCCCCGGAGAGTGCCGAGACCGGGCCGCGCGCCTGGCGCTCGTCGAACAAAAACTCCTTCAGATAGGCGATCACATGGCGCGGCCGGCCGCGGACCATGACCTGGTCGCTGCGGCCGCTGACACGCGTGAGGCTGTGCTCGGTCAAGCTTTCCCACAGCGACTTGCCGGTGTCGAGTGCCGCGCGATTCTGATCGAACACCGCCGTCTCCAAGTTTGTGCCGAGGCGGATGCGCCCCTGATCCGGGGCGAGTTGTCCGGTCAGCAGCTTCAGGAGCGTGGTCTTCCCCGCCCCGTTGGGGCCGACGAGCGCAACGCGCTCGCCACGCCCGATGCGGATTGAGAAATCGCGCAGAACAGCCACTCCGCCGAACCGTTTGGAGATCCCGATCGCTTCCACCACCAGCTTGCCCGAGGGGCCAGAAGCTTCGAACGCCATCGCGGCAGGACCCTGACGGCGGATCGCGTCCGCCCGTTCCGCGCGCAAGGCACGGAGGCGGCGCAGACGCCCCTGGTTGCGGGTGCGTCGTGCCGAAATCCCCTCGGCCGCCCATTCTGTTTCTCGTGCGATCAGCTTCTCGCGTTTCGCGTCGGCCTGGGCCTCTTCCTGCCAGACCTTGTCGCGCCAAGCCTCGAACCCCGCAAATCCCTCCGGCGCGCGGCGCACCGTGCCGCGATCGATCCACAGCGTCGCGTGGGTCAGGGCCGACAGGAACCGCCGGTCATGGCTGATCAACACAAAGCCGGTGCGACCAGCAGCCAAATGCGCCTCCAGCCACTCGATCGCGGCGATGTCGAGATGGTTGGTGGGCTCGTCAAGCAGCATCAGATCGGGCTCCGCCGCCATTAGCCGGGCGAGCGCTGCGCGCCGCCGCTCGCCCCCCGAGGCCGTGGTCGGATCGATGCCTGGCGCCACTTTCAGCCCGTCCATCGCCGCCTCGGCCTTCCAACGATCCTCCGCCAGCAGATCGGCGGCCGCATAGTCGCCGAGGCTCGCAAAACCGGTCGGATCCGGGTCCTGCGGCAGATAGGAGATCGTCTTGCCGGGTTGCGCGAAGCGGCCGCCGCCGTCGGCCTCGACCAGCCCAGCCATCAGCTTCAGAAGCGTCGACTTGCCGGCGCCGTTGCGCCCCACGAGCGCCAACCGGTCCTGCGCTGTCACAGCAGCGGAAACCCCAGCGAACAGGGGACGCCCCCCGAAACCCAGGGTCACATCGGTCAAAGTCAGGATCGGAGGGTCGGCCATGGCCGGGGATGTCGCCCGCAGACCCGCGCCCGTCAAGGCCCGAGGCGCGCAGCAAAAAAACGGCAGGCCGGGTTGGACAGGGGACCCGGCCTGCCTTAAGCGCACCCCGCGGATCGAGCGGAGCGCCGCTCAACGAGGGGAAATGCGGGAACCCGCATGGATGCGCTTTAGCCCGGGACACGAGGGACAGGAGCCCCGGGATCCGTGAGTTTAGCTACGGTTTACGCACGCTCGCTCTGGAACCAATCACGCGAAATCTGCTTTGCTCTTGCCTCACACGTTGTTAGTCGGCGCAGGGCCGCAAACGGTTCATTGCAACTGCAGGATTTACGCTCTCGCCCCAAAAAAAGTTGCGGAGTGCAGGGAGAGAACGGGGGAAAAGATGACGGCCGCCTTCAACGCGAACCTTGCGCGCGTGTTTCCACCCCCGGTGATGGAGGCGCGGCGCTGGTTGGCAGAGACCAAGCTGCCCGAGGGCAAAGCGTTGCTGAATGTCAGCCAGGCGGCCCCGGTCGACCCGCCACCGGAAGGGATGCGTCAGGCGATGGCCGAGGCGGTGTTGGCAGCACCCGAGACGCATCTCTACGGCCCGGTGCTGGGCGATTCTGCGTTGCGTGATGCGCTGGCGGTGCGAACCGCAGCGATCTATGCCGGGTCCGTGTCGGTTCCCGATGTAGCGGTCACGCTCGGCTGCAATCAGGCCTTTTGCGCAGCGGTCGCGACGCTCTGCGCGCCCGGGGATGCAGTGCTGGTGCCGGTGCCCTGGTACTTCAACCACAAGATGTGGCTAGACATGGCCGGGGTCGAGGCGCGGCCGATCCCATGCGGCCCCGACATGCTGCCCGATCCGGAGGCCGCAGCGGCGGCCATGACGCCGGAGGTCAAGGCGGTTCTGCTGATCACGCCGAACAATCCCTGCGGGGTGGAGTATCCGGCCGACCTGGTCGATGCCTTCTTCGATCTTGCCGCGCAAAGCGGCGCAGCCCTGATCGTCGACGAGACCTACCGCGACTTCCATTCCGGCCAGGGAGCACCCCATCGGCTGTTCCAGCGGACCGATTGGCGCGAGACGCTGGTGCATCTTTATAGCTTCTCGAAGGTCTATCGCCTGACCGGGCACCGGGTCGGCGCGATGATCGCCGGGCCGGAGCGGCTGGCCCAGGCGGAGAAGTTTCTCGACACCGTCACGATCTGCCCGAGCCAGGTGGGCCAGGTCGGTGCACTTTGGGGCCTGCGCCATCTCGACCAATGGGTGGCTGCCGAACGGGCAGAGGTTTTGGCGCGGCGAGCAGCCTTGCAGGCGGCCTTTGCGAAGGATCTGCCGGATTGGCGGGTCACAGGCGCCGGCGCCTATTTTGCGTGGGTCGAGGCGCCCTTCGACCGACCCGCCGCCGACCTGGCCCTGCGCCTTTTGGCGGATCAAGCGGTGCTGGCCCTGCCCGGCACTATGTTCACACCCGACACTGGCGATTGGGGTGGGGGCCGCGCGCTACGCATCGCCTTCGCCAACTCCGATGCCGATGGTATCGCCGATTTGGCCCAACGGCTGGCCGCGTTCCGGCCATGACCGTTGGCAGCCTTGTCTCCGCCGGGTGGGGCCAGTAAGTACCTAGAGGCTCGTGCATTCCGCCGGGCCGCAAGCGCCGAGGCGAGCATGCTCGAATTTTTCCGACGCGCGGCAAAATCCTGGGCCGCCAAGATCCTGATCGTCCTCTTGATCGCCAGTTTCGCGGTGTGGGGCATCGGCGATATCTTTAGCTTCCGGCTGGACAGCGCGGTGGCCGAGGTCGGCGAGAGCGAGGTGACGGCGGAAGACTACGCCAATGCGGTCGTGCGCCAGCGCCAGGCGATCTCGCAACAGGCTCAGCGGCTGATCTCCTACCGCGACCTGCGCGATGCAGGGATCGACCGGCAGCTCTTGATCGCTATGGTCTCCGAAGCCGCCCTAACGGAAGAGATGCGCCGGATCGGGATCGATGCGCCAGACGAGGCAGTGTCGGAACAGGTGCGTCGCAATCCGGCCTTCCAGGATGGGCCCGGCTCGTTTTCGGAGACCGCCTATCTCTATGCTCTCTCGCGCGAGGGGATGGTCCCCGCAACCTTCGAAGCCGAGCTGCGCAAAGATATCGGACGCGAGATTTTGGAGGGGGCGGTGGTCGGGGCCGGGCCGAGTCTGCCGCATGTGGCGGAACGGCTCGCCGCTTGGACCGGCGAAACCCGGAGCCTGTCGATCCTAACCCTTCCACTATCGAGCGCGGCGGAACCCGGCACGCCGAACAACGCCGAATTGGCGGCCTACTTCGAAGAGAACGCCGAACGCTTCCGCGAGCCTGAGCGACGGACCGGACGCTATCTGCTTGCGGATATCGCGGCGCTCGCCGCGGATGAACCGGTCGATGAGAGCGCGGTGCAGGCCCTCTACGAGACAGAGGTCGACCGCTACACGACCGAAGCGTCGCGCGAACTTGACCAGATCAGCTTTCCCGACCGGCCCGCGGCCGCAGCGGCACTCGCCCGGATCGAAGCCGGAGAGATCGATTACGACGGCCTCGCCGATGAATTGGGTCAGGGTGGTGAGGGTCTGTCGCTCGGCAATGTGCAGCGGCGCGACCTCCCGCCCGCGACTGCCGATGCCGTGTTCGCGGTGTCGGAACCCGGGATCGTCGGCCCAGTCGATACGCCCGTCGGCGGCGCCGTTCTGCTTCGCGTGCGGGATGTCCTCGATTCGGTGACGCCCAGTCTGGACACGCTGCGGCCTGCGCTAGAACAGCGATTGGCCAACGAGCGAGCGGCGGATAAGGCCATCGATATCGCGAATTTGATCGAGGAGCGACGCGCCGGCGGCCTTGGCTTCGAGGAGATCGCCGCCGGATCCGGCGCAACTATGGGCAGTTTCGAGGGGCTTGCGCAGGATGGTATGCTGGCGGACGGCACCGCGGCGGAGGGTCCCGTGGCACAGGCGGCCTTCCTGACGGAGGCGTTCGAGGCGCTGGATGCAGAGGAACGCGACATCCTGGAAACGCCGGATGGCGGTTTCCTGCTGGTGATGGTCGACACTATCGCCGAGACGCATGTGCCGGCGCTGGACGACATCCGCGACCGAGTAGCGGCAGCCTGGGTCGAGGATCAGCGCCTAGCTGCGCTGGAGGCCCGGGCAGAGATCTTTGCGCCGAAACTGGCTGGGGGGGAGATCACCCTTGCGTCTATTGCGGCGGGCTTTGGCGGGCAGGTGCGCGAAACCGAGCCGCTTGGCCGAGGCGGGGCGCAAACGGCCGGTGTGCCCCCGACGCTGCTGCAGGACGCCTTTGATGCGGCGCCGGGCGAGACCGTCATCGCGAGGGTCCCGGGGGGTCTGATGCTGGCGCAGGTGCAGGCGGTGACGCCCCTCGCAGAAAGCGTGCTGGTTGAACAAATGGCTCAGATCAACACGGTGCTGGAGCGGTCAATCTCTGCCGATCAGCTCGCCTATTTCGTTCGCGCGGTCGAGGGTGAGCATGGCGCGGTGATCCATCCTGGCGCGGTGGACGAAGTGTTCCTCTATCTCAGCGGTTCGGGCGGCTATCCTTGAGCCTTCGGATTGCGCCGGCGCAGGACAACGTCGCCGCCGCCCTCGCCCGCGGCGAAAACCAGGTAATTTGGGCTGAGTTGGTCGCTGATCTGGACACGGCGGTGTCGCTAATGATGCGACTGACCGGGGCGCGCCCGCTGAGCTTCATGCTGGAGTCGGTCACCGGCGGCGAGGTTAAAGGGCGCTATTCAGTGATCGGCTGCGATCCCGATCTGATCTGGGAGTGCCACGGCGAGACGGCGTCGATAAAGCGCGTGGGCGCCGCGGGTGCCGACGCGGCCTTCGTCGAAGATGGATCCGCGCTCGACAGTCTCCGCCGGTTGATCGCAGAGAGCCGGATTGACCTGCCGCAGGGTCTGCCGCCCATGGCGGCGGGCCTGTTCGGGTATCTCGGCTATGATATGATCCGGCTGGTGGAGCGGCTGCCAGCGCCTAACCCCGATCCGCTTGGCCTGCCAGACGCGGTCTTCCTGCGCCCCTCGCTTATCGCGATTGTCGACAATGTGCGCGACACAGTCACCCTGGTGGCACCGGTTTGGGCGGACGATGGCGCGAATGCCGATCGCCTCGCCACCGCCGTAGCGCGACTGGAGGCGGCGCATGCAGCGCTGGACCGGACGGAGCTTGCGGCGACCCCAGTTACCCCCGCGGCGGCGGAGGCTGCCCGGGCGCTGGATCCGGTCTCCAACACCCCACGGGATCGCTATCTTGATATGGTCGACCGCGCCAAGGCGTATATCCGCGCCGGCGATGTCTTTCAGGTGGTGCCATCGCAACGCTGGGCGCTTCCACTGCAGGTGCCGGCCTTTGCGCTCTACAGGGCGCTGCGGCGCACCAACCCATCCCCTTACATGTTTTTCTTCAATCTCGGCAGCTTTCACATCGTCGGCGCGAGCCCGGAAATCTTGGTGCGGGTACGCGACGGCAAGGTGACCATACGGCCGATTGCTGGGACGAGGCCGCGTGGCGCGACACCCCAGGAGGACGACCGTCTGGAGGCGGAATTGCTGGCTGATCCGAAGGAACGGGCCGAGCATTTGATGCTGCTCGACCTCGGGCGCAACGATGTCGGCCGCGTCGCCGAGATCGGCAGCGTGGACCCAAACGAACAATTCCTGGTCGAACGCTACAGCCATGTCATGCATATCGTCTCGAATGTCGATGGCAGACTAAGTGGCGAGCACGACGCGCTGTCTGCCCTACTGGCGGGACTACCGGCCGGCACGGTTTCGGGAGCACCGAAGATACGGGCGATGGAAATCATCGACGAGTTGGAGGTCGATAAGCGCGGCATCTATGCGGGCGGGGTCGGCTATTTCTCAGCGGGCGGCGATATGGATACCTGCATCGCGCTTCGCACCGGCGTTGTGAAGGACGACACGCTTTACGTCCAGGCTGGCGGCGGCGTTGTCTTCGACAGCGACCCCGAGGCGGAGTTTCAAGAGACGGTCAACAAGTCGAAGGCGTTGCTGCACGCGGCTGCAATCGCCCGGGGTTTTAACTAGCTGAAGAGGGTTTTGCCCACAGCAAGGTCAAAGCCAACGGCCGCGCTACCATCTGAAACGGCGATGCAGCAGGCAAACCAGCACTGGGACCTCACAGCAGCCTACCGCGTGCGCGCTCGCAGCACCGCTGAGAGCGGGGCGATCCGAGCCGAGCTGCTCGACCGCTCGAGAGCCCAGCGCAGCACGGCCTCGAGCATCGCGGCACTTGCCGGCCCGCGCACGATGGCGCTGCCTTGAGCCTCGGCCTCTCGTGCTGCGACCTCGATGACGTCGTAGGCCTGTGCGGCCGAGGAGCCGGCAGGCACGAAGCGCGAGGTTTCCGCGAACGGAACTTGGGCATCCCGTGCAATCCGCGACAAGCTGCTCGAGGCGCCCGGTCGATCCTCGAGAAAACCATAGCCGTTTTGCGACAGCGACCCGATCACTGCGGCCATGAATTGCGGATCCCGATTGGCGTTCACACCCCGATGGTTCGACGCTGCAACGGCCACCGACAACTGTGCCATCAGGCGCTTCGTCTCTGATGCAGCGTCCTCATGCGGCATATCGAGGGTTAATCGCACCGGTGTCGCCCAAAGCCGCGCGCCATCCATCGGCAGCTGTGCCAAAATTTCGTGCCCGGCACTGCGAACCGCCAGCGCAAGATCGCGATCGCCTTCGCGGCCCGCAACGACCCCGATGGTTAAAGGAATACCGAGCGCGCGAAGCGACGAGATATCGAGCCCACCTCGACCCGCATCCTCAAGCACCACCGCGACAAGCGGCGTCCCGAGCGGCGCATCGAAGACCGCAGCATTTGCTTCTAGTGCCGAGTTCGACCGAAACCCCGGGGGGTCCAGAACGGTGGGATTAGCGCCTGAAGGCGCCCGGCCCCAGGCTGATGTCTCTGCCTCATCGCCGCTGCGCGGCGCCAACACGGCGAGTTGCTCGCCGCTCAGCCCGGCACGCCCGTCGGGTTGGCGGAAATCCGGCAGCCCCTCCGCCGACGGTGCGCGGACGGGGGCCTTAGCCTCCCGCGTTGGCGGCAGCACCTCCCGCGACGGCACCGCAAGCGGCAAGGTTGGATCCGGTGCGGCATCCGGTCCCAAGGAAACCCCAGGTGCCGGCGCGGGGCGACCTGCGAGACTCTCGGCCGTGCCGAGCGTGTCGAGCCCGCTATCGCTCAGGATGCGCGACCGGTCGAGACCTGCGACAAACGGCGCATTCTCTTTCGGCTTCTCAACAGTCCCAATCTGCGCCGAGACCGCAGCGTTGGCGTCTTCGCCGACAGCATTTCCGCCCGCGCCCAGCAGTTCAGGCGCCGGGCTAGGAACGATCAGCGTCTCGTTGATTCGCGGCAGCATTGACGGAGGCGGCAAGACAAGCGACAGCATCGAAAGTGCCAGCACCGAGACCAGCGTTCCGCTGAGCAGACCAAGCGTGAAGCGCAACCAAGCCGGTAGCGCCGACTGGTCTTCAGAAATGTAAGCGGTCGTCATTGCTGTCCCTGTCCTTCTGCTCAACGGTGCCGTGGCCGTCTCTTCGATCTCAGCGCTGCCTCTTTGCGTTTCTTGACGCACGCATTTCTTAACCCTCATTTATAACGCCCAAATGCAGCGGACGCCACCTTGCAGGTCCCGCAGCAGGGGTTTTGACCCGTCTTCCCGACGGGGACCGGCGGAATTGTCGGGGCGGTCTTGGCGGAGGCGTGAGCAATGGCGGTTCGAATACTGCGGCGGGCGGTGCAATGCTGCTCCTGATCGACAACTACGACAGCTTCACGTGGAATCTCGTGCATTATCTCGGCGAGCTGGGGGCCGAGACCCGGGTCTTTCGCAACGATGCCCTGACAGTAGAGGCGGCGCTTGCCTTGCGACCGCAGGGCATTGTGTTGTCTCCGGGTCCGAGAACGCCGCAGGAGGCGGGGATCTGTGTAGAGCTCGTCCAACATGCGCCGACGGAGGTCCCCGTCTTAGGGGTCTGCCTGGGCCATCAAGCGATTGGGGCGGCGTTCGGCGCGCCCGTTTCGCGCTGCCACGAGGTGCTGCATGGAAAGCTCTCCACCATAACCCATGACGGCGCCGGTATCTTTCGCGACCTGCCGCAGGGTTTCGACGTTACCCGATACCATTCGCTGACCCTGGAGGAAGCCACTATGCCCGATGCGCTTCAGGTAACGGCGCGGGCGCAGTCCGGCGTCGTCATGGGGGTTCGTCACCGCGCCCGGCCGCTCCACGGAGTTCAGTTCCATCCGGAGTCGATCCGGACCGAACATGGCCATCAGATGCTTAAGAACTTCTTAGCCATGACGACTGCCCCCTCGGTCGCGGCATGACGGCCACGGGACAACCGCTCGGCGATCTGAGATCCCTGATCGGGCTGGCGGTCGAACGTCCACTGAGCGCCGATGAGGCGGAGAATGCCTTTGGCGTGATCATGGAGGGTGCGGCGAGCCCTGCCCAAATCGCCGGTTTTCTAATGGCGCTCCGGATGCGGGGGGAGACTGTTGGCGAGATCACCGGAGCGGCACGGGCGATGCGAGCGCGCGCGGCCGGCGTTGCGGCGCCCGAGGACGCGATCGACATCGTCGGCACCGGTGGCGACGGCAAGGGCACGCTGAACATCTCGACCGCCGCAGCCTTTGTGGTCGCGGGGGCCGGCGTGCCGGTGGCGAAACACGGCAACCGGGCACTGTCTTCCCGCTCGGGCGCGGCCGATGCGCTCAGCGAGCTTGGCATCGACGTCATGATCTCCGCGGCTAGGGCAGAGAAGGCTCTGGTGGAGACGGGCATCTGCTTCATGATGGCGCCTATGCACCATGCGGCGATGCGCCATGTGCAGCCGGTGCGAGCCGAGATGGGCGTGCGCACGGTCTTCAATATCCTCGGGCCGCTGACCAATCCCGCAGGGGTGCGACGGCAATTGACCGGAGCGTTTGCGCCCGACTGGATACGGCCGATGGCCGAGACGCTGCAGGCGCTCGGGTCCGAGGCAGCCTGGATCGTCCATGGTGGAGACGGGACCGACGAACTGTCCATCGCGGGGCCGAGCCGCGTGGCGGCGCTCGCTCATGGGAAGGTTACCGAGTTCGAGCTGGCGCCGGAGGACGCAGGCTTACCCCACCATCCGTTCGAGGCGATCCTAGGCGGCACACCGGCGGAGAACGCAGCGGCGCTGCGAGCACTCCTCGACGGTGCACCAAGCGCTTATCGCGATTCGGTGGTGCTGAACGCCGGGGCAGCTTTGGTGGTGGCTGGCCGGGCGGGCAGTCTCGTCGAGGGGGTGGAACAGGCCGCCGAGAGCCTCGACAGCGGTAAGGCGATGGGGAAAGCACAGGCATTGGCTGCGGCGACCGGACGTGCCGGAGGTTGACACCGGGCACTGGCTGAACCTCCAGAGCCGCCGCGTCCGCCGCCGCAGCCCTTGGCACCCTATGCGCTCGCGGCGGCGGGTCGACGCAGGCGCATTTGGGGCCGCCGCGAGCGCCCCGCGGCGCTGCCACACGCGCAGCCACCGGCAGCCCGCCGCGGGAGCCCGCGTCGCCACATGCGGGGTGGCAGACGCGGCGCCCGGGACGGCCAGGCGCAAGCCTGGGCGGAACCGTCATAGACCGGCGCCAGGGAACAGAGCCGGCTATTCCATCGTCCTGTCCGTTGATTAGCGTCGACGAGCGCCAAAACGCACGAGCCCAGAAGGGTTGCTGCAACTGCGTGGCGCCAGCACGCTCGCGGACAGCGCCGGAAACGCGCATACCGGCAGAGCTGCCAATCGACTAAAAGAATCGCGACGGACCCAGTCGACCGCTGCCGATCGATTCCATTCGCCTGGAAAGCAATGGTTCTGATTGGCGGGAACCATCTAAATGGGGGCAAAGCATGCCGACACGCCGACAGATCCTGGGCATGGCGACCGCAGGCGCCACCCTCGGCGCAGCAGGGCTCACCGCACCGCTCCGCGCTGCAATACCCGACCTGCGTATTCAGCATGCTCAGTACGCTCTCTCCGACGGGCTGACGGAGGGGCTTGTCAGCCTCTCTCCCGACGCACCACCGCCGGCACTGCGCGTCCGCCAGGACGAGACCTTCGAGGCGGATGTCACCAACACCCTGCCCGACTTCACTGCGATGCATTGGCATGGCATCCGCGTTCCAAACGGCATGGATGGGGTGCCGTACCTGACCCAGATTCCCATCGGCCAGGACGAAACCTTCCGCTACGCATTCACGCCGACGGATGCTGGGACCTATTGGTACCACCCACATTGCATGACAATGGATCAAATGGCCCGCGGTCTGACCGGCATCCTCGTGGTCGAGGAAGCGGAGGACCCCGGATTCGATGACGACCTTGCCCTGAACCTTCGGGATTTTCGGGTCGGCCGCGACGGCCAACTGCTGGAGGCACAATGGACGGCGCGCGGGGCCGCCCGTGCCGGGACCTTCGGAGCGCTCATGACGGCGAATTGGGAGGTCGAGCCCGCCTATCCGGCACCGGCTGGCGGACTGTTGCGCTTTCGGCTCGCCGCGACCGACCCCACGCGCATCTACAAGATCTTTCTCACGAATGCCGGTGGAGCCGACGGTCAGCCCGTGACCGGGCGCGTGATCGCCATGGACGGCCACCCGGTCCGCGAGCCCGTGCCCTGGCCGACCGCCGAGAAACCACTCTTTCTTTCGCCAGGACAGCGGGCAGATCTGGCGCTGCAGGTGCCGGCCGAGGAAGGCCGCGAGGTGCTGCTGATCACGGAGCGTCCGGGCGCGCCGCGAACCCTCGCGCGGCTGATAGCCAAGGGACCCGATACCGGACGCCGTCTGGCAGAAATCGGGCCGCTGCCGCCAAACCCGGTTTCCGAGCCCGACTTGGAGAGCGCTGCGGTCCAGGAATTCGTCTTCGGCTGGTCGCCGGAGAAGTCCGCCTCGAACAACGGGGTATGCGGCACGCTCGGCTACACCTTCTGGTCGATCAACCGGATCCCATGGCCCGGCGATGCCGCGCCGTCGACCGGCCCGCTCGCCACGCTCAAGCTTGGCGGCAGCTACATCCTGCGCCTGCGCAACGAGAGCCCGAACGACCACCCGATCCATTTGCACGGCCTGACCTTTCGCCCGCTGCGGTCGAATCGTCGGCAGATCCGCGGAAACTGGACGGACACAGCGCTGCTACTGCGCGAAGAGACGATGGATGTGGCTCTCGTTGCTGACAATCCCGGGGACTGGGCCTTTCACTGCCATGTCATCGAACATCAGAAGACAGGGCTTGCCGGCTATATCCGCGTTGCGTGACACTAGGCGGCTTCTTGACGGGCAGGATGCCCGGCAAGTGCTGTCTGGAAATGCTCCGTCTGGTGCCCCTCGGAGGGTCCAGCGTCCGCTCTAGGCGAAGGGGGGCGCTGCCGGTCGGCAACGAAGTTCAATTCGTGACCGAAGCGGAGGCGTCCGCGTTTCGGCAACCCTGCCGTCTTTGGCCAAAGCGGAGAGATCCCACGATCACCGCACCGGAGCGATTGCCGGTCGGTGGCGCAGGGATCTAAAAGCACCCGTAGGGAATCGAAACTGGAGCGCGCGATGTCAGACGCAGCGATGACGGCAGAGGCGCCGGTGGTATACCGGCAATTCATCGATGGCGACTATGTCGACCCTGCCGAGGGCGACTGGTTCGACAGCACCGACCCCTATCAGAACACAGTCTGGGCGCGGATCCCTCGCGGTACCGCCGCGGATGTCGACCGTGCGGTCAAGGCTGCCAGCCGCGCGATGACCACCGGCCCGTGGGCTGGAATGACACCGACGGAGCGGGGCAAGATTATGCGCCGGATCGGCGATCTAGTCGCTGAAAACGGCGAACGCCTCGCGCTCCTGGAAGTGCGGGACAACGGCAAGCTGATGACCGAGATGCGGGCTCAGCTTAAGTATCATCCGGAATGGTGGTACTATTTCGCGGGCCTCGCCGACAAGATCGAGGGCGGGGTCGTACCCATCGACAAGCCCGATCATTTCGCCTTTACGACCCATGAACCGGTTGGGGTCGTCGGCGCGCTGACCGCGTGGAACTCGCCGCTGATGTTCGTCGCCTGGAAATGCGCCCCGGCCTTTGCGGCAGGCTGCTCGGTGGTGGTGAAACCGTCGGAATACACCTCCGCCTCGGCGCTGGAGTTTGCGGCGCTCACCAAGGAGGCGGGTCTGCCGGACGGCGTATTCAACGTGGTCACGGGCCTCGGCGCGGAGGCAGGCGCTGCGCTGGTCGAGCACCCGGACGTGGCCAAGATCTCCTTCACCGGCAGCGATGTGACCGGCAAGCGGATCTACGAAACGGCAGCCCGTACCATGAAGCGGGTAAGCCTGGAACTCGGCGGTAAATCGCCGAACATCATCTTCGCCGACGCCAATCTTGACGCCGCGGCCGCGGGCGCGGTCTCCGGCATCTTCGCGGCGACCGGGCAGACCTGCATCGCGGGCTCTCGCCTGCTGGTGCAGAACAGCGTGAAGGCGGAGGTGACCGAGCGCCTTGTGGCGATGGCGGAGACGGCGCGAATCGGCGACCCGATGCTGCCGGAGACGAATATTGGTCCGGTGACCACACCCCCGCAATACGCCAAGATCCTCGACTACATCGGCATCGCGAAGGATGAAGGCGCACGCCTGATCGCCGGCGGCGGTCCATCGGAGGCGGGCCCCAATTTCGTGCAGCCTACAATCTTCACCGATGTCACGAACCAAATGCGCATCGCGCAAGAGGAGGTGTTCGGCCCCGTGCTCTCGATCATCGGTTTTGACGACGAGGAGGATGCCGTCGCAATCGGCAACGACGTAATCTATGGCCTGGCTGCCGGCGTTTGGACGCAGAATATCGGTCGGGCGCATCGGATGGCGGCTCGGCTGCGTGCGGGCACGGTATGGGTCAACACATATCGCGCGGTGAGCTATCTGATGCCGTTCGGCGGTATGAAGCATTCGGGCCTGGGGCGCGAAAGCGGGATCGACGCGGTGCGCGAGTATCTGGAGACCAAATCCGTTTGGATAAATACCTCCGACGCGGCGCCTGGGAACCCGTTCGTGATGCGCTGATGGGCAGGACCCGGATGGTTTGCGCGACACCAAGGGTCCAGCGATACCAAGGTCCCCGCCGGCGGCCCGGGCCTCAGATTTGTGCTGCGCGCTTATACTCGCCCAGCAGGTAGAGAGAGATCGCCGTAACCACCACGCCGGAGATTAGGTAGAGGGCGGCCGCACCCAGGCCGAACCAGCTTGTCAGCGTCAGCCCAACCAAAGGGGCAAAGGCTGCCCCGACGATCCAGGAAAGATTGGTCGAGAGCGCCGTGCCGGAATAGCTGTATTGCGGCGGAAACCGGTTCGGCACGATGGCGCTCGATTGACCGGAGGCCAAGCCGAGCACGCAGAACCCCCCAATGATGTACAGCTCTGGCATCGTGCCCAGATAAGGCAGCGTCAAACACAGGAGCGGGATCAGTGCGATACTGACCCACAGCACGCCCCTTTTGGTGTACATATCAGCCAGGACACCGGACAGGATCACCGTCAGCACGGCGAGAACACCACCAACCAACTGCAATAGGATGATGTAGTCCACCGACATATCGGTATAGAGCATCGCATAGGCCAGCGGGAACACCGTCACCATGTGGAACAGCGCATAGCTCGCCAGCGGGATCATCGTCGACAGGAAGACCGGACGCCATTGCGTGCGGATCATTTCGAGGTAAGGCGCCGATTTGAAGGTGATCTCATCAGCGCCGAAATCCGCCTGCAAGAGCCGCAATCGGGCAAAGAGCGAGACGACATTGACGGCCATCACCGCGAAGAACGCGAAGCGCCAGCCGTATTTTATAAACTCCT
The DNA here is from genome assembly GCA_039513195.1 of Pseudomonadota bacterium. Lineage (GTDB taxonomy): Bacteria > Pseudomonadota > Alphaproteobacteria > Rhodobacterales > Rhodobacteraceae > Thermohalobaculum. The sequence goes on along the minus strand of JBCCRM010000046.1, from coordinate 6,078 downwards.
CATCGGTCAAAAACCCGGTGAGCACGTAGAACATCGCCGCCGCGACGATGAACCCGATCGGACCGCCAAGCTGCGGCACCATCGCGTAGATGCCCTTCCGCCCCTCTGGCGCCGCGTTCTGAAGCTGCAGCGTGATCCCGTCCCAGGAGCCACCGAGACCGATCCCCTGCAAGACGCGGAGCAGCGCCAAAAGCGTCGGTGCCAGCCAGCCGATTTGCGCGTAACCCGGCAAGAGGCCGATAGCGACGGTCGACGTCCCAAGGATGAAAAGAGCCAGGGTTATCTTCCCGGTCTTCCCGATCTTGGTCTGCACCCAGCGTCCACCGACGCTTGCAAAGGGGCGCACCACGAAGGCCAGCGCGAACAGCGCGAATGCCGCCATCGTGCCCGTGACCGGGTCGAGCATCGGAAAGAAAAGCCTCGGGAACACCAGCGCCGATGCGATCGCATAAACGAAAAAGCCGAAGAAGTCGGTGACCCGCGCCATCACGACCGTCGTGACGACTTCATCGATGCCTACGCTATGGGTCCGGCCAATCTCTGCTTCTGCCATGGGCTCGCTCATCAATCTTTGATGTCACAGCTATCACGGGCTGCGCGTCGTGGGGTGCGATTTTTTGTTACAGATCGGCGCCTGTATCGCGATCCCGAAAGAGCATACACTCATACTCGTCCGGCGAGGCGGTCGGCAGCGCCGATCGGCGAGCCAGACATGTGCCAGCGAGAATAAGGTCTCTGGATGCGATGCTTTCGCTACTTCCTGGGTGCGCTCGGCGTGATCCATCTTGCGGGATGCGAACTCGTCGTTTTGGACCCTTCGGGCGATATTGCCGCCCAGCAAGGCGACTTGATCATCTATGCAACGGTCTTGATGTTGATCGTGATATTGCCGGTCATCCTTCTGACGCTGTTTTTCGCGTTCTATTACCGGGCATCGAACACCAAGGCGCGCTACGAGCCAGATTGGGATCACTCGATCAGCCTGGAAATCGTTATCTGGTCGGTGCCCTTGGCGATCATCATCTGCCTCGCCGGCCTGACCTGGGTCGCCACCCACCGCTTGAACCCGTATGATGACTTGCGCCGCATTTCGGAAAGCCAGCCGATCGACCCGGATGTCGTACCGCTGACCATCCAAGTCGTTGCGATGGATTGGAAATGGGGGTTCATCTACCCTGAACAGGGCATCGCCACCGTTAACGAGGTGGCTGTAATCGTCGATCGCCCAGTGGAATGGAAAATCACCTCCACCACGGTGATGAATTCCTTCTACATCCCTGCCATGGCCGGGATGATCTACGGCATGCCCGGAATGCAGACCGAGCTGAATGCCGTGATGAACCAGGCCGGCACGTATGAGGGGTTTTCCGGCCATTACAGCGGGGCCGGGTTCTCACATATGCGCTTCGACCTCCATGCGCTCGATGCGGAAGGGTTCGACGATTGGGCCGCGCAGGTTAGGGCCGGATCGGAGGGCGAGCTGACCCGTCCCGCCTTCGAGGCACTAGACCAGCCAACGGTCGATCACCCGGTCACCTACTACAACGCGGTCGAGGAGGGTCTTTGGGACCGGATCATCAATCTATGCGTGGCCGAGGGCACGCTTTGCCAGAACGATATGATGATGGTCGATGCCTTGGGCGGCGGTGGGATCGACGGCTTGTGGAATCGACAGCTCATGGCCGGCATTTGCGCGGCGGACGATCCTAAACTGTTTATGGCGCTCGTCCGGCCGGAGCTGCGCGACCGCGAGAGCGACATCATCGCAGCCCTTATGCCGCCAGAGCCGGCAATGTCCCCGATCAACGGCGGTGAGTGACCTGTCATGGCCAGTGCAGCAGACGGACACGGATCCAGCTACATCACCGATATTCACCCGATCTGGGGAAAGCTGAACTGGAACATTTTTCCGTTCTATGAGCCCGTTATTTTCTACACATTTATTGCCGTTGTTATCGGTGGCACTGCGGTTTTGGGCCTGCTGACCTACTACCGTCTGTGGGGCTACCTTTGGCGCGAATGGTTCACCTCGATCGACCACAAGAAGATCGGGATCATGTATATCGTCCTCGGCATCGTGATGCTGTTGCGGGGGTTCGCCGATGCAATCTTGATGCGCATCCAACAGGCGATGGCGGCGTCCGGCGGCGAGGGATATCTCAACGCCCATCACTACGACCAGATCTTTACCGCCCACGGCACGATCATGATCTTCTTCGTGGCCATGCCGTTGGTCGTCGGGCTGATGAACTACGTAATGCCACTGCAGATCGGCGCGCGGGACGTTGCCTTTCCGTTTCTGAACAATCTGAGCTTTTGGCTGACCACCTCCGGCGCAGTGCTGGTGATGATCTCGCTGTTCGTGGGCGAGTTCTCGACCACCGGTTGGCTCGCCTATCCGCCGCTGTCAGGCCTCGATTACAGTCCGAGCGTGGGGATGGACTACTATCTTTGGTCGCTCAACATCGCCGGGATCGGGACGACGCTGTCCGGTATCAATTTGATTGTGACGATCGTGAAGATGCGGGCGCCGGGAATGACCTGGATGAAGCTGCCGGTCTTCACCTGGACCTCGCTCTGCTCAAATGTGCTGATCGTTGCGACCTTCCCGGTGCTCTCGGCGACGCTCGCGCTGCTCACGGCCGACCGCTATTTGGGCACGCATTTCTTCACGAGCGAGCTCGGCGGCAACCCGATGATGTATGTAAACCTCATCTGGATCTGGGGTCATCCAGAGGTTTACATCCTGATCCTGCCGCTCTTCGGGGTCTATTCCGAGATCGTACCGACTTTTTCGGGCAAGCGCCTTTTCGGCTATACGTCGATGGTCTATGCGACCTGCGTGATTATGATCCTCAGCTACATCGTCTGGCTGCATCACTTCTTCACAATGGGTGCCGGGGCTAGCGTAAACTCGTTCTTCGGGATCACGACAATGATCATCTCGATCCCCACGGGCGCGAAACTCTTCAACTGGCTGTTCACGATGTATAAGGGGCGCATCCGGTTTACGACGCCGATGCTGTGGACCTTGGGCTTCATGGTGACCTTCACCGTCGGGGGGATGACCGGTGTCCTGCTGGCCGTGCCGCCAGCCGACTATGTGCTCCACAACTCGCTGTTCCTGGTCGCTCATTTCCACAATGCGATCATTGGCGGCGTGGTCTTCGGGCTCTTTGCTGCGATGGTCTACTGGTTCCCAAAGGCGTTCGGGTTCAGGCTCGTGGAAAGCTGGGGCAAAGTCAGTTTTTGGTGCTGGTTCATTGGCTTCTGGCTCGCCTTCATGCCGCTCTATGTCCTCGGGTTGATGGGTGTGACCAGGCGGCTGAGCCAATTCGAAGACACCGCCTATGCCATTTACTTCAACATCGCGCTGGTGGGTGCGCTCTTCGTGGCGGCGGGTATCGCGGCCTTCGTCATCCAGATCGGCGTGTCGATCCTGAGGCGGGAGGAGCTGCGTGACACCACTGGAGATCCCTGGGGCGGGCGTACTCTAGAATGGTCGACCTCGTCGCCGCCGCCCTATTACAACTTTGCCTTCACCCCGCGCGTCTACGAGCTCGACGCTTGGGATCACATGAAACGCAATGGCTATCGTCGGAGGACGGACGGCTATGTGCCGATCCACATGCCCCATTACACAGCCACCGGCGTTGTGATCTCGGCGATCCTGACGGTTATGGGCTTTGCGCTCGTCTGGCACATCTATTGGGTTGCCGCGTTGAGCCTGATCGCGGCCGTCGCCTATGGTATCGCCCATACCTTCAACTATGACCGCGACTATTACGTTGCCGCCAACGAGGTCCGCTCGATCGAGGCGGCCCGCACAAGAACGTTGGAGGGTAATGGCGAACTGAAGGCGGCGGAGTAGTGGCAGCGCCCTCGGACACGACCTTTGGCGGCGGTTTTGGCGCCCCGCCTGACCCTGCCGACAGACGCCGACAGTACGACTTCGACATCGTTGCCGATGACCATGCGCATGACGAGGCGCACTCCCACGACACCGGAACGATGCTGGGCTTTTGGATCTATTTGATGAGCGACAGCCTCATCTTTGGGATCCTCTTCGCGGTCCACGCAGTGCTCGGCCAGAACTACGCCGCCGGCCCTGCACCGGTCGATCTGTTCGAGATCGAGATGATCCTGGTCTCGACCTTCATGCTGCTATTCTCGTCGATCACCTACGGTTTTGCGGTGATGAACATGCATGAGGGCAATCAGAGGGGATTGCTCGCCTGGCTTGGGATCACCGGGCTTTTCGGCCTCGCCTTTGTGGCGCTGACTATCCAGGAATTCGTGCATCTGTGGCACATCGGCGCGACACCGATGGCTAGTGCGTTCCTCTCCTCCTTCTATTTTCTCGTCGGCACCCACGCTCTGCACGTGGCGGCGGGCTGTGTCTGGCTGACCGTGCTTCTCGCGCAGATACAGATGCATGGGCTAAGGCCTGAAAATCATAGGCGCATCCTGTGCCTAAGCCTGTTCTGGCATTTCCTCGATCTCATCTGGATCGGTGTCTTCTCCTTCGTCTATCTCGCAGGGGTTTTGCTATGAGCGAGCAGCACGGACATGACGAAAGCCACGGCAGCTACCGCTCCTACATCATCGGCTTCGCGCTATCGGTGGTGCTGACAATCATTCCGTTTTGGATCGTCATCGGTGAGGTCGAGCTGAACCTCTATCTTGCCCTCGCCATCATCTTCGGCCTGGGGGCGATCCAGATGATGGTCCATGTCTACTACTTCCTGCACGTCAATGTTAGGGTCGAGGGCGGTTGGCAGGCGATGTCCCTGGCCTTCACTGCAGTGCTCGTCGTGATCTGCTTGGCCGGGTCGATCTGGGTGATGTTTCATCTGGAAGAGAACATGATGCCAGCACACGAGCAGATCGAACGCGTGCGCAATCTCCCATGACGGGCGACGAGGACAGGCGGCGCCCGCTATGGGTCGACCTTCTGCTCCTCTCGCTGTGCCTCGCGGTGTTTCTGAGCCTGATCGGTCTGGGGAACTGGCAACTGCGGCGACTGGAGTGGAAGACCGCCCTAATCGAGGCTGTTGACACCCGCGCCTATGGGAACTCGGTTCCGGCACCGACAACGCCGGTTCGGGCAGAGACCCATGCCTATTTGCGGGTCGCGGTTTCCGGGCGGTTCCAGCACGAGCGATCGCAGCGCGTAAAGGCGGTGACCGAGCTGGGACCCGGGCACTGGCTCATGACGCCCCTGACCGCCGAGGACGGCATCTTCTGGGTAAATCGCGGCTTTCTCCCGGCGGGCCTGCAAGATACGGCACGCACGGAGCCGCATGGGCAAGTCACGGTCACCGGTCTTCTCCGGATCGCCGAGCCCGGTGGAACGTTCCTGGAGCGCAACCGTCCGGACCAAAAGCGCTGGGTCAGCCGGGATGTGGAGGCGATGTCGCGGACAGCGGGAATCCGTGGCGCTGCGCCGTATTTCATCGACGCGGACCACACCGGTACACAAGGGACCTGGCCGCGCGGCGGGCTAACCGTGGTGACCTTCCGCAACAACCATTTGTCCTATGCACTGACTTGGTATGCGATGGCCGTCCTGTTACTGACGGGCATGATTTACGTCGTGATCGAACGGCTTCGGTCGCGGTCGCCGAAGGCAATATCCCTCGCCGATTGACGTGATGTTACGCGCGAGACGGTGTCCCACGCGCTGCGCTGACGCTCGCAGCGCACCCTTCAAGCGATAGGTGTGGACGCCCCCATCGATCCAAGTGGTTTCGAGTGCTTGGGGATGTGATCGCATTCGGACAGGTATCAGGCCGCGTCTCAGCAGCGCTGTCACCGGCCGCGGGCCAGTGCGGAGCTGCCCGGATTGGGACCCCATCGCCAGAGGAGCTGATCGCACGTGTCGCCGTTTAGGTTCGCCCAACTGCGATCTTGCCGGTGATTTTCCCCAAGGGCTCTGGCCGCGTCCAGGATCTTTCGCGCATTGCTCATGCGACGGCGGCTCCGGTTTCGGCCTTTGCGGCCGTCAGTGGGTCCATTTTGATGTAGCGGCGCATGGACCACTGCGTGCCGGCGATGTGGCGCAGCCGTGCCGCTGCG
>JBCCRM010000045.1:0-28516 GCA_039513195.1 Pseudomonadota bacterium | reverse complement strand
GATCAGCGCCGTCACCGACGCAGAACCGGGCGAGGTGCTCGACGAGGTCGCCGAGTGGCAGAACCGCCCGCTCGAGCCGCTCTATCCCCCGGTCTTCTTCGATGCTCGCCATTGGTGCGAGCACAATGACGACACGGGTCAAGATCCGCGACGAGGACATCCTGATCGCCGTGGTCGACGGCCTGAAGGGGTTTCCCGATGCGATCACCGCCGTGTTTCCGGAAACCCAGGTCCAGACCTGCATCGTTCGCCTGATCCGGAACTCGCTGGATTTGTTCGTCGGGAAAACGATCCACTGGATCGTTTTCTGCCCCTCCTGACCCTAAAAGGACCGCCGGGCGGTCGCGGCCGCGCTGGAGGCGGTCTACAAGGCGACCGATGCCGACGCTGGCGCAGCCGCCCTGGAGGTCTTCGCCGAGAGCGTCTGGGGCCAGAAATACCCGACGATCGCCATGTCCTGGCGGCGGCACTGGGCGGCCGTCATCCCGTTCTTTGCGGTTCCGGCCGACGTCCGCCGGATCATCTACACGACGAACGCGATCGAGGCCCTGAACGCCAAACTGCGCCGAGCGGTCCGGACCCGAGGCCATTTTCCGACCGAAGAGAGCGCCACGAAGCTGCTCTTACTGGTCTTGAACCTCGCCGAGAAGGAATGGAGACTGCCACCCAGGGAATGGAGTATGGCCAAAGCCCAGTTCGCGATCCTGTTCGAAGACCGCTTCTGGATCGCACACTGAAAATGCTCAACCCATGGCCCATACACAAGATTCCTGAAACTCCCCGCTTCAACATCCGTGCCTGTGGCACCTCAGCGGGAGCCCCGCAGCATCGCCACACGCACCTGCAATGGCAGACCGCCGCGCGCGCCAGTATCGCCACCAGCTCGGAGGCAGACGCGGCGCCCGGACCGCCGCGTGCGGCGGGCCCGTAATGCTCTGCGCTGAGGACCAGTTCGAAGCGCCGAGCGGCGCGTGGACCGCTTCGCCTTTCTTAACGGTCGATCACCGGTAGGCAGGCCCGCGGCAGGTCCGCAAGCGCCAGCCGCTTGCGGGGCTTGCCGCTCGGCTTTGGGTTCAGTGCCTCATCGGTAAACCACCAGTCGAGCGTCTCGCCGCAGCCATCGCCAGACGGTGGCGGCGCCTGATCGACACAGCCCTCCGCCCCGGCCGGACAGGTCAGCCGCACATGGAAATGCGAATCATGCCCCCACCAGGCGCGGACCTTGCGCAGCCAGGCCCGATCGCCCGCAGGCTCGGCCCGGCAGAGCGCCTTCTTGATCGCCGCATTCACGAAGATCCGCGCCACGGCCGTGTCCTCCGCCGCGCGCCGTATCAGCGCGTGATGCGCCGGCGTCCAATTCCCGTTCACGTCCAACCGGTCGCGGCGCACCACCGAGGGGCTGCCGATCTCCTCCCGCGCCCGACGAGAGATCGCCTGAGGCCGCCCGGGCCGGAACCAAATGTCGGCATCCAAACCGATCTGATGCGATCGGTGACCGGACAACATCGGCCCGCCGCGCGGCTGGCTAATGTCGCCGACATAGAGCCGCGGCCAGCCGAGGCCCGGCGCGTCCTCGGCCAATCGCTCGATAAAGGCGATGGTATCCGGATGGCCCCAGTTGCGGTTGCGGCTCAGGCGCATAGCTTGCCATGATGGCCCAGTCTCTCGCAGCGCCACGCCGCCGGCAAGGCATCCCCGGGCATACTCGCCAATGGGGTTCGGCGCGGCCGACGAGGGTCGATCATGGGCCCCAAAGGCCTGGCGCGCCTCCTCCGCCAAAGCGGCGCTGGCGAGGCCCAATAAGGCCAAAGCTATCAAAGCGGCCCACCGTACCACCGCAAATCTCGCTGCATGGTGACTGATCATCTGCGCCGCATCCTCCGCCTGGACAGTCCTGCAACCCAACCTCACCCGGATTGCACGGGAGAATGGCCGAATTCGGTCCCTGCCGACAGTGTGATGCGACAAGCCGCGCATCAGCCGACAGTGTGCCAGCCCGGCGGCGGTTCCCCAAACACCTCGGAACCCTGCTCCTCCAACTGCTTGCGGTCGGCCTCGTCCCGCTCCGCTCTGGCTTTCCGGAGGGGCGCGAGAAAAGCCTCGTCCAGATCGGCGTTCAAGCGAAGCGCCTTGTGACGGTCGGCCGCCCCGAGTTTCCCAGTCGTCAAAACCGCCGGCCCGTCGGTTGTCTGAGCCCGCAGCTCGACCCGGTCGAGCGCCTGGCGCGGCAATTCCAACAACATCCCCTGCTGCAGCTTCGCAAGCTCGGCCACCGAGTACTCGCCCAAACCGATGACACCCGCCAGAGGCAGGGGCATCTCATGGACCTGGCGCATCATATGAGACGCCCACAGATCCCTGGTCGCGTCGCCGCCATCCTGAGCCAGTATCAGATCCTTCTTCAACGGCTCCAGCGTCGAGACCGGCACCACAAAATCGAGGCCAGCACCGCGTTTGTCGTCCGCCACATGGAAGTTCAGCTTAACGACAAAAACCTCCGCCCGGTCGGGCGCGATCCGGACCATTCCGGGCTGCTGCTCGAACCTGGTCCGCTTGGCGACACCAATCGCAGAGCGACCGCACAGCTCGTGGATCGCCTCGTCGAAGCAGCGGGCCACCAGATCTACGAAGCGACCATAGATCGATAGATCGATGGAGGTGAGCCCACGCGAGAAGTTCGACTCCTCGAAGGTGCCGTCGCCACCCAGATAGATGTCGAGCACTTTGCCAAGCAGCCGCGGATGCGCCTTCATCAGCCCCGATCCCTGCCGCGCGGAGAAGGACAGCAAGTAAATCGCCGAGGGCGCAAACAGCCCCCGCAGATAGTCACCGTGCCGGGTAACTTCGTAGCCGAACACGCTCACATCGATGCCCGGCCGCAGCTCCGCCCGCGTCCGCGTCGCGGCAATCGAGGCAAACGCATTGCAAAGCGGATCCATCGACGGGAAACCGGCGAGGCGCATCTTCGGCCCCCGCACCTTCTTGGCGAGCACGTTTTCGTCATCATGCCGATCGGCCATGGAGCACCCGAACCTTGCCCGGGCGCGCAGGAGGCTGGCTGCCGCCCCACTGCGCCCGGGTGGGCCTCTTGATGTCCTCTCGTATCTTTCATCGGCGTTAAGCATGCACCACCCAACCTGTAACCACGCGCTAACCATGGGCCGTTACCCGAAGGCGGCGCAGGCAAGCTGAGAGGGGACCGGGCAATGGCGGATCAACGTCCGATCATCGTGAAGAAGGTGGTAAAGGGCGGCGACGGCCATCACGGCGGCGCCTGGAAGGTCGCCTATGCCGATTTCGTCACCGCTATGATGGCGTTCTTTCTTCTGATGTGGCTGCTGAACTCGACCTCCGAGGATCAACTGGCAGGCCTCGCCGATTACTTCGACCCGTCGATCCCTATCAGCCGAAACTCCGCTGGCGGGGCTGGCATGCTGGCCGGCGATACGATTTTCACGCAGAAGACCGTCGCCGGCTCCCAGCCGGATGGTCAACGCGCGAAACCAACCCGCGACGAGCCCGGCGATACGGAGGGAGAGGAGGACGATCTCGCCAATCCGGTCTCGGATCCCGACGCTACCGAGGACCCGTCGGAAGCCGCCCCCCCGACCCGCGACGGACAAGCCGAGCGCGATGCGGACGGTGAGATCGATACAACGACAGCCGCAACGGAGGATGCCGAAGAACGGGTGGCCGCTGAGGCTCAGGCGGCGTTGGAGGCCCTGCAGACCGAGCTTACCGCCGTTGTGGAGGGGGCGGCGGATAACACGGTCGCACGGCACCTTCAGTTCCAGGTGACGCCGGAGGGTCTGGTGATCGAGGTCGTCGATCTTGTCGGCGAGCCTCTGTTCGGCGCCGGGTCCGCCGCACCCGCACCGCTGATGAGCGCCATTCTCGACGTGCTTGTGCCAGTCCTGAACGACACAACGAACGACATTGCAATTGTCGGGCACACCGACGCCAGCCCCTTCGGCGCCGGGGGACAGTATACGAATTGGGAGCTTTCGTCGGACCGGGCGCAGGCGGTGCGGCGCATGATGGGGGATGGCGGCCTGCCCCCAACGCGTATCAAAAGGGTCAGCGGCCGGGCAGCAACCTCGCCGCTCTCCGATGACCCTTTGGCCCCGCAAAATCGGCGGATCGCAATTACCCTGCTAAGAGATTCTCTGCGTTAGCCGTAGTTTAAGAAGACAGCTTCATATGATGGATCACTCGTGAGTTCAGAACGATCCAAGGGGGTGATCACATGAGTTTGTCGTCTTCGCTCAATGCCGGCGTTGCGGGCCTGAGCACCAATTCCACGCGGCTCGCGGCGATCTCCGACAACATCGCCAATGCCTCGACCGCTGGCTACAAGCGTACCGATGTCGAGTTCTCGTCGCTGGTCACGCCAAGCGCCGATAACACCTATTCCGCGGGCGGCGTGCGGGTCAACACCTTCCGCGATGTTCGCGGCCAAGGCACCATCATCAACACCGGCAATGCCACTGACATCACGGTCACCGGCCGCGGCCTGCTGACGGTCACACTCGCCGGCACGGTCGAGCAAAGCGCCGATGACCGGCCATTCCTGTTGGCCAGCACCGGGTCCTTCTCGCCGGACGAGGACGGGTTCCTGGTCACCACTTCCGGCCTCGCCCTGACCGGCTGGCCGACCGATGCCTTTGGCAATGTCCCCGCCAACATCACCCGCGACAGCCCGTCCGACCTTGAACCCGTCCGCATCGCGCCGTTCCTCACCGCGGCCGAACCGACCACCAGCGTAGAGCTGGGCGTTAACCTCCCCGCGCGGGAGACGGAGGACGGCGCCCTGGGCGACCCATTCGAAAGTCCGATTGAGTATTTCGACAGTGTCGGCCGGCGCTTCCAGCTCCGCGTGGTCTATACGCCCAATCTGCCGGCCCCAGGTGCGGCGCCCTCGGACAGCTGGAACGTGTCGATCTTCGACAGCGCCACCAGCGCGACGGTCCCGATCAGCGAGTACACCGTCGATTTCGACTCCAGCCGCACCGGCCGCGGCACCATCCTGGGCGTCACGCCGATCGGCGGTGCCGCCTATGACGTCACCACGGGCATTGCCCAGGTTACGGTCGCCAACGGCCCGATCGAGGTCTTCCTAGGCGCGCCGACGATCGATGGCGGCCTCGTGCAGCTCGACGCAGAGTTCGCACCGACCGCGGTCAACCGCAACGGCTCCCCCGCCGGCAGCCTCGCCAACCTGGAACTGGACGAAAACGGTTTCCTGCAGGGCGTCTACGACACCGGGCAGAGGGTTACGCTCTACCGCATCCCACTCGCCGATGTACCGAACCCGAACGGGCTGATCGCCGAAGACAATCAAGCCTTCTCGGTCTCGCCGGAATCCGGCGACGTCTTCCTGTGGGACGCCAATGGCGGACCGGTCGGCGGTATCTCCGGCTTCGCGATCCAGCAGAGCACCGTCGATGTGGCCCGGGAGCTGACCGATCTGATCCAGACGCAGCGTGCTTACTCGTCGAACGCCACCGTGATCCAAACGGTCGACGAAATGCTGCAGGAGACAACCAACATTAAACGGTGAGGCTTCGGCCTCACCCCCACGACCCCAGCCAGAAGAGCTTCACGCGATGTCCATCAGTCTTGCGCTCAGCAATGCGCTCACCGGCCTCACGGCCAATGGCAAACAGCTCGAGATCGCCGCCAACAACATCGCCAATGCCGCTACCGACGGCTATGGCCGCCAAAGCGCTGTATTGGGCTCGCAGATCGCGGGCGGCTTTGCCAATGGTGTGCGGATCGTCGATGTCGAGCGGGCCATCGACCCCGCCTTCAGCCAAGTCAGACGCGATGCGGACGGCCAGCTCGCGGGCGAGGATGCCGTCTTCGACGCGGTTCGCCGGCTGGAAACGGCGCTCGGCACGTCCGAGGATACCGACGGCCTCCAAAGCCGCGCGACCGCCTTCGAAACGTCCCTCCGCCAGCTCGCCGACACGCCCGAATCGGCGCCGCGCCAAGAGCTCGCGGTGCGCGCTGCCGACGATCTGGCGAAGGAATTCAACGCGGTGGCCAATCAGGCAACGCGTCTACGCGAAGCCGCCGACCGGGATATCGCGACGAGCGTTGCGGCGGTGAACGACGCCTTGACCAAGATTGCGCGTCTGAACCGGCAGATCCAGGTTTTCGACGCTAGCGGGCGGGAGACAGCGGCCCTGATCGACGAGCGTGAGCGGGAGCTCGACATCGTGGCCCAGATCATCCCCACGCGCGAGACACGGCGCGACAATGGCGTGGTAGAGCTGCGCACCGTTCAGGGCCTACCGCTGGCCGATGTGCGGGCACAGCAGCTCGAGTTCACGGCGACGCCGGTGATCACGCCTTTCATGGAGTATGCCGGGGGCACCGGCGCCCTATCGGGCGTGACGCTCAACGGCAAGGACATCTCGCCGGCGGCACCCGGCAACCAGACCATCGACGGTGGGCGCCTCGCCGGCCTCTTTCAGGTGCGCGACGAGGTGATCCCGGAGTTTCAGTCGCAACTCGACAGCCTCGCCGCGAACCTGATCAGCCGTTTCGACGATCCGGCAGTCGACCCGACTCGGCTTGCGACCGATCCCGGCCTCTTCACCGATGGCGGCGCCCTCTTCGACCCACTGGACCCGACCGGGATCGCCGGGCGTATTCAGATCAACCCGCTCGCCGATCCCGTCCAGGGGGGCGACGCCACGCGGCTGCGTGACGGCATCGGCGCCGTTGCGGCGGGTCCGACCGGCAATGGCACTGTGCCCAGGGCGATGCTGGACGCTCTGACCGCGCTGCAGAATGCGACCGCCACGCCAGGGCTGACCGGCAACTTCTCCTTCAACCAGCGGATCGCCGGGGTGATGGAGCTGGTCGCCACGGATCGGGTGCGGTTGGAGGGACAGGTCGCCGCCCTGTCCAGCGCGCGGACGGCCATCGCGACCGAGGAGGCGGATCTTCTCGGCGTCGACACCGATCAGGAGCTGCAAGATCTGATCCGGATCGAGCAGGCCTATGCCGCGAATGCCCAGGTGATCACCACCGCCCAAGACATGCTTGACCAGTTGCTGAGGTTCCGCTGATGCCCGATATCGGTTTTCCCGCGCAGCCGCGCGCCTTCAACCTGGCCCGCGTGATCCGAGACGTCCGCTCACAAGTGGACAACACACAGATCGAGGCGGTGACCGGACGGCTGACCGACCCGGCTGCCGCGCTCGGCGGACGCATCGCCGATCTGGTGGGGATCGAAAAGCGTCTCACCGATCTCAATGAATACAGCGAGATAATTGCGCTGAGCGAGGGTCGCGCTGGGACCACTCAGACCGTGCTCCAGACGCTGGAGGACACGGCGGTAGAGACCGCATCAGCCTCAGTGGTAGCGCTGCAAAGCGGTCTGGTCGGCGGTCTGGAAATCTTTGGCTCCACTGCTCGGGGCGCCCTCGACACGGTGGTCGCTGCCCTGAACACCAGCTTCGGCTCGCGAATGCTGTTCGCGGGTGACACGCCGGATCAGGTGCCGATGGCCTCACCCGAGGATATCTTGGCGGAAGTGACGGCGATCATGGCCGCGCAGCCGACGGCTGGCGCCGCCTATGCCGCCGTTCAGAACGATTTCAACGCTGCGGGCGGGGTTTACGAGACCGCGATCTATGGCGGTGGCACGGGCGACGCACCAGCAACCGAGATCGCGCCGGGCGAGCGGGTCGACTATGGGGTTCGCGCCGACGAGCAAGCGATCCGCGATCTCCTCCGCAACTTGGCGGTTGCCACTGTTGCCAACGACCCAGCCAGCGGTTTTAACGCCGACGAACGGCGCGACCTTACCGAACGGGCGGCTGACGGGATGCGCTCGGCGGCGGCGGGCCTCACCGGTCTGATCGCAACGGTTGGTACGGCACAGCAACGCATTGGCGACGTCAAAGCCCGCAACTTGGGCGAGGAAGCGGCACTCACGATCAGCTACAACGATCTGGCGGCGCGCGACCAATTCGAGGCTGCGGCAGAGCTCTCCTCGCTCGAAGGGCAATTGGAGGGGTTGTTCTTGACCACTTCGCGGCTTTCGCAGCTCTCCCTCGCTAATTTCATCCGTTGACCCGAGGCGCCCGCCGATGACCCTGCTCCGCGCCGCCCTGTCCTGCCTGATTGCGCTTGGCCTGTTCTGCGTGGCGCCGGCCGGGGTGCAGGCCAATCCCCGCATCAAGGATCTCGTCGAGATCGAAGGGGTGCGCGGCAACGACTTGGTCGGCTATGGCCTGGTGGTCGGGCTGAATGGCACTGGCGACGGTATCCGGAACTCTCCCTTCACCGAAGAGGCCCTCGTCAATCTGCTCGAGCGCCTCGGCGTAAATGTCGCAGGCGAGAATTTGCGGCCGGACAATGTCGCTGCAGTGATCGTCACGGCGACCCTGCCGCCATTCGGCCGGGCGGGCAGCCGGATCGACGCCACCGTCTCGGCGATCGGGGATGCGGACAGTCTGCTTGGTGGCACGCTGATCATGACGCCGCTCAACGCGGCCGATGGCGGCATCTACGCCGTGGCCCAGGGCCCGGTCCTCGCAGGCGGCATCTCCGCCGGTGGCGATGGTGCAACTACCCAGATTGGGGTACCGACCTCCGGCTCGATCCCCGGTGGCGCGCGGATCGAGCGGGAGATCCCGTTCGTATTCGAGGATATGCAACAGGTCCGCCTCGCGCTGAGGGAGCCGGACTTCACCACCGCTGCGCGGATCGAAGCGGCGATCAACACGGAACTCGGGCGTCCCGTCGCTCGTATGGGCGATGCCGGAACTGTGACGCTGAACCTACAAGTGGCTGCGGTCGGCCCAGCGCGGCTGATGGCCGAGATCGAGAATCTCGACGTAGCCCCCTCGCGCAAGGCCCGCGTGGTGGTCGATCAGCGATCCGGCACCATTGTGCTGGGCGCGGATGTGAAGATCAGCCGTGTGGCGGTGAGCCAGGGCAATCTGACCATCAGGGTGAACGAGGCGCCGGTCGCCTCCCAACCCAATCCTTTCGCGGAGGGAGAGACGCTGGCCCTGCCCCGAACGGACATCCAAATCGACGAGGGCGCGGAGAACCGGCTCGCCCTGGTTGAGCAGAATGTGACCTTGGCGGATCTCGTGGCCGGGTTGAACGCACTGGGTATCGGGCCGCGCGACATGATCGACATTCTGAAAGCCATCAAGACAGCCGGTGCGCTCCACGCGGAACTGATCGTTCAGTAAGACGGTTGCCTGTCCCTCCGGGGGTCCAGGGCGCCGCGTCTGCCGTCCGGATTGTGGCACCATGGGCGCGCGCGGCGGTCTCTGGGTTCTTGCGCCCGTGGAAGGGCCGCCGGCGCTTCGCGACCTCGTCACACGCACCGACGTAGAAAAGCGTCGCAGGCACGGTCGTGCCACGCGCGGGGAACAAGATGCGGCGCCCTGGGCGGCGCGCGCCAGCGCGGCGGAACCGATGATCTGCCCGGAACCCCGCCGCTATTCGTCGAACACCGGGTCGGGCAGCGCCGGATCCCAACCGAAAAATGCCCAGCTTCTGGCCATATGCTCCGGCAGGGGCGCCGTCAGCATCAGGCTTCGTTCCTCCACGGGATGCGGCAAAACCAGCCGCGCAGCGTGCAGATGCAGCTTTCGGCTCAGCGCTCCACCGAGCCCGGCCCCCCAACCGTCGCCCTTGTTCTCCTGCCCTCGGCCGCCATACTTGCCGTCGCCCGCGATCGGCGTCCCCAGCGCCGCCATATGCGCCCGCAACTGGTGGGTTCGACCGGTCACCGGGCGCAGCGCCACGGCGGAGGCCCGCTGCGCCGCGGCCTCCAAAACTCGGTAATCGGTCATCGCCGTGCGCGCACCCTCCGTGGCCCCCACATCGTCGGGATGCAGCACTCGCATCT
Organism: Pseudomonadota bacterium; assembly: GCA_039513195.1. Taxonomy (GTDB): domain Bacteria; phylum Pseudomonadota; class Alphaproteobacteria; order Rhodobacterales; family Rhodobacteraceae; genus Thermohalobaculum. Next base: position 18,630 of record JBCCRM010000045.1, on the reverse strand, counting down.
TCTCGCTGCCCTTACCCCCCGCCTTCACCAACCCATAGCGGATCCGTCCCGCAAGGGGATCGGGTCGGCCGGCGACTGCTGCAAGATAGATCTTCTCCACCGCCCGGCTCCGAAACGCCCGCGAGAGAGCAACCGCGGCCACGCCGGTCCGGGCCAGCACCAACAGACCAGATGTGTCCTTGTCGAGCCGATGTACCGGCCTCGGATCCCCCGGCCTCTCGAACCGCAAGGCCGGCAACATTGCGCCAAGATGGCGATGCTGACCTGTACCGCCCTGCACTGCGAGGCCGGGGGGTTTGTCGATCACCAGGACATGGTCGTCCCGGTAGAGGACGGTGGCCTGGATCGCCTCCGCCTCGGCGCTATCAGGGACCATCGGTTCCGCAGGCTGATCGAACGGGGGTGCGCCCGCAGGCAGCGGCGGCACTCGGATCGTCTGACCAGGCCGCACCCGGGTCGACGCCTTGGCCCGCGCGCCATCGACCCGCACCTCGCCCTTGCGGCACATCTTCTCCAGCCGCCCATGGGTAAGGTGTGGAAACTGCCGCCCGAACCACCGGTCGAGCCGCTGTTCCGCCTCGTCGGCACCGACCACCACATGGCGCACGCCGCTCACGACCAGGACCGGGCAAACCACATGCCGAGCGCCAAGGCCAGTACCGAGCCGACCACGGAAAGGCCGACATAGCCAACAGCAGCGACCAGGCGCCCGCGCTCCATCAAGAAGACCGCATCCAGGGAGAACGCCGAAAATGTAGTGAAACCACCCAGAATGCCGGTCAACAGAAACGGCGCCCAGCGGTTCCAAGCGCCCGGAAAGCGCTCTACCAGCATCACCGCAATCAGACCCATCGCGAAAGAGCCAAGCACATTGACCGCCACGGTGCCCCAGGGGAACCCGGGGCCGAGGAGGCGCATGCTCGCCAAGCCGACCAAATAGCGCAACGTCGCGCCGAGCGCGCCCCCAAAGGCCACCGCAATCACCGTCACGCCCCGCCCCCGATCTCTTGCTGCCTCCTCTGCCCCGGCTGCAGGCTTACCCTTCCTGCCGCTCCGCCCGCAAGCGCGCGAAATAGGCAAGGCGTTTGGCCATTTCCCTCTCGAACCCGCGCTCAACCGGCGCATAAAAGCTCTGCCGACCAAGCGCCTCAGGGAAGTAGTCTTGGCCGGAAAAGCCGTCCGGCGCGTCATGATCATAGGCGTAGCCTCTTCCGAACCCCTGGCTCTTCATCAAGGCGGTCGGTGCGTTCAAGATGTGATCCGGCGGCGGTTGGTGGCCGGATTGCCGGGCGGCCCGCTCAGCCGCCTTCCAGGCGCCATAAGCCGCGTTCGATTTGGGCGCTAGCGCCAGATACACCACTGCCTGCGCCAGAGCCAACTCGCCCTCCGGCGAGCCGAGCCGTTCGTAAATCTGCCACGCGGCCAGACAATGGTGCTGCGCTTCGGGATCGGCGAGGCCGACATCCTCCACCGCCATCCGGGTCAGCCTGCGAGCGAGGTAGCGAGGATCCTCCCCCGCCGTCAGCATCCGCGCGAGCCAGTAGAGAGAGGCGTCCGGATCCGATCCACGCACCGATTTATGCAAGGCCGAAATCAGCCCGTAATGACCGTCGCCAGCCTTATCGTAGACCGGGGCGCGGCGGGTCAACCGCTGGGCCAGCGCCGAGGCATCGACCGGTCCGTCACCAAGCCGCCCGGCCTGCTCGACCAAATTCAGCAGAGCGCGCCCGTCCCCCTCTGCCATCTCGATCAGCGTCGACCGCGCATCCTCAGTCAGCGGAAGTAGGCCCTCTACCGCCTCCGCCCGAGCAAGAATCTCGGCGAGGTCATCGGCACCGAGCGGGTCCAGGCGCAGCACCTCAGCCCGCGAGAGAAGCGCACGGTTTAGCTCGAAAGACGGGTTTTCGGTCGTTGCACCCACCAAAGTGATCCGGCCCGCCTCCATATGCGGCAGGAAACCGTCCTGCTGTGCCTTGTTGAAGCGATGGATCTCGTCGACGAAGAGCAGTGTCCCCTGCCCCGCCCGGTGGCGTATCTCTGCCGCATCGAAGACCTTTCGAAGCTCCGCGACACCGGAGAAGATCGCGCTGATCTGCACAAAGGCGAGCTCGGTCTCGGCGGCGAGCAGTCGGGCGATGGTGGTCTTGCCGACGCCTGGCGGACCCCACAGAATAATGGAGGCGAGATTGCCCTCGGCCAGCATGGCGCCGATCGCCCCCTCCGGCCCAAGCAGGTGGCGCTGCCCGACCACCTCCGAAAGCCCGGCAGGGCGGAGCCGGTCGGCAAGCGGTCTCGGCCCCTCTGCCACGGGCTCGCGGACCGAACCGGGCTCTGGCTCATCGAACAGGTCCGCCATCTCAGCGGCCGATGCGGATCAACCCGCTGCGGCCCCCACGCACGACTTCAAGGTCGTAGGCTGCACGGCGCGGCAGATTTTCGCGGAAATCTCCGGTGGTCCGCACGGGCCGGTCGGCGACTGCAACGATGACGTCGCCGCGGCGCACCCCGGTGCGACGGGCCGCACCGCGAACCGAGACCACCAAGATCCCCTCGGCCGACAGGGGCAGGCCGGCCTCCTCGATAACCGCCGGGTTGATGGTCACGAGTTCGAGCCCGCCAAGAACACCGTTCTCGACCACTATGCCATCGCGGGCGGGGTCGTTCGGCGCAGGAGCGAGGGCGATCGCCGACCGCAGGCTCTGGCCCCGGCGCAGAAACTCAATCTCGGCCTCCCGCCCGGTGCCGAGGGTGGCGGTGCGGAAATTCAGTTCTGCAGGACTGTCGACGCGCTCGCCCTCGACCGCCAGAAGCACATCGCCGGTCTCAAGCCCCGCGGCGGCAAACGGGCTTGCCGGGTGAAGCTGATCGATCAGCACGCCGCGGGGGATCCGCACGCCGAGCGCGTCTGCGAGTTCCGCCGTCACTGGCTGACCGCCCACGCCCAACCAGGGACGGGCCAACGCATCCTCCCCCGCCAAGGCCGCATCGATCACCCGGGCGACGAGATTGGCCGGCACTGCGAAGCCGATACCATTCGACCCGCCGGAGCGGCTGAGGATCTGGGTGTTCACCCCGATCAGCCGTCCATCCATGTCGACCAGCGCGCCGCCGGAATTGCCGGGATTGATCGCTGCATCGGTCTGGATGAAATACCCCTGCCCGCGGCGGGTCGACCGCGCAACGCCCGAGACGATGCCGGAAGTCACGGTCTGGCCGACACCGAACGGGTTGCCGATGGCCAGTACCAGATCACCGACCTCAAGATCGTCGGAGTTGCGCAGGTCGAGAACCGGCAGGTCCTCCGCCCCGTCGAGGGCAACGACCGCGAGATCCGATGCCTCGTCGGCGAATACCACCTTGCCGCTGAACTCTCGCCGGTCGGTGAGAACCACGGTGATCTCGTCCGCTCCGCCGACCACATGGTGGTTGGAGACGACAAGGCCGGAAGCTTCCACGATCACACCGGAGCCGAGCGAGTTTTCGACCCGCTGCCGCGACGCTCTGCCATGGGGGAAAAACTCGCCGAAAAAGCGCTCGAAGAACGGATCGCCCGCGAAAGGGCTCATCCGGCGCTGCACGACTTTGGTCGTGTAGATATTCACCACCGCAGGTGCCGCCCGCCGCACCACCGGGGCAAAGCTGAGCTGGATTTCTGCCGCAGAGGATGGAACGCGGGGCTCTGCAGCCTTCGCCAGAGGCACGGGCAGGGCCAATGCAGCGATCAGGGTGGTGGCAGCGGCCAATCTCATTGCGCGTCCCGGCAGTGCTTCATGCCGCGAAGGTAAGCCCCAATGCCCGTCGGGCCAAGCCCGCCGGTTTTGAGAGCCGCCGTCCAAGCGTCATTCGGCGGTGGCGACGCCCTCTTCCTCGGCCAGGCGAGCCCGGTCGACGGCGCCCTTGGCATCGGGGTCGCGGTCCACCAGCTCGATGATTGCCATGGGCGCCATATCGCCGTAGCGAAAGCCCGCCTTAAGGACGCGGCAATAACCACCGGGGCGCTCTTTGTACCGCTCTGCCAGGACCGAGAAAAGTTTCGCTACCGGCGCGTCCTGTTTGATCGTGGAGGCGGCAATGCGGCGGGCGTGGAGATCCCCTCTTTTGCCGAGCGTGATCAGCTTTTCCACATATGGCCGCAGCTCTTTCGCCTTGGGCAGCGTCGTCTTGATCTGCTCATGCTCGATCAGCGAGCAGGCCATGTTGGCGAGCATGGCCTTGCGGTGCTCATGGGTCCGGTTGAGCTTCCGGTAGCCGTTTCCGTGGCGCATATCCGTATCCTATCCGTTGTGCTTTGTCCGGCCACAGCTTGCGCGCCTGCGGCCTCCTTGGGGCATTTTGCCCGGTTTGGTGGGTGAGGGCGGCGCCAGATTGGTATCACCCCCACCCAAACCCTCCCCCATCCAGGGGGAAGGCTCTTCCAGAACGCCTGCAGCGTTTAGAATTGATCCTCGAACTTCTTGGCCAGATCTTCTATATTGTCTGGTGGCCAATCTGGCACATCCATCCCGAGATGCAGCCCCATGGTCGTCAGCACTTCCTTGATTTCATTCAAGGATTTGCGCCCGAAATTCGGCGTGCGGAGCATCTCCGCCTCGGTCTTCTGGATCAGATCGCCAATATACACGATGTTATCGTTCTTTAGACAGTTGGCCGACCGCACCGACAGCTCCAGCTCGTCGACCTTCTTGAGAAGAAGCGGGTTGAACTCCAGGTCGTCATGCTGCTCGTCGCGCGCGGCGTCCTTCGGCTCCTCGAAATTGATGAAGGTCTGCAGCTGGTCTTGCAGGATCCGCGCGGCATAGGCGAGCGCGTCTTCCGGGCTCAGCGTGCCATCGGTCTCCACCGTAATCGAGAGCTTGTCATAGTCGAGCACCTGCCCCTCGCGGGTCGGATCAACCTTGTAGCTGACGCGTTTGACCGGCGAGTAGATCGCATCCACCGGGATAAAGCCGATCGGTGCGTCTTCCGGGCGGTTCTTCTCGGCGGCCACATAGCCTTTGCCGGACGTGACCGTCAGCTCCATGTGCACGGCCGCCCCCTCGTCGAGATGGCAAATCACATGGTCTTTATTGATGATGGTGACGCCCGCCACTTCGGTGATGCTGGAGGCGAGCACCGGTCCAGGCCCGGTCGCATGAAGCTGCAGCCGTTTCGGACCCTCGCTGTCCATAGAGACGGCGAGCCCCTTCAAGTTCAGCACGATATCGGTCACGTCCTCCCGCACCCCCGTGACCGAGGAAAACTCGTGGAGCACGCCATCGATCTGCACTGCCGTCACCGCGGCACCCTGTAGCGAAGACAGCAGCACCCGGCGCAGGGCATTGCCCAAAGTCAGGCCGAAACCCCGCTCCAATGGCTCTGCCACTGCCGTTGCGGTACGATCGGGGTCGGGACCCGCAGCCACCTGCAGGCGCATCGGCTTGATCAATTCTTGCCAATTCTTATGGATCATCGAGTCCTCCATGCCTGCGATCGTGCCGATCCGGCTGCACGACCGCGCCCGAGGAATGCTCCCGGAGCCCGCCGGGGACGGGTCCCAGCGCTAGCCTGCGCGCAAATTGTCAGACGCGACGCCGCTTTGGCGGGCGGCAGCCATTATGGGCGATAGGCGTGACGTCCCGAATCGAACTGACCGAGAAGCCAATCGCCTGCAACGCTCTCAGCGCCGATTCGCGGCCAGAGCCCGGGCCCTGTACCTCAACCTCTAAGGTCTTCACCCCATGCTCTTGAGCCTTGCGCCCAGCATCCTCTGCCGCGACTTGGGCGGCATAGGGGGTTGATTTCCGCGATCCTTTAAAGCCCATCAGCCCCGCCGAAGACCACGAAATCGTATTACCCTGCGCATCCGAAATCGTGATCATCGTGTTGTTGAAGCTGGAGTTCACATGGGCGACCCCAGCAGAAATGTTCTTGCGCTCCTTCTTCTTCGGAGCGGCACGCTTGTCACGAGCCATGCGTCGTTATCCTTATTTCTTTTTACCGGCGATCGGCTTTGCGGGGCCCTTTCGCGTACGGGCATTAGTGTGGGTCCGCTGACCGCGGACCGGCAGGCCGCGACGATGCCGCAGGCCGCGATAACAACCGAGATCCATCAAGCGTTTGATGTTCACCGCCCGCTCGCGGCGGAGGTCACCTTCCACCTGGAAATTGGCGTCGATATCCTCCCGGATCGCGATCAACTCCGCGTCGGAAAGTTCGTTGATACGACGCTCTGCGGCGATGCCCGCATTCTCACAGATCGCGCTCGCCGCGCTGCGGCCGATACCGTGGACATAGGTAAGGGCCACCTGGACCCTCTTATTCGTCGGAATATTGACACCCGCGATGCGCGCCACTTCGAAGCTCCGCCTTGTTCTGCCCGGTTCCAGATCCCGTTCGCTTCGAAAGCCGCTCCGCCGTGGCACCAAGTCGAGCCAGTGCCGCCGGCCGTCTTCCGCACCAAAAACAGTCTGATAAGCCCACATATCGCGGGCCCCAGACGGCTCCCGAACATTCTCCGGAGACGCGGAATATACGGGTGCCACAATCGGCGTCAACCCCGAAGATCGAAGGTAGCCGCGTTTGTCAACCCTGTTTCTCGACAGGACCGAAACCGGTCCCAGAACCGTTTCGCAAGGCCATCGTTCACCCGGTCGGAGTGTCCGGCGCACCTTGGCTCAAGACGTTCTGGATCTGCGAGGTAACCTGATCGATCTCGGTCGTGCCGTCGATGCTCAGGAGCTTGCCAGCCGTTCGGTAGTATTCGATCAGCGGCGCCGTCTCGGCATGATAGACAGAAAGGCGCTTCTTCAACGTCTCCTCGTTGTCATCGGCGCGCGTGCCGCCGGTCTCCGCCGCGCGGGTATTGATCCGGTCGATGAGATATTCGTCGGGCACGCGCATCTCGATAACGGCATCGATCCTCATGCCTTTCTCGACGAGAAGATTGTCGAGCGCTTTGGCCTGCGCCGTCGTCCTGGGAAAACCGTCAAAGATCACGCCGCCCGCGCAATCAGGCTGGTCGAGGCGCTCAGACACGCAGCCAGTGACAATCTCGTCAGAGACGAGCTGCCCCGCCTCCATGACCGCCTTGGCCTTCATCCCAACTTCGGTGCCCTCTTTGACAGCCTGACGAAGAATGTCGCCGGTCGAGAGCTGCACAAGACCGTCGCGCTCGACCAAAATGCGCGCTTGCGTGCCTTTGCCGGCACCCGGAGGGCCCAACAAGATGATATTCATGGAACGCTCCCCCTCGTCAAACGTGACCCTTCCCCCGGAGACCGTTGTTGCCGGTTCTTTCGGAAAAGGGAATAGCATCTGAGCGTCGCGTGCGTCCGACCCGTCGCCGCGCCGAAAAAGCGCAGCCCACAGCGCCTCAACGGCGCGCGCCACCCCTACTGCCGCGTCCACCCCGGATCTTCGTCTTCTCGATCAAGCCTTGGTATTGGTGGGCCAGCAGATGGCTTTGGATCTGGGTAATTGTGTCCATGGTCACCGAGACGACGATCAGCAGCGACGTTCCGCCGAAATAGAACGGCACGCCCACCTCGGCGATCAATAGCTCCGGCAGTAGACAGACAAAGACCAAATAGGCAGCACCGACGACCGACAGCCGCGTCAGCACATAATCAAGATACTCCGCAGTGCGTTTGCCGGGGCGGATGCCGGGGACAAAGCCGCCATGCTTCTTCAGGTTCTCGGCCACATCCTCCGGGTTGAAGACCACTGCTGTGTAGAAGAACACAAAGAAGACGATCAGCGCCGCAAACAACACCAGGAATAGCGGCTGCCCATGACCCAGCAGCGCCGCGACGGTACCGAGCCAACCGACATCGCCGCCCTGGGCCCCAAAGCTTGCAACGGTCGTCGGGAGCAGAAGCAGAGACGAGGCGAAGATAGGCGGGATCACACCGGCCGTGTTCAATTTAAGCGGCATGTGGCTGTTCTCGCCGCCATACAGTTTGTTGCCCACCTGGCGTTTCGGGTACTGGATCAGGATCCGGCGCTGCGCACGCTCGATGAAAACGACGAAATAGATCACGGCGCCCGCCATGATCAGGATGCCGATCATCAGCAGCGTCGAAAGCTGGCCAGTCCGCCCAAGCTCGAAGAACTGCGCCAGCGCGCTCGGCAGTTCCGCGACGATGCCGACAAAGATGATCAACGAGATGCCGTTGCCGATGCCGCGCGCGGTAATCTGCTCGCCCAGCCACATCAGCAGCATAGTTCCACCGACCAGCGTGATCACTGCGGTGGCACGGAAGAACAATCCGGGATCGAGCACCAGGCCACCGCTCTCCAGGCCAATGGACATGCCGTAGGCTTGGACGGTTGCAAGAAGAACAGTCCCATACCGCGTATACTGATTTATCTTTTTGCGGCCGCTTTCACCCTCTTTCTTCAGCTTCTCCAGTTCAGGGACCATCGATGTCGCAAGCTGCATGATGATCGAGGCGGAGATATACGGCATGATGCCGAGCGCGAAGATCGCCATTCGGCCGAAGGCGCCGCCGCCGAGCATGTTAAAGACGCCGAGAATACCGCCCTGCGTCTGCTCGATGAACTGGATCAGCGCGACCTTGTCGATGCCGGGCATCGGGATAAAGGTCCCGAGTCGGTAGACGATCAAGAGCGCCACCGCGAACAGGATACGTTGCTGAAGATCCTTGGCCCTGCCAAAGGCACCCCAACTCATATTCGCGGCCATTTGCTCGGCGGCAGAAACCATGTCAGCCTCGTCTAACTTCCATCATCGCAGCCACCCATGTTGTCCCGGCCCGCCGGCCTGGGACGCGAAGAGCAGAAGCCCAAGCTCAGCCCTCCGCGGGAGACCCCGCCTTCGCCGCCACGGTCACTGAGCCACCCTTCGCTTCGACCGCCTTAACGGCTGCCGCACTGGCGCCAGTCACTACCAGGCTCAGCCCGTCCGAGGTTACTTCGCCTTTGGCCAAGACCCGAACGCCGTCGCGCTTGCGCCGCACCAGACCGGAAGCGACCAGTGCCGCCTCGTCGATCGGCTGCGACGCGTCCAGCTTGCCCGCATCGATGAAGCCTTGGATAGTTCCAAGGTTCACCACCGCGAACGACTTTCGGAAGATATTGTTGAAGCCACGCTTCGGCAAGCGGCGGTGAATCGGCATCTGCCCGCCCTCGAACCCCTTCATCGCGACGCCGGATCGGGACTTCTGCCCCTTCACTCCGCGCCCGCCAGTCTTGCCGATGCCGGAGCCTGGGCCGCGGCCGACGCGCTTTTTCTTTTTGGTAGCGCCAGGATTATCGCGCAGATCTGTAAGTTTCATGACGCATTCTCCTCTCGCCGGATCCGCAGGGCGATGCGTCTGGCCCGGCAGCCACAGCTTCACGGTGGGCTGGCCCGTCGCCGGCCTGGGGTCAGTCCCGCTCTTCGACGATCTCGACCAAATGCGAGATCGAATTGACCATCCCACGGACCGAGGGGCTGTCCTCCAGCTCCCGGGTTTTATGCATTTTGTTCAGCCCCAGCCCAATCAAGGTCTGGCGTTGCTTCGCAGGGCGCCGGATCGGGCTTCCGACTTGTTTGACGACGATTGTCTTGGCCATGGGACTATGCCTCGGCCTCGGCTGGAGCGGCCTCTGGCGGAGTCGAAACCTCTGCCGGCCGCGCGGGTGCATCGCGTGGCGGCAGGATATCGGCCACCTTTTTTCCACGCCTAGCAGCGACTTGGCGCGGAGAGCTCTCGTTCCTTAGTCCCTCAAAAGTTGCCCGGACCATGTTGTAAGGGTTCTGACTGCCGGTCGATTTCGCGACCACATCCTGAACCCCCAGCATCTCGAAGACCGCGCGGCAAGGTCCACCGGCGATGATGCCGGTGCCAGCCGGGGCCGAGCGCATCATGATCTTGCCGGCACCCCAACGGCCGAGCACGTCGTGATGCAGCGTGCGCCCCTCACGCAGCGGCACACGGATCATGGTGCGCTTCGCCTCCTCGGTCGCTTTGCGGATCGCCTCCGGCACCTCCTTTGCCTTGCCGGAGCCAAAGCCCACGCGGCCCTTTTGGTCGCCGACCACCACCAGCGCCGCGAAGCCGAAGCGCTTGCCGCCCTTCACCGTTTTCGACACCCGGTTGATCGCCACCAGACGGTCGGCGAATTCCGGTTCCCGGTCATCGTCGCGGCGGTCGCGCCGGTCCCGGCGTCCATCGCGTTCTGCCATATCCGTCTCCCTAGAATTTCAGCCCGCCCTCGCGGGCGGCATCGGCAAGCGCCTTCACCTTGCCGTGATAGAGCAACCCACCGCGGTCCAGATACACGTCCTCGACCCCCGCGGCCTTCGCGCGCTCCGCAATCAAGGTGCCGACCTTCGCCGCCGCATCGACATTGTTCTTGCCAATGCAACCGAGCGACGGCTCCAGCGTAGAGGCCGCTGCCAGGGTCCGCCCGGCCACATCGTCGATCAGCTGCACCGAGATGTTCTTCGACGACCGGTACACGCTCAGCCGGTGGCGGCCGCGTGCAACCTTACGCAACCGGTTGCGCACGCGAAGGCTGCGGCGCTGGAACAATTCCCGCTTTGATTTTGCCATTGTCCGCGCCCCTACTTCTTCTTGCCTTCCTTGCGGAAGATGTATTCGCCCTTGTAGCGGATGCCTTTGCCCTTATAGGGCTCCGGAGCGCGCCAATCGCGGATTTCTGCCGCCACCTGGCCGACCCGCTGCTGGTCGATGCCGGTGATTTCAATCTCGGTCGGCTTGGCACATTTGATGTCGATCCCTTCAGGGATTTCGTATTCGACATCGTGGCTGAAGCCGAGCGCGATTTTCAGGGTCTTGCCTTGCACTTGTGCGCGATAGCCGACACCCTGAATCTCCAGCTCTTTCTTGAAACCCTCGGACACGCCTTGAGCCAGGTTCGCGATCTGCGTCCGCGTCATGCCCCATTGCTGACGCGCGCGCTTCGACAAGCCCCGCGGCTTGACAGTGATCGTGTTCTCCTCGAGCACCAAATCCACATCGTCGCCCGCCGTGAAGGTCCGGACGCCCTTGGGCCCCTTCGCCTCCACCGTCTGGCCGGCGACTTTCCACTCCACGCCCTTGGGCGCCGGAATGGGTCGTTTTCCGATCCGTGACATCGCCAGCTCCCTCAGAACACCGTGCAGAGCACTTCGCCGCCGACATTCTCGGCACGGGCCTTAGAGTCGCTCATCACGCCCCGATTGGTGGATACGATGGCGACGCCCAGTCCATTGCGAACCTGCGGGATGGCCTTGGAACCCGTGTAGCTTCGCCGCCCTGGCTTCGAGACACGCTTCAGCTCTTTTATCGCGGGCTGTCCGTCGAAATACTTCAAGCTGATCTCGAATTCCGGGTGGCCATCGGTGCCGACCGCCTTCTCGTAGCCGCGGATATAGCCCTCGTCCTGGAGCACATCGAGCACCCATCCCCGGAGTTTCGAGGCCGGCGTGCGCACGGTCGACTTCGACCGCAGTCCGGCATTGCGGATCCGGGTCAGCATATCGCCCAGAGGATCGTTCATATCGCGGACCCCCTCACCAACTCGACTTGACCATGCCTGGAATCTCGCCCCGCGAGGCGAGGTCGCGCAGCGCAATCCGGCTCATCTTCAGCTTCCGATAGTAGGCCTTTGGGCGGCCCGATACCTGGCAACGGTTGTGCAGCCGCGTTGCCGAAGAATTCCGCGGCAGCTTCGCAAGTTTCAGGCGCGCCTTGAAGCGGTCCTCCATCGAATTCGACTCATCGCTCGCGATCGCCCTCAGCTCCTCGCGCTTAACGGCATATTTCTCGACCAGGCGCTGACGCTTCTTCTCGCGCTCGACCATGCCCTTCTTCGCCATGTCTCAGCTCCTCCGCGCTCAGTCCCGGAAAGGCATGTTGAACTTCGCCAACAATGCCTTCGCCTCACCATCGTTCAGCGTCGTAGTGCCGATCACGATGTCCATGCCCCAAACCTGATCGACCTTGTCATAATCGATCTCCGGAAAAACAATGTGCTCCTTGATGCCCATGGCGAAGTTGCCATAGCCGTCGAAGCTCTTCGGATTGATGCCGCGAAAATCGCGAACACGCGGCATAGCAATTGTGATCAGCCGGTCCAGAAAATCATACATGCGGTCCCGGCGCAGCGTGACCTTCACGCCGATCGGCATCCCCTCGCGCAGCTTGAATCCGGCAATCGACTTCTTTGCCCGCGTGATCACCGGCTTTTGGCCGACAATTGCCATCAGGTCGTCATGCGCGGATTTGACCTTCTTGGAGTCGCCGACCGCCTCGCCCACGCCCATGTTGAGGACGATCTTGTCGAGGCGCGGGATCATCATATCGTTCTTGTAGCCGAACTCCTCGCGCATCGCTGGGCGGATCGTATCCGCGTAAAGCGTGCGCAGGCGTGGCACATAGGAAGAGCCGTCAGCCATCGATCACCTCCCCCGACTTCTTGGCGAAGCGGACTTTCTTGCCATCCTCGAACCGGAACCCGACACGGGTCGGCCCACCCTCTTTCGGGTCGACAAGCGCGAGGTTCGACAGCTGGATCGGCGCCTCCTTTGAGATGCGTCCACCCTGGTTTTGCGCGGTCTGGCGCACATGGCGGGTCACCAAGTTGATGCCCGAGACGAAAGCGCGCCCCTCCTTCGGCATCACTTGGGTGATCTCGCCTTCCTTACCCTTGTCCCGGCCGGTCAGCACAACGACCGTGTCACCCTTTTTCAGCTTTGCGGCCATCTAGAGCACCTCCGGCGCCAGCGAGATGATCTTCATGAAAGCCTTTGCACGCAGCTCGCGCACCACCGGACCGAAGATGCGGGTACCCACGGGCTCGTTGTTATTGTTGATGATCACCGCCGCGTTGCGGTCGAAGCGGATGGTCGAGCCATCGTCGCGGTGGATCTCCTTCGCGGTGCGCACGACAACGGCCTTACGAACATCGCCCTTCTTCACACGGCCGCGCGGGATCGCTTCCTTCACCGACACCACAATGATGTCGCCGACACTGGCATATTTCCGTTTCGCGCCCCCCAGCACCTTGATGCACTGGACCCGGCGGGCGCCGGAATTGTCTGCCACGTCCAGATTGGTTTGCATCTGGATCATTCTTTGCTCTCCCGACCTGCGGAGACCTCCTGCTCAAAGGCCCCGCGGTTTCGACGAGCCGGATGGTGGATCAGCGGGCCTCAGACCCTCTCAACCACCTCCCAGCGCTTGGTCTTCGAAATCGGCGCACATTCGCGGATGCGAACGGTTTCACCGACCTTGAATTCGTTCTTGCTGTCATGGGCGCGGTACTTCTTCGACGACCGCACCGTCTTTTTCATCAGCGGGTGGGTGAATCGGCGTTCGACAAGGACCGTTACGGTCTGTTCGTTCTTGTCACTGACGATCGTGCCCTGAAGAATTCGTTTCGGCATATCACTCCGTCCCGGCAGACGCGGCCGCACGGGCCTTTTCGTTCAGAATCGTCTTCACCCGCGCCACATCGCGGCGCACGGAGCGCCGGCGTGCGGGGTTCTCGAGCTGCCCTGTGGCAGCTTGAAAGCGGAGATTGAACGCCTCTTTGCGCAAGGCTTCCAGCTCGTCGCGCAGCTCCTCCGGCGTCTTGGCCCGCATGTCGTCGGCCTTCATGGTCCGTTTGTCCTTCCGACATCACCGGGGCGCTCCGGCAAAGGGTTACGCCGCATCCGGTGGTTTTCTAAGAGGATCGCGTGATTACGCCCCCACTCTTTCAAAAGCAAGGCGGAAATCACCTAACCGCCTGCAAAACCTGGCTCGCGCTGGCGCGCGAGGCCCATCGAGTCACCAGTCCTCGCGCACCACGACGCGAGACTTCACCGGCAGCTTCATGGCCGCCAAGCGTAGCGCCTCCCGGGCGATCGGCTCCGACACGCCGTCGATCTCGAACATCACCCGACCGGGTTTGACCTTCGCAGCCCAATATTCGACCGACCCCTTGCCCTTGCCCATCCGAACCTCGGTCGGTTTTTGGGTCACGGGGACGTCCGGAAAGATGCGGATCCAGACCCGGCCCTGCCGTTTCATATGGCGGGTCATGGCGCGGCGCGCGGCCTCGATCTGCCGCGCGGTCACCCGCTCCGGCGTCGTGGCCTTCAGCCCATAGGTGCCGAAATTCAGGTCGAAGCCGCCCTTGGCCTCCCCGTGGATCCGGCCTTTGTGCAGCTTGCGGAATTTCGTGCGTTTCGGCGACAGCATCTCTTCTCTCCGTCAGCGGGCGTCGCGATCCCGGTCGCGGCCGGGGCGCGAAGGTGCGCCTTCCTGCAACTCTTCCTGGCGCCGATCCCGGGCCGAGGGGTCATGCTCGAGAATCTCACCCCGAAAGATCCAAACCTTGCAGCCGATGATCCCATAGGCGGTCTTCGCCTCGGCCTGAGCATAGTCGATATCCGCCCGCAGCGTATGGAGCGGGACCCGCCCTTCGCGATACCACTCGGTACGCGCGATCTCCGCACCGCCCAGCCGGCCGGCAGCATTGATCCGGATCCCCTGGGCCCCCATCCGCATGGAGTTCTGGACCGCGCGCTTCATGGCGCGGCGGAAGCTGACCCGACGCTCGAGCTGCTGGCAGATATTCTCCGCCACCAGCTGCGCATCGAGTTCCGGCCGCCGGATCTCGACGATGTTGAGATGCAGCTCCGACGCCGTCAGCGAGGCGACGCGCTTGCGCAATTTCTCAATATCGGCGCCCTTTTTGCCGATGATCACGCCCGGACGCGCAGTGTGGATGGTCACCCGGCACTTGCGGTGCGGGCGCTCGATCACCACTCGGCTAATGCCGGCCTGCCCGCATTCCTTCTTGATCATCGCGCGGATACGCAGATCCTCGTGCAGCAGGTCGCCATATTCCTTGCGGTCGGCATACCAGCGGCTGTCCCATGTGCGATTGATGCCGACGCGCAGGCCGATCGGATTAACCTTGTGACCCATCAGGCCGGCTCCTCTTGTTGGCGCACCTTGATCGTTAGCTGGCTGAACGGTTTGTGGATCCGTCCGAACCGGCCGCGCGCCCGCGGACGCCCGCGTTTCAGCACCATGTTCTTACCCACATAGGCCTCGGTCACGACCAGCTCGTCGATGTCGAGGCCATGGTTGTTCTCGGCATTCGCAATTGCCGACTGCAAGGTCTTGCGCACATCCTCTGCGATCCGGCGCTTCGAAAACGCCAAGATCGTCAGTGCCTTATCGGCGGGCCTGCCGCGGATGAGCTCCGCGACCAGGTTGAGCTTCTGGGGGCTGGTGCGCAGCATCCGGTTAACGGCCATAGCCTCATTCTCGGCAACGCGGCGGGGGTTCTTCTCCTTGCCCATCGTTACCTCCGCTTCGCTTTCTTATCGGCCGCGTGCCCGTAATAGGTGCGCGTCGGCGAGAACTCACCGAATTTGTGGCCGATCATCTCCTCCGACACCGAAACGGGTATGTGCTTGTGCCCGTTGTAGACGCCGAAGGTGAGGCCGACGAATTGCGGCAGGATGGTCGACCGGCGCGACCAAATCTTGATGACGTCGTTGCGCCCGCTGTCGCGCGCCTTCGCGGCCTTCTTCAACACATGGGCGTCGACAAACGGACCCTTCCAAACAGAGCGTGGCATGAGCCTTCCTTATTTCTTCCGCGCGTGGCGCGAGCGCAGGATGTATTTGTCGGTCTCTTTGTTCGAGCGCGTCTTGCGCCCCTTGGTCGGTTTGCCCCAAGGGGTCACCGGGTGGCGCCCGCCCGAGGTCCGCCCCTCACCGCCGCCATGGGGGTGATCGACCGGGTTCATCACAACACCGCGGACGCTGGGACGCTTGCCCTTGTGCCGGGTGCGACCGGCTTTGCCGAAGTTCTGGTTCGAATGGTCGGGGTTCGAGACCGCACCCACGGTGGCCATACACTCTTCACGCACGATCCGAAGCTCGCCAGAGCCAAGACGGAGCTGGGCATAGCCGGAGTCCCGACCCACGAACTGCGCATAGGTCCCAGCGGAGCGCGCAATCTGCCCGCCCTTGCCCGGCTTCATCTCGATATTGTGTACAATGGTACCGATCGGCATGCCGGCAAAGGGCATGGCATTTCCGGGTTTCACATCGACCTTTGCGCCCGCGACAACGCTATCGCCAATCGCCAAACGTTGCGGCGCCAGGATGTAGGCTTGCTCACCGTCCTCATAGCGGATCAGCGCAATGAAGGCGGTGCGATTGGGGTCGTATTCGATCCGCTCGACCGCTGCGGGCACATTGAATTTGCGCCGCTTGAAATCAACGATCCGATAGAGCCGCTTTGCGCCGCCACCCCGCCTGCGCGCGGTGATCCGTCCGGTATTGTTGCGTCCGCCCTTTTTGGTCAAACCCTCGGTGAGCGTTTTGACCGGGCGGCCTTTCCATAGATCCGAACGGTCGATCAGAACCAGCCCGCGCTGGCCCGGCGTCGTCGGCTTGTATGTTTTCAACGCCATGCTTGCTGTCTTCCGTTTTCCGGCCTCAAAGGCCCGTGGTCACGTCGATCATGTTTCCCTCCTCGAGGGTCACATAGGCTTTCTTCACGTCGTTCCGCCGCCCGACAACGCCGCGGAAGCGCTTAACCTTTCCTTTGGTGATGGTGGTGTTGACCGCCTTCACCTTCACATTGAACAGGGTCTCCACCGCTTCCTTGATCAGCGGCTTGTTGGCCGACACCGCGACTTCAAAGACCAGGGCATTGCCCTCCGACGCCATTGTCGCCTTTTCGGTGATGATCGGTTTCCGGATCACCTCATAAAGTTCTGCCTTCGCGGTCATGCCGGCGCCCCCTCGGCCTCGCCCAGCCGTTCTTCGAGCCCAGCCAGGCCGGCGCGCGTCACCACCAGCGTGTCGAGCCGCAGGATGTCGTAAACATTCGCGCCGGCAGAGGGCAGCAACTGCACACCTTCGATATTTGCAACCGCCCGGGCGAAGTTCTGATCTGTCTCTGCCCCGTCTATCACCAGGGCCTTGCGCAAGCCCATGCCCTGAAACTTCTCGGCCAGCGCCTTGGTTTTCGGGACCGGCAGCGTCGCCTCGTCCATCACGATCAACTTGCCGTCCCGCGCTTTCGACGACAGCGCCATCTTCAAACCTAACCTGCGAACCTTCTTTTGCAGGTCATGAGCATGACTGCGGGGCACCGGGCCCTTTGCCGTGCCGCCCTTGCGGAACTGCGCCACCGCCCGGTCTCCGTGGCGCGCACCGCCGGTCCCCTTTTGACGATAGATTTTCTTCGTCGAGTAGCTCACCTCGCCCCGGCTTTTCGTCTTATGCGTGCCCGCCTGGCGTTTCGCCATCTGCCATCGCACAACCCTGTGCAAAATATCTGCCCGCGGCTCCAGCCCGAAAATCGCCTCGGGCAAATCAACCTCACCGGCCTCCGCCGCGTCGAGGGTTACGACAACCTGTTTCATGCCTCACCTCCATCGGTCTCGGCCGGCGCATCGGGGACAGGCGCGGCGGCAGCGGCGCGGATCGCAGCGGGCATCGGCAAGCCGTCGGGCGCCTTGCGCTTTACCGCATCGCGGATCGTCACCCAACCGCCCTTTGAGCCCGGCACCGCGCCCTTCAGCATGATCAAGCCGCGATCCACGTCGGTCCGCACCACTTCCAGGTTTTGCACCGTCACCCGAGCGGCACCCATATGGCCGGCCATCTTCTTGCCTTTAAACACCTTGCCCGGGTCCTGGCACTGGCCGGTCGAGCCATGGGAGCGATGGCTGATCGACACCCCGTGGGAGGCGCGCAGACCGCCAAAATTATGCCGCTTCATCGCGCCCGCAAAGCCTTTACCGATCGAGGTCCCGGCCACATCGACATACTGACCGGTGACAAAATGGTCCGCAGTAATTTCGGCGCCAACATCGATCAGGTTGCCCTCGCTGACGCGGAACTCCACCAGCTTCCGCTTCGGCTCGACGCTCGCCTTGGCGAAATGGCCTCGCATCGGCTGCGAGGTTCGCTTTGCCTTTGCCGCACCCGCGCCGAGTTGTACGGCAGTGTAGCCGTCCCGATCGCCGGTGCGCTGAGCGACCACCTGCACCTTTTCCATCTGCAGAACGGTGACCGGGATCTGCCTACCGTCCTCCATGAAGAGCCGGGTCATGCCCAGCTTTTTCGCGATCACTCCGGAGCGCATGTCTTCGCCTCCTCAGAGCTTGATTTCGACATCCACACCGGCGGCGAGGTCGAGCTTCATCAGCGCATCCACGGTCTGCGGCGTCGGATCGACAATGTCCAGCAACCGCTTATGGGTGCGAATCTCGAACTGCTCCCGCGACTTCTTGTCGACATGTGGGCCGCGCAGCACGGTGAACTTCTCGATCTTGTTCGGCAGCGGTATCGGCCCGCGCACCTGCGCGCCGGTCCGCTTGGCCGTGTTCACGATCTCCTGAGTGCTGGCATCCAGCACCCGGTGATCGAAGGCTTTGAGCCTAATTCTTATGTTTTGACCTTGCATCCTTGCCTCGCAGGCTATCGGTGAGTCAGAGCGGCCGGGGGTGGTGTCCCCGGCCGCTCTGATTGACTGTTACTCGATGATTTTGGAGACGACGCCGGCGCCGACGGTTCGGCCGCCCTCGCGGATCGCGAAGCGGAGTTTCTCCTCCATCGCGATCGGCGCGATCAGCTCCACCTTGAAGCTGACATTGTCGCCGGGCATCACCATCTCGGTG
>JBCCRM010000044.1:0-29424 GCA_039513195.1 Pseudomonadota bacterium | reverse complement strand
GTTGTCGTCTCATTATTCTCGCCGGTGTTGAGGTTCCGGCTCCATCTTGGAAAGCTTGAACTCGTGACGGCAACGGCGAGACGATGCCCGGCGGGAACTCGTATGCTTGTATCCTGCATGTGCACGTCAAGTGAATACACATTGCCCCGCACCATCATTTGAGGCCGATCGCGACCGTTTCGGTCCGTCAAGGAGGCCCCCAAGCCCCGGGCCGCGCCGGGCGGGTGCGCCTTCCGCGAGAGCGGACCGGCGCCGTGCGGCTTGGCAGGGTTGGGGCCGGTGCTGGGGAGAACCGCGAGGCGCGGTTCCGACCGAGCCTCTCGGACAGCCGGGCGTGCCTCAAGGCCAAGCCGGGCAAGCCCGGTGCGCGCGGTACCCGCGCGCAGCCTTGACCCATGCCCGGTCTGTCCAGGTGAGAGGGCCCTCTCACCACCGGCCGGTCACGGCCCGCCAGAGCAAAGCGAGTGTGAGGCGCGCCGTCCCCAATTTGGCAGCGGCGGGATTTTTGCCAACACTGGCGGCACGGAGCGCGGGTTCCGCCGCCGCGAGGGGCAGAAGTGCGGGCAACGTGCTGCGCGGCGGTTTCGAGACTTTGCGCGCCTCGGCGAGCCGCTCGAGGGCCTCCCCCGCCAGGTCTTTTGCGCGCGCCTGCAGCGATGGCCACGCCTCGCCCCGGGCGAGGCGCGACCGGCCCTCCGCATCAAGGCCCGGGAGGAGAAAGACCCCCTGGCGCGCCATGGCCTGGGCGTGGCGAAGGGCGAAGGCGGTCCCGATCGCTGCCCCCACCGCCTGGGCGGTGCGGTCGGTTTCGGGGAGGGGTTGGGGGGAAAGGATCCGGAGACCGAGCCGGGTCAGCCCTTCGAAACGCTGGCGGCGCCAGGCCGCAAAGTCGGTGTCGTCGTGGATGCCGTCGAGCTCTCGCTCCCGCGCCTCGATCAGCCCATCGACCAAAGCCGCCGGCAGCGTCGCAAAGAGCGGGTGGGCCGGCCCGGCGATCGGGTGGTCGGCCGCCGGCTCGCCGGCCCGAGCGGCCTCCGCCCGATCCCGCCACCACTGCAGCCGCATCTGCGCGATCAAAGGGCCAGCCCCGGTTTTCAGGGTTTTTTCCGTCGCCCGGGAGAGCTCGATATCGACCGCGTAGAGGGTCATCAGCCGCGCCCGCGCCGGTTCCCGGGCATAGAGCGCCGTGCGGAACAGGACCGGGTCGTCGCGGCGCACCTGCTCGGCCGCCGGGCTAAGACCCAAGTCGCATCCCTGCCCGGCCCGTGCCGGGTCAGCGGCCATCGGCGCCGGCGGCTCCGTCGCGCAGCAGTTTATAGAGGATCGAGTCCTCCAACGCCTGAAAGGATGCATCGACGATATTGGCGGAGACGCCTACGGTCGACCACACGGCGCCGGAGGCATCGGCGCTGTCGAGGAGGACGCGGGTCACCGCCTCGGTCCCGCCATTGAGGATACGGACCTTGAAGTCCACCAGGTGCAGATCCTCGATAAAGCTCTGGTAGCGGCCGAGATCCTTTGCCAGCGCCCGGGCCAGCGCGTTGATCGGACCCTGATCCTCTCGCGTCACGGGGTCGACCGACTCGGAGGCGGAGATCCTTCGCTGACCGTCGAGATGGACGACGACCACCGCCTCGGATGCGGTGACGCGCTCGCCGCCCGCATTGAAGCGCCGCTCGATCGAGACCCGGTAGCGGTCGACCTCGAAGAAGCGCGGCATCAGGCCGAGATGGCGGCGCGCGAGGACCACGAAACTGGCGCCGGCGCTGTCATAGGCGAAACCCTGATCCTCCCGCTCCTTCACGGTGGCCAGCAGCGTCGCGAGGCGCGGGTCGTCGCGGGCGATGTCGACCCCTGCCTCGGCAAGGCGGGAGAGCAGGTTGGAGCGCCCGGCCTGGTTCGACATCGGCACGATACGGGCATTGCCGACCGCGTCCGGGGGCACGTGTTCGTAGGTCGCCGGGTCCTTGGCGATGGCCGAGGCGTGAAGCCCGGCCTTGTGGGCGAAGGCGGCGGCGCCGACATAAGCCGCGTGGCGGTTCGGGTTGCGGTTGAGGATCTCGTCGAGCATCAGGCTGACCCGGCGGAGGTCGCGGAGCCCGTCCTCGCTGACGCCGATTTCGAAGCGGTCTTTATAAGGGGCCTTGAGCAGCAGGGTCGGGATGATCGAGACGAGATTGGCATTGCCGCAGCGCTCGCCGAGCCCGTTCAAGGTGCCTTGGATCTGCCGGGCACCGGCCTCGACCGCCGCGAAGCTGTTCGCAACCGCTTGCTCGGTGTCGTTGTGGGTGTGGATGCCGACATTGCGGCCGGGGATTCGGTTGGTGACGGCGGCGGTGATGGCGGCCACGTCCCGCGGCAGTGCGCCGCCATTGGTATCGCAGAGGACCACCCAGCGGGCACCGCCCTCCATCGCCGCATCGAGACAGGCGAGGGCATAGGTCGGGTTCGCTTTGTAGCCGTCGAAGAAATGTTCCGCGTCGAAATGCGCCTCGCGGCCCAGATCAGTCAGATGGCGGATGCTTTCGCGGATATTGGCAAGGTTTTCGTCGAGCGAGATGCCGACGGCACGCTGGACCTGGAAGTCGTGGGATTTGCCGACCAGGCAGACGGCGGGGGTGTTGGCGTTGACGAGCTCGGCCAGGACATCGTCATTGGCGGCCGAGCGCCCGGCGCGTTTGGTCATGCCGAAAGCGGTCAGGCGGGCGTTGGCAAGGCGCGGGGGTGCCGCAAAGAAGGCGCTGTCTGTGGGATTGGCGCCGGGCCAGCCGCCCTCGACATAGTCGATGCCGAGGCGGTCGAGCGCCTGCGCGATCCGGGATTTGTCCTCTGGCGAGAAATGGACGCCCTGGGTCTGCTGCCCGTCGCGGAGGGTCGTGTCGAAAAGGGTGACACGCTCTTTGGCGGGCCGCCCGCCTCCCAAACCCTCCCCCACCAGGGGGGAGGGCTTTTCCGGGCGCACGAGATCAGCGGTCATCGACAGTCCCCCGAGGCGTCAGACCCATTCTTCGTGTGCGCCTCTTGACCCGTTTCGGGTTGGAAGACCATGACCGGCAATGCCCGTCGGCCCTCGTAAATCTCCGACAGCAACGCTCGCGCCTTCCTGAACTGATCCTCTGACTCACCATGCGCCATAGGATCATATCCACCCTTCAAGATTTCGAGTTGCTGGTATCCATAGCCAAGGTAACGGGCCATCTCCTGCATCATCAGCACGAATTGCTCATCGGCATCGTCCATGGTCTTTGCAATCACTGCCGAGTGATCCGAAATGTTAGCCGGCGGTAATGCTTGATTAAATGTACTCATTAAACTCTTAAAATGGCGAATGATCGACTTCTGTTTGTGAAACTCAATCTCTACCAAGTTCAGTGCCGTCACGTGCGCTAGGTCCAATTTCCTGCGGCGCGTTCTCATGAGAGTTCTGAAGACGTCGAGCTGTCTCTCTTTGACCCGTCGTCTTTGATCTAGGAGATTTGAAACGACGACTGCAACGACGGGGCCAACGACGATAGCAGCGAGTGTGAGCCAATCGTTCACTGTCATCGCAGCGCCTCCAGCTTGGTGGGGTCGAAGCCGGGGGTCAGTTCCGGTTGCGGCCCCTGGGGCGTGTCCTTCACGGCCACCCCGGCGGCAATCAGGCCGTCGCGGATCGCATCGGCCCGGGCGAAGTCCTTCGCCTTGCGCGCCGTGGTCCGTTCCACCAGCAACTCCGAGATCAGCTCCATCGCAGCGCCCCCAGCCACCGGAGCCTCGTTCCAGCCGCCGAGATCGTCGGTCAGGAGGCCCAGCCTCCCGGCGGAGGCCAAAAGGCGCCCCGGATCGTCCGCAGCGATCCGATGCAACTCGGCCATAGCGCCCGGCGTGTTCAGGTCATCGGCCAGGGCGCGCAGCACAGCCGGGTCCGCCGCCCCTGCCCCCGCGCCAGCGAGATTGCGCCAGCGGCGGAGGACCTTCTCGGCCTCCGCCACCTTCTCCTCCCGCCAGTCGAGGGCGGAGCGGTAATGGGTCGAGAGGATCACGAAGCGGACCACCTCGCCGGGAATGCCCTTGGCCAGCAGGTCTTGCACGGTAATGAAGTTGCCGAGGCTTTTGGACATCTTCTGTCCCTCCACCCGGATCATGCCGTTGTGGAGCCAATACCGCGCGAAACCGCTGCCGGGGTTGGCACAGCAGCTTTGGGCGATCTCGTTCTCGTGGTGGGGGAATTGCAGATCCGCACCGCCGCCATGGATGTCGAACTCGGTTCCCAACAGCGCCTCGGACATCGCCGAGCATTCGATATGCCAACCCGGGCGCCCGCGGCCCCAGGGGCTCTGCCATCCCGGCTGCTCCGCGGTTGAAGGCTTCCAGAGAACGAAGTCCATCGGATCGCGTTTATAGGGCGCGACCTCGACCCGGGCGCCCGCGATCATGTCGTCGGTCGAACGGCCGGAAAGCGCGCCGTACTCAGGAAAGGTCGCGACCTCGAACAGCACATGGCCTTCCGCCGCATAGGCGTGACCGCGCTCGATCAGCCGCTCGATGATCGCAACCATACCTGGTACATGCTCGGTCGCGCGGGGCTCTGCGGTCGGCGGGAGGGCGCCGAGGGCGGCCATGTCCGATTGGAACCAGCCCGCGGTCTCCGCCGTGAGGGCGTCGATGCCGATCCCACGCTCGGCGGCGCGGGCGATGATCTTATCCTCGATATCCGTAATGTTGCGGACATAGCGGACCGCCCCCGTCCCATAGACGTGGCGGAGCAAGCGGAACAGCACGTCGAACACCACCACCGGGCGGGCATTGCCGATATGCGCGCGGTCATAGACCGTCGGCCCGCAGACATAGAGGCCGATATTGGCCGGATCGTCGGGGGCGAACCGCTCCTTCCGGCGGGTCTTGGAGTTATAGAGCGTGATCTCGGTCATGGGCTCACCTGGGCGCTCGTCGGGCGCGGCGGGCATCGCATGTCAGGATAGAGAGAGCAACATGAACCACCGCCGCGGACAGATGTCAGCGGGTAATACAAATCCGGCAAAAGCAGATCGCTGTGGTCATAGCGACGTTATGCCCGCGGAGCCCACCGGGTGCAAGGGGCGAAGGATCGCGCCCGGGACGAGCGCCTTCTGCGCCGCGTTGGGAGAAGCAGCGCCCACCCGTTGGCGGCGGGTCGGGCGCTGCCGGCGCTGACGCGCGGGCGGCTCGAGAAAAGCGTTCCAGAGCGCAGGTTTCCTCTGCGCACCAGATACCTGAGGACCAACAGACCGAGGACCAGAAATTCCGAGGCGGGTGCGGTCCGGCGCCCCGGGGCCCTGCTTCGGACTCTGGGACAGGTCTCACCCGATCACCGACAATAGGGCTGCCTTCGCTCCGCCCGATCGAAATGGAAATGATCTCGGTGAAACCTGTCGGCTTCCGGCCCCAAGACCGTCCCGAAGGGTCCGCAGGCTGTCCGCCAGAGGCGCCGAAGAAGCGTGCCCTGCCGGCCACCCCAACCCTCCAGCACCGTGATCTCCCGCCCATCGGCGAGGCCAAGCGCTGAGATGTCGACAGCCTTGCCCTTCGCATGCTCCGACAGCCGCGCTCCGGGGCGGCCATTGATCCCGCGGCAGGCATAGCTGGCCGCGATGCGCAGACGCGCCAAGGGCTGGCCGGTCGCGGCGCGGGTCTGCCGTTCCGCATCCACTGTCCAATCAGCAAGCGTCCGGGCGGTTTGGCAATCGACAACCGCCGCGGGCTTGAGCACCACGGCGCCTATGCCGGAGAGGGCGATTGGCGCCGCTATCCCACAGCCGGCGCGGCTGCTTTCGATGGCGGTTAGAACCTTGCCCGTGAGGCGCGGGTCGCCGCAGAGCGCGCCCTCGGCGACGTCATCCGGCGACCGGTCGGGCGTGACAGCGCAGCCGGAGAGGCCGAGGCCGCAGAGCGTTAGGATCAGATATGCGCGTTTCATGGGCCCTGCGGTTTATTGCCGAGCCGCCGAGCGACCCTCAGTGTTAAAACGGCCGCTGACGGCGATCCCGGCACCAAGGCCTCCGATTGGCGGGAATTTGCCGGTGCCGCGATTGGAGCGGGCGCCGAAGCCTCTTCGCGAGGTGAGGTCCGGGAGAAGACCTTAAGGTTTCGACAAGAGCGGCATCAGCGCGGCCATATCCGGCCCGCGGTCGCGGCCGGTCAGCGCGCGGCGAAGCGGTTGGAAAAGCGCCCTGCCCTTGCGCCCTGTGGCGGATTTCACAGCGTCGGTCCAGGCGCCCCAGGTCTCGTCGGTCCAGGGTCGAGGCGGCAGGAGGGCGAGCGCCTGGTCAGCGAAGGCGCGATCCTCCTCCGGTTGCTCGACGGGGC
The DNA here is from genome assembly GCA_039513195.1 of Pseudomonadota bacterium. Lineage (GTDB taxonomy): Bacteria > Pseudomonadota > Alphaproteobacteria > Rhodobacterales > Rhodobacteraceae > Thermohalobaculum. Next base: position 23,100 of record JBCCRM010000044.1, on the reverse strand, counting down.
CGGGGCCGTTTTGACAGAGCGCCCACCAGCCCGCCGCCTCCGGGAGCCGATCGAGATTGGGGCCGACGGCCGTCCAGAACGCCGCTTGCATACCGCTAGGGATGCCGAGATCAGTCAGCCGGTCTGCCACCGCCTGCAGCGGCAGGGCACGCAGGGTCTTGGCGGAGTGGAGCGACAGCTCCTCTGGATCGAACTTGGTGGGCGCGAGGCCGAAGGCGGCGATGTCAAAGCTCTCGATCAGGGCGGCGCGGTCGGTCATAACTTCGACCGGCTGTGAGGAGCCGAGGCGCGCCATCATCCCGACCAGCGCCAGGGGCTCGACGCCTCTTTCGCGCAGGTCCTGGAGCGACAGGGAGCCGAGGCGTTTGGACAGCCCCTCTCCCTGCGCGCCGGTGAGCAGCGCGTTGTGCCCAAAGACGGGTGGCTCGTGGCCGAGGGCCCGAAAGATCTGGATCTGCGCGCCGGTATTGGTGACATGGTCGGCGCCGCGGATCACATGGGTGATCCCCATCTCGGCGTCGTCGACCACCGAGGCGAGGCTGTAGAGGAGTTGGCCGTCCGCCCGGAACAGCACCGGGTCGGAGATGGACGTGGCGTCCACCCGCTCCGGCCCGCGGATGAGGTCGGTCCAGGCGATCTCCTCGCGATCGAGGAGGAAACGGCGATGCGGGCTGCGCTCGGCGCTTAGGCGGCTGCGCTCGGCATCGGAGAGCGCCAGGGCGGCGCGGTCGTAGACGGGCGGACGGCCCATGGCGAGCTGCGTGCGGCGCTTCAATTCGAGCTCTTCAGGCGTCTCGTAGCAGTCATAGAGGCGGCCTGCTGCGGCAAGGCGATCGGCGGCCTCGGCATAGCGGTCGAACCGGTCGGACTGCCGTTCCTCTCGGTCCCAATGGAGACCGAGCCAGTCCAGATCCCGGCGGATGGCGTCGGCGAAGCGCTCCTCGGACCGGGCGGTGTCGGTGTCGTCGATGCGCAGGATGAAGCTGCCGCCGGCCTGGCGCGCAATGAACCAGTTTAGGACGGCGGTGCGCAGATTGCCGACATGCAGGAGGCCGGTGGGCGACGGGGCGAAGCGGGTCGTGGTCATGGGCCGGTCTATAGGCGAGGGGCGGCGCGGCTGCCAGGGGCGAGTTGGGCGGGTTGCGCTCCGCCCCAGTGCCCGGCCCCGGCCGGACCGCCGCAGGCGCCGCGTCTGCCGCCCGGCTCGTGGCTGCGTGGGTGCACGCGGCGCACCGCAGGCGTCGGTGCATGTTGCGCGGCCGCCGGTGCCTGATCCGATGCCTGGAGAGCGGACCGCTTGTTGCGCTGGTTGAGACAAAGAGGCCGGTTTGCTGGGAAGACCGGCGGGAACGGTCGGACCAAAGGTCGTCTTCGAAGCCCCGCCGGCATCAACGAGAAGACACGCAGGCGCGGTCTCGGGCGAGCCCGCCATCCTTGGCCCGGGCAGGCCTGTGGGGTGCGGTCTGGGGCAGCCAATGCGCGCGGATACGGACCGACTTCGGTCCTCGGCGCAAGAGCTGGGCAAGGACACCGCGGCGCTGCCACCGGCGCCACCGTCGAAGCCCGCCGCGGGCGCATGGCCTGCCACGAGTTCGGAGGCCGTCGCGGCGCCGGGACGGCCGGGCGTAGCCCGGGCGGAACCGACTGCCCCTTAGGCCGTGCGGTCGAGGTCCGGACGGTGCTCCCGGAACGCGGCGTGGAGGCGACCGAGGCTCGTCTCCAGCACCAGGGGGCCCACTGTCAAATGCGCCCGGCCTCTGCGGGCGTTCCACGCCATGATCTGCCCGTGAGGAAATGGAAGCTCGCGCGCCAGCGAGGTCGGATCGGCGAGGTTCAGGCGGAACCGGGCTTTGCCGCCCTGCCCAAGGGCGTAACCCGCGACCGCCTCCCATGGGATGGAGACGGGCGCGCGCCGGCCCGGGGCGAAGGTCAGCCCTTCCGCCTCTACAGTCAGGTAAGGATGCGGCGAGAGGAGCCTTTGCAGCCCGAAGAGGAGCGGGATCACCCCGAGCGCCCCCGTCGCCGCGAGGGCCGCAGCGCTCCATTCGTCCGGCGCGATCTGGATCAGCGTCAGGATCGACTGCCCCCATAACCAACCACCGCCGGCGACCACGGCAGCTTTGAGCTTGGAGGAGGGAAAGGCTTTCTGTGCACGCATCAAGCTCGGTAAGGTAGATGGGCCCGCTCCTCACGCAAGAAAGCGTGCGCACAACCCCTCAAGGCCAAATCCAAGAGATCCGCAATCAATCAATTCGTCTTCGGTTTCCGAAAATTGGTCTCAACAAGACCTGTTTGGATCTATAAGTCACTATAAATCCATAAATTTTTTGCACAATAACCTTGTTAATCTAGATTATTTTCACATTTATTTTACCGTAAAATTGCTTTATATTTATAAATAAAATAGATATGACAATACAATCTTATATATAGCATGATAATGTCAAATATTATTCTAAAAAATTGGGATCAAAATTCATATTAAAAAAATAGAATAATATTATCGAAACTAGAAGGTGATTTGACTGTAGAGAGAAGCCACTGACGCCCTATGACTTCGAATATGGTGCTAAGCGACTTTTGACGGGTTTGGTCCTTCTCAGAGGCCTTCTGAAGAGATCGAGCAGTCTCTGATGACAGCAAGGTTCTGCAAAGCTTCGGTTTAAGCCTGGTCACTCAAACTGTGACTGGGCCCGGTTCCGACAGAGGATTGGGAAGGAACCGCGTTGGCGGTTGCGAGGCGCGTGACGGGGCCCGCGCTATCGGTGTCAGACTAAAGTCAAGGCGACCTCAGTGTTTGGGCCGGGACGCTAGGTAGGCAGCTTTTCTGGCCGAGAGTTCGTATCGCTCTCCGTCGCCTCAGCGGCTTCACCAGGTTTGCCTTGCGCCAAGGCAAGCCGGGAAACCGAGAGCGCCAAGACCGCCGCGGTCGCCAACACCGCGGCGTAAAACTGCAACCTCACCCGCGGTCGCGCCAGCGGTTGATGAGCGGGTAGCGGCGGTCGAGCCAGAAGGCTTTCTTGGTGAGCTTGGTGCCCGGCGCCGATTGGAAGCGTTTGAACTCGGAGGCGTAGAGGAGCGCCTGGACTTTCTCGACCGTCTCGCGTTGATGGCCTGCAGCGACCACTTCCTCCACCGCCTCGTCGGCCTCCACCAACCGTTCGAGAATGTCGTCGAGCACCGGATAAGGCGGCAGGCTATCCTCGTCTTTCTGCCCCTCTCGCAGTTCGGCAGACGGAGGCTTGCTGATGATCCGCCCGGGGATCACGACGCCGGCCGGGCCGTGCATCCAGTCCCGGTGGTTTTCGTTGCGCCAGCGGCATGTCTCGAACACCCGGGTCTTGTAGAGGTCCTTGATCGGGTTGAACGCCCCGTTCATGTCGCCATAGAGGGTGGCGTAGCCGACCGCGACCTCCGACTTGTTCCCGGTGGTTAGCAGCAACTCGCCGAATTTGTTCGACAGCGCCATCAGGTAGAGCCCGCGGAGGCGGGATTGCAGGTTCTCTTCGGTCACGTCCTGGGAGTGGCCGTTGAAGAAGGGCGCCAACCCCTGCTCGACGGCCGAGACGGCGCCGGAGATCGGCAGCTCCCCCAACACCGCGCCGAGGCGACCGGCGAGATCGGCCGCGTCCTCCAAACTATGGTCCGAGGTGTATCGCGACGGCAGCATCACGCAGCGCACATTGGACGGCCCCAGCGCATCGGCGGCGATGGTCGCCACCAGGGCGGAATCGACCCCGCCGGAGAGGCCGAGGATCACTTTCGAGAAGCCCGATTTCATCACATAGTCGCGGGTCGCCAGAACCATCGCGCGATAGTCGAGCTCGACCCGGTCCGGTACGCTCTCCCGCCGGCCGGGCGCGATCTGCCAGCCATCATTGTGCTGGGCAATCTCGATCACCTCCAGCACCTCCTCGAAAAACGGCAACTGCAGTGCTAGCGCGCCGCCGCGGTTCAGCCCGAAGCTGCCGCCATCGAAAACCTGGTCGTCTTGGGCGCCGACGAGGTTGAGATAGACCAGCGGCATCGATGTCTCGACCACGCGGGAGACCATGAGTTGTTGGCGAAGATCGTGCTTGTCTTTCTCGTAGGGCGAGCCGTTGGGAACCAAAAGCATCTCCGCCCCGGCCTCTTCCATGGCTTCGGCCACATCCGGAAACCAAGCGTCCTCGCATATCGGAAAACCCACCCGACACCCCCCGATTTCGACCGGACCGGCGATGGGACCCTCCAAATAAAGCCGTTTTTCATCGAAGACGCCATAATTCGGCCTATGGTGTTTATCAAATTGCGCCCGGATCTTCCCGTGTTGCAAAAGGTGATAGGCATTATACACGCCACCGCCAAGCTGCTCTGCCTCGCCCGCGCGGCCCGCGGAAACCGGTGCGCCGATGCCCAGGGCGGGTCCCGCCTCGGTCTCTGCGGCCAGTGTGTCCAGCGCCCGGCAGCAATCGCGCAGGAAAGCAGGGCGAACAGAGAGGTCGAGCACTTGATAGCCGGACAAAAACATCTCGGGCAGCATAACCAGATCGACACCGGCCTTGCGGCCATCCCGATAGGCGGCGCGCGCCCGGGCGAGATTGCCCGCGATGTCCCCCGCGATCGGGTTGAGCTGCGCGAGCATCACCCTCAGGGTCGGCCTGTCCTGCATGTCCCTGTCCTCTTGCCGCATAGCCCGGCGCGCCGGACGCATGACCCGAAATATCGCAGACCGTGTGTGCCCTGGCGATCAAACACCCGTTGTCTCTGCACGCCATGGGACATAAGGTACATCTCAGACAAGAAAAATCCCGCGCCCCGCCCGGCGGGGCGCATTCGTGAGACAAGCCTGTCTGGGCGGAAATGGGGAATTGAGGCAATGCATGGCTTTGTGACTGGGCGCAGCGTCATAGCGGCCGCTATGCTCGTGCTGGCTGCGGGCTCCGTATCGGCGCAGGACGGACTGGCAACGGCGACCAAGGAATACGATTCCGGCGCAGTTTATCAGGGCGAGTTCAAGGACGGTGAGCAGCATGGGCAGGGGACTTTCTCCTCGCCCGATGGCTATGAATACACCGGCGAGTGGTTCGAGGGGAAACGCCAGGGCAAGGGCCAGGCGAAGTTCCCCAATGGCGCGGTCTATGAGGGCGAGTTCAAAGACGACGTGCCCCATGGCCAGGGCAAGATCGTCTACGCCAATGGCGGCTCCTACGAAGGAGCCTGGGCCAACGGCGTGATCTCGGGCGGCGGCAAGGCGGTTTATGCCAACGGTATGACCTATGAAGGCGCCTTCCTCAATTCCGCTCATCACGGCTATGGCGTGATGACGCGGGAAAACGGCTACCGCTACGAGGGAGAGTGGAAAGAAGGCGCGCAGCACGGATTGGGGACGGTGACCTATCCGGACGGCGCAGTCTATGAAGGCGAGTTCGTCAATGGCGAGCGTGACGGCACCGGCAAGATCACGCTGGCTGACGGGTTCACTTATGAGGGTCGGTGGCAAACCGGCCAGATCACCGGGCGCGGCGTTGCCGTATATGCCAATGGCGACCGGTATGAAGGTGAGTTCTTGGAGGGCCGGCGCCACGGCGATGGCACGGCGAGCTATGCGTCCGGCGACACCTATACCGGCACGTTCAAGGACGGCGCTCGCGATGGTACCGGCACGTTCGCCGGTGCCGATGGTTATGTTTATGAGGGCGGCTGGGCGGCGGGCCAGATCGAAGGCGAGGGCACGGCGAAATATCCGAATGGCGCGGTTTATGTCGGCGCATTCAAGGCGGGCGCACCGGAAGGTCCGGGGAAGATTACCTATGCCGATGGCGGGTCTTATGAGGGGCAGTGGTCCGGAGGCGTTATCGCTGGAGAGGGCGTGGCGAAGTACTCCAACGGTTCGGTGTATGAGGGCGGCTTCGTCGAAGCCCGCCATCACGGCCAAGGGACGATGACCTATGCCGATGGCCATGTGTACAATGGTGGATGGGAAGCCGGGCTGCAAAGCGGCGACGGCAAGATCACCTATCCGGATGGCGCCGTCTATGAAGGCAATTTCGTGGAGGGCCGGCGCGAAGGCGACGGTACGCTGACCTTGGCGGATGGGTTTGTCTATTCCGGCGGCTGGCTCGGCGGCGAGATCCACGGCGAAGGTGCGGCCACCTATCCAAACGGCGATGTCTATAAAGGCAATTTCCTGCGTGGCCGCCAGCACGGATTTGGGGTGATGGAATACGCCTCCGGCGCGGTGTTCGAAGGCTGCTGGGAGGAGGGCCGGCGCGGAACCGCCGGCGATGATGCGGGCGAATGCCCGGAAGATGCGGTCACGACTTCGAACTGACCCGAGGGTGGCCGCGGGGTGCGGTGAGGCGCGAGGTCATACTGGTGCTGCCGGGGGCCTATTCGGAGCGTTTGAGAGGAATGTCTCCGCGGGCAGTGGTGTGAATGTGGGCGGGCACAGACGGCTTCGCCGCCTGCGCTGCCTGCGGCGCGTCCGGGGCGCCGCGTCACCCTCCGCATATTTGGCGACACCGGCGCTCGCGGCGCGTTTCGGCGGCGGAGCGGTTTGCAACACCGCAAGCGAGAAGGCAGAGGCTTCGGCAGGAAACGGCTGGCGTTTATCCTCGCGATGCGGATACGACCAAAATCATTGTAAGGATCCCGCTTGAGCGAACGCCCACCCGGGGCGGAGAGCACGAGCGCGCCCGTCGATCGCGCCCGCGGCAAGGGCCAACCGGCCAGGCGGCGACCACTTTGGGAATTCTCCACGGTAGACCTGACAGGATCTTACCGGGTGCGCCCCAGTATCTCCCCTCTCTCGCAGGTGCCGCTAAGGCCGGAGGCCTTGCCACATGCGCCGGGTTCGCAGTCGCGCCGCGGGCGCCGATCGCGCCAGGGACCGGGTGCCCGACGCGGCGCCTTGGACGCGCCGCAGGCAGCCCGCGGGGCGGAGCCCGGCGGGCCGTCAGCGCGATCGGCGGATCGATCATGCTTGCAGCCCCCCACCCGGTCGCCGTATAGTCGCGCCATGTCAGACGCGACCTACCCTGCGACCAAGACGTTGCCTGCCCTACCGGGCGGCCGTCTCCTACTTAGTCGCCCCTGAGCGTCGCCTCTCACCGGCGCGCGCGTTCAGGGGAGATCGCAGCGCGCCGCAGCAACCCAGATCACACCGCCTGAGAGACAGCGTGCGAGAGCACCCCGCAACGGATACCGCGCCATGACCGACAACCCCGCCACCGCGGCGAAAGCCCGCGTGAAGATCTTCGACACCACCTTGCGCGACGGCGAGCAATCGCCCGGCGCCTCGATGACCCTCGACGAAAAACGCGCCATCGCCAAGCTGCTCGACGAAATGGGCGTCGACATCATCGAGGCGGGCTTTCCGATTGCCTCCGAGGGCGACTTCGAGGCGGTGAGCGCCATCGCCCGTGAGGCCGAGCGCGCCACCATCGCGGGCCTCGCCCGGGCCAATCTGCGCGATATCGACCGGGCTTGGGAGGCGCTGCAGCACGCCCGCCGCCCGCGCATCCACACCTTTATCGGGACCTCGCCGCTCCACCGCGAATACCAGCTCTCGATGACCAAGGAACAGGTGATCGAACGCATCGCCGAGACCGTGACCCATGCCCGCAGCCTGACCGAGGACGTCCAGTGGTCGCCCATGGACGCCACCCGCACCGAACCCGACTATTTGGTTGAGACCGTGCGCGTCGCCATCGAAGCGGGCGCGACCACGATCAACATCCCCGACACGGTGGGTTACACCGCGCCGCGCGAAAGCGCCGAGATCATCGCCATGCTCCGCCGTGAGGTGCCGCAGATCGAGGGTGTCACGATCTCCACGCATTGCCACAACGATCTCGGCATGGCGACGGCCAATGCGCTCGCTGCGGTCGAGGCCGGCGCCCGCCAGATCGAATGCACCATCAACGGGCTGGGCGAGCGGGCGGGCAACACCGCATTGGAAGAGGTGGTGATGGCGCTTCGCGTCCGTGGCGACATCATGCCGTTCGAGACCGGCATCGACACTGCCCGGATCATCGCCGCCTCCCGTCTGGTAGCAACCGCTTCAGGCTTTCAGGTGCAGTATAACAAGGCGATCGTCGGCAAGAACGCCTTCGCCCACGAGAGCGGCATCCACCAGGATGGCATGCTGAAACATGCCGGCACCTTCGAGATCATGCGCCCTGAAGATGTGGGTCTGAGTGAGTCCACCCTCGCCATGGGCAAGCATTCCGGCCGCCATGCGTTCAAGACGAAACTGGAGGAACTTGGCTTCGATCTCGGCCAAAACGCGTTGGAGGACGCTTTCGTGCGGTTCAAAGCCCTCGCCGACCAGAAGAAGGAGGTCTATGACGAGGACATCCTGGCGCTGATCGGCGAGAGCGCGGCCGACCAGGCGGCAGAGCGGATCAAGCTGCGCTTTCTCCGCGTGATCGCCGGGACGGAGGAGCCTAAATCCGCCGATATCATCCTGGAGATCGACGGGGTCGAGCACCGCCACACGGCCGCCGGCGACGGACCCGTGGATGCGGCGTTCAATGCGGTCAAGGCGCTGGTGCCCCATCAGGGCCGGCTCGAGCTCTATCAGGTCCAGGCCGTGACTCAGGGCACCGATGCCCAGGCCACCGTCAGCGTCCGGATGCGGGAGGGGGGCAAGATTGTCACCGCCCAGTCCTCCGACACCGACACAGTGGTGGCGAGTTGCCGTGCCTATGTCCACGCGCTGAACAAACTCCTGCTGCGGAGGGAGAAATCGGCGCCCAACACGATCAGCGCCGCCGAGTGACCCGCCTTAGCGGGGTCCTGCCCCGACCTTGACGCGTCTCTTTTGACCGCGATTGCTCCCGTTTCGGGCCCAATACGGGCCGAAACGCCGACATTCGGCGATCCTTCGCGGCCCGATAATCCGGTGCCGCGGCGGCGGCCGTCGCTAAGACCCGGGACGGTCAGGGAGTCGTGAGCTGCAGTCGACCGGTGTTCGACTTGCCGGACTGAGCAAGCCGTGACTTGGTCGTATTCGATTTCAGGACTTGCGGCCTTCACTCGGCTTGGTCGATCCAGCGCCTGGCTCGAATGAAGGGCTTCGGTTTCAGACCCGATCAATAACCGGATCGCAACAATATCGGTCAGTCGGTCGCCTTTTGATAGAGCTTCTGGGCGATCTCAAAGATCTCCTCGGCCGTGTATTCGGGCGTAAAGGCCTCGGAGATGCCCTCGTAGTCATTCATGTCGCCGCCTTCGGGCGGGCCGTCGACGATGATCAGGTCACCGGTTCCGTCGGGATGCGGGCCATGCCAGATCTGTTCTATCCCGGTGTAGTCTTTGTCCGAGAAGCGATAGACCTTCCGGTGCCAGCCGTCTGCCATGTAGGGCTTCGACTCCGGCAGGACGATATCCTCGATTTTCGGGATCGGCAGCATCTGGCTCATCTTCACGCCGGTCAGCTTTTCGAGCGCCAGGGCGTAGGCCCGGGCATGCACGCCACCGCGCGTAAACAGATAACCGAGCATCTGCCGGGCAGCCGGATTGTCGGTCATCTGATAGACGCGGAGCTTCGCCGTGCGCGCGCCGTTTTCCAGAAAGAAGTTGTGCAGCAGGTCCAGGATCAAGTTGCCAGAGTTGAAGACATAGTCGCCGTTCCAACCCGTGCCGCGGCTGTCGGTCGGCATCGCCCCCTGGCCGAACATGATGTGATGGTTCATGAGCGGCATATCGAGCAGATGCGCCATCGAGGCATCGCCTTTCTCCGCCATCTCGCCCTGCGGCTCCTGCCCGTTCAAACACCCGTTCACGGCCGCGGCGATCAGCTCCACATGGCCGAGCTCCTCCGTCGCGATGTTCGAGATGAGCGAGTAGAACGGCCGAAGCTTGGCCTTGTTCCGGAAGTTGTAGCTTTGAAACAGATAGTTCATCAGGGTCGACATCTCGCCGAACCGGCCGCCCATTAGCTCTTGGATCGCGGCGGCGGCCTTCGGATCGGGGTCTTTTGGGATTGGCATGTCGACCTGGAGGCGATCGATGCGGGTGAACATAGTTTGCTCCTGGCTGTAAGGTTAGATTGACAGATGCAGTGTCAGTCTAGAGCAAACCCATAGGGATCTGAAATTTGAAATCCTCTGCCAAGATAGCTTTTCGCTATTGGTCTGTGGGTAACTGCCCTAGTTTATGGCGGGAACTGCTGGGAAAAAAATCATGCTGCGGCTACTGCGCTTTCGCGATCTGGAGTACTTCATAGCGGTCTCGGAACAGCGCAGCTTTGCCCGCGCAGCCAAAGTCGTCGGCATCAGCCAGCCGACGCTCTCGAACCAAATCAAACGGTTGGAGGACGTCTTTGGCCAAAAGCTGCTGGAGCGTTCCGGCAAGGATGTCATGCCGACGCCCGAGGGTCTTCGTGCGCTTAACCACATGAAATCTGTGATGCATGCGTTTGGCGAGTTGAATGCCGCCCGCGACGGCGCGGACACGCTGGACGGCAAGAGCGTTAGGATCGGTCTGATCCCGTCAATCGCGCCGTATCTGTCGGGCAAACTGCTTCATGGGCTGAATGCGACGCGCGCGCAAATGCGCACAGAGCTGGTCGAGGCGCTGACGGCAGATTTGGAAACGCAGCTGGTATCGTCAGAAATCGACTTGGCGATAACCGCGACACTGCCGCAATCCCCGTCGCTGCAAGCCGTTGAGATCGGCCTTGAGAAAATGGTCTATCTGAGCAGCGAGACCTGCCCCGAGAACCCCCTATCCGGCGCGTCGGAGCGGCCCATTCTTCTGCTGCAGGAGGGGCACTGCTTTAGAGATCTAGTTCACGCCTCGATCAAGCGGCTCAACAATAGCGCCGATGCGCGTTTTGACAGGACCATCGGCTCCGCCTCGTTGTTGACGCTTACCTCTCTGGCGCGACAGGGCATCGGCGACACGGTCGTGCCCGCCCATTTCGTCGACACTTTCCCCGAGCTTGTCAGCGGGCTGCACCGCCGATTGCTGGAACCGACCACCTTCTCGCGACATATCTTTGCGGTCTCCCGTAAGGTCAGGACCGCGAACCGCGATATCGCCGAGCTTCGGCGGATTGCAAGAGACGCCCACCAAAGCCGCTGATCGACCCGTCATCGGCGTGGATCCTTTGTGACCTGGCACGCAGGGTCCAAGCCGCGGCATGGGAGAGGGGTTTCGACCGATGGGCCGCTAGGACGACCGGGCCGCCGGATAGGCAGTGCCTGATAGGCGATGGAATGCCATGCCGATGGCAACCAACAACGCCGATCCGCAGAGCACCGGCACAAGCAAGAACCACCAATCCGGCTCTAGCGCGAAGACAACCAGAGGGTTCGCGCCCGCCGGTGGGTGGGTGAGACGGGCAGCCATCATCGACGAAATCGCCAGGCCAACGCCCAAAGCCGGATACCACCATTGATCCGGGAACAATGTGAAGACCAGCATGCCGGCGATGGCGGACACCAGATGACCGCCGATGACATTGGCCGGTTGCGACAAGGGCGCCGCCGGCAGGCCGAAGATCAGGACGCAACTGGCCCCGAAAGGCGCCATCACAGTCACCACCTCGAACGCGTTGCCGAGGGCGAGCAGTGAAACAATTGCGAGTGTGCCGCCTACCCCGGCTAAGACAACGACTGTGGCTTTGGGTTTCGGCAGTCTTCGCTCGAACAAAGACTGCATTCTTCGGTACTTTCTCTGGACGTCTCCCACCAGAATTTTCCATATTCGGCCGCAATTGACAATGGATTGTCAGCCAGGAGAGACGGCCATAGCGCCCGGCGGCGCTGCGTCCTCCCGCCAACCGTTCCAACAAAAACAGTGGCCGGATCTGCCGCCGGCTTCGGGGAGGAGGTGGAACCGTGCTGATCCGTCACCTGCACTATTTTGCAGTGCTCTCGCGGGAAGAGCATTTCGCGAAAGCGGCTCAGATCTGCAACGTGACGCAGCCCACCTTGTCGGCCGCGTTGCGCAAGCTGGAGGAGGACTTCGGCGTCTGCTTGGTCGAGCGAGACCACGCGTTCTTCGGGCTGACGAGTGAGGGCAAGCGTGTTTTGGCTTGGGTGCAGCAGATCCTCTCGGACTTCGACAGTCTGAAAAGCGATTTGGCGGAGCGTGCGGCCGATCTGACGGGGACGCTGAAGATCGGGGTGATCCCCGCCGCGATGCCGATCACGGGCTTCTTCACCGAGCATTTCCTGACGGCCCATCCATCGGTGAAGATCGACCTGCAGGCGATCAGTTCCCGGCAAATTCAATCCGGCCTCGACAGCTTGGAATTGCATGGGGGCCTCACCTATCTCGACAACGAGCCGTTGGAGAGGGTGATCCAATCGCCGCTCTACATCGAACGCTATGTGGTGGTTAGTAAGCGCGGACACTTTCCCGATGGCGGGACGGTGCCCTGGCAACGGCTGGAACACGAGCCGCTGTGCCTGCTGAACGAAGAGATGCAGAACCGGCGCATTCTCGACGCGGCCGCGCATCGGAACAAGGTTTCGCTCAAGGCCAAGATCACCGCGAACTCGTTCCTGACGATTTGCGCCCATCTGCGCCGAGGCGGATGGGTCAGCATCGTGCCTGAGACATTGCTGACGCTGTATGGATTGGAGGAGGATTTCGACGTCCACCGGATCGCCAGCGACGAGACCCGGCACACCATTGGCCTCGCGGTGCCGGATCGTCAGCCGATGGCAAAGATGGCGCGGGCCTTGTTCGCCGCGGTATCCAATTCCGACCTCGCCGACGCCTTCGCAAGAGCCAATCCGAGCGTCCGATAGATTTCATCTATCAGGGCGGAAAAGGTTTCAATTGGACCACCTGCCAGCGGTGTGATCCTGTGCGGGTGCGTTGCCCGGATTGGGCCGCGCCCAGACCTTCAGGCCAGGCTCCGTCGCGAGACGGGCTCGGGAACATCTCCCGCGGCAGGCAAGCAGAAGGTCCGCCTTAGCAAAACAGTGGAGGAATCGAACATGGCAAAGGTCGTCTGCGTACTCTACGAAGATCCCGAAGGCGGTTTTCCGACCTCATATGCCCGCGACACGATCCCGGAGATCGCCGGTTATCCGGACGGTCAAACGGCACCGACGCCGAAGGGGATCGACTTTACCCCGGGCGCTCTCTTGGGCAGCAAATCGGGCGAGTTGGGGCTGCGCAAATACCTGGAGTCGAACGGCCATGAGTTCGTTGTGACGACCAGCAAGGACGGCCCGAACTCGGTCCTCGAGAAAGAGATCGTGGATGCCGAAGTGGTGATCTCGCAGCCCTTCTGGCCTGCCTATCTGACCGCCGAGCGCATCGCGAAGGCGCCGAAGCTGAAGCTTGCGCTAACCGCAGGGATCGGGTCGGATCATGTCGATCTCAGCGCCGCCATGGAACGCGGCGTGACCGTCGCGGAGGTCACCTTCTGCAACTCGATCAGCGTGGCAGAGCACGTCGTCATGCAGATCCTCAGCCTGGTCCGGAACTACATCCCCTCCTACCACTGGGTGACCAAGGGCGGCTGGAACATCGCCGACTGCGTGGCGCGATCCTACGACCTAGAAGGCATGCATGTGGGCACGGTCGCCGCGGGCCGCATCGGCCTCGCCGTGCTGCGCCGGCTGCATCCGTTCGACGTGAAACTGCATTACTTCGACCGCCATCGCCTGTCTAAAGAGGTCGAAGACGAGCTTGGCCTGATTTGGCACGACACCGTCGAAGATATGGTTCCGCATTGCGATGTCGTGACGATCAATTGCCCGCTGCATCCGGAGACCGAGCATCTGTTCGACGCGCAGATGCTGAAGCGGATGAAGCGCGGCAGCTATGTGATCAATACGGCGCGCGGGAAGATCTGCGACCGCCAGGCCATCGTCGACGCGCTCGAATCCGGTCACTTGGCGGGCTATGCGGGCGATGTGTGGTTCCCGCAACCGCCGGAGCGCGATCACCCCTGGCGGAGCATGCCCAATCACGGGATGACCCCGCATATCTCCGGTACCTCGCTCTCGGCGCAGACCCGTTATGCCGCCGGGTGCCGCGAAATCCTCGAATGCTTCTTCGAGGGCCGGCCAATCCGCGATGAATACCTGATTGTCGATGGCGGCAAGTTGGCGGGGACAGGGGCCAAGTCTTATTCCGAGGGAAACGCCACGGGCGGCTCGGAAGACGCGGCGAAGTTCTCGGAAACCGCATAAGCGAGATCGGCCAAGCGCGGGAGACGCGCTTGGCCTTCGCAAAAGATCCTCGGCAGGACGCGAACCCCGGTGCTCGGCAAGCAACACGCACTGAATGTGACGGCGGCGAGCGCGCAGGCGTCTCCGCCGAGATGGCGGCCCTTGCCGTCGTGTTGGATCTGACCGAAGCGGTGTCGCAAGGTCGGCGCGGCAACCATCGATCCGATGACGGCGCGAAGCGCTGAGCCCGCGCGACCTCTTTAATGGAGGCTCCACGGCCCTGTGGCGCGTGACGTCAGGCGCTGGATCGCCGGTCTTCTTCGGATCGCGAAACCGTGTCGGTCTAGGATGTCGCAAGCGACTCCTTTTGTCGCACCTTGGCGAGCCTTCTTCGGAGGCCTCAGGGAACGCTGAGCCACTCGGCAACAAGGGAGGATTGCCATGGCTCTCGACACTGCATCACTGGCCGCCCGCTATGAGCAGGATGGCTTCGTATCTGCGGTTCCGATCCTTTCGCAGGCGGAGGCCGCGGAGCATCGCGCGCGGATGGAGGCTGCGGAAGCTCGGATCGGTTCGATCCATTACCGCCCGAAGATCCACACGCTGTTGCGTTCGCCCTGGGAGCTGGCGACGCATCCCGCGGTGCTGGACCTGGCCGAGGCGATGCTGGGGCCGGATATCCTGCTCTATAACGCCACCTACATCATCAAAGAGCCGGGCACGACCAGCCATGTCAGCTGGCACCAAGATCTGACCTATTGGGGGCTCAGCGACGACCGGCAGGTGACGTTCTGGCTGGCGCTCTCGCCGGCCTCGGTCGAGAGCGGATGCATGCGCATGATCCCAGGCAGCCATCGAAAGGGCATGGCGGAGCATGCGACCACCGAGGACGAGAGCAATGTGCTGTTCCACGGGCAGACCGTGACCGGGATCGACGAGGATGCGTCGGTGATGTGCACGTTGGAGCCCGGTGAGGCGTCGTTCCACCATGGCTGGACGTTGCATGCGTCGATGCCGAACCGTAGCGCGGATCGGCGGATCGGGTTGAACGTGCAGTATCTGGCGGCGGGTACCCATCAGACCAAGCATGGTAGGGACACCGCGGTCCTGGTGCGCGGCGAGGATCGCCACGGGTATTTCGGTAGCGACCGACCGGCAGAAGCGGATCTCGAGCCCGAGGCCCTGGCTCGGATGGACGAGCTGGAGCGGATCTACAAGGAGAGCGCCGGCGCTGTGTGACGGGACGGACTGTTATTCTTTGCGTGGCCTATCATGCGGAATCGCGGGCTGGCGCCCGCGATGGATTCGTTCTCAGACCCTGTCCGGACTGTGAACAGCCCGGACAGGGCGGGCGCCCTGCGCCGAAACCCCAATGTTGGAGCGACAGGCCGCAGATCTGGCTGAGAGAGCCGCGACCAGCGTTGGTTTCCGAGCATGTTCAGGGGGCGCCTTTGAGAAGACCCGTCGAAGGGCGGCAGTCCGGGACCAGTCGGGCGTCTGCCGCGGCGCCGAACCGGCCCGACGCCCTGCACCGTGCCGATGCCGCACCGGCGCGCCCCGAGGCTTGGGGGCCTCCGGAACGACCGACCGGGCGCTGCCTTTTGATGGGTGGGCGGGGCCTCGGGGCGCGCCGGCAGCGGCGTTGGAGCTGATCAGCGGTTCTTTGTTTTGCCCGGTTGCACTGACGCCGTTTGCTCGCCGATCTTGTCCCAGGCGGAGCCTTTCTGTTGCGTCTTGTTAAGCGACTGTTTCCAAGCCTTTGCGTCGGCTTCGGCAGTTGCTGTGCGATCGTATTCTGTCCCCGGTCCGGCGATCGGCACGCGCCCCTTCTGCTTCTCGATGAGTGACTGCGCCTCTTTGCCTTGAAAAGTGGCCTCCGCTATCTGCTCGGCATCCTGCGGTCGCACCTGGTGGCTGTCGCCGCCTTGTTCGCGGATCTCCCCGATCCGCCGGCCCGCGAGCTTGCCATTCTCCTCATAGGTGTTGAGACGCGCCCGACCGGCGCCACCGGTCCCCGCCATCCCGGCGCCGGCGATGCCGAAGGCCCGGGTCAGACGATTGTTGGTTCGACGATCCGGGGAGACCTTGGGCTGATCGGCCAGCGTCTCCCGCCGCTTTTCGGCATGGGCCGGTCGACCGTCATTCAGTTTCTCGACGGTACCGGAGGAGCGGTTGGCGGTCTGTGGAACCCGTCCAAGCAGCACGTAGTGCTGGCCTAAGTTCCCCTCCAGCTTCTTCGAGGCGACATGCTCGGCTTCGAGCCCGTTCTCGCTCAACCTTCTGCCGTGGATTTTCTCGGCGACCTGGCCGTAGCCCTGATAGTCGGCGCGCACATAGACCCAGTTTTGCCCATGCTGATCCTTGACCACGATCACATCGCGTTCGTCGCGCCCCTGGAACCTGTACACCGTCCCACCGGTCGCGCGCTGGGCCGCGTCGACGCTTTCGAAAGAGACATAATAGCGCCCTTCCGGCGCACCGGACTGGCCGCGGAAAGCTGGGGTGTCTTTCTCGGGTCGGTCTTCGCTCACCAGATTTTCCTCCGCGCCATTCGGCCGCCAAAACTCTTGCAGACAACCCCAAGATGTGGCGGGATTGCCGCTTTCCCGCCACTCTGTTTCCCTTTGCAGGCCCAGAGACCGGTGCTTATAACCCGATCTTAACGGCAGGAGAACACTGCCACGAGGCAGCAACCAGAGCGCGAAGGCAGAAGCATGTTCGGCAGTTTATTGGGCGTTTTCGCCAATGACATGGCCATCGACCTCGGCACGGCGAACACGCTCGTCTACGCCAAGGGCAAGGGGATCGTGCTCAACGAACCCTCGGTGGTCGCCTTCCAGACGGTGGCAGGCAAAAAAGAGGTTAAGGCGGTAGGGGAGGATGCCAAGCTGATGCTGGGCCGTACCCCCGGCTCGATCCAGGCTATCCGCCCCATGCGCGACGGCGTGATCGCCGATTTCGACGTGGCGGAGGCGATGATCAAGCACTTCATTAAGAAAGTGCAGCCGAAGACCATGTTTTCTAAACCGCAGGTTGTGGTCTGTGTGCCTTTCGGCGCCACGGCGGTCGAGGAGCGGGCGATCGAAACCTCGGTTCTCTCGGCCGGTGCGCGCAAGGCCTTTCTGATCCCTGAGCCGATTGCAGCGGCCATTGGATCCGGCCTGCCGATCACCGAGCCCACCGGATCGATGGTGGTCGATATCGGCGGCGGCACCACCGAGGTCGCGGTCCTATCGCTGTCGGACATCGTCTATGCTCGATCCGTCCGGGTCGGCGGCGACAAGATGGACGAGGCGATCATCAGCCATCTGCGCCGGCAGCATAACATGCTGATCGGCGAATCGACGGCGGAGCGGATCAAGAAGGCCATCGGCACCAGTCGAATGCCGCTGGACGGGATCGGCGAAACCATGACGATTCGCGGCCGCGATCTCCTTAACGGTGTGCCGAAGGAGCAGGAAATCACCCAGGCGCAGATTGCCGAGGCCCTGGCGGAGCCGGTTCAGCAGATTGTCGAGGCCGTTATGGTCGCGTTAGAGGCGACGCCCCCAGATTTGGCCGCAGATATTGTCGATAATGGCGTGATGTTGGCCGGGGGCGGTGCGCTTCTTGGCGAGTTGGACCTGGCGCTGCGCGAGCAGACGGGCCTCGCGATCTCGGTCGCGGAGGAGCCCTTGCACTGCGTCGCCCTGGGTGTCGGCCGCGCGTTGGAGCATCTCGACGTTTTGGGCCATGTGTTGAAGATCAGCGTCTGAGGAGGACAGGACCGTGAGGCGCCCGGCGCCGATGGAAGCCCAGAAGATCTCGAAAGGGGTCAGCCGGATCCTCACCGCCCTTGCGATTGTCGCGGGGATCGTCCTGTTCGTCTTATGGCGCGCCGACAATCACCGGGTCGAGCAGCTGCGCATGCGCATCACCGACGGTGTCCTGCCATCTATGGCCTGGGTTACGCGGCCGGTGGATTTCCTCGCCTCGATGACCGAGGACAGCCGTGCGCTGATGGATGTCTATGAGCAGAACAAGACCCTGCGCCGCGAGATCCAGCATCTGAAGAGCTGGCGAGAGACCGCCAGGCGGCTGGAGGAGGAGAATGCCCGCCTGCGCGCGCTCAACAATGTGCGCCTGGCGCCGCGGACCACCTTTGTCACCGGCGATGTCATCGCGGATTCTGGTGGGCCGTTTCGGCAGACGGTGCTGGTCAATGTCGGCGTCCGGGACGGTGTGCTCGACGGCTCAGCCGGTGTCGATGGCAACGGCCTGGTGGGTCGGATTGTCGGGGTCGGCGAGCATGCGGCACGGATGTTGCTGCTGACCGATTTCTCGAGCCGTATCCCGGTGGCGATCCAGCCCTCCGGACAGCGAGCGATCCTAGCAGGCGACGGCACCCCTGCCCCGGTGCTCGATTTCATCGAGGCGGTCGATCAGATCAGCCCCGGCGATCCGATCGTCACCTCTGGTGCGGGCGGCTTGTTTCCCCCTAACTTACCGGTCGGGCGGGTGATCATGACCGCCGCCGGCACCTGGCGCGCGGTGCTGGCAGCGGATTACGCCCGCCTCGAATTCGTGCGCTTGTTGCGTTACCGGCCGGACACCGGGATCGACCGGCCTGGCGACCTGGTGGTCCCGGCCCGTCCAGCGGCGCCTGGTACCCTGTCGAACGGCCCCCTCGGTGCCATAACTCCGCTTGCCGAATGAGGCGACTGTGACCCTTGGGCTCGATTTCACAAGACTGACCCGAATGGCATTGTTGGCGGGATTTGCGATGCTCGCCATCGCCCTGGAGGCAGCGCCGGTAGGGCTCACCGCGTCCGCCCGGCCCTCGCCGGATCTGGTGTTTTGCGTGGTCGCCTATTGGGCCGTGCGACGTCCGACCGCGACCCCTGCCCTATTGGTCTTCGCGATTGGGTTGGTGCGCGATCTGATGACCGATGTGCCGCCGGGTTTGGGCGCTGTGTCGCTGGTCCTCGCCGCGGAGATCCTGCGCCTGCGCGCCCTGCCGCTGGCCCGCCAACCCGTCGCGACCGAATGGGGCACCATTGCCTGCGTTGCCGTGGGCATGTTGGCGATGCAATGGTTGGTGCTTCTAATGAGCTTTGCGCAGCCGCCTTACATTGTCGATCTCGGCTGGCAGTGGTTCTACACCGTGCTCATCCACCCGATCGTGGCGCTTCTCCTGCGCTGGGTCGTGCGCCTCGGCTGGGAACATGGCGACGCCGCGCGCAGCCGCGCCCCGGGGGCCGAGCGGTCGGCCCTTGCGCAGCGGATCTGAGGGGGGCGGACCGGCCATGGCACGCGCGCCGAAAGGCAAGAGCCCGACCGACCGCGACGGTCCCGTCGGCGCCAGCATCACCCGCCGCGGCGCCGTGATCCTGGGCGCCCAGGGCCTGCTGGCGGCAGGGCTCGCCTGGCGGATGCGGCAACTCCAGGTGATCGAGACCGATCACTACCGCCTTTTGGCGGAGGAAAACCGCATCAATCTCCGCCTGATCGCGCCGGCCCGGGCCGAGATCTTCGACCGCAACGGCGTGCCGCTGGCGATCAACCGGCAGAATTATCGGGTCGTCATGATCCGCGAGCAGGCTGGCGATCCGGAAGAGATGCTCGACAAGCTCGGCCAGATCATCGACATCCCCGACCATCAGCGCCGCCGCGTTCTAAAGGAGATCACGTCAAAATCCGCCTTCGTCCCGGTCTCGGTCAGCGAGCATCTGTCCTGGGAGGACTTTGCCGCGATCAATGTCAACGCGCCTGCCCTGCCCGGCATCCAGCCGGAGGTCGGCCTGAGCCGTTGGTACCCCCACGGGGCCGAGACCGCGCATGTGGTCGGCTATGTCGGGCGGGTCACGCAAAAGGATCTGGACACCCAGAAGGAGCCGGACCCGATCCTTCAGGTGCCGGAGTTCCAGATCGGCAAGAGCGGCGTCGAACGGGCGGTAGAGATGGATCTGCGCGGCACCGCGGGCACGAGGCGCATCGAGGTGAATGCCCTCGGCCGGGTGATCCGGGAACTCGACCGGGTGGAGGGGGCGGAGGGCAAAGACCTCCATCTGACCATCGATCTCGGCCTGCAGGCCTATGCCCACAAGCGGCTTGGCGAGGAGAGCGCCGCGGTTGCGGTCATGGATGTGAACAGCGGCGATCTTTTGGCGCTCGCGTCGAACCCGACCTTTGATCCGAACCTGTTCGTCCTCGGCATCAGCCAAAAGGACTATGGCCAACTCCTCAACAACGATCACCGGCCGCTCCACAACAAATGGGCGTCGGGAATGTATCCGCCCGGTTCGACCTTTAAGATGGTCGTCGCGCTGGCGGCGATGGAGCTTGGCGTGATCTCGCCGCGCGAGACGGTGTTCTGCAACGGCTCCTACAAGCTCGGCAATCGCCGCTTCCACTGCTGGAAGCGCGGTGGCCATGGGCATGTGAACATGACGAGGTCGCTGGAGGAGTCTTGCGACGTCTACTTCTACGATGTGGCCCGCCAGGTCGGCATCGACAACATCGCGGAGATGGCACGTAAGCTCGGTCTCGGCATGCCCCATGAGCTGCCGATGCCGGTGATCAAGGACGGCCTGATGCCGACCCGCGCCTGGAAGAAGCAAGCGCGGGAGGAGAGCTGGCAGCAGGGCGACACGCTGAATTCGGGCATCGGCCAGGGCTTTGTGCTGGCGACACCGCTGCAATTGGCGGTGATGACCGCGCGGCTCGCCTCCGGTAAGGCGGTGACCCCGCGCCTGGTCCGGGCGCAGGACGGCGTCCCGATGCCAGTGGAAGAGGCGCCGCTCCTCGATATCAGCCTGCGCAGCCTCGATGTGGTCCGCAAGGGCATGTTCGATGTGATGAATGCCGGCCGCGGAACCGCGCGGCGCAGCCGCATCGCGGACGAGGCCAATCTGATGGCCGGCAAGACAGGCACAAGCCAAGTGCGCAACATTACTGCGGCGGAGCGCGCCCGCGGCGTCTTCCGGAACGAGGATCTGCCGTGGAACCGGCGCGATCACGCGCTCTTCGTGGGCTATGCGCCCTATGATGCGCCGCGCTTTGCGGTTGCGGTGGTGGTCGAGCATGGCGGCGGCGGCTCGAAGGCCGCGGCGCCCGTTGCGCGCGATCTGCTGATGTATGCGCTTTACGGACCCGAGCCGCCCCTAGAAGCCTATCCTTTGGGCCAGCGGCCTGAGCGGCCGCCGCCGCCTGCGACCGAACCGGCGCCGCGGCCTGCCGGCAGCGGCGGGCGGGTGCGCACATGAGCCTTGCTCTGCCGGGAGAGGAGCGGACGGTCAAGCGGTCGCTCCCCGGCAAACTCTTGCGGGTGAATTGGGCGCTGGTGCTCCTGACCACGGCGATCGCGAGCGTCGGTTTCGTGATGCTCTACTCCGTCGCGGGGGGCTTCGATCCCTGGGCCTCGCGCCAGATGACCCGGTTTGGCGTTGGCGTTCTGGCGATGCTGATCGTCGGCTTGATCCATATCCGATTTTGGAAGGGCTGCTCGGTCCTCGGCTATCTGGTGGCCCTGGCGCTGTTGGTGGCAGTGGAATTCATTGGCACAACCGGCATGGGTGCGCAGCGTTGGATCCGGATCGGGCCCTTGCAGCTCCAGCCGTCGGAGCTGATGAAGATCGCGCTGGTGATGGCGCTGGCGCGGTACTACGCTTGGCTCGATCAGGGGCGGGAGAGCCGGCCGCTCTGGCTGATCCCACCGCTTCTGATGATCGCCCTGGCGATGGTGCTGGTGCTGAAGCAACCGGATCTCGGCACCGCTTTGATGCTTGGGCTCGGGGGCGCGGTGGTGATGTTCCTGGCCGGCGTCTCGGTCTGGTACTTCGTCGGCGCCGGGACACTGGGGGTCGGAACGATCTATGCCGTCTTGGCCTCGAAAGGCACCGAATGGCAGATCCTGAAGGATTACCAGTATCGCCGGATCGACACCTTCTTGGATCCGGAGAAGGATCCGCTCGGCGCTGGCTACCACATCACGCAGTCGAAGATCGCTATGGGGTCGGGCGGCATCTCCGGGCGTGGCTTTATGCAAGGCACACAGAGCAGGCTGAACTTCTTGCCGGAGAAACATACGGATTTCATCTTCACCACCCTGGCCGAGGAGTTCGGGGTCGTAGGCTCCCTGTCGCTGCTGGGTCTCTATGTGCTGGTCCTTGTCTTCGGCTTTGCCGCAATGGCCGCAAACAAAGACCGCTACAGCGCGCTTCTCATCGGTGGGCTGACGGCGGCCTTCTTCTTCTTTTGGGCGGTGAATATGGCCATGGTGATGGGCCTCGTGCCGGTGGTGGGCGTACCGCTGCCGCTGGTCTCCTATGGCGGCTCGGCGATGCTGGTCTTGATGCTGGCCTTCGGGCTGATCCAGTCGGCCCATATCCACCGGCGGTGACGTGCGCGCCCCGAGGCCCCGCCCACCCACCGAAAACCGGCGCCCAGTCGATCTTCCCGGAGGCCCACAAGCCTCGGGGCGCGCCCGCGCAAAGTCCGAAAAACGCGGCTTCCAGGCAGACTGGAGCTTTAGGACTGGGTTCTGCCTGCTCTGGCCGACAGTCGGCAGCGGCGCGATGATTGTCTGACTTCAGAGGTTGCACGGGTTCGACTGCATCGGCGTCCGCCGAGGGGCTGGTGCGGACCCAGGTGCGCCATCTTGATCTGCAACGACGTCTCTCCGGTTGCGATTGGGCGCCTCGGTCGCACACTGGGCGACTTTTCGAAACGGTCGCGCTGCCATGAAGAGTACCGAACGATGATGCGGCAGCCTTTTGCCACCGCCCATTTCCAGCAACGGATTGTCGCTCCGTCGTAATCGGCCGTTATACACCGCCTTGACCTTCTGATTTTGTCTGCTGCCCAGTTCCATGGCAGGAGTTCGTCGAGCCTTGGGTTGATGTGGTCGGCAATGCGGGCGAGGACGTCGGCGAGGTAGGCTTCCGGGTTGAGGCCGGACATCTTGGCGGTCTCGACGATTGTCATGGCGTCGGCG